>NZ_FNPL01000014.1 GCF_900107305.1 Thermoactinomyces sp. DSM 45892
TACAAAGACACCAAGAAAGAGCGGAACAGGGAACTGTGGAATCGCACCAAGCATATTAGGTGGAAGTTGATGGGGATTGAAGTAGACGAGACAACAGGCGAGATTATTTCGAAGTATCCGCCATTGAAAGACTTAACAGCCATATAAGGAGGAAACAAACAATGAGAGGTCACATTCGCAAAGACGGAAATAAGTACTGTTTCGTAATCGACATCGGACGAGATCCTGAAACGGGAAACCGTAGGCAAGAGTGGTTTTATGGATTTGATTGCAAGAAGGATGCCCAGAAAGAAATGATTTCGATCATTCACCAGATCAATCAAGGAACTTATTCCAACCCTCAAAGAACGACTCTCATCGATTACTTGCAAGTCTGGTTACGGGACTATGCAAAAGTAAACACAGCACCTCTTACCTATGAAGGATACGAGTACATCGTGACGAGCCACATTCTCCCTACTCCTTTAGCTGAGATTCCTCTAAATGATCTAAAGCCACTGGATATACAAGGCTACTACTCTCGAAAGCTGGAGAATGGAAAAAAAGATGGTTCAGGCGGATTATCTGCTAAGTCTGTGTATAGCCATCATCGCTTACTGCATGAAGCACTTGAGCATGCGGTGAGATGGCAAATGATCGATTCCAATCCGATGAAGTCAGTTATTCCACCTAGACCCAAACGAAAACATTTCGATGTACTCACCAGAGAACAAATCCACTTTTTACTCCAAGAAGCGAAAAAGAGCAAGTTTTACTATCCAATCTACTTCGCCATCCATACGGGAATGCGTAGAGGTGAGATACTCGGGCTCAAGTGGCAAGATGTCGACTTAACAAACCAAGTTGTCAGCGTACGCCGATCCGTTCAACGGGTGAACGGGCAAGGGATCATTTTTAAGGATACCACCAAGAATGATGGAAGTCGTAGAACGGTAGCCATATCTAGCTCCGTCATCGAAACCTTACGAACGATTGAAGCGAAACAGAGCCGCCATAAGCAATCTTACGGAATTCACTATCAAGATTATGGGTTGGTTTTCGCCAATGACAATGGATCTCCCTTCGATCCTGACGGGCTTTCTAGGGGGTTTCGACGGCTTGTAAAGAATCTAGAAATCCCCCATATTCGCTTTCATGACCTCCGTCACAGCCACGCTACACTCTTGATCCAGCAAGGAGAACATCCGAAAGTGATTTCAGAGCGTTTAGGACATTCCACTATCACGGTAACAATGGACACTTACTCCCATGTCATGCCACATATGCAGAAAGAAGCCGTACGAAAATGGGATGATTTTCTTTATGGTGGACAGGATGAACCGTATCGCACATCATGATACACCTATGGACACTTTGAAAAATGACAAGCCAAATGAACATAAATGACTTTTTAAAAAATCGCTGAAACCCTTGTGTACCAAGGAGTTCGGCGATTTATTTTTTCCCTAACAAAACCCTAACCAAATTTTCGGCTTTACACCGAAAAAAGACAAAAAAAGAGCCCCTACTAGATAGGAGTCCTTTTTCTAAAACCCTTGATATTACTACGTTTTTTTGGTGCCGAGGGTCGGGCTCGAACCGACACGGTAGTCACCTACCGCAGGATTTTAAGTCCTGTGCGTCTGCCTATTCCGCCACCCCGGCAAGGCAGTATGAAACTCATTTTTAAAAATGGAGCGGAAGACGGGACTCGAACCCGCGACCCTCGCCTTGGCAAGGCGATGCTCTACCACTGAGCCACTTCCGCAAATGGTGGCTCGGGACGGAATCGAACCGCCGACACGAGGATTTTCAGTCCTCTGCTCTACCGACTGAGCTACCGAGCCAAACTTTCTTTCAGTAGGTAAATATAACGTTCGCTACCGACAAGAAAGAGTATAACATGGTATTCTTGCTGAATGCAACATGTTTTTTATTATATTTCTACAGCTCACCTTTCCTTCGATTATGGCCATCAACAAAGTAAGCATTTGTATAATGCTCAATTCGTTCCATAATCCGCTTCGCCTTCATCACATCTTGTACATTTTTTTCACCTAAGCGAAGATGAGCCTCTAACTCCTCTAAGTCTAAGTTAGAAGTATAGATAGTAGGCAAGCCCTCCGCGGCTCGATAATGAAGCAAGGCCCCTAAAATTTCGTCACGTTTCCACACGGTTAAGTACTCTGCCCCGATATCATCTAAAATAAGGACTTGTACTTCTTTAAATGCTTGCAGTTTCTGTTGAAGAGAATGATCTTGAATTGCATCTTGAACTTCTCTTATCAGGTCTGGAACATAAACTAGATAGGAATGAATATTATGCTCCACTAATTTATTTGCAATCGCTCCTGCAATTCGACTTTTGCCTACTCCAAGTGGACCGTGTAAATATAAGCCCTTTGTCGGAATTCCTTCTGAAAAGGACATACAAAAATCCATCGTAGCAGCGATCACTTCACTTCGTTCATCAAACTCCATCGTTTCAAAACTTGAATGCAAAATCTCTTTCGGAATATGAAGAGATCGAATTAGCTTTTGCTTTTCTTTCATTGATTCAAAGGCAGCTAATTTTTGACACTTCTTCATCCGAAACTCAATATATCCACCATATTGATTTAGATATGGATAATGCCCAGAGATCATATTAGGGCACCTTTCTAGACCAGAACATCGACTGCAGTTTTCCCACTCCGACACCATCTGATTCATCTGAGGAAGCGAACGGAGATACTGCTCTGATGGAATATCAGGATGTCGCTCCACAAAACTGCGGACCGCTCGATGTTGCTTCAACAGGTTTACTTGCTTTTCCATCTGCTGTGGTGTAATTCCTGTCCGACGTAACATCGGCCCTACAACTTCTGAAATGGGGTTCACGGCATCTGCTCCTTTTCTCGTCCTCGATCCGCTAATTTTTCATTCATTAGACGAAGTTTGGCTTGTAATCGTATCTTATTTTTCTCTAGTTCTTCTTCACTTAGTGTAGTTGCAGCTTCATTATTTTTTTCCCGCTCCAACTGCTGTGCCACTGCTTTGGGTAGAATCGATTTAGAACGCTTTGATTTCGTCGATCGAGCTGTCGTTCCTACATTGTCCTGCGACTCCCACTGCTCACTCTTGGCTATTTCGATTGCTTGCTCCATTGTTTTTACTTGTGCCCGTACCCAATGTGCCGCAATCTTATCAATCAGACTCCAAGTTAATTTCCGATTGTATTTAATCATCACATAGTCAATCAATACATTTACAACTTGAGGCGACAAATCATACTTTTGTACTAACTTCTCCACAATCTTTAAATCACTATCTGAGACAGGCCCTCCCCCTTGATAACGATGTAACAACTCTACGGGAGATACGGTGGCCAGCAAATGAAAATGTCTCTCTTCGGGTGAAGCATTGGATGCGATCATTTCTTGGCTTTCTCGAACAAGTTGTGTCTGCTTGAAAGATATATCTTCCTGTGACTGTTTTTGATGGTATTGAACCTGTGGCAACCCACCAAAACGAAGTTGATACTCTCCACGGACATAATTCCGGAGACGCTCTAAATTGATTTCCCCTCGTTGCGTAATATACGGATCTTGCAAAACAGCTACCAAATCCCATGTTTCTAATTGATATAAGAAGCAAATCTCTTTTAATTGAGCGATACACTCTGGCGTCCATGTACTTGAGTGAATAATCGACTGCAAGCGTACTTTAATAGAGGTAAAATCATCATCGGACCACATCGGAATCTGACCCTGTTGTAAATCTTCTCGAATCGGATGCTCAGGGGCCGGAAATTCCTGATCAATCTCTCCCATCTGTTGTAGGTCATGAGGAGAAAAGCTACCATATACCTCTTTAAATGGCTTTGTCACATTACGCTTTACTTGTTTCCGCCAGTTATCAGATGGAACAGGTCCTAGTAATCTCTTTCGTAATTCTGGATATATCTCTTTTCCTACCGATTGATACAGAGCTAGATTGAAAACTTCGCTTTGAAAAAATTGGACCGGAGAAAGGGGAGAAATCATTTCATATTCATAGATTAAACCGTCCTGAAGGTTCCCCAGTTCATACGTATTTAGTAATCCTACACCTTCTAGCCGATGACGAGCCTCTAAAAAAGAGTCATAGGGTGTTCCTATCATCTTCATTAGCATGGCATGTGTATGAACTTCCGTCATCCCTGCACGTTCAGTAGGCAATTGATAGGACAGAGTTAAATAGAGACTATAGGCTGTTGCCCCGATCAATGGTTGATACAGTTGAGTTAGCACAATCAAGTCAGTGGGTGCCAACGGACGATGAGAACGACAATACCATCCTAATTCTTTCCAAAGAAACGCCATCTTCTGGTCTTCCTCCACACTTTCCATACTGATTTGTCCATTTTAACATAGGTTCCAATTTTAGAGAAAAGCTCATTTTTATCCAATTAACCCTCATCTTCTTCTGGAGCCTTTTCGGTATGCTCTTGACGAGAACGTTGTAATAAGTCCAATTCTGTGACAAAAACGTGAATATCTTTAAACTGGCGATAGACAGAAGCAAAACGGACGTAAGCCACCTCATCAATGGCCATCAAGCGATCCATTACATACTCCCCAATCTCATTACTGAGAACTTCTGAAGTATTTTGATCACGTAACAGCTTTTCAATCTCGTGGACTAGCTTCTCTAAGCTTTCAACCGAAACGGGGCGCTTTTCACAAGCTCGAATCAAACCACGTAGTAGTTTTTCGTGATTAAACTCTTCTCTACTTCCATCTTTTTTCACCACAATTAACGGTTTTTCCTCTATCATCTCAAAGGTTGTAAATCGCTGTTCGCACTCTTCACATTCTCTGCGCCTACGAATCGCCCTTCCTTCATGAGCAGGTCGTGAATCTAACACACGAGATCCATAATGATTACACTCTGGACATCTCATCCATACGTCCTCCTTCACCATCCAAACAACTTTTCGCTCTAGTGATTTCAAATCTATTTTATTTCATCACACTTGGTATAAACAATGAAAAATCGGAAGTGCCTAAAAACCCGAGCCTACTAGAGCTCGGGTTTTACCCTGTCTGACTACATTATATACTAAGCCGATTGCACTTTTACCTGATCATTCACTTGACTAGTAGAAGAATTCACTAGTTTCACCAAATCGACAATACGACAAGAATAGCCCCATTCATTATCATACCATGCTAGTACTTTTACTTGGCGAGCCCCTATCACCATTGTAGATAATCCATCTACTATAGAAGAGTTTTCGTTACCAATAAAATCTGATGATACCAGTGGCAACTCCGTATAAGCTAAAATCCCTTTCATCGTACCTTCAGCGGCTTGCTTCAAAGCGTGATTTACTTGATCTTTGGTTACATCTATTTTTAGATCCACAACCAAATCGACGATGGATACATTAGGGGTTGGAACACGTAAAGAAAAACCGTTTAACTTTCCTTGTAACTCTGGAATAACGAGTCCTAATGCCTTCGCGGCTCCCGTTTTAGTTGGGATGATCGATTGGCCACATGCGCGAGCCCGACGCAAATCTTTATGTGGATTATCTAAATTTAACTGATCATTTGTATAGCTGTGGATCGTGGTCATAAGACCATGCTCAATCCCAAACGTGTCATGCAATACTTTCGCGACAGGGGCTAAACAGTTTGTCGTGCATGAAGCATTTGAAATCACATGATGGTTTTCAGGTTGATAGATATCTTCATTTACCCCTAGCACAATGGTAGCGTCTTCATTTTTCGCCGGAGCCGTAATCACTACCTTTTTAGCACCAGCTTGTAAATGTAGCCCCGCTCCTTCTCGGTCGACAAACTTCCCTGTTGCTTCTACGACCACATCGATTTGATAATCTGCCCAAGGTAACTCAGCTGGATTTCGGTTAGCAGTTAACCGAACAAATTGTTTATTTACATAAATACCGCCATCTGTAGGGATTACTTCCTCGTCAAAAAAACCATGAATTGTGTCATACTTAATCAAATGTGCTAATGTTTCGGCTGGATAACTAGCATTAATTGCTACTATTTCTATTGTTGGGTCAACTATTGCTTTTCTAAAAAACATTCTACCAATACGGCCAAATCCATTTATCGCGACACGAATGCTCATTATGGATGAATCCCCTTCCGGCTATATAATACACACAATTCCCCTTTAATATTATAATCAGTATAACACATTTTGCAATAAAAAAAGACAAAAAAACCGGTTCTATTTCTATACAGAAAAGAGACCCGATCACCTATAAGCGACCAAGTCTCTTCATCAAGAATCCTTATTCCTCTAATCTTCTACTAGGGATCCATATACTGATTTATACTTTCCATAGTAACCCATTACTTTTTGAACATATTTCCTTGTCTCTGAGTACTCTATGCGATTGGCATTTTGCACTGTGCCATCCCATTTCTTATCCTTCAACCAGCTCTTTACCTTATTCGGCCCTGCATTATAGGCTGCTACAGCCACCGCTTCATTTCCATTAAACTCTTTAATCAAGTAAGCCAGATACCATGTACCTAGCTGGATATTAACCTTAGGGTCACCGATTTGATCACGCACTGCAGGGGAAAAGGGTGCATTTTTTATCACAGTATCGACAGTACCCGGCGTAATTTGCATTAAACCTTGTGCATTAGCGTGTGAAACCCTCGACGGATCAAACTTCGTTTCGACACGTATCACTGCCATCACGAGAAAGGGGCTTATCTTGTACTGTTTGGCGCTATTCAGGATATCTTCTTCGTATTTTAGTGGGTACATCCAGCGGTTAGAGACAGGAATCGCGATAAACATAATGAGCACGATGAGGATAATCCCAGTCAAGATCATTCTTTTAGGAGGCATCGCTCGAAGCGCTGGATCTATCCATTTTTTAAAGCTAGATAATTCCATAGCTGATCTACCTGTCTTTCTGTATGAAGTACGGGTTGACTGTTATCAATCACAAAATCGGCCATCTTCTTTTTCTCTTCAATCGAAAGTTGTGCGCCAAGCCTAGCTTTTGCTTCCCTTTCACTTAGCTGATCTCGCTCCATTAAACGCATAATTTGCAGTGATTCTGGTATATACACAACAATAACCTTTTCCACTAACTGCGTCAAACCGCTCTCAAATAAGAGAGGAACATCCCAAATAATAACCGCTTCCACATTCTCTCTCTGAAATTCAGCTGTCTGTCTTTTCATCTCCGTTCGAATAAGGGGATGTAAAATAGTATTTAATCGCTGGCGAGCGTTAGGATTATGAAAGATGATATCCGCTAACGCTTTCCGATTTAATCGTCCCTGTGAATCGAGCACTCCTTCGCCAAATGCTGCTACCACCTGCTGCAATCCTTCTGTCTCGGGTTCCACGACTAGCCTAGCAATCTGGTCGGCATCGATAATTTTCGCTCCACGTTCTTGGAACATCTTCGAAACCGTGCTTTTACCAGTCGCAATTCCTCCTGTTAAACCAATAATCAAAACAAACACTCCTCTACCAAATCCGAACCAATCCTAGAATAATTAAGAGTATGCTTGGAAGATACAAAACTACATTACGAAATCGATTGTATTGAAAATGGAATCCAATCCACATTCCCAAGCGTAAAAACACTCCACACATCAGGGTAATTAAGCCAAGGACGGCAAACGGAGAATAACCCAATAAAGCAACTCCCAAACCCGCCCCAAGCGAATCGAGTGAAAGCGCAATTCCAAGTAAGATGGCTTCTGTCGCATTAATACTGCCTGAATGATCTATATCAGCAGTGGTCGGCTTCTTGAGAATTTGAATCACCAGACCCCACTTAGGTAGTTCCCAAATCCAGATCTTTGGATCAATAGCTTGCGTAACCGGATCCGCCTCTTCTTGTCCATTATCCTGCTCATTTCGAGTTAGATAATGAAAAAACGTCCAGCATCCCAATAATATAAGGATGGAGGCTCCGATCCATTTTTCCATTTGAGGCGAGAGCCATACACTCATTTGGTCCCCGACTAACATCGTCAGAAAAATACTAAGTCCTGAACATCCTGCAATAATGAGAATCGAGCTAATAGGGATGCGAATTCGTCGTAATCCATATGTAACACCAGCACTAAAGCTATCTAAACTGACCGCAAAAGCTACTCCAATCATCGTCCATATATGCCACATAGTAAAAATCCTCCATATCACTAGGGTGCTATCCTAGCATATGAAGGAGCCCAGGCGTGGGTGCCAATCCGTCACTTTTGGCACTGAGGGCAGATATGTGTCCCTCGTCCGCCTACCACCAAACGTTCAATCGGACTGCCACAGGTATAGCATGGTTCATTCTTCCGTCCGTATACTTGAATCTGTAATTGAAACATTCCCATCTCACCTTGTCCATTTACATAAGAACGAACCGAAGACCCGCCTGCCTCCACTGCCTTGGAAAGTGTTTCAGATATGCTATGGTAGAGCAAATGAATTTCCTCATGTGTTAACTCATTCGCACTACGTTCGGGATGGATTTTTGCGCTATGTAACGCTTCATCCACGTAGATATTCCCTAAGCCAACTAATACCTCTTGATTCAGTAGAAGAGGTTTGATCTTCGTTTTTCTCCTCCGAATCACTGATTCAAACCAATCAAGTCGATATTGATCTGGATCTAACGGCTCTGGGCCTAACTTTTTTAACGGCAGATGACCTTCCTCTTCGCCTTTCGGAAACAAATGCATCGTACCAAATTGTCGTACATCCTTATAACGAAGTTCGGTACCATCTGTAAAGTGGAAAATAACATGGGTATGCTTCTCTAAATCAACACCTTGATCCGCAACTCGATATTTTCCTTCCATCCTCAGATGGGATACAATCACCCATGGATCACAAAAGATCTTTAAAAACTTGCCTCTTCGCCCAATCCCTGTAATCGTAGAGCCTTGTAGCTCTCTACTAAAAATATCAATATCATCTGGGCGCTGAATGATCCGCGGAAGGTGAACCGATACGTCTTGGATCGTTTTTCCCACTACTAATTGTTCTAGCGTTTTGCGGACGGTTTCCACCTCTGGTAATTCTGGCATCTTCTGTCTCTCCCCTAGTTGTGATTCGAACTATTTAGCTTCATACCAACTTTGGCCGATGTTTAGATCAACCTCCAATGGAACCGATAGCTCGATCGCTTGTTCCATCGTCTCGCGCACCAAATCTCCCATGCTTCCTAGCTCCTCCGTCGGAACCTCGAAAATCAGCTCATCATGAACTTGAAGCAGCATTCTACTCTTCATTTTCTTTTCGACCATTAAGCGATCGATGTCAACCATCGCCTTTTTAATGATATCCGCTGCCGTTCCTTGAATAGGTGTATTCATTGCAGTTCGTTCTGCAAAGCTACGACGCGCGAAATCAGTTGCATATAACTCTGGAAGATAACGGCGACGTTGAAGCAAAGTTGTAACATAGCCATCTTGTTTCGCTTGAGCTACAATCTTATCCATATATGTTTTAACGCCTGGATACGTCTCAAAATAGCGCTCAATAAATTGTTTAGCCTCTTTCTGAGGAATATTTAGGTTCTGGGACAAGCCAAACGGACTAATGCCATAAACGATACCAAAGTTAACCGCCTTAGCTTGGCGACGCATGAGAGAGGTAACCTCCCCTTCCTCCACTTGGAAAACATCCATCGCTGTCTGGGTGTGAATATCCTTAGAGTCGCGAAATGCCTTTTGTAAGCTAGGATCTCCTGAGATATGCGCTAACACACGGAGCTCTACTTGCGAATAGTCCGCAGCTAAGATCATCCAATTCTCTTCGGACGGCACGAAAATCTGACGGATTTTCCTGCCCTCTTCCAGCCGAATCGGGATATTTTGCAGATTAGGTTCCACGCTGGATAGCCTTCCTGTAGCGGCAATCGTTTGGTTAAAGTGAGTATGAATTTTTCCATCTGCGCTGATTTCTTTTTTCAGACCCTCTACATAAGTACTCAAAAGCTTTCCTACTTGTCTGTAATGAAGAATTTTGTCCACAATCTCATGCTGTGGGGCTAATTTTTCTAATACATCTGCACTAGTTGAGTAACCAGTCTTCGTCTTTTTCAATACCGGTAGGCCTAATTTATCAAATAAAATCTCACCCAATTGCTTAGGTGAATTAATATTAAAATCGGTACCTGCCGTATCATAAATCTCCACTGTGAGACGTTCAAGGGTCTCTCGGAGAACAGAACCTAACTGTTCTAATCGCTCCCCATCTACTTTTACCCCTCTTTTTTCCATTTTCCCTAGTACACGGGATAGCGGCATTTCCAAATGATAGAGTAGATTCGCTAAATCCGTTCTCTCAATCTCTGGTTTTAATTGTGATTGCAGATCGTAGAGTACATATGCTTTTTGGGCAATATGTTGCGCAAGGGTTTCCTCTGTAGGAAGTTTTCGTTTCGCACCTTTCCCATACACTTCTTCATCAGAGGCTAAGCCAAATTTACTATGCTGCGCAGCTACATCACTTAAGTTCAAACTAGCCTCAGAAGGATTTAGCAGATAGGCGGCCAATAAAATATCGATTTCGATCCCCTCTAACGAAATTCCCAGCTTTGAGAGAGCAATCTCTGATCTTTTCCCATCAAATACAATCTTCTGAGAGTTGCTTGATCCAAGCCAATCACGCAGTTTTTTCCACTTCGTAACGACATTAGCTGGGATATACAGATTAGTAGTCCCATCGGATAAAGATAAACCAATTAACTCCGAACGATGTGGATTCTCTTCACTCGACTCGATATGGAGTGCCAAGGAATCTGATTGTAATAAATCATTCCAATCTCCTGTAGAATCCTCTGATACGATTTGATACTCTATCAATGTTTGATCAGGTCCAGACGCTTGTCCTAACGATTCGCCAAACCCTTTTTGAATACGATCTACCAATGTCTTAAATTCTAGCTTTTTAAATGTCTCGACTACCTCTTCAGTATGAATCGATGTATGCTCTAAATCATCGATGTTAAAGTCCAAAGGCACCTCACAACAAATAGTGGCAAGTCGTTTACTCAGTAAAGCTTGCTCCTGAAATTCGGTCACTTTTTCTTGTAGCTTTTTGCCAGGTAGATCATTAACATGGGCAATAATCTCTTCTACTGAGCCATGTTGGTGTAATAGCTTCAAGCCTGTTTTTTCTCCTACTCCAGGGATACCCGGAATATTGTCAGATGGATCTCCCATTAATCCCTTAAGATCAATAATTTGGGAAGGAGTTAATCCGTAACGCTCTTGAATGCTTTCTGGAGTATATCGATCTGCTTCTGTTACACCTTTACGAGTCATTAACACACTAACCCGATCTGTTACTAATTGGAACAAGTCTTTATCCCCGCTCACGATGAGAGTTTCCATCTCCTCGGCATCCGCCATTTTGGACAGCGTCCCAATAATATCATCTGCTTCATATCCTGGGATGCCATAATATCGGATTTGACACGCATCCAATACCTCTTTAATCAGCGGGAATTGTCCCGTTAGTTCACCAGGGGTTTTATCCCGCTTTCCTTTATATTCTTGATAAAACTCATGGCGGAATGTGTCTTTTCCTTCATCAAATGCAACAAGCATATGGGTTGGCTTTTCTTCTTCTAGTACTTTTAAAAGCATCATGGCAAATCCATAGGCGGCATTGGTATAAAGTCCGGATGAATTTGTTAACAACGGCAAAGCATAAAAGGCACGAAAGGCAATGCTATTTCCATCAATGAGAACTATTTTTTTCTTAGACAATGGGTTCACATCCGTATCTAGATTCTATTATCGAAAAAACATATTGATTATGTGTATCACGCAGACTCCCCGGGGCTGATACATTGCCCCTCTTCCATTTCCAGTTACTAGTTGACTACGAACGTGTTTTTTTTAGCTTTTCTTCAAAATTGTTCTTGTTAAGCCTAGTTATGAGACTCTATCATTGTATCACGCGAACCACATTTTCTTCCAGTTAGATGGTAGTATAAAAGCCGTACTGTGAATTAGCACGGCTAGTAGAATAGCATTTTTAACGAATACAATCGGGAGTTGAGACACATTCGAGTAATCATTCCAACTGTGTTGACAAAACCTTCCTAGCTTTCTGCATATACTCTCGCAGGCTTATTTCCTAGGAAATAGAAGCACCTATTCCTTAGAGAACCGAATCGTAAAGGTAGTCCCCTCCCCCACTTTACTCGTTACATCGATCTCCCCTTCATACTCCTCAACCAAATGCTTCACAATAGCAAGCCCCAGTCCCGTTCCACCCGATTCACGTGATCGCGCTTTGTCTACACGATAAAAGCGCTCAAAAATCCGTCCTAAATCCTCTTCTGGAATCCCCATGCCTGTATCGGATACTACCAGAATCCAATTTCTCTCCTCTTGATCCACTTGCACCCGTATTTCACCGCCAGCAGGCGTATAAGTGATGGCGTTACTCACTAAATTTAAGACAATTTGTTTTAACCGATCTGGGTCCATCCTAATTTGGAAGTCTTCTTTTATTTCTACTTGTAAGGTTTGTTCTTTACTACGAGCTTGTTCACCTAATGTTTTCGTAACGTTTCGTAAGAAACTAGCAATGGAAAGCTGTTCAAAGTTCATTGTCATCTGCTTGGATTCAATTGTTGATAAATCCAATAAGTTTCCTACTAAACGTTGTAAGCGAATACTCTCTTCCAAAATAATCTTTAGGAATTCTCGACAAGTATCTGGATCTTGCATGGCTCCATCTAACAGGGTTTCTGAAAAACCTCTTATGGAAGTAATCGGCGTACGCAATTCATGGGAAACGTTGGCTACAAAATCCTTTCTCATTTGCTCCAGACGTCTGATAGCCGTCAAGTCATGGAAAACAGCCACGACTCCAATCCCGTTTGACTCAACCCACATCGGAGCCAAGTTTGCCTCTAAAATACGCTCAACTGGGTGATGGAGATGAATCTCTTCCCGAATTCGAGTCCCCGTCTGAGCACATCGTGAAATTAATGAACTGAGGTCAAAAGTAGTCTCGATTTCGTCATATGGTACCCCTACAATTTCACTTGGTTTCGCACCAAATTGTTGTTCAAATGATTTATTCGCAATACTTACACGACCTCTAGCATTCACCATTAATAAACCACTTTCCATCGATTCAATTACACTCGTTAACCTGCGCTCACTCTTCCGTATCGTCTCCATTTGAAACTGCAAAGAATGAGCCATCCGATTAATTGCCCGCCCCAAGCGCCCAATTTCATCTTTTCCATCTTCTTTTACCCTTCGATGGAATCGTTTCTGGGCTATATCAACGGCTACCTGTGTCATCTCTTCTAACGGTCGTGTCACACTACTGGCAACCCGGGAACTCGCAAAAGCGGCCAATGCGTAAGCGATGACAAGTCCGCCTGCAAGGGATAGCCATACTTGTGAAAGAGATTGGTTCACCTCATCTAAGGGGGACGAAATCCGAACGACTCCGATCTTTTTTCCGTCTTGAACCACCGGTACCGCAGCGATTAATTCATCCGACTTAGGGATTGTGATCACCTCTAAGCCATTCGATTGAGATCGAATCTGCTCCCACTCTTCACTTAACTCAGAGCTCGATTTACTGTTCATCGAGTCACCAAGTACTTTTCCTTGTACATTATATAAAGTCACATGTGCCTCTAATGTATCCCCAAATGCCTTGATTTCTTGCTGTAGGGAGGCTAAATCACTCTCACCGCCACTCCATTCGATCATTTCAGCAATCATCTTACTTTCTTTCGTGAGCCGACTGCTAAGTGAGTCAATATAAGATGAATGTAATAATAGTGCTAAGAAAAATCCCGTTCCTAGTACTGAGCATCCAATCAAAAACAGAAAAAGTGAGGTAATTCTAGCTCGAAACGTCTTCATAATGGGCTATAACTTCTTTCCCTCAAATTTGTACCCGATCCCACGAACCGTCTTAATATAGTAAGGGTTACGGGAATCGACTTCGATCTTATCGCGTAGATGACTCACATGCACATCAACAATTCGTGAATCCCCTACATAATCATAATTCCAAACCGCATTAAGCAGCTGATCACGAGATAGCACCTTTCCGCGATGGTTCGCCATATAAGCTAGCAATTCAAACTCCTTCGGGGTCAACTCTAATTCCTTTCCAGCTCGAGTCACCTCATAACCATCTGGATTTATCAGGAGTTCACCTATTTTAATCAATGAAGTTTCCGTCTCCTCTTGTTGGCTCTCCTTTAATGCTTCCATTCGACGAAGAATAGCTTTCACCCTCGCAGTTAGTTCCCGTGGGCTAAACGGCTTGGTCATATAATCATCAGCACCTAGCTCTAACCCAAGCACTTTATCAAACTCATCCGCTTTTGCCGTAAGCATGAGAATCGGCACATGAATTTTCTCTTGGCGTAGCCGTCGACATACTTCCAATCCATCAATCTGCGGAAGCATGAGGTCCAATAATAATAAATCAGGAAGCTGATTCTTCAATTTCTCAATCGCCATCAAACCATCCGAAGCACTGTCCACAAGAAAGCCCTCTTTTTCTAAATTAAATTGCACTAATTTCACAATCGAAGACTCATCATCCACCACTAGAATTCGTTTTGACATGACCGTCACCCCACGTATCTCGATGTTACTTCTATCATCTCTGATTTCACTTCCTATTTCCAATGATTCAATCCGTTTTTTACAAATCCTTTACAAGAAGTCCGGTTTAGAAAAATAACAACAGCAAGAAGATCTCTCTACCCTCCTTGCCGTTGTTTGCTTATGGATATCCATCCATTTTCTGCTCTTTATCGTGTGATGTTAAATGGATGTATTTTTTTAATTATGAACTACCTCTCCATCAACTCGTCTGCTTTTTCCTGTGGAATATAGCAAATATCAATCGACTTGCCTGTTAACAATGCCGTAGACCACCTCACTAAGTCATGCTTGCGATAAAGAGGGTTATAAATCAGTTTCTTATACTGGAACGACTTATACGGAACCATTTCTGTAACGCGATTCATCCCTCTCCTCCGATGAATGAGCGCTTTCTGTAATAGTATATAACCTCCATCTCGATATCGAATCCATGAATAACATAATGCTCCCATACTGAGTAAAGTGCCTAGGATAGCAAACCATTGCCAACTTGGCAACCAAAAGTAACAAATTCCTCCTACAACTGCAAAGCTACTAAGAACCTTAATCCAGCTCGTCTTCTTATAGGGAATGGAAGAAAAACGTTCCAGGTTCATTTCTGCTGGGTATGAAAACTCAGGAAGGAACTCTTCTAAAAATTCCTCTACCTTCTCTTTGCGAACAAATGGAAATATGACTGCCTTTTCCTTATTTTCATCATCTTTAGCCGCACACTCAACCATAATACTGACCCAACCCAGCCATTGTCTGAGAGGGGTTTCAATGATTCGTACTGCTTGAATTTTACTTATTTGAATGGAAGTCTGGTAGGTTTCTATAAAACCGCGCTCTATCAAAATACTAGACAACAATCGTGTTACTTGGAATCGATGAAATTTCAAGTATGTATAGATTGCTGATGTTGCCCAAGTAAGCAAGATCACAATCATTGCACCCACGATCACCACAGCCTGACTTAACCAGTCAATTCCGGAAAAGGTAGATTCAATTCGTTCAACAAAGCCATTTAATGCTGAAAACTTTTTCAAATTATCTAGTTCATCTCTTATATTCCATAAAAATACGATTACAGCTACCGTCATCGCTCCGCTAAAAGAACTGAGCGCAAGAAGCTTCAACTCAAATGGTTCGATTTTTTTTACTCGTTCCACTGAAGGAGAATAGATCGGCACTCTCCGCTGGTTATCCATTACACTTGTTTCTATAGAGGCTTTATCATCTAATAGTTTTCTTTTTAATTCTTTTGCCACTTCTTTTCTCAAACCGACTAATACAACCTCAGTCTCTTCTCCACTTGGTGTCTCAATCTTGCAAGTAGCTAGCCCAAATATTTTTTCTGTAACCGATTGAGTGATGTCGACTGTTTGAATTCTAGAATGTGAGATGATCGCTCTTGTTTTCGTAAATACCCCTGTATAGTATTTAAACTCAGTATCTGAAAGTTCATATAACGTAAAATTCCATCTTAGACACTCAGCTACTAAAGTAAATAGGGCGAGTGCTAGTAACAACCCTACCCCCCATATACTTCTATAGGCAAAGACAAACAAACCAATTAACGGGACAATGAGCTCAAAATCGAGTGGCAAAGAACGAAAAAGAATACTTTTTTTACTCAGTTTCTGCATCGAATTCATCCTCATCCACTTTAATCCACTGACGAACTTGTTCACATAGTTGTTCTGCTTCTCCAAGCATAATGTAACCTATTTCAAATGTCCCACTTCCAGCTGTATGTACACGAAGCTCCGCCAAACCATATCTCCTCATAAGCGGACCTGTTTTAATATCCACATGTTGGATTCTAGTCATAGGAACATAAACTAATTTTTGAAAAAAAACACCCTTTTGAATCACAACATCACGTTCATTCACATCATAAAGAAAGTATTTCCATTGGAGACGGTTATACCAAAAAAACTCTGCAAGCCAGCCGATTACTGATATACCTATGATCGCTCCTGAGATCCATATCGGCCATTCCCAATATGGAAATACGAAGATCCCTGCAATCCCCAACATCACTCCAATCACATTTCCAAACACAGCTGTAATCTGCCTAACTTGTAACGACTCCTTGGGAAGAGTTCTCGTCGGTCTAATCACATATCCACCACTTTCTACTTCAAAATTCATTAGAATGTTAACATCTTTCAAAAGAATACCCGTGCGATTTGCATGGTAAACACAGAAAACACACCCTCCAATACATAAAGGGTGTGTCTTTACATTTCATAACTAAGCGTTTAATACTTGCATGACTTTGCGAACGGAATCAGCTGACTTATCGAGCTCTTTCTTCTCTTCGTCTGTTAATTCTAGTTCAATAACTCGCTCAATTCCGCTACCACCTAGGACAGTTGGAACACCCAGATATAGATCGTTATAACCATATTCGCCCTCTAGATAAGCGATGGAAGGCAGGATACGCTTCTTATCTTTTAAAATCGCTTCTGCCATTTGAGTGAGGGCGGCTGCAGGTGCATAGTAAGCGCTACCGTTACCAAGTAGGTTTACGATCTCCCCGCCACCTTTTCGAGTACGTTCTACAATCGCATCCAGGCGGTCTTGTGGAATCAGTTTTTCGAGTGGAATTCCACCTGCATAGGAATAGCGCACGAGTGGCACCATGTCATCGCCATGACCACCTAAAACGAAGCCCGTTACATCTTCTACTGATACATTTAATTCTGCAGCTACGAAGCTACGGAAACGTGCTGTATCTAACACACCCGATTGGCCGATTACTCGTTCTTTCGGGAAGCCAGATGTACGGAATACTTCGTAGCTCATCGCATCCACTGGATTCGTCAGTACAAGAATGATGCAGTTTGGAGAAAATTTTACGATTTGTTCTGTAACCGAGCGCATCACTTTGGCATTGGTATTTACAAGATCGTCGCGGCTCATACCAGGCTTACGAGCAATCCCTGCAGTAATAATCACCAGATCAGAATCTTTGGTATCCTCGTAGCTACTTGTTCCTGTGATCTTTGCATCGAACCCTTGAACTGGGCTTGCCTCAAGCATATCAAGTGCTTTTCCCTTTGTTGGGTTTTCTGCTTGTGGGATGTCAACTAGTACTACATCACCCAATTCTTTTTGTGCCACCATGAGAGCGGTTGTAGCACCTGTAAAGCCGCCACCAATCACAGAAATTTTCTTACGACGAATCATGATGATTTCTCCTCTCGATTTATCTATTTTTTATGCCATGTTTTTAATAACATGATCAGCAAACTCAGAACATTTTACCTCGGTTGCACCATCCATCATACGTGCAAAGTCATAGGTAACCGTTCTATTCAAGATGGACACTTCGATTCCTTTATACACCAGATCTGCAGCTTCTTGCCACCCAATGTATTCAAGCATGAGAACACCAGATAAGATGACCGATCCTGGATTCACCTTATCAAGACCTGCATACTTCGGAGCTGTACCATGAGTTGCCTCAAAAATAGCATGTCCTGTTTCATAGTTGATGTTAGCGCCCGGTGCGATTCCAATCCCACCCACCTGTGCAGCCAACGCATCTGAAACATAGTCACCGTTTAGGTTTAGAGTGGCGATCACATCATACTCTTTCGGACGAGTTAGAATTTGTTGCAAGAAGGCATCCGCAATCACATCTTTTACGATAATCTTGCCTGCTTCTGCTGCCTGCGCTTGTGCTTCGTTTGCCGCCTCTGAGCCTAACTCTTCTTTGATGCGATCATACTGTGCCCAAGTAAACACTTTATCGCCAAACTCTCGCTCTGCCACTTCATAGCCGTAAGACTTAAATAAGCCTTCTGTAAACTTCATAATATTTCCTTTATGTACGAGCGTCACAGACTTACGATTATGCTGAATCGCATATTCAATAGCAGATTTCACAAGGCGAGCAGTACCCTCTTTGGATACAGGTTTAATTCCGATACCAGAGGTTTCTGGAAAACGAACTTTCTTCACTCCTAGTTCGTCTTGCAAGAAAGCAATAACCTTTTTCGCTTGATCTGATTCAGCTTCCCATTCAATGCCAGCATAGATGTCTTCTGAGTTTTCACGGAAGATCACCATATCCACATTTTCAGGGTGCTTCACAGGAGAAGGAACTCCCTCGAAATAACGAACTGGACGGAGGCAGACATAGAGGTCCAATTCTTGACGTAGGGCCACGTTTAATGATCGGATTCCGCCACCTACGGGAGTGGTTAAAGGCCCTTTGATCCCGACTAGATATTCTCTAACGCTATCGAGTGTCTCTTCTGGAAGCCATGTACCTACTGCACTATGTGCCTTCTCTCCAGCAAGCACTTCCATCCACGCGATACGCTTGTCACCTTTGTACGCTTTTTCAACAGCCGCATCTAATACTCGTTTCGCTGCTGCCCAAATATCAGGACCAATTCCGTCCCCTTCAATAAACGGGATCACAGGTACATTGGGAACCTGTAGTTTTCCGTTTTGAATCGTAATCTTTTCCCCAGCAACTGGTGGGACATATTGTGTCATGATGCTACACCCCTTCATTTGTTCGCTGAATATATAAAAAGAAAACCAACGGGACAGCAGCCGCCAGCCACGGCCCCTAATTGGTATTATCGTTGTTCAATTGGTACATATTTTTGATTTACAAGGCCTGTATAATCTGCACGTGGGCGAATCAAGCGATTGTTACTGTATTGTTCTAGAGCATGTGCCGTCCAGCCCGTAACGCGGCTGATCGCAAAGATAGGTGTGAAGATATCGCTTTGGATACCGAGGTAGTTGTATACACTTGCTGAGTAGAAGTCTACATTTGGTAAAATGCCCTTTTGCGCTACAACGATTTCATCCAATTTAATAGACATCTCATACCATTTGGTTTCTCCCATTTGCTCGCCTAGCTGGCGGGACATCTCTCTTAAATGCTTTGCTCGTGGGTCTCCATCCTTATATACACGATGTCCGAAGCCCATGATTTTTTCTTTGTTATCAAATTTTGTTTGTAGATAGGTTTCCACACGATCCAAACTTTCAATCTCTTTTAGCATCTCCATCACTTGCTCGTTTGCCCCCCCGTGAAGAGGTCCTTTAAGTGCACCGATTGCGCTGGTGATGTCTGAGTAAATATCTGTTAAGGTAGCCGCTGTCACACGTGCCGCAAATGTGGAAGCATTTAATTCATGATCAGCATGAAGCACTAGAGCTTTATCAAATGCTTTGGCTGCAACATCGGATGGCACTTCTCCATTTAACATATAGAGGAAATTTGCTGCAAAGCTTAAACCAGGCTTAGGAGCTACTGGTTCATTTCCAGCACGAAGGCGAGCAAATGCTGCTACAATGACAGGTAGTTGAGCGGTTAATCGAACGGATTTACGATAGTTTGCATAATGACTATTGTCTTCTGTCTCTTTATCGTATAAGGATAAGGCAGAAACTGCCGTACGTAGGAAATTCATTGGATGTCCATCTAGAGGCCATGACTTGTACTGTTTAAGTAGCTCTTCTGGCAAAGTAGCATATGCTTCCAATTCTTGCTTCAATTGCTCTAATTCAGACTTCGAAGGTAAACGACCATTCCACAGAAGGTACGCAACCTCCTCAAAAGTAGCATGCTCTGCTAAATCATCAATGTCATATCCACGGTAAGTAAGCACTCCATCCACAATGGAACTGATTTCAGAAGTAAGTGCTACAACACCTTCTAATCCTTTTGCAACCATGATATATCGCTCCTTTATTCAGTCTAACACGCATATAGGCACCGATGCATTCTATATTCACAAGTGAAGGCGATGTCCATTCGATTATTGAAAATAGCAAAATATAGGAAGGCCAATCATTACTTTATATAATTGTTGCCTTATACATAAAGAGGAAAGCCTACCTACAGATGCGAAATATTTTATTAATCTAAAAAACTCGGTGTATGGTGCCTCTATGTGCATGACGATTCATTTACGATATTAGTGTAACATAAACACCCTCATTTCGCACCTTGTGAGAAAGCTGTCAATGTACTCATTTGAAATGGTATAATCTACCCTATAGATCTCTTCATTCTAGGAGGTGGGACTTCTGACACTACGACCATGGATGCAGGTGGGACTACGTAGCCTCGTTGTTCTACTCATTTTAATCGGAGTATATTTAACACTTACCTATTCTCTACCTTTGGTATATCCCTTTCTCATTGCCTGGTTGATTGCCATCTTCTTAGAACCTTCGATAAGGTGGCTGGAACGTAGAATTCGTCTCCCTCGCTGGGCTGGGGTTCTGATTATGCTCATATTCTTGCTCTCGATTGTGATTTCTACCATTATCTTCTTGGTTGCCGAACTGGTTCAAGAGCTTGCTAAGCTATCCGATTTCCTACCTAAAATACTAAATCAGTTTGGACAGCAATTACTCGATCCCTTTTCGAGAGATGGGTCAAGTATGAACAAGATTGTGGAAACCATTCAAACCTATCTGGCTAAAAATCCGACCCATCAAAAAGGAATCGAAGACAGTATACGGGAGAATTTAGGCGTGGTTACAGTGAAGATCACCCAAACGATCACCGACATCTTATCTGGAATCGGCACATTTCTAAGCAACCTTCCCTTCCTGCTAACCGTACTCGTCTTTGTTACCTTGGCTACTTTTTTTATCAGCTTGGATCTACATAAGATAAAGAATCGCTCAACCAAGTTTATACCTGTGAAAGTCCGAAGTGCAGGTGGCCTTGTATTTGAAGACATTCGAAAAGCTTTATTTGGATTTGTCCGCGCTCAAGTAACGTTAATCACCATCTCGGGACTTATCATGCTTATAGGACTGTTAATTCTAGGGGTAAAGTATCCCTTTACCTTAGCTGTCGTCATCACGATTGTAGACCTGCTTCCGTATTTAGGAGTAGGCGCTGTGGTGATACCTTGGATTATTTATCTGTTTCTGATTGGCGATGTGGAAATTGCCATTGGACTCTGCGTAGTTTACGCGATTATCGTGATTACGCGTCAGATATTAGAGCCTAAGCTAGTAGCGAGTAATGTAGGACTGGATCCGTTGTTAACTTTAATTGCTTTGTTTGTAGGACTACAATTATTTGGCTTTACTGGGCTTATTATTGGTCCAGTGGTAACAGTGATTATGTTGGCACTCTATCGGGCCAGGGTGTTTCAGGATGTGTACCATTATATCGTGGCACCTTTAAACCGAACCCATAAACAATCCGCTCCATAGTAGGTTGTAAATGATGGACGAATAAGGCTCTCCTGTAATAGGGAGCCTATTTGCTATTTACATTCAGATTATTTATGGAAGTAGATTCTCCTATATTTTTCTCCAATAACACAAACCATTTACATGTTGTGAATATATACTAATATACATGCTTCAATAAAAATGATGATGAAACAAGATCACTTCTGTCAGGAAAAGAGAGAGCGGCAGGAGGAAAATAGCGATGCAGATCCTTGGCATTTACTTCACGATTTTATTTGCGGTCGTTTTTATCGTTGCGGATATATTGCGAGAACTTTCTTCACGATGGGTTAATAGTGGGGAAACAGAGGCTCAAGATCCACTTACTGGTGATCAGATCCAAAAAGATTCTTCATGGTATGAAAAAATGTATATCACGCTTATTACATCGTTGACAATCCTTTTTGTCCTATTCCTTTTTTCTCTTCCCTTTCTGCTTTTCTTTCAAATTCTGTCTTGGATTCAATATTCAGGACTCCATTTCGTCAACTTTGAGATAATGATTATGGCTTCTTTCTCAATCGCTATCGGAATCATATGTTCCAGTATTCTATTATTCCTCCCCTTTCGTGTTATCCTACAAGCATTCCTTTACAACCTTCATATTTGGCTCCTATTTCCCATCACCATCACCATCGACTGGCTCATTATCCATTCGATTCTCGCGGTTAGTCCGGGTGTAGAGATTACCTCAGGAAAAGTATCTTTTTTATTGGCTTTATATGCAAATCTACTAAATTACCTCTTTAATCGAGCTGATCCCGACGAAAGCCCATAAAATCCGCTGACGAACCACATACGGAATCAAATGTACCGGGGCAATGTATCCGATCAGTAGGCTCACTAACCTCGCCGTGATCAGATACATTTGCTCCTCGTTCCGTCCTGTTTACCTTCGCTTTGGCCCCCACACTACCATTCTCTTTGCGATACGAGTCTTAAACGTGTATTTTACCAATAGACGCATCATCCCTCGTGTATAGGGAATCATCATTAAAATTCCAATTATATCGGACAAAAAACCTGGAATAATTAACAAAATCCCACCTACAAGGATGAGCAACCCATCAATTACTTCATCACCTGGAACTTCCTGATTAGATAGTCGTAGTCGAATCACCCGCAGGATCTGGAGTCCTTGTCTACGAGCATAATGCCAACCTAGAAAAGCAGACGCGAGAATCAGCAAGACCGTAGGAATAGGACCAATCCAGTTACCCACGAAGGCAATTCCCCATATTTCTAATATCCCCAATAAAATAAAGGGAAGGAAGAGTCGTTTTATCATTCGATCACGTCCTTTTTTGAGTAGCTGAAGCGGCTAGCTTAGCAAATAGATCAGGAAACTTTTCTTTCATGTTTACGCGTTTCATCTCTTTATTTACCCAGACATGAACACTATGTCCCGTCGTAAGCAATACTTGGTCTCTTTTTCGTTTGATTTCATATTCAAATATGAGCCGACTTCCGGAAGCTTCTGTACAAGTAGTATATACGATCACTTCATCATCATATCGCGCAGGTGCACGATAATTTGCTTTCACTTCAATAAGCGGGAGCATAACCCCAAGCTTCTCAAGTTCCCGATAACTATACCCTAAGTCATGGGTATAATCAGTACGTCCAATCTCAAACCAAACCAGATAATTCGAATGATACACAACCCCCATCTGATCCGTCTCTTGATAACGTACCCGAATCGAGGACTGTGATACATAGTTAGATGCATTCATTTTAGCGAATACCTCCCGTTGCTTGTCTTCATAGCTTGCATCGTTTGTTGCTATTATAACTCTAAAAAACCTCTTGCCAACCTCACTCAAATGTGAAAAGATAATGCCGACACATATTTATTCGGCCGGACTCACATAATGAGTATAAGCGAAAAGAAAAAAATCCTGCTTCGTGTACAGAAAAAATAGATAAACAGAAGGAAAGGAGTTAAGACACCATGTTTCGTAAACGCAAATTAAAAAGAAAGCTTCGTTGGTGGGTCTTCCCACGCCTTGGTCTTTTCTAAGAAAAAAACATTTAGAGCACTGGTAACAAGTCCAGTGCTCTTATTTTATGTTTTTGGAATGATATCTGCTTGTCCGGAGTAAATCGAACCACGTGAAGGGTCAACGGTAATAATCGTCTCACTCTTTAATTGATTCACTGCATTCTCCACACCCACTACCACAGGGATTCCCAAACTAACCCCTACAACTGCGGCATGAGAGGTAAGTCCACCTTCTTCCGTAATGACGGCAGCTGCACGTTCAAAAGATGGGATCATCTCTTTCTCCGTACCACGAGTGACGATAATCGCTCCATCTACCATTTTGCGATTGATTTCATCCGCTGTGTTCCCCACCACGACTGGCCCAGAAACCACTTTCTTACCAATTCCTTGTCCTTGGAGGAGAACACCACCTGCTACATAGATCTTCATCAGGTTGGTTGTTCCTGATTTCCCTACTGGTACACCGGCTGTAATGATAACCAAGTTGCCTTCTTTGATAAAGCCTGAGGCAAGAGAAGATTGTACGGCAGATTGGAACATTTCATCGGTATTTCCACAGATATTGCCACATACCGGATAAACACCGTGAATGAGCTGTAATTTTCTTTGTACATCTTTATGAGGGGTTACCGCAATAATCGGCACACTTGGACGATACTTGGAAATCATACGTGCAGTGTAGCCACGTTCAGTTGCTGTGATAATTGCAGAGCAATCCAATGAGTGCGAAGTGTAAACGACTGCTTGCCCGATTGAATCGGTGATGCTGAGGTCGGTGTCTCGTTGCATCTTCTTCAATAACTCTTTATACGGGAGTGTCGATTCTGCTTTTTTCGCAATCGTAGCCATGGTGCGTACTGCTTCTACTGGATAACGACCTGCCGCTGTTTCGCCAGATAACATGATCGCGTCTGTTCCATCAAAGATCGCATTTGCTACATCGCTTGCCTCTGCCCGCGTAGGACGTGGGTTGCGTTGCATCGAATCTAACATCTGGGTAGCAGTAATAACGGGTTTTCCGAGTAGATTACATTTACGGATCAGTTCTTTTTGTGCAATCGGCACTTCTTCCGTCGGGATCTCTACCCCAAGATCTCCGCGAGCTACCATCAAGCCATCAGATACCTTTAAAATTCCATCAATGTTATCTAATCCTTCTTGGTTCTCAATCTTAGAGATGATTTGAATATCGGATTGATGCTTCTCTAAGATTTTCCGTATGTCCAAGACATCTTCTGGCTTTCGGATGAATGATGCTGCGATAAAGTCGACACCCTGCTCTATGCCGAATTGAATGTCTGCCGCATCTTTCTCTGTGATACCCGGAAGATTGATTTTGATTCCTGGGATATTAACCCCTTTTTTGTTCTTTAGAATACCACCATTCGTAACACTACAGATGATATCAGTACCCGTTACTTCTTTTACCTCAAGGCCAATCAAACCATCATCAATCAGAATTGTCGTACCTGGTTTTACATCGTTTGGTAACTGATCATACGTAACAGCCACTTTTTTCTCGTCACCTAAGATATCTTCTGTAGTTAAGACAAACGTTTCTTCCGCCTTCAATTCCACTTCTGGAGCCAACAGATCCTTTGTGCGAATCTCCGGACCCTTGGTATCAAGTAAGATGGCAACGGTTTGTCCTTCTTCCGCAGCAGCTTGACGGATATTCCGAATCCTACCTCCGTGCTCCTCGTGGGAACCGTGGGAAAAGTTTAAACGGGCCACATTCATCCCTTGCTTAATTAACTGACGAAGCATCGAGACCTCTTCACTTGCTGGGCCGATCGTACATACTATTTTTGTTTTGCGCATAGGTAAGTTTCTTCCTTCCCTGTCGTCATTATATCGATAAAATACTTGCCAAATGATGATTCGATAAATCAAGATGATGATTCTGACTGCTTGCCTCATCAAAATCAATTCCGAGCACTTCATTATTTCGAATCGCAACCATCATATCTTTCTGCCCGCTTAATAAAAGATCAACCGCTTTTGCTCCCATACGGCTAGCTAACACGCGATCGAAAGCGGTCGGAGTACCCCCACGCTGTACATGACCTAATACCGTAATACGTGTTTCAAAACCAGTCGCTTTTTGGACTTGGCGGCCGATATCAACAGCACTGCCCACACCTTCTGCGACGATGATGATACTGTGCTTTTTCCCACGATCTGCACCGTGCTTCAGACGAGCAATGATTTCATCTAAGCTTGAGTCTACTTCCGGAATCAAGATGGATTCTGCACCGCCGGCTAGCCCAGCTAACAGAGCAATATCACCTGCATCCCGCCCCATCACTTCCACTATATATGTCCGTTCGTGCGAAGTAGCAGTATCACGAATACGGTCGATTGCATCGATCACTGTATTAACCGCTGTATCAAATCCAATCGTATAATCAGTACCATTTATATCATTGTCAATTGTACCTGGAACACCAATGGTTGGAAAACCGAGTTCAGTTAGCTTCTTAGCCCCTTGGAACGTTCCATCTCCACCGATCGTAATAAGTCCATCAATCTCATGTTTACGTAATTGCTCTACAGCCTTTTGTCGTCCCTCTTCTGTACGAAATTCATCACAACGAGCACTATATAAAATGGTTCCGCCTCGTTGAATCACATCCCCTACCGAACCAACCGAGAGCTCCTTAAAATCACCTTGAATGAGTCCGGTGTAGCCTCGATATACACCAAACACATGTAGGCCATGATAGATCCCATTCCGTACAACTGCACGAATAGCAGCGTTCATCCCGGGAGCATCTCCGCCACTTGTTAAAACCGCAATCCGTTTCATTCTTTTTCACTCCTCATTGAAAGCATTTCCCATCCCACAGGGACAAATTACGTCCATATATCATAAAAAGAGAAACCGTTACCGGCTCCCCTCAAATACAGCAGCAGATGAAAACTGCCCTATTTTCGAGAACTTTTGGTAACGGTCTTCCACTAATTCCGACTGGCTAAGTGGTAAGAGTTCATTTAAGTGCTTACATAATGTATGTTGGATCGTTTCAGCCATTAACTGAGAATTACGATGTGCCCCGCCTTTCGGCTCTAAAATAATCTCATCGACAATTCCGAGTTCCTGGAGATCTTGTGCTGTAATTTTAAGTGCCTCTGCTGCTTCTTGCGCTTTGCTAGCATCTCGCCACAATATAGCCGCAGCCCCTTCTGGAGAAATAACCGAGTAATAAGCATGCTCTAGCATCAGGAGGCGATTACCTACGCCGATTCCGAGTGCCCCACCGCTACCGCCTTCACCCGTGACCACACAGATGATGGGAACTTCAAAACCTGCCATCTCCCGCAAGTTTCGAGCAATGGCCTCACTCTGCCCGCGTTCCTCTGCTTCAATACCTGGATGGGCACCTTGAGTATCAATAAACGTAATGATAGGACGACCGAATTTATTCGCTTGTTGCATAAGACGCAGTGCTTTTCGGTATCCTTCTGGATGGGGTAGGCCAAAGTTTCGGGCAATCTTATCCTTAGTATCTCTGCCCCGCTCTTGCGCGATCACGGTTACAGGAATCCCATTTAGCTTCCCGATTCCTCCTACGATCGCGGAATCATCACCGTGGTGGCGATCCCCGTGCAGCTCGATAAAATCTTGGAAAATCTCTTGGATATAATGCACACTCGTTGGGCGTGATGCATGACGAGCAATTTGTACTTTCTGCCAAGTGGTCAGATTTCCGTAGATCTTTGTTTCGAGATGTCTTGCTTTCGATTCAAGTGTATCAATCTCTGAGCTAAAATCAATGTCTTTTTCTTTTGTAAATGCTTTCAATTCATCAATTTTTTGCCTGAGCTCTAAAATCGGCTTCTCAAATGGTAGATAATTACCCATCATAGTCACCCCCTAGTAGTATGAAGTTCAAGGATTTTCACAAGCGTATCACGTAATTCAAGCCTTGGGACGACTAAATCCAGTTGTCCATGCTTTAATAAAAACTCCGATGTCTGAAAATCATCTGGAAGTTTTTGGCGTACAGTCTGTTCGATCACACGTCGCCCAGCAAACCCGATTAAGGCTCCTGGCTCCGCAATGTTAATATCCCCTAAAGAAGAAAAGCTGGCCGATACCCCACCCGTAGTTGGATTTGTTAAGACGGAGACAAACAGAACCTGATTCTGATTCATCTTTTGAAGAGCCGCACTCGTTTTCGCCATCTGCATAAGCGAAAGTGCTCCCTCCTGCATTCGAGCTCCTCCAGAAGCAGAGAAGAGGATAAAGGGAAATTTCTTTTGAACGGCGCGCTCTGCTGCACGAGCGATCTTCTCCCCTACCACAGAACCCATGCTTCCCATCCGAAACCGAGGGTCCATTACACCGAGAATGACAGGATAGCCATCCATCGTTCCTTCACCTGTGATAATCGCTTCTTTCAGATCGGTTTTGTCCATATCCTGCTTAATTTTCTTCTGATAATCTGGGAATTGTAGTGGATCAACTGAAATCAAATCAGAATCATACTCAAAAAATCGTCCATCATCTACTAAAGATTGAATTCGCTCTGGTGCCGTCATCGTAAAGTGATAGCCACATACTTTACACACCTTTTCGTTTTTCTCTACTTCTTTTGAAAGAAGAATCGTTCCGCAAGTAGGGCACTTCTGCATGATCCCTTCTGGGACCTGATTTTTAGTAGCCTCTGTAGGAATAGTAGCGTATTTTTTTTGTTTGCGAAATAGATCCTTAAGCAAGTGGGATCACCTCATTCGATAAATTCATCTATACTGGATTGCTCTGTGGTTCAACCGCTTGAAACATGGATGGACTGAAATGTTCTTTCATCAATGATAGAGACTGGGCCATATCACGATCACGAATCGCCGTAAGTAACCTCTTATGCTCGTCCCACAATGTTTGCGCACCCGTTACCTTTGATAAAGATAAAACAGCAGGCTGAGTATGTAAAAACTGCATGATCTCCTGCCAGATACGAATTAATAAATGATTTCGGGATAAATAAACAAGGCGCTTATGAAAAATGGAATCAAGTTGTACAACCTGCTCGAGCTTCTCTACTTGCAAAAGTTGATCGTTCACCTCACGTAATTCGGCTAAATCCTCTTCTTTCATGCGATCGCATAATAGCCAAACAGCCCCCATCTCTAACAGAACGCGCGTCTCTAATAAATTCTCCAGTACCTGATGTCCCTGCAAAATATATTTGGCTAATAACTCTACAATCTGATTCGACTGAGATGACTCCAAGAACGTTCCTTCACCACGTCTAGTCGAAATAATCCCTAATAGCTCAAGAGAACGCAATGCTTCTCGAACCGTAGAACGCCCAACTTGTAGTCGCTCAGACAACTCTCGTTCAGAAGGAAGGCGATCACCTGTAGATAGACCATCCGCTTTGATTAATTGATGGATACTATTTAAGATGCTATGGAATTTATTCGAGCTTACATCCTTCATCCTATATGCTCTCCTAACAAACAAAGATGTCTTGATCACTATTGTAGCCTATTTTCGCTCGGTAAGCTGTAGTGTTCGTTCGTAAATTACATCCGGACTTAGTTCTACCCGTGCCACACCTGTTTCAATCGCAGCTCTGGCAACCTCAGCCGCCACTTTAGCTGAAACTCTCGGGTCGAGTGCATCTGGAATCACTTTTTCTGCCGATCGCTCTTCTGGAGAGACAAGATCCGATATCGCATATGCCGCGGCTATTTTCATCGCTTCATTAATCCGTTTTGCTCGTACATCAAGCGCACCTCGAAAAATACCTGGGAACGCTAATACATTATTAACCTGATTTGGATAATCAGAACGTCCTGTCCCCACTACTCTCGCACCAGCTTGATAGGCTTCTTCTGGCATGATTTCAGGTGTTGGGTTCGCCATCGCAAAGATAATCGGATCGCGATTCATCGAGCGCACCATCCCCTGTGTCACCATTTTGGCTACAGAAATACCGATAAAGACATCCGCACCTTTCATCGCAGCAGCTAGATCCCCAGTCAATCCAGAGCGGTTCGTTACCTTAGCAATCTCTTCCTTCATCGAATTCATCCCATGAGGACGCCCTTCATAAATAATTCCCTTACTATCACACATAATGACATCTTGTACACCCAAGCTAATCAATAATTTAATAATCGCGATCCCAGCAGCTCCTGCACCACTTGTCACCACTCGAATCTCGGAAAGTTTCTTATTTACCACTTTACAAGCATTAATTAATCCCGCCAATGTAACAATGGCTGTCCCATGTTGGTCGTCATGAAACACAGGAATCTCCACTTCTTCTTGCAAACGTTCTTCAATTTGGAAGCAATTCGGTGCTGCGATATCCTCTAGATTTACACCACCAAAAGTGGGAGCCAGCATCTTTACTGTTTTTACAATTTCTTCTACATCTGTTGTATCGAGACAAAGCGGAAAAGCATCCACCCCTGCAAACGATTTAAAAAGGAGTGCCTTTCCCTCCATAACGGGCAACGCCGCTTCCGGGCCAATGTTTCCTAAGCCAAGTACAGCCGTCCCATCTGATACAACTGCTACTAAGTTGCCTTTCATCGTGTAGTCGTATACCTTATCTGGATCTACATGTATCTCACGACAAGGCTCAGCTACCCCTGGAGAATAAGCCAGGCTTAAATCATAGGAAGTTTCAACCGGAACTTTAGACTGTACCTCTAACTTCCCTTGATGTTTTCGATGCATCTTGAGTGACGCTTCTTTTAAACTGGACAAACCTGATCTCTCCTCTATCTCTACGCTTATCTATCTCTCTTACCAGTGGTCTGACCACCAATAAGAGACATTATACCAAAATTGCGTTATGGGGTAAAAGAGAACATACCATTTATTCCTCTAATTATATACACTGATCCGAACGGAGCCGGGTCCCAGTAATGTTTCCACTTCCTGTTGAAAACGAAGAGTTGTATTTACTCCATACTGCTCTACAGGGAGAGAATGACCCTTTTTCGTCCGTTCATACACTAATTGGACAGGTGTTTTCCCAACGTTTTCTTTTAAGATCAACTTTAATGCATACAAAATTTCGGATGTCTCTTTGTGAGTGCGGATAAAAATTTGTACTTGCTGATCCGCACTAGAACCAGCCAATTGTTTCGATTCGTCTAATCGGATGATTTGATTCGCAATACACTTTCCACTTTCATCATTACCTTGATATACACCTTTAATGAGTAGCGGTTGCTCTTCTCGGAGAAAAGACCGCACCCGCTTGTACGTGTTCGGGAAAACAACCACTTCCACCGTGCCTGATTGGTCTTCTAACTCAACAAAAGCCATCGGATCCCCTTTTTTCGTGAGAATCGATTTGATATGAGTCACAATCCCTGCCAATACAATCGACGCTCCGTCCGTTACCTCCTCCAATTGATGAATTCGATGCGTCATTTTCCCTTCATATCGCGACTGATACTCATCTAAAGGATGCCCCGAAAGGAACAAACCTAAATATTCTTTCTCTAACTGAATCCTCTCTCTAGATGAATATGGAGCAATCTCTTCTTCATAATTGCGGGTTAATGGTTCTTCAGAAAAGAGTTCTTCATCATCTTCAAATAGATCGATTTGATCTTCTAAGCCCCACTTTTGAGCCATGGATATCTTCCCTAATACCTCTTCTAACATCTCTTTTTGGCTCGCTCGATGTCCAGGCAACGATTCGGTAGCTCCGCATAAAATCAAAGACTCCAATACACGTCTATTGCAAATCCGTAAATCAATCCGACGACAAAAATCGCGAAGATCTACAAAAGGCCCTTTCTCCCTTGCCTCTAGAATCACATCAATCGCCTGTGTTCCGATGTTTTTAATCGCGGCTAGCCCAAAGCGAATCTGATTTCCTTCAATCGTAAAATGATGACGGCTATGTAGAATATCAGGTGGAAGGATCGAAACACCCATCCGTTTCGCTTCCTCCATGTATTCGGCTACTTTCCCCTGATTCCCCATCATCGTTGATAACTGGGCCGCTAAATATGCTTGCGGGTAATTCGCTTTCAAGTACGCCGTTTGGTAAGCTAAGACAGCATATGCCACCGCATGGCTTCGATTAAATCCATAATCAGCAAAACGAACGATAAGATCGTAAATCTGATGGCCTACCTCTTCTTCAAAGCCATTTTCGACACACCCTTGGGTAAATGCCTTCCTCTGTTCATCCAGCAGATCTTTCTTCTTCTTCGATACCGCACGACGCAAAATATCCGCTTGCCCCAAAGAAAAGCCAGCCATCGTCGCCGCTATCTGCATAATTTGCTCTTGGTATACCATAATCCCATAAGTGGGACGCAATATTTCTCGCAATGCCGGGTGAGGATACGAAACCGGTTCTATTCCATGCTTAGCCCGAATATACCGTGGGATTTGCTCCATCGGTCCCGGTCTATACAGAGCAAGAACCGCTACAATATCCTCGAAGTGACTCGGTCTTAGCTCACGAAGAACCTTGCGAATCCCACTGGACTCTAATTGAAAGACACCTGTCGTTTCGCCTTTTGCCAATAGTCGATAGGTAGCCTCATCTCGATAATCACAATCCTCAAAAGATACCTGCACCCCTTGATCACGCTGGATCATCTCAATTGCTTTTTCAATGACACTTAGATTGCGCAGTCCAAGAAAATCCATCTTAAGTAGCCCAATCTGCTCCAACGCCTCCATCGCATACTGTGTTAGCGATACTCCATCTGCCCCCTCTTGCAGAGGAACCCAATCCGTCAACGGCGTTTTCGACATAACCACCCCGGCCGCATGTGTAGAAGTATGCCTTGGAATCCCTTCGATTCGTCTCGCGTAATCTACTAACTGTGCCATTTGCGAATTTGATTGATAGATCTCTTCTAATTTAGGCTCTAGCTGAAAAGCACGTTTTAACGTCATACCTGGGTTTCCGGGAATCAACTTCGCCATTCGATCTACTTCTTGGTACGGGAAGTTTAAAACCCTACCCAAATCACGAATCGCCGCACGGGGAGCCATCGTCCCGAAGGTGATAATCTGCGCTACTCGATCGTTTCCATACTTCTCCGTCACATACTGGATCACTTCTTCTCGCCGTTCATAGCAAATATCAATATCAATATCCGGCATACTGATCCGTTCCGGATTTAAGAAGCGTTCGAAAAGTAATTGGTACTTAATCGGGTCTACATCCGTAATCTCAAGTACATACGAAACCAAACTACCTGCCGCAGATCCCCGACCCGGGCCAATCGCAATTTGATTTCGATGGGCAAAGGAAATCAAATCCCATACCACTAAGAAATAATCAGCAAAGCCCATCTGATCTATCACATCAAGCTCATAATGAAGTCGCTGCTTGATCTCATCTGTCAGCTCTCCATATCTTTTCTGTGCGCCTTTTTCACAAATGGCCCGTAAATACTCACTACTACTCACCCCTTGTGGAAGAGGAAACTCAGGAAGCAACCGCTCCCCAAATGGAATCTCCACATCACATCGCTCAGCGATCTTCACCGTATTCGCGATCGCCTCTGGTACATGGCTAAATTGCTGAACCATCTCTTCCGCACTCTTAAAATAAAACTGATCGTTCGCAAATCGTAATCGATTCTCATCCCCCACTTTTTTACCAGTCCCGATACAAAGCAAACAGTCGTGTACTTGATCATCATCCTGATGAACATAATGTACATCATTGGTCGCAATCAGCCCTAGATCGTACTCTTTCGCCCATGAAATCAGCCTCTGATTCACCTTCTGTTGCTCCCAAATTTGATGATCCTGTAATTCTAAGAAAAAATGCTCTCGCCCAAAGATATCCACATATTCTTCTAACAAGCGTTTCGCCTTCTCATCATCATCTTGCAAAATGGCTTGTGGGATTTCCCCACCTAAACAAGAACTAGTCCCGATTAGTCCTTGCCGATACTTGCGAAGTAACGATCGGTCAATTCTGGGTTTATAATGAAATCCACGAAGATGCGCTTCCGTCGTAAGCCGAATAAGGTTATGATAGCCTTCCGTTGACTCTGCCAACAGAAGTTGATGGCAGATTTTCTGCTCTTTTAACATCGGTTTCTCTAGAATATTCTCGCTCATATACATCTCACAACCAATAATCGGCTTAATCCCCGCTTCTAAACAGGCCCGGTAAAAAGGGATCACTCCATACATCGCCCCATGATCTGTAATCGCTAGCGCCTTCATCCCATTTGCCTTGGCTGCCTGTATGAGTTGTTCGATCTTGCCTGCTCCGTCCAACAAACTATACTCACTATGTACATGCAGATGCACAAATTCATCTTTCATCCTTCACCCCTCCGTTCGCCTTCTTTTATGATTTATTATACCATTCAATCGAAACAGGAGAACAAATCTTCCCTTCACTCTATCTAGTTGTGTCAATTTTCCTTCCATAGTCGAAAAATCAACAAAAATAAGGTATGATTGTGAGTATAACGAAAAAAAGGGGGAGCATCCATGATTATTAGTCGCAGGGCATTAGCTAGGGCTAAACTGGAAAAGTTAAAACAAGGTTTCTCCGTATATACCGAAATCGAAGAAATTGCACAGTCTATTGAAAAGAAGCTGGATACCGTTGATTTTCCAGTCCACATTGATCGTACAGACCTTGGATGTTGGTTCATCCCCGACACAAACACATCAGATCATAAGGTTGAATAATACAAGTGAAAAACACACCCGATCCTCTGAGATCGAGGGTGTTTTTCGTACTTTTTTGTAGGGGGCTTCTCTCTTGGGTGTACTGATTTTCACACTAGGTATGATCTCATTTTGCGCGGTTGTCGTTTTCTCTTTCGCCTACAGACGTAGCCAAGGAAACACACGCATGAAGAATCAAGGATTTATGAACATCTCCATGGGAGCTTTATTCCTCAGTCTAGCTGGCTTAGAATACGCTACCCTTACCTTTACATCTCCATTAGGATATATCCTGCTCGCTCTCATCGCACTTATTGGGATTGTTTGTTTCTATTACGGATACAAACGGGTCCAGCTTAGCCGGCAGAAATCATAGATGAAAGAATGTACATCACCTATGGATGATGAAAAACATCGTGAAGACGGCTCCCAAAAAACATGGAAAGAGTCGTCTTTATTCACAAAAAAAGCCCCTTTATGACTATTCTTGACTGAACAGTCCGTAAAATGGTAAGGTAACGTGAAAAAGGAGGCGATACCTATGGCCCGAAACAAGGAATTCGATACAACGCTTGTGTTACGTAAAGCTACAGAGATATTCGGTCATTACGGATATGAAGGCACGTCTATGAAAAACTTACTTAGCGGACTAGGCATAGCCCGCCAAAGTCTCTACGACACCTACGGTACCAAAAGAGAACTGTTCATTTTAGCGATGAAACATTATTTGAATGAGAAATCATTAGCCTCTGCCGAATATCTTGAACGACCCGGTTCGGGAAAAGCGGCCATTGCTGATATTTTTTATCAAATTGCGACCGTTTTAAAAGATGAACTGCGCCGTAATGAATGTTTTATTATATGTAGTGCTATCGATCAAATTCCTCACAATCCCGAAATCGCCGCATATTTCGAAAAAGACAAATCTCGATTAGAACAAGCCTTTTATGATGCGTTATTACGAGCTAAAAAACAAGGCGAATTAAGTGATCGGCAGGAGGACTTGCTTGCCCTCTCCAGATACCTATACCATGCCCGCTATTCCCTTACTCAGGCGGCCAAGATCACTTCGGACCCGAAAGTATTAGATAACATCGTAGCCGTCATCTTATCGACTTTAGACTAATCATGGAGTATTTCGACTGCTCCATGATCATCCATTCACTGACTGATTACTCGTTACCTTACATCTTGGAAAGTGAACCCCTAACCCAAAAAATTTTTATCTTTTTTATTGACCAAATGATCTAGAAAGAGTATGATGATGTTGTGAGAGGTATTCGATGTAAGAATTTGAACCAAATACTTATCTAACAACATCAAGGAGGTGTTAGATTTCAAATCAATTGATATTCTGGACTGATTGTTCTATAAAGGGTTATTGCTTATTTTTTAATCATTCTAGACTGTTAGGTCTATAAAATGAAAAAGCATTCTCATCAAACTATAAAACTATATCCTCAGGAGGAATAACCATGACTATCCAAATGACAAGAGAACAAATTCGCGAAAGAGCAGAAGGCGTATTTAAAAACCACCTGAAATACTTATCCTCTGGCGAGATTGCCGCATGGACCGATCTTTTCCATCAAGAGGGAGTGTTAGACTTCCCTTATGGGATTGGAAACTTCCCTAAGAAGGTAGAAGGAAAAAAAGCTCTTTACGATTATATGATCAACTTTCCAAAACATTTCAGTGTCAAGTTTTACGACCTGAAGTTTTATCCTACTGAAGACCCAGAACTCGTAATCGCCGAATTCAAATCTACCGGGAAACATCTCGAAACTGGGAATCCATATGAACAAACTTATATCAGTGTCGTTCAAACAAAGGATGGCTTCATCCAAGTGTATCGTGATTTCTGGAACCCAATGGTAGCAATCGAATCGATCGGTGGGAAGTTAGAGGATTTTGTAGGATAACGATTTAAATAAAAAGTTCGTTTACCATTTTAGGACCCCACTATTCTGATCACCAGCAGTTTTCTGAAAGAACGGTTTCTTCCATGAAGGAAGAAACCGTTCAAACTGGAGTAAATAAAATCACTTAACTAATCCGTGCTATTCTTAAGGAAGCAGAAGGAGTATTAGAAGATGGTACTATTATCCTAAATTCTCCTGCAGGGCCGACGCCATTTGCATTTATTAATTCCACAACAGCATTACTAGTCACTTGAATAATTGCTCCACCAACTAGCACCGATCCAGGAGGTGCTGTGGCGATGTCTGCTCCTCCTCTACTTGCATTGACCTCCGCACCGTTTACCCTCAATCCCATGACAGCTTCATCTGCACCAGTAGGAGTCGCTAGTACAGTAGTATTAAATTCTACCGAATAAGCTCCTGCATTCTGTAGAACTATCGTGCCGCTAGCCCCGTTATACGTTGCATCTTGTGCTACTATGGGCGGGGCATTGAAGAGAACAGGACCTTTACCCAGTATCAGTTGGTCTGTAGTTCTTGTCAAGAATATAAAACCTGCTCCAAATGGTCCGGTAGGCCCTGTAACTCCTGTAACTCCAGCTACACCAGTAGCCCCGGTGGCTCCAATTGCTCCATCTGTGCCTGTAGGTCCTGTTGGGCCCGTGGCTCCGTCCGCCCCTGCGCCCGTAGGCCCTTGGGGTCCTGTGTTTCCATCGGCTCCGTCTGCTCCTTGTGGTCCTGTATCCCCTTGGGGTCCTGTTGTTCCATCGGCTCCGTCTGCTCCTTGCGGTCCTGTATCCCCTTGGGGTCCTGTTGTTCCATCTGCCCCGTTTGCTCCTTGCGGCCCTGTATCCCCTTGGGGTCCCGTGGCTCCATCGGCTCCGTCTGCTCCTTGCGGCCCTGTATTCCCTTGGGGTCCCGTGGCCCCATCTGCTCCGTCTGCTCCTTGCGGTCCTGTATTCCCTTGGGGTCCCGTGGCTCCATCGGCTCCGTCTGCTCCTTGCGGTCCTGTATCCCCTTGCGGTCCTGTTGTTCCATCGGCTCCGTCTGCTCCTTGCGGCCCTGTATTCCCTTGGGGTCCCGTGGCTCCGTCTGCTCCGGTTGGACCGTTTGCTCCTGTCGCAACTTCTAATCTCACATTAGCGGAGCCAGGGGTTACATTAATCTCCAGTGTATCGGATAGAAAGTTTAGCGTATCTCCGAAAGTGAGTGGAACCGTTCCATTTGCTCCAGAGTTCCCTTGAACCAAAAATAAGAAATCACCTGTAACAAAAGCTCCCGTCGGGCCTTGAGGTCCTGTAAGTCCTTGAGGTCCCGTGCCTCCTGTGGCTCCAATCGCCCCCGCTGGTCCTGATGGTCCCTGAGGCCCCGTAGCCCCCGCTGGCCCTGGAGGACCTCCTGATGCCCCTGTAGATCCCGCTGGTCCTTGGGGGCCTGTTGGTCCCCTCGTAACGTCTGTTCCTAATACATTTTCCAATTTCTCATTTAGAATCCATTCTTTTTTCCCTATTACATTAATAGTATCACGAACACTTGCATTGATCGTAAGTAAGTCCGTAATCGTGGGTTGAAAAGAGGTTGATACTCCGGGGAGAGTACCTAGAACATATTGAAGCTTTTCGCCTTCCGCATTAATAATATGGCTAAGGCCTAACTCTTCTAATGCAATAGATGATAGCAATAGATTTACTGCATCCTCCCGAGTAATCGATATATTCGGTGAGATGTTAGGGATATTCGCTTGGGACATTGATTATCTCTCCTCGTATATTTATTTTAAAGTCCTCTTAAAACACAATTTCCAGTTAAAAACGCTCCTTGAAAACAAAATATTTTAGTGTCTCCAAAGGGGTGGACTTTTCAGGATGTCCCTAGATAATGATCTTAGGATCATTTAGGGAAATTCTCATCTCTCCTGTAGCTTTGACTACTTACTAAGTCTGTTTCCCTAGTTCTTGCTTGTGCTTCTAACCCGCAGGCTGTTCCCTTTTGGTAACCCATGCTGGATATAGCAGTTCCAGGCAGCCCATGGACCGGAGTGAGTTCTCATAGGCGAGGGTGATTGATCAGCAAGTACACTAGGGATGTCCTGAAGAGTCCACTTTCCCTGATCCCATATGAAAGGAGGATTCCCTTTGAAACTCTATGTCGGAATCGATGTAAGCTCAAAAGATATGAAAGCCTGCTTGATGAATCAAGATGGAGCGTCGCTCCATCAACTTTCAGTAGATAATAACTTCCACGGAGCATCCTACCTTCGAGATCAGATTGTCACTGTGTATGACAACGGAGATTTCCAATCCATTCAAATTGGTTTGGAGGCCACTTCCTTCTACAGCTGGCATCCCGCCATGTTCTTTCACGAAGATCAAGCTCTACAAGCTAGGAGCACAAAGGTCTTTACGATTAATCCGAAACTCATTCGTAAGTTCAAAGAGGCTTACGTAGACTTGGATAAGAACGATCAGGTAGATGCCTGGTTAATCGCAGATCGGTTACGCTTTGGCAGATTACCAGTAACGGTAGTATTACAAGAACAATACGTTGCCTTGCAACGGTTGACCCGTATGAGATATCATCTGGTGAAAACTCTGGTTCGTGAGAAGCAAATCTTTCTCCAACATCTGTCTTACAAATGCAGTTCATTTACTACAGAAGTAGAAACTTCCTCAGTATATGGCGTCGCCATATTGGACTTGCTACTGGAGAAACTCACCCTCGAAGAAATCAGCTCTATGGAGCTAGAAATGCTAGCTAATTTCCTCAGGGAGAAAAGCAAAAACCGTTATCCTGACCCAGAATGTGTAGCAAAGTCGATTCAAAGAGCAGCACGCTCTTCTTACCGTCTTGCGAAGTGTGTAGAGGACTCTATCGATCTCTTACTACATACTTCGATTGAATCGATTCGTAGTATTAAAACTCAGATTAAGCAATTGGATAAAGCAATCAAAAAGCTATTGGATGTGATACCCAACACACTTCAAACGATCCCGGGGATTGGTCCTGTATTTTGCGCTGGAATCCTTGCTGAAATTGGCGATATCAGTCGCTTTGAAAATCAAGCTTCGCTTGCTAAATATGCAGGGCTTTCATGGAAAAAGCATCAATCTGGTTCCTTCCAAGCGGAGGAAACGAACTTGATACGCACAGGGAATCGTTATTTGCGTTATTACCTTGTTGAGGCTGCTAACTCGGTACAGCGTAATGAATCTGAATACCGTGCGTACTACCAGAAAAAATACCAAGAAGTCCCGAAACATAAACACAAAAGAGCACTCGTCCTAACGGCAAGAAAATTAGTGCGTTTGGTTGATGCGCTGCTACGCAACAACCAGATTTACATGCCAGGAAGGATGGTGAATAGATGAGAGTCTAAACTCATCTAAATCCTTCTTATTAATTCCAGTAAATGGAAATTAAATTACTGGATCTCTTTAGTGATGTCTTCTTTAGAGAAAATAGGTTTAGTAATTTCCAATTCTCTAGTTTTACTGGCTTGACATATTACCGCAGGACTTATTCCTCCTAAAAAAATCTTGATTAGTCAGATTTATTGAAAAAAATAAAAAATCATGAACCTCAACATATTTAGGAGTCCATGTAATCGCATACGAATCATTTCTCCTAGAGTAATTTATGATGGTGAAAAAGGAAATAAACCTATTACTCCATAAAAAGAGGATACATATGTAGAAATCCCTCATATGCATCCTCTCCCTAATTTAGATATTCCTATGTAGAATCATTACAACAGGTGCAAATATATATTCGCGATAGAACAAACCACTATTGGCGGTTCATCTAACTAGATTGTCCCTCATCCACTACTTCTCAATCATCTGAGCCGTAATCAGCGCCTTCCCCACCACCTGATGGTCCGTCAACACCTCTACATCTAACTTCGCCTGATTCCTACCTAACTCTAAAATCTTCGGCACAATCTCAATCATCGTTTCCAATTGAACCGGCTTTAACGTATATAAAGTAAAGTTTTGGATCACTAAATCCTCTCGATGATATTTTCGAAGCAGACGTAGACAAGTTTCGGTCATCAGGGTCGTTAAAACACCTGTGCTTAAGATACCGAGCGAATCGGTCATCTGGGGACTAATCTTACCACGTAAGACGGGTGTCCCTTCTTTCGTGACTTCTTGGAATCCCCGTGTCGATAGCTCATGAACCGTTTCACCTATTTGAGGCTGTTTTTGCATGGTTTGTAGGGATTCGATCACATCTTGTCTACTGACGATTCCGAGTAGCCGTTTCTGTTCATCGACCACCGGTAACAGTTCAATCCCTTCCCAAACCATCTCATGAGCAGCGGCGGCTAATGAGGTATGCGGATGGACATAGACTGGATTACGCGTCATAGCCTTTTCGATTCGATCGGAGGCAGAGAGACCGATTACATCTTTAGCTGTAACCATTCCGACAATTCTACCTGTTTCCTCTACCACCGGGAATTTACTATGTGAGGTTTCTCTCACCAGTTGATGAAATGTATCCACCGAATCTATCGGCCCTAATGTAATAGGCTCTTCGTGAGTCGCTAGGAGATCCTCTACTAGTAAAATCTCTTTTTTAATTAATCGGTCATAGATTGCACGATTAATCAAGCTCGCTACGGTAAACGTATCATAACTACTTGAGATGACTGGCAATTGGTAAAAATCCGCCATCTGCTTTACTTCCTCTGTCGCATCAAACCCCCCCGTAATCAGTACAGCCGCACCGTATTCCAACGAAACTTGGTGAACACGATCACGGTTTCCTACAATTAATAGATTCCCTGGACCTACATAGCGAAGAAGTGCTTCTAGTTTCATCGCTCCAATCACAAATTTCGTTAACGTCTTATGAAGCCCCTCTTTCCCGCCAAGAACCGCTCCATCTACGATATTTACCACTTCAGCAAATGTAATCTTCTCAATCTCGGAACGTTGCTTTTTCTCGATCCTCACCGTTCCTACACGCTCAATCGTATTCACAATTCCTCTCGTTTCAGCATCTTTAATCGCCCGATAGGCAGTCCCATCACTTACTCCGAGATTCTTTGCGATTTGGCGCACCGAAATCTTATGGCCAATCTCCAATTGCTCTATGTACGCTATAATTTGTTCATGTTTGGTAGTCAACCCAAACCCTTCTTTCTCCGCATCTATTATCTTTATTATACACGACAAAAACGGAGATTCCTAAATTTGTATGCGCAAAGAAAAAAACGCCAACCGAATCGATTAGCGTCTATCATGTGTAAAGAAGGTTCCTTATATCTACTTACAACGTAATATTTACAAGATGGGTCCCTGTTTTTTTATAAAACATTGGTGTGAAATGAGTAGGAATTCGATCTTTAGGAAATGGGTTGAAATAATGACCGGCTGTGGCTGCATCCAGACCAGAATGAAATAAATCACAAAATGTGGCTTCGTGTTTGCTCAAAATCCACAACTCTTGAGCTATATAAGGATGCGTTGGACATACAGAAGGAATATCAGTCGTTAATTCTTTTATATAATGGCTATGAACCCACCAAAAATTCCCTGCAAAGGCCACTGCTCTTGGTGTGTATTGAAGACTACAGACATCTACTTTTTCCAGACATTCTAGGGCCAAGGGATGATGATCGATTAAGAGAGTTTCTAACAGATTTCGCCAATCCGCCACATTTGATTCTGTTACTTGACCGTGGTGTCTTACACCCTTTGTATGAATATATAAAACTCGTACGTCCTGTTTATTTACAGTACTATATTCGTGCAACCACAGTAGAGTCGATTTCTCGTATTCATCCGAGTCCGGTTTAATGACATATTGAAGGGTATCGTCATATTGGTCTATTCCTAACCATGTTAGTTCCGCTTCAATTCGGCTAGTATCATGAATCTGATTCGTAACGATGTTTAAGAAAATAGCATCAAGCTTTTGATATAGACCGGAAGAGTTTAGCCGTTTAAGCTGACTGTCCACTATTTGTGCCCAATTATTCACGGTCCATGCGTGTATAAAGCAAACAGTAGAATGTTTAGGAAAGTCTACTAATCTATTAGATAGCCTTATAGACAATCCTATCACCCTCTTTTATTTTATTCCCCTGCTCTCTATATCTATGTTTGCTAGTTTCATAATGTTCTAGATTTGAAATAAAAAGGCACCATTCATTCTGTTACGTGATCTCATTACTCTATTTTTCATATTTTCTATCTTTTATAGACAGCCGTTGTAACGGGCATGCATTAAAATGAATTAATATAAAGAGTATTCATTGTTCTCTACCACCATTCTATTCGAAAGGAAGTTGAGATAATTGAATATTCCAATCGAGATTCAACATATCCCAACCGCTTGGAGAGGACACGAATCCTTTGCTATATGGCTAGTACAACGACTACAAGCTAAGATTACGGTAGATTTAGGCGTTGATTCCGGATTTTCTACATTCTCGTTCGCAACCCCCCACATAGGGACTGTTTATGGTATTGATCACTTTCAAGGAGATGGGCATGCAGGTTATCGAAACACCTATGATTTCGTAATGGGCACCAAAGATATTTTGAAGAAAAAATATGGCCTAGATAATATCCAATTCATACAAGGAGATTTCACAGAGGTCTCGAAAACATGGACCCAACCAATCGATATACTTCACATAGATGGCTTTCATTCATATGATAGTACTAAAGTAGACTTCCTAAATTGGTTGCCTCACCTACAAGAAAACGGGGTCTTGTTGATGCACGATGTAACTTCTTTCCCATCCGTTAAGCAAGTCTATGATGAATCCAACTTGTATCGTTGCTACTTTTCGCATTCGGCTGGATTAGGAATCTTATCTAGGAATAAAGCAATCATTGAAGAAATTGCAAGTTTATATCATTTGACATTTGAAAGTGCTTAAACCATATAAACAAAAAGTAACTTGACCTTTTCATATAAAAAACTGTAGGCCGTGTCTTTTCCAAGACGAGTCTACAGTTTTTTATAGATATGTATATATAAACAGAAGCCATTGCTAGATTAGCGTCCATCATAAAAAGATCTTTGCATTCTCTTCTGCTCATGATAATATTCCTGTTCTTTATTCATCCATTCTAACCTTTTTCTGTATTCCTTTTCGATCTCCATTTTCTTACGAAAACCCTTCCATTCCTGCTTATATGCCATCAGAACTAACAAAGCCAAAGCACCCCACATCCCCAAGAAACATAACTGTTTCAGTTCAGACGCCTGTTTGGACATATTGGCTATAAAGACTATGCACATCGTCAAAGTAACCGATATTTTGATTCCAACCCAACGCATCGTCATATAAACCCCTCCTCTGCTTCTTCTTTATACTATATGTCCAAGCTTCTAGATCATGACATAACAAAGAGAGATGGATTTAGCCCATCTCGTAGCTAACACTTTTTCAACTAGAACATATTTATCCATCAGATAACACCCGTTAGTAAGATAGATGTCCAGTAGTATACCTGTATGGTGCACTCCTAGCCTTTTTCTCAACAACCAAAGTAGAATCGTAATAAGTAAGGGAGCCGACAGAAGTAGTTAAATAATCTACATTTGATGGCTTCTGATGCCATCCATTTAAGGAATCGATTATATTTTTAGAATACTCTATAAAACTATTACTGTTACGTAAACCGCCACCCGCTTCACTCCAGTAACTTGTATGAAGATCTTCTACAAGATACACACCGTTCTCTGCAAGGATAGGAAACAATTCCTCAAACGTTACCTTCTGTTGGTGCACATAATGACCACCGTCATCGATTATAATATCGAATTGAGGAAGTCCAGGAATGGTTCGTTTCCAAAATTCCCTATCACCTTGATCACCAATAATGATTTTGATTTGCTCTTCTTCAATACATTTACATTTAGGATTAATATCTAATCCATATATGGTTGCTTGTGGGCCGAAATAATCTTTCCACATTTGAAGTGAACCACCATGAAACACACCAATCTCTAAAACATTTACCTTCTGATTAACAAAGCGCCCAAAATGGTTCTCATATATATCGAAATAATGAACCCACTTATCAATTAAACGTTTGTCATTTGAATCAAAGTACTCTCTTAATCGCCCCATATTGTCCCCTCCAATAGCGATAATATCGATCTTCATTAGTCTATGAAAATAAAATAAAAAGATTCGCCAAGATTTCTTCGTTCCAATACATCTTGCCTTTGAACAAAATGATGATCGCAGCGATGTTAGGAGCACAAAAAACAGTTAAACCCTGCTCTAGAAGAAAGGTTCTAACTGTTTTGATCTTACAAATTCATCGATTCTTGAGGCTCTAAGACAACTCCTGATAAGCCTTTTTCCTGTAAGTCTCTCACAAACTTTTTCCCATCCTGCTTGATCGGCGGAAACGTATTATAATGAATCGGAATATATTGATCCGCCCTGATCCACTCAGCTGCAAGCAGAGCTTCTTCTGGACCCATGGTAAAATTCCCCCCGATTGGGAGGAGAGCGAGATCTATTTTTTGTCCTATCCCAATCAGTTTCATATCCGAGAATAAGGAAGTATCTCCAGCATGATAGATGGTCCGATCACCTAACGTAAGTAGAATACCACCCGGCTGGCCCATATAGATCATTTGATTTGTCTCTGGATCTACAAAACTACTCCCGTGGATGGCATTTGTATACATAACTCTTCCAAACGGAAAATCATATGCCCCCCCAATCCCCATTCCATGAGTCTGGGCAACGCCTTTTCCCTCTAGATAGAGAGCTAGTTCATAGGGGGCAATTACCAAAGCATTATATTTCTGTGCTAATGCGATTGTATCTCCTACATGGTCATTATGGCCGTGTGTGAGTAAAATCACGTCCGCTTTTTGATCCTCAGCCTGCACCGTAGCGGCCGGATTCCCAGTAAGAAACGGATCAATCCAAAAGTGGAGTCCTTGGTGGACGATTTCAACCGCCGCATGTCCGTGAAATGTGATTTTCAATGCTCTCACTCCCCCTTGTGGACTACCCTAAGAAAAATTCATGATCTCTTGGACTGGCTCCGCCATAATCTTCTGGATATCACTCAGCAAGATGCTAAACCGTTCTTCCTCTTTTAAATATTGCATAAGAACAGGAATTTCTTGGATAGCTGTAGTGGTTTTCTCTGCCCTCTCTTTCAATTCGTCCGTTACCTCCATTCCTTGCATACGAACCCTCTGCAAGTCGATATGTAATCGGTGATAGCCCTCCAACATCTCTTTATAGCTTTCATTCGCCTCAATTTCGCCTTTTAGCTTTTTCATCTCTAGAAATACCTCTGATTCCTTTAGCGAACGAACCAGTTCATGTGCCAAATCGTATGGATTGCTCATCTTCATCTTCCTTTCATTTTCAAAAAACTTCCATAGTTATTTTATCACCTGAAAGCTGTAGATAGAAGTATTATAAATGATCTCTTTAAGAAAAAGCACCTACTCATGGGGTTAGTCAAGCCCTTTTTCCGCACCCTCTTATACTTGCCCACATAGATTGCAGTAGTGATTTTTCTGGCGGAAGGGGATTGTCATGAGGCAAGCAAAAATCCAAATCCAAGTTCTACATGAACGCCACTTTCCCGCTCATATAAACATGGTACTGAGTCAGACGCTTGCCGAAAAATTAGGAATCCAAGGTTCACCCTTTCGGATTTCATTCGGCTCAGCATCAGAAACGGGATACGCATCGATTCGGCAAAGCAACAACCCTGTCCTACGAATCAGCTCCAGACTTGCGACACATTTACGAATTGAAAATGAAACCACCATTTCCGCCTATTTTGATAACATAACACGACGATTAAAGATTGGCCCTCTCCTTGGTATCTTAATTAACTCCCATCCAAAGGAAGGGACAGATTCCCCGTTTGGAGAGATTACCAAATTTCTCGACGAATGTGTGCAAGCAGGCGACAACCATGGGTTACGAATTGCAGTCATTTCTCCTGATTTAATCCATCTAGAGAGTCGGAGTATCGAGGGCTATGTGAAAGACCAGAGCAAATGGAAACGCGTTTCACTTCCCTTACCCGATGTAATCTATAATCGAATCACCTCAAGGCGTATCGAAAGAACAGCATCCGTACAAAAAATGGTGGAACATCTAAAAAACTCTTGTTCTATTCCCTTTTTCAACGATCGGTTTCTAAATAAGATGCAAGTCCATCAACTACTGATTCAAGATGAAAGTGCCGCCGAAATGCTCCCTGAAACCTATTATCTAAACACAGAAACACTAAAGAGTATGACGAAAAAATATCCCATCCTTTATCTAAAACCAACTAACGGAAGTCTGGGTGATGGAATTATTCGCGTCACTCGAAAAGACGATAAGTGGATTGCTCAATCGTCTGTACAAAATGGTACAACTACCAGTCATACAGCACAAACATTTACCGAACTAAACCATATCCTAAGAAATAAGGTTAAAAAGCGCGCCTATCTCATCCAACAAGGCCTGCAACTGGTACGCTTTCAAAATCGCGCGCTTGACTTCCGTATCCTCGTACAAAAAAATAAAACCGGCGAATGGGCTGTTACCTCATCCATAGCCAGAGTAGCGGGTGATCAGCAAATCGTCTCCAACGTAGCGAAAGGTGGGACTCTACGCCGGGTAAAGGATATTTTATCTGAATTAGGAGATTTACGTAACAAATTAACAAGTGCAGATATTCGAAGTGTCGCAAAATCAATTGCTACATCATTTGAAAATCAAGTAGACGGACACTTTGCCGAACTAGGAATTGATCTTGCATTAGATCAAACTGGACGTCTTTGGTTAATCGAGATAAACTCTAAGCCCTCGAAAACCGATGACACAGTTCACAATCCAACATTATCTGCTCGGCCTTCTGTGGTCCGCCTTATGGAATACACTATTCACCTTACTAGCGAACACAAACGTAACAGACACTCACATCCTCCACACCAAGGCTATTTACAATCTATATCAAAAAGGAGGAAACCGAGATGAGAGATGCTATTCTACGCAAATCAATTGCTAACCATCATGTACTAGGCATATTAATATGTGGAGGAAAAAATGAGAGAAAGCGCCCATTTGGCGAATGTGGATATTTTCGTCTCCTAGCTGAAGCTGGGAAGCCATTGGGAATTAATATCTTCGTATTTAATCCGAAGAAGATGAATTGGCAGCGGCGAGTTGCCACAGGTTATATCCCGGCCGCAGAAAGAGATTCTTGGGAATTAGTAACCAAACCCATACCGAATCTAATCTATGATCGCTGTTTTTACAACTCAAGCAACCACTATCTTAGCTATCGACCTTTTCTCTCTCTCCTAAATCAAGATCCATCTATCAAAATTTTAGGACGTCCGCTTAGCGGCAAAATCCAAACCTATTCCATCCTTCGAGCTCATAAGGAAATCACACCCTACCTTCCTGAAACAGTACCTTATCAATCTACAGCCCAAGTATTTGATTTCATAGATCGCTATACCCATATCGTGATCAAACCAAATGGCGGAAGTCATGGAGTCGGGGTTGTGGCGATCTTCCAACTCTTAAAAAGAAAGGGATTTTATATAAAAGGTCGTGATCGAAAGAATCATGCCTTCCAGACGATCCTGGAAACCAAAACGCAATTGCGAAACTGGATTCAACAACACATCGGCACAACCCGTTTTGTCATTCAACCATATCTCAGCCTTTCCACTCCAGACGGTCAGCCATTCGACTTACGCATCCTCATCCAGAAGAATAAAGAGCAGGAATGGGAAACCACTGGTATGGCCATACGAGCCGGAAAGCCAAATAGCATCACTTCCAATCTACATGGCGGTGGTAATGCTCATCGACTTTTACCTTTTATTAAACAGCATTTCACACCCGAACAAGTCGAGAAAATCAACGAGGATATCAAAAAACTAGCATCGATGGTCCCAGGCTTTATTGAAGAAAATCATGGTACTCTCCTTGAGCTTGGCCTTGATGTTGGAATCGATCGTAATGGGAGAGTATGGATTCTAGAGATCAATTCCAAACCTGGACGCATGATATTTCTGCGCACAGGTGAACATGAAACACGAAAACGTTCTATTCAGTTACCTATGCAGTATGCGCAATCTCTTTTAATGAACTAGTAGGAGGGTTTTTATGAATCCGATCATTTGCCAAGTATCAATTACCTCTCATTTACAATCACCTCTCATCGCCCTTTCTCGTAGCTTAATGGAACAATTTCGAATCTCGAAAGGTCAAACCATAAAAGTAGGGTTTGGGAAGAAAAGTGTTGAAACACGAGTCATTCCCAATAAATCTCCAGATGGTAAAATCAATGTTTCCCGCTCTCTTGCCCAAAGCCTCTCTCTACCTTTTAGCGGGAAACTTCTAGTCACATTTCAAGATCGTCGTCTCCGAATTGGTCCCGTAATCGGGATTCTCACCACTGGATTTACCGGTAATGATAGTAAACCTTTTGGAACACGATCTAGACTCTTTAGCTACTTTACTTCAGCTGGCTCTGCCTTATATCCCTGTATGTATGTATTTACTCCTAACATGATTGATTGGCAACGAAAAGTGATACAGGGATGGCATTACCAAAATAGTAGCTGGAGCAAGAAGACATTTCCTTTCCCAGATGTCATACATGAACGGTCTCCAAATCGAAAAGCAGAGACCTTGTATTCCATAGGGTCAACTGTGAATCGGCTACGAAAGGCGGCTCAAATCCCCATTTTTAACCAAGGTTTCTTCAACAAATGGACCATTCACCAACATCTGAGTTCTCATCCTAAAGCTAATCCATACATTCCCGAAACAGTCTTAGCTCCCTCATTATCCACTCTACAACGGATGATGGACCAATACTCTATGGTATATCTAAAACCCGCTAGAGGGAGTTTAGGCTTAGGAATCTTTAAGGTGACACGCCATCCACAAAAAGGGTATAACTGCCGGTTTAATCAAGGAAAAAAAAGCTTCGTCCACCGTTTCCCTTCCCTCTCCAAATTAATTACTCATTTCTTCGGAAGAGGCGGAGGACGCTTTCAAGGATATCTCGCTCAGCAAGGGATCCATTTGATTAAAGTAAAAGATAATCCAGTCGATTTTAGAGTCCATTTGCATAAAGACTACACAGGGAAGTGGAAAGTGGTGGCCGTAGGGTCAAAAGCGGCAGGTAGCGGTAGTGTTACCACTCATATGCGCACAGGTGGCTCTGTTATCCCTACTGAAGATCTCTTCCGTGTCACCTTTGGTGATGACTCACAACGAATCAAAAATCAATTAGAAAAAGCTTCGATCACGATTGCCGAATCACTCGAAAAACAACTTCAAGAGCCCCTTGGAGAATTAGGATTGGATATGGGAATTGATCAGAATCGGAAAATATGGATGTTTGAATCGAATTCTAAACCAGGTAGACACATTTTCCTCCATCCAAGCCTCAAAGATGCTGGTCGAAAATCAGCACGGTGTATTACAGAGTATAGTCTGAAGCTAGCGGAATTTATTTAAGGAGTGGATTCATAGATGGATCATTTACCTACTGGCTGGCTTTCCCTCGCCAACGGAAAGCCTCATACATTTTTCCCTCACCCATCATTTCATAACTCCCTGCAAGAGCGAAAAACGCTGCCGATCTCATTGGATGGAGAATCAGAAGTAGATCTTCCGATCAACCTTAATCCACCTCATAACTTACATCAGGTTGTTCCGACTCGATTACGTAAAAAAGAAGACGGAAAAATAGTAACAGGACCGTTTATTGCAATCCTCAGTTCCGATAATCGATATCCATTCTCTGGGAATCACTATAACTTCCGCGATATTATTAAAATGGGAAAAAAAATGGGGGTCACTGTCTATGTAACCACCCCCAAATACCTCTCACAATCAGGAGATGTTGTAAAAGGGTATCTACTCGATAGTAAATCAAAGCGAATCAAGTGGATCCCGTCTCTACTCCCACGACCAAATGTGATCTACAACCGCATTCCAAGCCGAAAAGCAGAAAAACAAATGAGTGTTCAAGCTGTTTTACAGAAGATTAAACATTCATCCACTCCTATTTTTAATCCTCACTACTTCGATAAATGGACTCTACACAAACAGCTCTCCTCAGATGAAAACTGTGCCAAATTCCTTCCCATTACGATGCGAATGGATCAAGAATCTGTCTTACAAACACTCCTAACCTCTCACCATTCCATCATGCTAAAACCCATTGAAGGCAAAGCTGGCATCGGAATGATGAAAATTACAAATAAACCAGCTGGATATGAATGTATCATCCAAACTCTACGAGAGAAAAAACGTTACAATCTAGCTACTATATCGGACGTATGGCGTATGATTTCTCCATATACACAGCGTCGTGCTTACATCGCCCAACAGTATATCCCTCTGGCTCAATATGGAAATTGTCCATTTGATGTTCGGATGCTATTCCAAAAAAACATGACTGGAGAATGGGGACTTACGGGAATTGGAGTTCGGGTAGCAGGAGCGAAAGCGATCACTACACATGTTCCGATGGGCGGCCGAATTGAAAGTGCCGTAAAAGTGTTCACATCCATATTTGGCGATCAAGAAGCAAAAAAACTTCGTGATAAACTAGAAAGAATCGGTATCACGATTGCCAAAACCATTGAAAAGAAACAAGGATATCCATTAGGTGAGATGTCAATGGATATCGGACTCGAAAAAAGTGGTCGTCCGTGGTTTTTCGAAGCGAATGCGAAACCTATGAAGTTTGATGAGCCCAATATTCGCGAGAAATCTCTGCGTAGATTGATTCAATATAGTCTCTATCTAAGTGAGAAAGCAAAAAAGAATCAGGAGATAAAAGTATGAGAATAAGAACGCTTTCATCCGAAGAAGTAGAGCGCGCTAAAGGTCCTCTCATCACTTTTTTAAAAAAATATAGCGATGGCCGGATCACGGCAAAGGGAATTAGGTGGTTTCGGCAATTATCACTTAACGAAGTAGAAGATGGGAACTGGGTGACAGTTACATGGAAAGAAAACAAGATAGTAGGCACGATGATTATCGGAGATTATGGACGAAAAGAAGCGATGGTTGTCGTACATCCAGAGTTCCGAAAACATGGAGTTGCAGAAACCATGCTCAACCAAGCATTACAACAATTGGGCAAGGTTTATACGAGAGTAGCATGTGACAATATTCCGAGTTTAAAACTTTGCTTTTCATGTGGATTAAAAGCATTTCATCTCGTTAAAGGTCCTACAGGAAAGCCCACTTTATGGCTAGGCGGGGGAAACTTTGTAAAAGAAGAAATCGTACAATCAGAACCAGTCGGTTAAACAAAAAGAAAACCATTTATCCTAAATCCAATCGGATCAGTCGGATAAATGGTTTTACTATGCCAACCTTTTTATAACATTAACTCACTATTACTTAATCATTCTCTTCGCAAATAGGTATGTGCTCATCCAGTTGCTTAGTTTGTCATAACGCACTCCACCTGGACCATAAGTATGAAGAATCTTACCATCTCCAGCATACATTGCTACGTGTGCAATTTGACCATTTGAAGACTTTGTCTTAAAGAAGATCAAGTCGCCTTTACGAAGTTGGTCTTTGGATACAGAAGTTCCTTGGGTAGCTTGTTGACGAGAACTACGCAGAAGCTTAATCCCATTTTGACCAAAGATGTATTGTTGGAACGAAGAGCAGTCAAAGGTTCTAGTTTGACCAGATTTTGCTCCAAATTGATAAGGTGTCCCTAAGTACTTATTACCTGTTGCAATAATTTTATCTGCAAGTTGAGATCCTTGTGAAGATTCGTTATTTGTAGAACCTGTATTACCGCCATTTGATGGCTTATTTGTATCCGTTGATGGTTTCGTTTCGTTCGTTGTAGGGTTACTCTTAAGTACACGTTTTGCACCGATATATGAGGCTGCCAACCATTTGGTGCTTAGACTATCATAACGAACTCCGCCCTGACCGTATGTGTGAAGAATTTTATTGTTACCTGCATAAATTCCAACGTGACCTACTCTACCCTTTCCAGACTTACTCGATGAGAAGAATAGAAGATCTCCTACTTGCAAGTTTGACTTCGAAACAGGCGTTCCGACTGATGCGTATTGACTTGCAGAAGTTCTTGGAAGCTTAATCCCGTATTGTCCAAACACGTACTGTGTAAACGTTGAACAATCAAATACTTTCGTCTGGCCAGATGGTGCTCCATATTTGTAAGGAGTCCCCAGGTATTTTTCCCCGGTAGCAATAATCTTGTCAGCGAGAGTCACTGTAGATTGTCCACTCGTTACGGATGTACCTTTTTTGGCATCCGAGCTTGTACTCGCGAGAGCACTCGTTGTGTGGGTTGGGAACAGTGTAGCTAAACCTAAAGCAGAAACAGCAGTAGCAGTAACGGCAACTTTCTTGAAAGCTTTTACGTTAAGCATCAAATCCTCCTCAGGATATAAAATTTTATTCTTCGGTAAGGTTGTCCCCTCCGAAGTGATACCATCGTAACATAAATCAAATCTTGATTAAGATGTAAAATTTACCACAATAAGTAAAATGACTTAATATGTACACAAAAAAACTTCTTTCTCACAAAAATAAACCTCTTTTTTTAGTTCTTTTTGATACATTTGTGACGAATCTGGGCACAAGTGAATATACCTAGAAACATAAGTGTTTTTATGGATGGAAAGGAGCCTTGCCTAATGAAAAATCGTAAGCGTAAATCGGGTTCTGTCAAGCGTACTCTATTCCCAAATATTGCCTTTGACGGAAACGAGCCTATCATTGAACCCCACTACCCACCACCATCAGAAGAGCAAAGATTAGTTACCCTAGATTTATCGAATAAAAAATCTTCTAATTGGCGGCCGCTAAAAGAAAAAAAACATACAAATAATGAACCTTCCTCCGAAGAAAAACCAGACCTAAGTGACTATGACCTTTCACAAGAACTCTCTCTCCCTACTGGTCAATCTAAATCAGAAGATTTACCTAAACCAATTCATACCTGCAAATCAGAAGAATTACCTAAACCAATTCATACCCGCAAGCCTAAGATCATTCCATCTCCTCCAGGAACCACCAGATTATCTATAAAAGATCAAATTCAAATCCATAGCTCTAAAGAACCTTACTTATACACAAACGATCTAACCGATGGGATTATCACAACAGAAAAAATCGCCAACCAAGCTGTAAACGCATCCAAAATCAGAAGAGGTGCCATCCACAGAGAACATCTCATCAATGAGTTAATCGATGAATTTAAAATTGCCTCTGAGGCTATTACATCGTCTAAAATTGCTCCTAAATCCATTCGCCAAGAGCATTTAGCAGAAGAAATGATCACAGGAGACCATATTAAAAAAGAAACCATTACCACCAAACATGTGCAACCACGTTCCATTCAGTCAAACTTATTAGCAGATCGCTCTATTGACTCGTCCAAAATTCAAGAGTATGCCATTCTCGCACAACATATCGCACCTGGACATATTGAGGGAGAGCATATTTCGGAGCAAGCCATCTCGTCAGAACAAATTAAAAATGGCTCTATCTCAACCGTTCATCTAACCAATCAAGCGGTCAATCATGCCAAGCTTGCCCATTCCTCCGTATCCGCTGAAAAGATCCAATCCAATGCCGTCCACAATTCCCATATCCAAGAAGGTGCCATCACGGGAAATAAAATATCGGATCATTCCATATCTACAAATCACTTAACCCATCAACTCATCCATGAACAACATCTACACAATCAAGCGGTCACAGCAGAAAAAATCGCGGATCTATCCATTCAACCAGAACATCTCGTGGATCACAGCATTCAAACACGCCATCTCTCCTATCAAGCTATCCACACTCCACATATTGCAAATCAGGCCATTACCCATGATTTGATCGCTCCAGAATCGATTGATGAAGGCATGATTCAAGACAAATGTATTCAACATTACCATCTCTCTCCGAACATCATCCACGAAGAGCACCTTACATCGGAGATTATTGGAAAAAATCATATCCAGCCACAATCCATCATGGAACAACACATCCGCAATCAATCCATCTCTGGAGCCAAATTAATTGACCTTTCCATTACAGCCTCAAAATTATCTCCTGAGTCCATATCCACTTCTAAGCTAATCAATTTATCCGTCACAACAGAAAAAATTGCCGATAAGGCGATTAATGGGGAGAAAATCGTTGACAAATCAATTCGCGGAGAACATATCATTCCTTCCTCCATTCAATCCTCACATATTCATGAATCAGCGGTTAACGCAAAATCAATCGCACATAAAGCTATTCAAGCAGAACATATCGATCACGCGGCCATCCGTGAAGATCATATCGCTCCTCACACCATTGGCATCAAACATATGCAAGAAAACTCGATTACAGAAAAGATCATCGCCCCTAAGTCCATTGGCACAGATCACATACAAGAGAAAACCATCTCCGAAGAACTCATTGCTCCCGATTCGATCCACACGTATCATATTCAAGATGAAGCCATCACAGATAAACTAATCGCTCCCGACTCTGTTGGCACAAGTCATATGAAAAAAGAGGCTATTACGGAAGAGCTAATCGCTCCTAAAACCGTGGGCACAAGTCACATACAAAAAGGAGCCATTACGGAAGAGCTCATTGCTCCTAATTCTATCTACACCCATCACATTCAGATGGAATCCATCTCCGAAGAACTGATCGCTCCAGAATCGATTCGCACAAATCATATGAAAGACGAAGCTATCACAGAAAAGCTGATCGCTCCTGATTCCATCAGCACTCGTCATATTCAAGAAGAGGCTATTACAGATAAGCTAATCGCTCCTTATGCCATTCACACAGAACACATGCAAGAAGAGACCATCACAGATAAACTGATTGCTCCTGACTCCATCGACACTAAACATATGAAAAAAGAGTCCATTACCGAAGAGCTGATTGCTCCTGATTCCATCGGCACCTATCATATTCAACACGGAGCGATTACCGAAAGCCATATCGCCCAACACTCCATCCAATCTTCGCATCTAGCTGAAGAATCGATCACAGAGGATTCCCTTTCTAATAGAAGCATCTCATCTAGACACGTCCAACCAGACTCCATTCAATCCTCACATATCACAAACTACTCGATTATAACCGAAAAAATCGCACCTCATGCCATTCAATCCTTACATCTCAAAGACTTCTCCATCAATGAAAATCACGTTCAACCCGGAGCCATTCAATATAGCCATCTCTCTCCACAATTAAAAGAACAAATCGAGCCTTCTGTTTTCTCAGGAATCTGTCCGTTCACACTAGATAAAAACCAAAAGAGCATCCAAATTCACATTCCATTTTCGGTAGCAGATGATTACATTGTGGTAGCCATGACTGATCAGCCATCTTGTTTTGCAAGTTTGGATCAAAAAAGTTCACACACATTCACACTCAGGGTGCAACACGTAGGAACCAAATCGTCCACATCTATCTCCGGTTATATTTCATGGATCGCTACTGTTCCCACCCACGCATCTACTCATGATGCTACTGAGGATTTATTAAGAGAAGTAGTGGAAATATCCTCCACATCCCATATCCAAGAAAATAAACCTAAATCAGGGAAAAATTCTACCAACACAAAAAAATCTCCTAAATCTCAAAAAGTAGATCCCTCTGATAAAGTTACTACAGAAAAGATTGCCCCTTCTAATAAAAAAGATATCTCGCAGGAAGCAGACCCCTCTGATGAAATCATGACAGCAGAAATCACTTCTTCTAATAAAGGAGATACCTCGCAGGAAACAGACTCCTCTGATGAAATCATGACAGCAGAAATCACTTCTTCTAATAAAGGAGATACCTCGCAGGAAGCAGGCTCCTCTGATGAAATCATGACAGCAGAAATCACTTCTTCTAATAAAAAAGATCGTTCAACCAAGTCGAAGTGGGATTAGATCTACCATTTTAAAGACCAAAGCAGTTTCGTAATGATCGAAACTACTTCGGTCTTTTTCTCATCAAAGAGACAGGGCCATGTAGAGTATATCCTGCATGGCCCTGTCTTTTTATCACACATATCGCCGAATCACTTTTTTCCCATTAAAACTAAAAATCACATTCCGCTTCTCTACAATCGTCTCCATATGAACCGCCTTACCCCAAATCGCATAGACATGAGGTAATGTTTTTTCTAGATACTTTACATCTAATTCTACTCCCTCAAATCGATGAGCGAGTAATAACTCCCCACTACTCTGATAATCCCCATCTTTCACTAAAATAACAGGACTCCCTCCATTAATCCGGCTTGCAACTAGCTGTTCACGCACGTTTTCCCACGCAGTATCCGTAACAATCCATTCGTTCCCTTTCTTCTCGTATACATATAAGTCCAAGTCCTCCACTAATTTCTTCGTTAGATAGTTCCGGATAAAAGAAAGATCTGAATCAAATTCTCTCACTTCAAAGATTTTCTTACGTCCACTCCCTGGAACTCTTCTATATAAATCTTGCTCTTCTCTCGTCGGATAATCCCATCTCTGTTCAATATCCTCAAACATCTTCAGTCCCAAATAGTACGGATTCAGCGAAGTCGAAGAAGGCTGAATCACGGAGGCATTTAGCTTCGCAAATTCGATCGTCTCTGCCTCATTCAGATCTAACTCTCTCATAATCCGGATATGCCAGTAGGAAGCCCATCCTTCGTTCATCACTTTGGTTTCAATCTGTGGCCAGAAGTACAGCATCTCTTCCCGCATGATGGTTAAGATATCCTGCTGCCACTCCGTCAGGCCCGGACTATGACTCATAAGGAATAATAGAAGATCTTTTTGTGGATGCTCAGGAAATGTCTTTTTCAATGGTTCATTGGTGGAAGGTTTTGCTGGTAACTTAGGAGAGTCTAAATTCCATAAATCATCATAAGGAGTCGTCTTACTAGTAGGTGGATTTGCTTTAGAAGGGGATGGCTTTCGTTCCGATTTCCATAACGCGGGGTCAATATGCTCTTGAATCGCTAAGACATGATCGATAAAAGTCTCCACTTCCTCTTTGCCATACCGCAACTCATACTCACGAATTCGATCGGAGCTAGCAGACATCCGCTCCATCATATCTCTCGATGTATTACCAAAGCGAGCGTTATTCTTGAAAAAGTCACTATGCGCGAGGACATGCGCTACAATCAGTTTATTTTGAAGCAAGCTGTTTCCTTTTAATAAGAAGGCATAGCATGGATTTGTATTAATCACCAATTCATAGATCTTACTTAGATTAAAGTCATACTGCATCTTCATCTTGTGATACATCTTGCCGAAGCTCCAGTGAGAAAAACGGGTCGGCATCCCATACGCCCCAAATGTATATAGAATGTCAGCCGGACAAATCTCATATCTCATCGGAAAGAAATCAAGTCCAAATCCTTCTGCGATTTCCGTTATCTCCGCAATTGCCTTTTCAAGAGCTTTTTTTTCATGAGTCATCAGCAATCGATCCCTTTCCATGTAGGTTTTATACCGCTCATATCAGGTCCATCGATCCTATCAACACACATCACTATCTTTCTAAATATTATAACAAAAATAGAACAGTCTTGACATACAGTGCTAATCTCTTTCTTACCAAAAAGTTAACATTGACATCGAAATAGACGAGGAGTATAATTTCCGTGTCGTATAGACAATTTTATATTTTGTCTCTATTAGGTGAGGCTCCTATACGGAGAGACGCTACTGCCCAGCAATGTCGAGAGACGCCAATGGGTCAACAGGAAAGATCGGAGAGAAGGTCTTTCTTAATGTAGCTGGTCATGAAGACCTATGCCGTATAGTGCCAAAGCTCAAATGAGGGGGACAACTAGGGATTCGTTCTATTTGCTATTGCTATTTTCACAGCATTTTTAGGACCCATCTCTCTTAAAAACCCTCATCAAATGGATTGAGAGTTTTTTTTATTCTATGCCTTTTGTGAGGAGGGGAACTATATGGACTACAACTTCATACAAAATCGAATTCAAACCGTACTTGACACTAGCCCGAATTCAACTGAGTTATTAGAGATAATCCAACCACTACAGCCATACGATATCTCGCAAGTTATCAGTCATCTAGAGGGGCCAGAGCAACTGAAACTGATTCCAAGCCTACCTATACCGATGGCCGCAGAATCAATCGAATACCTAGAACCCGAGGTGCAGTACAACATTCTTCAGCATCTCGACAACTCCATTTCTTCCTTATTATTGAAACAAATGTCTAGTGATGCAGTCGTAGATACATTGCTTGCAATCCATCCGTACCAAGCGGAACGCCTCTTACGCCTGTTATCAGAAGAATACCGTCTACAAATTAATAAACTGATGTCTTACCCAGAATATACAGCCGGAAGTCTCATGACCGTTGACTATATCTCCGCTAGGGCATACTGGAGCTGTGATCGCACCCTAGAGCATATTCGAAAGGTAGGACATGAAGCGGAAATCGTTTCTTATATCTATGTGACCAATGTTCGGGGTGAATTAGTAGGAGTCGCCTCCTTAAAAGAAATCATTTTAGCTAGCCGAGACACTACCATCGGAGCCATCGCAACAGCTGAGCTCATTTCTGCACCCGCTGAGATGGAGCAAGAAGAAGTAGCGAAAATCTTATCCCGCTATGATTTATATGCACTACCCGTCGTGGATACCCAAAAACGTCTCGTTGGCATTATCACACACGATGATGTAGTAGATGTATTAGAAGAAGAAGCGACAGAAGACTTCCAAAAACTCGGAGGTAGTCAGCCACTAGAAGAGCCTTATTTCAAAGCAACTGTCTGGAATCTCTATAGCAAACGGATTATATGGCTACTCATTTTATTTGCAGGAGGAGCCTACACATCAACTGTGATCGAATCCTACCAATCCGCTCTAAATCAAGTCGTAGCTCTCTCCTTCTTTATCCCGCTCCTCACAGGGACAGGTGGGAACACAGGCTCACAGATCGTCACGACTCTCGTCCGAGCGCTCGGAGTAGGAGAAGTCCACTTTTCAGATGTGTTTCGCGTGATTCGGAAAGAGTTAATCACAGGATCCCTCATAGGAGTCTCTCTTGGAATCATCGCATTAGCCCGATCATGGATGATGGGCGTAGATATCAATGTGACCTATGTCGTTGCAGTCTCTGCCTTATGTATCGTACTTTGGTCATCACTGGTATCCTCATTTTTACCACTCATGCTTCATCGTCTCAAAATCGATCCCGCCGTCGTATCAGGTCCACTCATCACGACACTAGTAGATGGAACAGGACTTATCATCTACTTCACAATGGCTCAGATCATTTTGCATATCTAACTCCCACTAATTATTTTTAAAAACGCATAGGAGTGATCTTATGGACAGTTCCAGTCCTAGGTTGCGATCTAAAATGGATACCAGAAAACAAATGGAGAACTAACTAGTTGAGAATCATCTCATTCTAAACTGGTGGTTCTCCATTTGTATTTATAAAAAGCGATATTTATTAATTATAATTTTTTAAATTAATTTATTTTTTCACCTAATAAAAATTGGTGGTGAATTCCCAACCTTTTGCGTGTATGATATAGCTATAGTTACAACATTAAAGAGGAGGCTTACCTTTTGAAACGTAATTTTCTTACTATTCTCACTGTGTTTGGACTTGTTACCACCACTGCTGTCGGCTGTAATACCGACGCTGGAGGTAATAACACCATCAAAATCGCAACACAAAGCCCGCTTTCCGGAAGTAGCTCCACCTTAGGGGAAGCGATTAAATTGGGAGCTCAGCTAGCACTGGAAGAAAACCAGGAAAAGTTCAAGAAACTGGGCTTTACTCTGCAGCTTGTTCCTTTTGATGATCAAGGAGATCCAAAAGTAGGTGTATCCAACGCACAAAAGTTAGCAGCTGACCAAAATATCCTCGGGATTGTAGGACACTTAAACTCAGGCGTGGCCATCCCTGCCTCATCCACTTATGAAAACAATTCCATTGCGATGGTTTCACCAGCTAACACAGCTGTTGAATTAACTGAACAAGGGAAAAAGTCAGTAAACAGAATCGTGGCACGTGATGATTTCCAAGGGCCTGCCGCTTTTGGATTTGCAACAGACAATCTCAAAGCAAAAAATATTTTCATTATTCAAGATAAATCAGCCTATGGACAAGGCCTTGCTGAAAACTTCAAAAAAGTAGCCGAGCAGAAACAGGCAAAAATCGTCGCTTATGAAGGAATTACATTAGGCGAGCAGGACTTTAGCGGTGTTTTGAACCAAGTAGTAGCTAAAAAACCAGATCTCATCTACTTCGGTGGACTTTATGGAGAAGGCGGATTACTTGTTAAACAAGCCCGTGAAAAAGGGCTTAATATCCCCGTCATGGGTGGGGACGGTTTCGATAGTTCTGATATGGTCAAAATTGCTGGCAAAGGGGTAAAAAATACCTTTTACACCTCGGTAGCAGCTGACATCTCCAATACCCCAGAGGGACAAAATTTCGTAAAAAAATACCAAGCAAAATTTGGTGACAAGAAATCGGTTCAATCTTTCTCCTACTATGGATATGACAGTATGGGCGTGATCCTCAAGGGCCTCGAAGACTGCATCACGAAAAATGGAAACAAAAAACCAACTCGTGAGCAGGTTAGAGATGCGATCCGCGCAGTCCAAGACTATCAAGGAATCGCAACCAAAGTAGGCTTTGATGCGAAAGGCGATAACAAATACGCAAAAGTATTCGTCTTCCAATTTGAAGACAAATATCCAGGAAAACAGGTTGGAGCTATAGAGAAACAGTAGTCCTTTTTTCGATGAGGTGAAGGATCACACCTTCATCTCTTTTTTACAAAAAAACTTATAAAACTATACGTTCTAGAAAGGAATTGACCCTTATGCAAGAGATCCTCTCCACACTACCTCAGGTACTCTTGGACGGTCTGACCCTCGGTGCCATTTATGCAGTTGTTGCTCTTGGATATACCATGGTATATGGAATCTTGGAACTCATCAACTTTGCACACGGTGAGATTTTTATGGCGGGAGCCTTCATCGGAACTGCCCTCTTATTTGGCTTTGTAGACATTGGTCTTGCTCTGAACTGGGTAACCTTAATACTTGTTCTCATTTTTGCTTCTTTCTTAACCGGTGTAATCGGTGTCGGGATTGAACGCGTCGCTTATCGACCCCTTCGAACAGCTCCCAAACTCATTCCTTTGATCTCAGCTGTCGGAATCTCCTTTATCCTTCAAGATATCGTCCGATTCATCGCAGAGTACAAAACAGGGAACTACATTGTGACAGGACAAACCATCTTTGAAAACAAAATTGCGATCCCTGCATTTTCGGTAGGTGGATATGAAGTTCATGCATCCGCTGTCAAATCAAACACCTTGATTGTAATCGGAATTGCAGTTCTCATCATGATTGTACTTGATATCTTCGTAAACCGTACCAAGTGGGGAATCGCCATGCGTGCCGTCGCTCAAGATCGCGCTACAGCAGCCCTAATGGGAATCAATGTAAATAAAGTGATCTCACTCACCTTTTTTATTGGCTCGGCGATCGGTGGAGCAACAGGCGTTCTCTATGCTCAGCAGTATGCTACCATTAACCCTTTTATCGGCTTCATCCTAGGATTAAAAGCGTTTACCGCTGCTGTTTTAGGAGGAATTGGGAATATCCGTGGAGCCATGTTTGGTGGACTTTTAATTGGATTATTAGAAGTGTTTGCGGCCGCTAACTTAGGAATTCTGACTGGTGGAGCCCTAGGCGCTGAGTATAAGGACGTATTTGCATTTATCATTCTCATACTAGTCCTCATTTTTAAACCTGCAGGCCTCTTTGGTCAAGCAGTAAAAGAGAAAGTGTAGGTGAAAATCATGAAAAAATTAACTTCTCTCTTCTTAAACAGCCGTACTTTTCAGTCGGTTCTCATTCTTCTCATTGTCATGTGTACCAGTACCAGTCTCTATCTGATGGATAAATCAGTCACATCCTTTTTACTCTTACTTTTCTCTTTCTTACTTTTGTACTACACCACCTTTTCCAACTGGATTAAATGGGGCGCTGGTGCCCTAATCGCCTTTGCCGTTATCCCCGTTGCCGCTTCTGGAGGGCCTTCCCAGCAAGTTTATATGGAAGTCGCCGTCATGGCTGGAATCTATATTGCTATGGCACTGGGGTTAAATATCGTAGTTGGCTTTGCGGGTTTACTCGATTTAGGATTTGTTGCCTTTTTCGCACTCGGTGCTTATGTGTACGGAATTTTCGCCTCACCACAAGCACAAGCACTCTTTTCAGGCTCCACCATCTTTCCATTAGGAGGCGAATCGTTCTGGCTTTTTATTATCGTAGGAGCACTGGTGGCGGCGTTATTTGGAATTATCTTAGGTGTTCCCGTTTTGCGGGTAAAAGGAGATTATCTGGCCATTGTTACCTTAGGGTTTGGTGAGATCATCCGCATTGTATTTAATAACTTGGATAAGCCCGTCAATATTACCAACGGAGCACTCGGAATTTCCGGTATCCCCCAACCCAAACTATTTGGCTTCACGTTTACACAAGCCTCTCACATCTACTTCTTGGTTTTGATTGTCTTAGGATTCGTCATCTACGCCGTTCGACGTTTTGAAGACTCTAAGTTAGGACGATCGTGGAAAGCCATACGCGAAGACGAGATTGCTTCCCAAGCGATGGGTATTCCCCTCGTAAAAACCAAGTTATGGGCCTTTGCTCTCGGTGCTTCTTTTTCCGGCATGATGGGTGTTCTCTTTGCCGCAAAAAATCAATTCGTCGATCCTACCAGTTTCACCCTATTAGAGTCTATCACTATCTTAGTGATGGTCATCTTAGGCGGAATGGGAAGCGTACCTGGCGTCATCTTAGGTGCCGCGATCATCTCCATTCTCAATCTGCAAATTTTAACTGAGATCACCCTATTTCTCACCCAAAACCTGCACGTACCTGAGGTATTCTCTCCAGCTAAGATGCAACGTCTATTATTCGGGCTCGTCCTCGTCGGGATCGCCATCTTCCGACCCCAAGGTCTCATCCCTGCCAAAAACAAAACATACAAAATCGCCGATCTCAAAGCAAAGCTCACACAGAAAAAAGGGAAATCCAAGGAAACTACTACTTCCATCTAAATACTTGGAGGAATCAATCATGTCGATGTTAACAGCCACTAGTATTACCAAACGCTTCGGCGGTCTCACTGCTGTCAAAGATGTATCCATCAACTTTGAAAAAGGATCGATCACGGCCGTCATTGGACCCAACGGAGCAGGTAAAACGACATTTTTTAATATGATCACAGGAATCTATTCCCCAGACGACGGAGAGATCCATCTCGATCAAAAATCGATCACGGGCCTCAAGCCTAACCTCATTGCTGAAAAAGGGATTGCACGCACATTTCAAAACATCCGTTTATTTAAAGAGATGAGTGTCCTCGAAAACGTAATGGTCGGCATGCATATCCACCTAAAAGCCCGCTTCCTTGGTACACTATTTTCAACCCCTAAAGTTCGTGCCGAGGAAGAACAAGCCCGCTATGAAGCATATTCTCTTCTCGAATACGTCGGACTAGCCGATTGGGTAAACTATCAAGCAAAAAATCTACCCTACGGAGCACAACGCAAATTAGAAATTGCTCGAGCATTAGCTACCCATCCCAAAGTCCTGCTTCTTGATGAACCTGCCGCTGGAATGAACCCAAAGGAAACCAATGAATTAACAGATCTCATTTTACAAATCAGAGATGATAAACAAATCACGATCATCCTCATCGAACATGATATGAAACTCGTAATGAGAATCTCGGAGCACATCTATGTGCTAGATCACGGTCAACTCATCGCACAAGGTTTACCCGAAGAGATCCGAAACAACCCTAACGTAATCGAAGCTTACCTTGGGAAAAGTGCACTTTCAGTATAGAAAAAACAGAAAGGAGACCCTTATGAGTCTACTTCAACTACAATCCATTCGTTCCTTTTATGGACAAATAGAGGCATTACACGATATATCCCTCCATGTACTACAAGGAGAAATTGTCACCCTGATTGGCTCTAATGGTGCTGGTAAATCAACTACCCTTAAAGCAATCTGTGGACAAGTCAAAACAACCGGAACTATTTTATTTGAAGGAAATGAAATCCAAAGCCTACCACCCCACAACATCGCCGAACTAGGAATCGCTCATGTTCCCGAAGGACGACGAATCTTTCCCGGGCTCACGGTAAAGGAAAACTTAGAGATGGGAGCCTTCCAAGTAAAAGATAAAAAGAAAATAACAGAGCGGATGGAACGAGTTTTCCAATACTTCCCGAAGATAAAAGAACGGCTCGCTCAAAAAGGCGGAACGATGAGTGGGGGCGAACAACAAATGCTTGCTATCGGACGAGGACTCATGATGAACCCTAAAATCCTCCTACTCGATGAACCCTCCATGGGCCTTGCTCCTGTCGTCGTCGAACAAATTTTTGAGATCATCCAAAAACTAAATCAAACTGGGATGACCATCCTCCTAGTCGAACAAAATGCCTACCAAGCCCTACAAATCGCCGATCGCGGCTACGTCATTCAAACAGGCTCCATCGCCCTACAAGACCATGCTGATGCGCTACTCGGAAATGAACAAATCCGAGAGGCATACCTCGCTTAAAAACACTCAACGTAAAAACTAGACTCTACATAGGGTCTAGTTTTTACGTTGAGTGTTACATCCTTCTTCATATACTGAGATAGTCTTACTTTGGTTTGATTTGAATCATATACTCGGATTGCTTTGGATCAGGAGTAATTTTAAGGATACGAGTGTGCTCATCCCAATCTATACTAGAATGTTTACTCGTATCGTTCTCAACAAGCTCCCAGCCTCGGGGATAATCCTCAAGTGGTATAAAAACATCTGTTGATCCTGTGACCCGTTCTTTTTTCTTCCATTTAACGCTTAAGACCCGTTTTGTCATATCGTAGTGCCAGTTGATCGGTTCCCCGGCGATCGCACGAGGATATGGTCTAGACAGGTGAGAAGCCAGTTCATTTAGGTTCCCATCCTCATCATAAGGCCCCCAACTACCGGGATCGCTTGACCAGTAAGCCCAGCTTCCACCCAGTTGATCAATCATGGCCAAGACATCATCCACATAATCCATCGCACCTGGGCTTGTGATATTTAAACCAAACTCTCCCACCACGAAAGGAGTACGGAACTTAGCTATTTCGTCCTGACGAGAGTTTTTCCAATTATTCACGGCAAATCGTACTAACTCCTTCGTAACCCCACTATATCCTCCCCCTATTTCTAGTGAAAGCGGGTACAGATGTGGGGCATAAACCAACCTTGATTCTCCTCCTCTAGGATCTTGAAGAGACGGTAGCGTTGTAGTCAGACCTTGGTTGGGACCAAATGCTTGCGGTTCAAAGAAGATCCACCGCTTCTTATCTATCTGACGAATCCCATTGATTACTCTTTCGTACATCGGCTTTAACTCAAGAGGCTCAAAAAAGGGCCATATCACTCTTCCGCCATAAGGTTCGTTCATGAGATCATATCCAATGACAGCAGGATGATCTTTAAAACGATTTGCTACATGCTTCCATGCTTTTACATAATGATCTTCTAATTCTGGATGTTTGTTCGTAACATTCCAAAAATGATCAAAAGCACGAATCACACCTGGCTGTAGATAAGTTAAAGCCCAAGGCGTTTGATATTCCACAGGTAATCCATCTGTATAAGTAGCCCAGGCAGGAGCTCCGTTCCCAGAGGTGGCTGGTCCATACAAATCCTGGTGCATATCTAATAATACAAACATACCTTGATCTTGATACCATTTCACTCGCTCGGCAACACGATCTAGGTATTGTTCATTATATACACCCGGTTTCGGCTCAATATGGCTCCAAAAAATTAAGAAACGAACAAAGTTAAAACCTAGCACTTTCGCTTCTCGTTCTACATCCTTTTGCTTCACCCAAGGCATGCCATCGACTGCATCTTTTGAACTACTAGCTGTATTTAAACCATGAAGGATTAAGGCTCTCCCTTGCTCATCTGTGATATAACGCATTTGATTCGATTGTGCTAGGACAGGATCAACTTGGATAAAAAACACCGCTACTACCAACACCCAAATACTTAGGTAAACAGAAATCCTTTTTAACCTCAGTCTACCCTTTTTTGACTTCATCTTTTAAACACCACTCTTTCTTCCATTATCTAATTTTTCAACATATTACAACATCTATCATTCTATTTATAGATATCTTTCTTATTCTCCTCCCACCCACGTACATTTCGATCATTATTTGGTGTTTCTTTTAGGTATAACGGAATCTAGTAGTTAAAAAACAATAGTTTTTATTTACTTTCATTATGTAAGTGACTTATGATTAAAGTTGTAACACTATATTCTATTTTATTAGGAGGTTGACCTTTTGGAAGGGGTCATAAGTAACTCACTGTATTTGTTATTCGCTTTATTCCTCGTTTTCCTCAACGGATTCTTCGTTGCTGCTGAATTTGCTATTGTGAAAGTTCGAAGCACTCGAATTGCTCAAGTAGGCCATCGACGAGGTAGACTTGCACAAAAGGTGCTTGCTAACCTAGATGCATATTTATCCGCAACACAACTAGGCATTACCCTCGCTTCACTTGGGCTTGGTTGGGTAGCCGAGCCAGCCATTGCTAGGCTTCTGAAGCCCATACTCGTACTTTTCCAAACACCCGAATGGCTCATTCACACGATCTCTGTGGCGATCGGTTTCCTAATCGTGACCTTCTTACACATTGTAGTAGGTGAGATGGCACCGAAGACATTAGCGATTCGTCAAGCTGAAAAAGTTACCCTATGGATCGCTCCGCCGCTACACTTGTTTTACTCTATCTTTCGGCCGTTTATTTTTGTCCTCAACGGTTCCGCCAACTGGCTCTTACGCGCATGCGGTATCGAGATGAATGATCATCACTCTGCCCACACGGAAGAAGAGATTCGCTTGGTTCTTCAGCAGAGCCATAAAAGCGGTTATATCGATAAAACAGAGATGCAACTTTTTGATAATGTATTTGATTTTACCGAGCGGATTGCTCGTGAAGTGATGATCTCCCGAACCCAGATGACTTGTATCTACTCGGAAGATGATTTCGCTACAAATTTAGATATTATTGTCAACTCGACACATACTCGATTTCCGATCTGTGCACAAGACAAAGACCAGATTATCGGGGTTATCCATATACGAGATGTATTTGAAGCACTAGCTAAAGGGAAACAACCCACGTTAAAAGATTTATCTAGGCCCGTCTCATTTGTCCCAGAGACAATGGAAATTAAAGATGTTATGTTTACCTTACAAAAAAACCGCGTTGGGATGGCCATCGTTGTCGATGAATTTGGGGGTACATCAGGGATTATCACATTAGAGGACATCATGGAAGAGATTTTTGGCGAGATTCAAGATGAATTTGACCAAGAGTTACCCCTATTCCGTAGTACGGGTTCGCATACATCCATTGATGCGCGCTTGCTATTAGAGGATGTAAATAGGCATTTTAAACTAACATTAGTAGACGAAGATAATGATACAATCGGCGGATGGCTTTTCTCTCAACTACAAGCCATTCCGAACACAGGAGATTCGTATGATGCCTTCGGATATACATTTGAAGTAGAAGCGATTGAAAATCGTAGAATCTCGCGTATTGTGGTAAAAAAGTCACCTGCTAGCACATAATCGTTAATTTGAATCATGCATAGAAGCCCTTCAGCTACTCTCTGGGGGGCTTTTTATATGAATAAGGACTGAATATACCCAGCCCTTATTTTCCGCTCAGCATAGCCGCTCCTAGGATCGCACCTCTCTCCAGTAATAGAGCCGGAACAATTTCAAACGTACCTTTATAAACAAGCATTGTTTCTTTCTCTACTTGTTGGCGTAGCAAGTTAAAAAATCGTGCACCTGCTTTCGAGACACCCCCACCGACTACAATGCGCTCCGGATTGAAGATATGGATGTAGTTCGCAAAGCCAATTCCTAAATAGCGAATTACTTTTTCTATAATCTCATCTGCGGTGGAATCCCCCGATTCCCAAGCTTGAAATACATCTTCAGAGCGTACCTCTCGATTTTGCTCATTGGCATACTGGAAGAAAAGAGCTTGCGGATTCGCCTCTTTAGCCCAGCGAGCGATAGCTGTTCCCGAAGCGACGGCCTCTAGGCAACCTGTTCGCCCGCATCCACATGCAAAGCCTTCAGGATCAACAACCATATGACCCAGCTCACCAGCAAAGCCCTGCTTGCCCTGGATCGTCTGTCCATTTAGAACGATCCCACCACCTATGCCCGTACTGATGGTAACGAAGATGAGTGAGTCAGCACCCTTACCTGATCCAAAATGATACTCTCCCCAAGTAGCCGCATTGGCATCGTTGTCGGCTTGGACTGAAACTCCAAACTCTTTCGCCAATCTTTCGGCAAGCGGAAATCCATCCAGACTCGGAATATTAGACAAGGTTAAGATCGTTCCAGTGTGGGGATCTGTTAGTCCAGGGACAGCTACCCCAATCCCATGAATAGGCTCCCCACCACCTGCACGCATAATCACTTGCTTAATCCGCCCATACACACTTTCAGCCCCTTCTCGGGAACGGGTTTCCATACGAGTCTCATTTGTAATATGTCCACTCTCATCAACACACGCCGCAGCTATCTTAGTCCCACCTAAATCCACACCAATATAGCGTTTCATCCATCATCACCCAAATTCTATATATTGATAAGAAAAAACCAGCATCCACAAATGTAAGTGCTGGTTTCCTCTATGTACTCCAAATTAAGCGTTAACTTCGTCTTTTAACTGCTTACCTGGTTTAAATGCTGGTACTTTTGTAGCTGGAATTTCGATTTCTTCTCCAGTTTGCGGATTGCGGCCTTTACGAGCTGCACGATCGCGCACTTCAAAGTTACCAAAGCCAATCAGTTGAACCTTCTCACCCGTCGCTAGAGCTTCTGTAATCGCATTCAATGTAGCATCTACAGCAAGACCTGCATCTTTTTTCGTCAGCTGAGCAACTTCAGCAACTTTATTGATCAATTCGGTTTTGTTCAAACTTAACCCTCCTAACAATCAAGGACAGCCTTAACTTATAAGGCATTTCTCCTATCATACCTATATTAGCTAGATTTGTTCAGCCATTCAAGATTTATTTTTAAATAAATATAGGAGAAAGACGCCAAGCATTACAAATATCGCTAATGCAACAAACGTTAACTTCAGTAACTTCCCGATCACGAGGAAGAAGAAGATCGCCAGTCCGACTACATACCATCTACGTTTTCCCATATGATCCTCCACCATAAAAAAGTGATTTCAACCGGTTTAGCGTGTCCTTTCTGTTAACAAGGATGAAAAAAACTTGTAACACGATGGTTTTTTCGGAATAATAGATATGTACCTTCCCCTTTAACGATGCTAATTTTATTATAAGATAGATGATAAGCCATCCGATTTCAGAAAAAGGTGATGCCGATGGAAGGAAGGCTACTAGCTGGGCGATATCAAATACATCATATCCTCGGCACTGGTGGGATGGCAACTGTATACAAAGCCTATGACAAGGTTCAAGATCGCCCTGTTGCGATCAAGATTATGAATCAACGTCTTATTTATGATCACGAGTATGTCAGACGCTTTGTATGGGAAGCACAAGCCACTGGCCGATTGTCCCATCCAAACATTGTAAATTTGTATGATGCCGGGCAAGAAGGTCCTCTCTACTACATGGTGATGGAATATGTAGAAGGACAAGCACTACGGCAACTAATCCAGTCCAAGAAACGATTAAGCGCAAAAGAAGCTATGCAAATCGCGATTCAAATTTGTAGCGGCCTTCAACATGCACACAACCATGGCATCATTCACCGCGATATCAAGCCACATAATATCATGTGCTCACCCGGAGGACGATATAAAGTGGCTGACTTTGGAATTGCGCGCCTACTACGCAACACGAATAATCTCACCAAGACCGGAACGATCATGGGCTCTATCCACTATTTCTCTCCTGAACAGGCACGAGGTCATGTAATCGGATTCCCTTCTGATCTATATTCACTTGGTATTGTTATGTATGAGATGGTCACAGGTAAGGTCCCGTTCCACGCTGAGGAGGATATTGCAATTGTGTTAAAGCATATCCAAACCCCCGTACCAGACCCCCGCAAGATCAATCCAGACATTCCAGCTGAGTTTACTCAAGTGCTGCGCAAATCGATGGAAAAAGATCCTAAAAAGCGTTTTCAAACAGCTGAAGAAATGAAGAAAGCACTTCAATCAGCTCTGCACGCTACATCCAAAGAGAAAAAACCGACTAGCAGAAGATCAGAGAGCCTTACCAAGACAAGGTCAAACTCAAAAGCCTTCTCAACCTCAAATGTAGATCGATCTCGCTCCCATGCTCAGGCTCAGCAGAGAACGAAATTAGAACTGAGAAGAAAACGAACAGATGAAGCGACTAAGAAAAAATGGATCTATCTCATCAGTGCCATTGCTATCATGATCCTATTTGGGATCCTATTGCATTCATGCCTAAATAGTAATAGCCAAGAAAGCAACCAATCAATCGAACAAACAAAAACAAACTCCGTTCACTAGAGTTTGTTTTTGTTTCTGTACGATGTCCTAAGCCAACAAAAAACAGAAACGAAGTTTTCTCGTTTCTGTAGGTAGTCCATCTTTTTTCTTTGTTCTACTGTTTCTTAGCACTCAATGAGAATACTATTTTTAAAACTAAGCCAATGGCTGCACAGATAAAAAACCAATTAGAATACGGTTGTAATCCTGTAATTACGTATTTAGATAGTAAATACGACACAAACGAAAGTACTAAAATAACCTCCGCTACACGGGTCATTTTTTTCATTTTAACCACTCCTCTTCCCATTCATTGATTTCATTTCAACATTCCATCGGTACACTCTTAGATAAGCCCATAAAAGGGCAATCCCCATAAGTAGGAACTTCACATAAATGAGGTTGAACCAAATTAACCAAGGAATCTCAATCGATAAACAAGTCAATATACAAAAGAAGCTCGTTTTCATTTTTTGCCCTATCTTCAACTTGCCCTTAGGTACCTTTACCGTTAACGTGGCGATATATAGACAAGTTAAGAGTAAAATCGGATCCAGTAACTGACTCGGGTTTAACATCCCTGAGAGAATTTCTACTGCAAAAAATAGTAACCCCAACAGGAAGACGAAAAAACCGTGTATGATACTTAAACCTAAGCGATCTAATCGATTTGAGATGGGATAATCATATAAGTTGTTCTTCTCTTCCAACTGATAATCCACACGTAGATTATTAAATGAAAAATATACAATCATAAAAGAAGGATACAACAAATCAAAATGATCCTTCGAACCAGACTTACCTAAAAATAGGTAAGAAACAGATTTAACAAAAAATAAAATGATTCCAATACCTAGCATCTTACTAAGATACTCTTCACTTCGTAAGAGACGAAGCAAGTGAATTTTCAAAGCAGGACCTAGCAGGCTTTTACGTGGGAATAGCGAGGAACATAACTCTACTACTCTTGCTGGAACTTTTAGCCTAGAACTACTTGTATGAGCGCTGTCTACAAGGCATCGTTTTACCATATAAGGATAAAACACCAACATGAGTACACTCAGAAAAACAAGGATCATGTCTACAAATAACATGACACTATCCATCGATAAACTCACATGAAATCGATTCCATACATTATAAATGATAATAAGAAAGGCAAAAAAGATCGATTTAAAAATGAGTGGGGAGAGATTTGTGTCCTTTCGAAACATATTATAAATGCTAAGAGAGGACCATACGAAATTCATTAATTGAATCCGTACAAGTAGCATCACGACCTGCATGAAGTCTGCATCAAAATAAAGTAAGACGGAAGCCGCAAGAAGGGAGTCGATAATGATAAAGACGAAGGAATTGCTATTACACGAGACATAATACCAAAAAAAGCGATGTACCGAAACCGGCATCGACTTGGCAAAGCTAATGGTTGTAGATGTACTCTCATAAACATGCGTTGTTACAAAGTAATAGGACAACTGTAAAAAAAACAAACTAAAAAAATAGATGATAATAGCACTTTTCGTTCCAAAAAAATGAACCAAACAAGTTAATCCGATCGCTACAATAAAACAGAAGATGATTTGTTCAATCCATACCTGAGCTTTACTTCTTTCTTCTGTTTCATTCGCCTTATCCCATATCGCTCTATAAATTGATAAAGTTACCATTTCCTACGCCCAATCCCCTCATGCTGTTATGCTCATAGCAGGAATTATTTCTCCATTCTCCAAAGAGAATATCTCATCTACAAAATCAGCGTGGTGCATAATATGAGTGGTGAACAAGGTAGTAAGACCTAAATCTTTTCGTTCTTGAAAGGATTTTTGAACGTATTTTACTGTATCCGCATCAAGTCCTTCAAAAATCTCATCACATACCAATACGGTTGGTTGATATAACAAGCAACCGATTAGTTGAATCTTCTTCTTCGTTCCAAACGATAATTCTTTAATTAGATGATTCAGCTCATGCGTTACTAGTAATTGCTCAGCAAGCTCTGTTATCCTTGCTTGCGGGACACTCAACTGATAGACATCGATAATAAAACGAAAATATTCATTTGGTGTTAAAATGTCCATAAATTCATGTCGATCTGATGAGATAAACCCTGTGTTCTTACGTAAAAAAACGCGATCCTTAATACTCTTACCTAAAATCATAACTTCTCCTTGCTCTACACTTTGATAACCCAATAGACAACTAAGAAAAACAGTTTTCCCTATACCATTGCTTCCTTTTATTACTGCAGTCGTTCCTTTTTTCAAGGTAAAGTTGATATCCTTTAATACCTTTTTTTCACCAAATGACTTGGACAATCCATGTACATCAACCGCAAGTTCAACATTTGACATACTGACAATTCACCTCTAGAGTGTTTAGGGATAAAGATAAAGGGTATTTATTTTTTTATAGTATCATAAAAAGGGAGCTCAGTTTCTACACTAAGTCGAGGGGTGTAAAATTGAGTTTTCTTTCTTTATTAGAGTAGTCCTGCTCTTTGTAGTGCATCATAAATGAGCCCTAGAGTACTTGTATGCTCGACTAGCCACCAAACAAATGACCAGAATCCTTTATCCCAAGCAGCTTTTGCTGATTTATAAACGCTTCCAGCGCCTTTCTTAATTGCGTCCCAAGCTTTAGGACCATGTTTTTTAATTGCATTTGCAATCGCCTTTGCTTTTGATAACCAACCCATTATATATCTGCCTCCATATGTTCATATCCCTCTATCTTTATCCCATATATAAATTATAGATTACATAGTATACGGACTCAATTTCGTCTTTCCGAAGAAACTGATAATTATATATTAATGTATTTTGTTTTTACCTTTTAGCTTGCCATTCCACTCCTAAATGCGCCAGCCACTATACCAACTTTGGTAGAAACCCCCATCTTTTTTGCAATACCCTGAATACGATACTCAACCATTCGCTGTGAGCAATGTAACTCTACTGCTATCTCCTTGTTAGGCATTTCCTGTATGATCATATGGATAATCTTACACTCTACCTCGCTAAAATCCATCGACTTAACATCAGATAACATTTGTTCACCTCGTAATAAACTTTTCTAAATCATGTAATAATATTAAAAAATATAAAAATACCTGTCAACAGCTATTATGAATCATTGTTCAAATATAGACAAGTCCCTTCCAAACAAATTATTCAGAAGGGACTTGTCTTTAATTAGATGAAGTTTCTTTCTTCTTTTTCCCTTGATACCAAAATAATGGAAGTCCCACTAAAGTAAGTAGAATCGACATTAAGCTATCCATCGGCTTTTCCCACAGTGTGCTAAGCACGACAAACAAAGAACCCAGTATCGACACTAACGGAATCACCGGATACCAAGGTACACGATATTCGCCAGGTTTCATTTCACTTCCCTTGCGTAAACGGAATACCGCCATCAAGGCAAAAATATAAAAAACAAAAATCGAGAACGTGGCTATATCACTTAAGCGATTTGAATCTAGGACACACATAAAAATAATCCCAATCCCAGTAATGAGAAAAATAGAGTTCACTGGAGTCCCAAAGCGCTTAGAAACATATGCAAATACAGAAGAAAACGGTAATTGTCTACGAATCGCCATCGCATAAGGTACACGTGGCATACTTAAAATTTTACCATTTAAGCTACCAAAGATAGATACCAAAATCCCAATACTTAATAACTTCCCACCAAAATCTCCAAACAAGATTGTGGATGCTGTTCCAGCGGCATTTTCCCCGAGAGCTACCACTTGGCCAGCAGGTAGTACATGTAGAATCGCGATGTTAATTAACATATAAGCCGCCATAATGAGTAAGAGTCCTGCTGTAATAGCCTTAGGTAATACTTTAGAAGGATTCTTCACTTCTCCTGCTACAGAACCAACTAAAATCCAACCGTCATATGCAAACAGTGTAGCAAGTACAGCAGAAGAGAAGCTAAATTCTTGACTTGATTTAAATAAAACGCCTAAAACTTGAGAGTCTCCATACCATAATCCAAAAACTGTAATCAAGAAAACGGGGACCAACTTGCCAAAAGTAGTAAGAGTTTGGATCCATCCACCGAAGCGAGCACCTAATAAGTTCATCCCTGTTAGAAATAGCACAGTTATAATTCCGATTACTGTCTGCCAACCCTCAGGCCATGAGAAGAAGTGAGCTAACAGAGAGCCAAAGTACAACCCTAAGGCTCCAATAAGTGCTGGTGCATAAATAACCGTTTGCATCCATCCACTTAGGAATCCTAGAGTCGACCCATATACTTCTTCAATATACGTATATAGTCCACCCGTTTTCGGGATTTTCACGGCCAATTCAGCAATTGTAAGACCTGATGCAATGGTAATAATTCCACCAAATAGCCATGCTAACAATGCAATCGTTGAATCTCCTGTATATCCTAAAACCACACCTGGTTTTAGAAATACACCAGAACCAATTACGCAGCCTACTACAATCGAAAAAGCATGAACGAATCCTAAATCCCTCCGCAACCCATTCTGTTGCTGCATCTCGTTCTCATCCCCTTCTATTTTTGGTATTTTATCGTACTAAAGCAATTAGGAATAAATGTACCAGCGATAGAAGATTTAGTCAATAGTTGTTAAATAGTAGGATTATTTATACAAATAAAAACAACCACTAAGTGATTGTTTTTATTTGTATAAATAATTAAAGGACTTTTACAACAAAAGGTACGGTAAATACCTTTCCATCGCGTTGGAACTGTCCCCATATTTTATAGATACCTGATTTTGGAAACTTCGTGTGGAATTTCGCCTCTGGCCCTGTACTTTTTTCATCCATCGGATGGACATGTAAGTATTCTTCTGTATCCTCACTTAGGATAACCACATGCCCCACAGCTCCTAGATAAGGTTGTAGATCTGTAATTCCTTGTTTATTTGTCGCATCTTTGATTTGAAAAGTAAGCATGGTTTGCTGATTCACTTGAGGTTCTGGAGAGATCTGCAAACTTATCTCTTTTCCGTCTACTACTTTTACCAGTTTCGGATCTGGCTGTATAGCTTCTTTGTTCACATCGCCTTGGGCCGTAAACGTATAGGTTTGAGTCGTCTGTGCTCCATCCTTCGGAATATAATCGGCAATGAGTTTATACTTACCCGCTTTAGGAACCTGCGTCTGAATGGTAAACTCACCACTTCCCTTATACTCTGGATGGACGTGATCAAAGTAAGATAAATCTTCACTCACGATAATTAAATGCAGCAATTTTTCATGATTCACCTTAAATTCAGGTACGGCCTTCCCAGAATGTTCCTTGACTTTTATATTAATTTCTCCGGATGATTTTGGTTTATGAATTGTCGTAGACCATTCAACATGCGTCTGCGATTCAGCTTTCTTTTCTTCTGTTTTATGATCCGCATGAGGGTCAGCAGGCTTAGAAGATGAGTTATTTGTTGTATTTCCACAAGCTACTAAAGCTACAGCTAAAACTAAGCAACTTATTCGTATGAGCCACTTTTTCATCATGATTGCTCCTTCTTGAATGAAATTCGTTGTAGGCGTAATGCATTTAACACAACTGAAACCGAACTAAAAGCCATCGCAGCCCCTGCTAACCACGGAGCTAACAAACCTAGAGCCGCAACAGGAATCCCCAGCGTGTTATAGGCAAGTGCCCAAAACAAGTTTTGTTTGATATTTAACATCGTTTTTCGGCTCATCATCACCGCATCGGCAACACCACCCAAATCACCCCGAATTAAGGTAATATCAGCCGCTTCCATCGCAACATCCGTACCCGTCCCAATAGCCATACCTACTTCTGCTGTTACCAGTGCAGGAGCATCGTTAATCCCATCCCCCACCATCGCGACTTTACGGCCATCTTCTTGGAGCCCCTTAACTACATCAGCTTTACCTTCTGGGAGCACTTCCGCCATCACGCGATCCACTCCAACTTGATCCGCGATCGCCTGTGCCGTACGCTTATTATCACCTGTTACCATAATCACTTCTAAATGAAGCCCTTTTAAACGTCGAATCGCTTCGAGAGAAGTAGGCTTAACCGTATCTGCTACTGCAATTAACCCTGCATACTTGCTTTCAATGGCAACGATCATCACCGTTTTGCCCAAGCTTTCCAAATCAGACATCGTCGTCTCTTCTGCTTCTTGAAACGAAATATGATGTTGATTCATCCATCTTCTGGTTCCAACAAGGACTTCCTTCCCTTGGACAAACGCACGAATCCCATACCCTGGTATCGTTTCAAATTCCTCTGGTCTCCCTAATGTGTAGCCCTTCTTCTCCACACCTTCTACAATCGCTTCTGCCAAAGGATGCTCCGAATTCCTCTCAGCAGTACCAACTAGCAGTAGAAACGAGGCTTCATCCCATTCATGTGTATAGAGGACATCCGTGAGAACTGGTTTTCCATTTGTAATCGTGCCCGTTTTATCCAACACAACTGTATCAATGGATTGAGTAGACTCTAGATATTCCCCACCTTTAAACAAAACCCCCATCTCTGCTGCTCGGCCCGAACCAGCCATGATGGAAGTGGGAGTAGCTAATCCTAATGCACATGGACAAGCAATAACTAGAACAGCGATTGCTTTTTCCAAAGCACCTGCAAATTGATATGGCTCTACCAGAACATACCAAGTCAAGAATGTGATGATAGCAATTCCCACTACAATGGGGACAAACACACCCGATATTCGATCTGCTATCCGTTGAATCGGTGCTTTCGACCCTTGTGCCTCTTCGACAACTTTAATAATTTGGGCTAAAGCTGTACCCTTCCCAACCTTGGTCGCTTGTATGATCAGTAAACCATTTTTATTTAAGGTGGCTCCAATCACTGTGTCGCCCACTCTTTTATCTATCGGAATACTTTCACCCGTTAACATCGATTCGTCCACTGCTGAAGTTCCTTCTATCACTTCTCCATCAACCGGAATTTTCTCACCAGGCTTTACAATAACTTGATCTCCAACCACCACTTGCTCCGTAGAAATGAGTATTTCCTGCCCATCTCGAATCACACGGGCCGATTTCGCTCGCAGTCCCATCAGTTTCTGAATCGCTTCGGAAGACCGCCCCTTCGCTCTCGCTTCCAGCCATTTCCCTAAGATGATTAGCGTGATTAATACAGAGCTAGTCTCGTAATACAATTCTACATAATGCCCTATTTGGGAAGAGCCTGTAAAAGTCAGATATACACTATAAAAATAGGCGGCGGAAGTCCCTAGAGAAACAAGAACATCCATATTGGCACTTTTATGCCTTAGTGCTTTTACAGCACCGATGTAGAAATTCCATCCTAGGATAAATTGGACCGGTGTAGCGAATGCAAACTGAAACCACGGATTCATAAAAATATCAGGTATCCATATCCACGAAGTAAAGGAAAAATGACTCACCATCGCCCAAAAGAGTGGAAAAGATAATATAGCAGCCCAAATAAATCGACTTCTCTGCTTATCAGTCTCTTGTGGTCGATCTCCCTTTTTCTCGTTTATCCTCGCTTGAAAGCCGATTTGTTCTATCTTTTTCATAATGTCATTTAGAGACAGAACGCTTGGAGAATACTCGACTTTGGCTGTTTCTAAGGCAAAGTTAACCGTTACACCCTCCACGCCCTCCAATCGATTTAATACCTTCTCGATTCGATTGGCACATGCGGCACATGTCATCCCCGTCACTTGAAAAGAGATTGTTTCCTTAGACACCCTCACACCCCCATTCCTATCTATCTTCTATCCAAACAGATATACTCCCTCTTGAAGTCCAGCCTAAACCACATCAAATCCTTGATTTTCGATTACCCCTTTAATTTGCGCGAGAGTTACTTTCCCTTCATGAAACTCCACTGTGACCGATTTCCCCGCCAAATCAACGCTCGACTTTACCTCGATCTTCTCCAATGCCTCTTCAATCGTCTTCACACAATGATTGCAAGACATACCCTCTACTTGTAAAATTTGAATCATATCAATTATCCCCTTTTTTCTTTAGATACTATCGATATACCCTAACAGGGTATATTATGATCTTATTATACCCCAATAGGGTATGTAAAGTGAAAAATTTCACATAAGAAGGCCCCACAATGAATAGTGGGAGTCTTTTTTGCCTAGTTCAAATTATTAACGAATCAAATTCTAGGAAGCTTTTTCACCCATTCCTTATCATAAACACTATCCAGATATCTCTCTCCACGATCTGGTAGTACCGTAACCACTCTAGACTGACTAGGCAAATGAGGTACTAGCTTTTGAAGTGCCGCCACAATCGAACCAGATGATCCCCCAGCAAAAATCCGCTCTCTCTCTAGCAGTCGATAACAACCCTCGACAGACTCGCGATCATTTACATGAATCACTTGATCAATCTCATCAGGTGTAAATAACTCAGGGACACGGCTGGCACCAATTCCCGGAAGCTCTCTCGGGAGAGAAGGTGTACCGAAGATCACAGATCCAACCGCATCAACCGCAATCACTTTCACATCAGGAAAAGCTTCTCTTACTCTGCGAGAAATTCCTAGTATACTCCCTGTTGTACTCACCGCACATACTAAATAATCAATGGAGCCATCGATTTGTTTTACAATCTCACTCCCTGTACCGTAATAATGAGCCAGCCAGTTTAGTGGATTTGCATACTGGTTTACCCACGAAGAATTAGGGATTTCTTCTAATAGCTCCCCAACCCTGCGTATCCGCGTCTGTAAGTAACCACCGTGCTCGTCAGGTTCTTGAACCATGTCGATCTGAGCACCCAAACAACCTAGCATGTGCAAGTTTGTTTTTGTAATTTTAGGATCCACCACACACGTAAATGACAACCCATAAAACTGGGCTACCAGTGCAAGACCAATCCCTAAATTCCCTGACGTACTTTCAATAAGATGTGTATCCGGTTGAAAAGTACCATCACGAAGTCCTTGCTCAATGATGTATCTTGCTGGACGATCCTTCATACTTCCTCCTGGATTTAACATCTCCAACTTTGCATATAAAGAAATATCGGTCTCTTGAAACAAAGAACCTAATCTCACAAGCGGAGTATGACCAATCCCATCGATATAAGAACCTATAATAGGAGGTACCCAATCATCTCCTGATAAGGATTTCATATTATTCACCTCAACAACGCCCTCCTATTATCAAGAGTTTTTTATATGTTAAAAGATCATCAAAATATGTATATGCAAAAAAATAAAACATAGTTGCATGAATACAACTATGCTTTATCCGATTCCCAACCTTACTATGCCCCACGCTTCAACGTCTTGAAAGTACTTGTACCCGCGATTCGTTGATCCGCAACGAAAACTTCCCTTTGTCGACTTTGTTTCACTAATAATGTAAGTACCATTAAACCTTCCACTACTAGAACCGCACCTACTATATCTAAAACCACATGTTGTCTAATGAATACAGTTGAAGCAATAATCAAAACTGCCATCACTGCTGTCCAGGATTTCATCAAGCGAGATACGTTCGTTGTTTTCAAAACAGCTCTCATTACCACATAAGTAGTCAGAACATGGATGCTTGGGAAACAATTATAAGGTGCATCACTTTGGTAAATCCACTGCACCATTTGACTTAAGAAGTCATTTCCCTCTATACCAGGACGCGGTACATGCGTTTGATAAATGATATAAATACTATAGCAAATTAATAGTCCTAGATTATATTGCAATAACGTTTCGTAGTAAACCTTGCGATTTTTAAACATTAAGTAAATCAACGTAATAAATACAAAGGCATACCAAAACATATAGGGTATAACAAATATTTTTAGTAAGGGGGTCTGTTGATCGAAACTCGTTACTAGGCTATATACTTTTTCCTGCGGACGATTTAGATATTGATAGAAAAGTCCTAGCAATGGGATCGACAAAATGGAAGCAAGCGCTATTAGATTAGACTTTGTAAATAGTGTTTTCATCATAAATTTGTCCCCCCCTCATTGTTGATAAGCAAATAAACTTCGGTTTCTACCACTCTATAGTAAAGGGAATCTCTACTAAAAACCATAGGATAACCTTACGCTTAACTTACTATTTTGTAAGATACCGTAAGGAACATCCTACTTTCATAAAGTTAATATACTACTATCATACATCAACCACAAATCTAGTATTGTATACCCACAAATCGACAACAAAAAAACATCCATTCCTCAAAAAGAGAAATGAATGTTTTTTTTGTAAAAAATAGCGGTTTTACACTTCTCCGTCGCCGCCAAAGAAATCATCAAATCCGCCTGCCACATCATCTGCACCATCAAGGACCTCATCCATAACCTCAGCTGCGAGCATACCCGCCGCAAAACCCCCGATAGCCCCCATCGCCGTTTTACCCATTCCACCAGAGGAATGACTACGATGATGTCCATGGCTATAACGATGATTACGATGTCCGTGTTGTCCGTGTTGAAAATATCCCGAATATCCTTGAGAGTACATACTTGGATCATTCACGATCTCAGTAATCACTTGATTCAGATATTGGACTAGCTCTGAAGTTTGATTTAGCATTTCATTCGTAAGCCAGATTTCGCGCTTAATTTCCCTTTCTCCAAAGAAAGAGTATAAATCAACTTCTAGCAATAACCGAACTCCGCCTTCTTCAATCGCGGCTTTAAATTCTACTTCTTGCACTTTATCTCGGAAATAGTTCGTAGGTGCGAACTCAAACTCTTGCATATATCCGTCAAACGAACGTGAATCATACTTTTCATGGAAGCCCAGTTGTTGGAAAGCATGGATGACTTGTTGAAGACGGGCGGGAGGATCAATGTGAACAAAGTCACGATCTGAAGAATCCACTCCATCTGCGATGTCTAAACGGGTCTTAAAGAAATAGGCAACCGAAGTACCTGATACAAGTAGATTATTTGGCATCGTGTACGAAAATGGAAAAGTACGTCTCTCTGCAGGTTGAATATGAAATGTATGATGAAAAGGAAACGTTTGGATCACTTGTTTATACTCATGCCCATCTTTTCGAATACTTACCACGAAATCAATATCAATGCGATTAATCTTCTGCTCTACCTCTCCACCTTGGATCATCAGGCTCCCACTAACGGACTCCCCCAGTGTAAAGGATTGTTTATCCAACACTAAGTCCACCTTCGCAGAACCATGACCAAATTTAGCAAGCAAATTTTTAAACATATCATTACCTCCGTTTATACCAGTACCTTTATTCTATCAGAAAAGTGAAACCCAGTTATGTACGGATTTTGTTAAAATTGAGTGCAATTTCACAGTCTATTTCCCTTTTGCACAAACTTTTAACAATAAACCACTTTTATTGTACATACCACAGTGGTGATTCTTTAAAACATAGTAAAACATCCTCAATTCGTTTATTTTCTATGACCTTGCTACTCCTTTCGTTTGAAACTAGATTCTGAATAGACAACAAGCCCCACACCTCTCTATTAATCGAGAAATGGGGGCTTGTTTTAAAGCTTATATTCTTTCTAAGAACTCTATCCTATTACCAAACGGATCATGGACATAGAAACGATTCGCACCTTCTAACGGCTCATCGTCTATCACGACAATATCATTTTGAATGAGTTGTTCACGCAATCCTTCTAAGTTTTTAACCTGAAAGGCAGGGTGTGCTTTTTTAGCTGGAGAAAAGTCTTTTTGAATCCCGATATGTAGTTGCTGTGCCCCTACACTGAACCAAACTCCTCCGCGCTTCTTCAGATTATCTGGTTTAGGGATTTCATTCATCCCGAGGATATCACTGAAAAAAGTACGTGCTGTCTCTTCACTATCTGCTGGTGCTGCTAACTGGATATGATCCAGCCCTTCTAATTGAAACGCCACATAATCACCTTCTCGTTCATATTCATTACCTTATCATCTACTAGATAATGGTTTTTGCAACAAGAAATCCTATTCCTAAGCCAAATGCAAAATAGATGATTGCTTTGACGTAAGCCTTTATTCTCATCATTGACTCGTAACCTCTAGGAAGCGGTCTTCCAATGATTTTGCTTTACTTTGAATGCCGTATAAACGAACCCCATTATGAAGGAGAAAACTACTTACCTCTGAAATTTCCTCTCTATCAATAGCGAGGACTAATTCATTATCTTTTATGACCACCTGGCTATTCGGGAATTGCTCTCTCACATGGCGCTCTGCGAGATCAAGAGGCTCTACTTGGAACGTAACTTGCGTCTCTTGATTATCTCCATGTATAAACTCATTCATATCTTCTACTTTTACCAGCTTACCTTGTTCCACAATCCCGATTCGGTCGCACATTAGTTCCATTTCACTTAGCAAATGGCTCGAAACAATCACAGCGATATCCTCTTCACTAGCTAATTTCCGGAGATAATCACGTAATTCGCGAATACCTGCTGGATCAAGTCCATTAGTAGGCTCATCTAAAATAAGGACAGATGGACGATGAAGAAGTGCCTGCGCCAATCCCAGACGTTGCCTCATACCAAGAGAGTACGTCTTTACCTTATTATGAATCGCATTCTCCAAACCAACTAATTTCACGATTTCTTCGATACGGCTATCTGTAGCATTCACCATACGAGCATACTGCTTTAAATTTTGATATCCCGACAAAAACTTATACATATCTGGATTTTCTACAATAGCCCCTACCTTAGCAACAGCCTTCTCGAAGTTCTTCTGAATGCTGTTACCATCAATGATTACATCTCCAGCTGAAACAGAGGTGAGACCTACCATCATTCGAATGGTTGTTGTCTTTCCGGCTCCATTTGGTCCTAGAAAACCAAAGACTTCGCCTGGGTAGATATCAAATGTTAACCCTTTAATGATTTCCTTACCTCTTATTACCTTTTTTAAGTCTTTTATCTGTACAATTGCTTTTTTCATATGATTCATTCCCCTTTCTCTCTAAATGGCGACATCCCTTTTCTTGAAAGTAATCATAGCAATGGTCAAGAAGAGGAGGAAATAGACACTTAGTACGATCGAAGAGAAGGAAGTTGTCATTCCCTTAATAAGCGCGTCTCCTGAAGACAAGTACTCCATATGGATAAATGGCGTAAATGTAACCCACTTATACTTCAGCAGGAATAGGGTTGCAATATTACCCCCAAAATAAGCAGCCATTGAGAGACCGATTGCTAATCCATTATTGCGGAAAACCGTTGAAATCATAAAAGTAAAGGTAATGACGAAAAAGGGTAGAATAAGCGATAACAAAAAACTTTTACTCCAAGTATAAAGGAAGGTTTCCTTCACTAGATGGTCCCCTTGCATCACAGCATGCGATGCAGTAATTCCCTCGAACCCAAGCAATATTCCGCCTGCAATTAAGAATAAAAGAATACCTAATAGTAATAAGCTAGCTGTAGAAAAGAGCGCAGAAACGTATTTTGAAAGTAATATTTTAAACCGATGAATGGGTCTAATTAACAATAATTTAATGGTTCCTGTTGAGAATTCACTTGCTACACTATTAGCAGCAATGATGATCCCAAAGAACGCACCAAAGAAAACAATCACCCCTTGTCCATTATCTAAATATGTATGGATTGTATATGTTTTGATATGATTGGCCAAAAGGTATTCACTCTTTGCCATTTCCTTTTGTGCCATTTCCTTTTCATACTCGTCTGCATCTTTATCGTTTAGTATTGCCTTATTCTTCTCGATGCCCTTCTGTAAATCCGCCTGCCCGTCTGCGGGCTGTTTATACCCCCCAAAAAATGTGGTGAGAAGTACAGCCACTACTAAGAATCCCATCATAATCCATGTAGATAAGCGATAAGACGTTTTAATATTTTCGTTGTGAATCAACTTAAAAAACATAACTCACTTCCTCCTAATCTAAAAATTTATAGTTATTTATAAATACAACCTTAACACATATACCCCTCCATTCTCCGCATTCAAACTCGATTTCCTCTGTTTTCCGAAAAATCACTCGCAATGAATAGGAATCCTGTAAATTTTGCCTCTGCATCCCTAAAAAAGGGAATAAAGCAACATAAAAAACTTTACTCTGTGTATATGCACATAGGTAAAGTCTTTCATTTCATTCTTTTTTAGGTTGGCCTACAAATAGAAGACGATGACCGCCACGACAAAACGATATATGGCAAACGGAGTTAAACTAATTCTCTCCATTAAATTTAAGAAGAATTTGATTGCAAAAAGAGCTACTAAGAATGCCGTGACAAAACCCGTCACAAAAAGGGGTAAATCACTAAACTGTAAAATCCCCCAGCTCTTATACAATTCAAGGCCACTAGCACCAAACATCATCGGAACAGCAACAATAAAAGAAAACTCTGCTGCAGTTTTATGATTTGCACCCATCAAAAGTCCACCCGAAATAGTGGCGCCGGAACGGGAAAAGCCAGGCCATAAAGCAAAACATTGAAATACACCAATCATAAAAGCTTGTTTATATGTAATCTCATCTAAGCTGGTAGTTACGACAGGGCGATTCCACTTTTCCGCGATGATCATTAAAATACCGCCCAAAATAAGGGGATAAACCACGGTTTCAGGATTGAATAATTCTTTAATAGAGTCTCGTAGCAATAGCCCTACCAGAACAGCCGGAATCATCGCGACAATTACGTGTAGAATCGTAAGATGACCTTGTCCCTTGTTATCATCCTTTGATTTTTGAGAAATATGAATTCCAATAAGGCTTAATAAGCGTTTCCAAAAAACAACCACCACAGCCAAGATAGAGCCCAACTGGATAACCACTTCAAAAGTAGACGCCTTAACCCCCCTGAATCCTAATAACAACTCTCCAACCAAAATCATGTGACCTGTAGACGAAACAGGGATAAACTCTGTCATCCCCTCTACAAAGCCCAAAACAACTCCAACAAAAACGTCCCACCACATCATAGATCTCTCCGTCTTTTTACATTTTGTCATTCTAACATGATTCTACTTACAGTATTAGCCATAAAGCTGTTTCATAATATGGGCTTTCTCGTATATAAACATCTGATCAATTATTTATGACACGGGTATTTATATCATTTCACTTCTTCTATCATAATTCCTTTACAAACAAAACACGATCTTGCCCTCGACCATCATAATTCTTTTGAACAGACACGCCTTCTACGGTAGCGTTTCCCTCTACTATCGAAAAGCCCATTCTTTGATGAAAAGCAATCGATCCTTGATTGATAGGAGATGTTACACAGCGGATGGTACGACAATTCCTCTCTCGAGTGACCATAAATATTTCAACCATCATACGCGAAAAAGCTACCTTTTTTAAGAGATAGCTTCAAACGGAAGATAGATTCACATACCACCCATCTATATCATTTCTTATGTAATATCCTTCATCATCTTCAACATTACTTGATAAACCTCTGATTCAAGTTCAAGTAACAAATGATTCGCACCGTCAACCTCAATATATTCTGCCCCCGGAACCTGTTTCTGTATTTCTTTACTGTAGTAGTTCGGAAACATCAAATCGTATTGACCGTGTATCAAATACATCGGTTTATTTTTGAGAGTGGAGAGATAGCCTGTAACTTGAATATGTAGCAAAGCATTGATCAAGACTACTAACTGTTCCTTCGTAAAAAAGTCGAGGCGTTCCTGTATAGAGTCTTCTCTAAATTGCGACCAACTCTCTGATTTAGGCCCAAGCAATAGGCTACTATTTAGATCCCAAAATCGCCTTATCTCCCCCTGCTCCACCAATTGAAGAAAGTTAGTCCAAAGGGCTCTAAGGGGGTCTCCAATATAGAAGAACGGGGATATGAGGATCAGACCATCTACATTCGTAGGGTTTTGTATGGCATACTGGGCCACGATCCCAGCTCCCTGGCTATGACCGACGAGAATGATCTTTTTAAAACACTCACTTTCTTTTAAATAGCTGACCAGTTCATCTAATTGCTGGACATACTCTTGAAATGAAGCATTCCCCCATAAATGCGCATTATTTCCATGTCCTACACAATCATATGTTACAACATTAGCATGATCTTTGATCGAAATGATCATATCACTCCAGCATACTGCTGATTCAGAGAAGCCGTGAACCAATACAAAGCAACATCTCTGATTTTCGTGGCGGTGAATATTTGCAACTGAATATTGACTTGAAAATAACACTATACCACCCCTAATCTTAAGAGAAGGACTCGAAATTCCCATCATGAATCGTTACTGAATAATCCAGACCACCCTTAAACGAAAAGTTCATTTTCATATCCACTCTTTACATAAACCACATCATTTTTAATCTCAAGTTTATCCTCCAAGAATAAATGTACCGCCCTTGCCAATGCTAATTTTTCCACATCGATAATAGCTTCTCTCAAATCTGACTCTGTATAATACGGTTTTACCTCAACGGCGGCTTGCGTAATAATAGGGCCTTGGTCCACTTCATTATTGATAAAATGAACTGTAGCCCCTGTAATTCTGACTCCCTTCTGAATAGCCTTTAGCTGTGCCTTATCTCCTACGAAAGCTGGGAGTAGTGACGGATGCGTGTTAATGGTTTTATGGCCGTATCGCTCCACAAATTCAGTACTGAAAATCCGGCGGTATCCCCCAAGTACAATCAAGTCAATTTGATATCGATCGATCAACGATGCGATTTCATGTTCGTGATCCCTTCTGCTCGTATACTGTTTATGATCAATGCAGGTAAAATAGCAACCTTCTGATATAGGGAGTTGAGAAAAATCAACTTTAGGGTTGTTCGTAATAACTAAAACAAGTTCACTCGATAACTCATTTAAGCCGTCCTGCACCGCTCCCAATAACGACCCACGTCCAGAGAATAAAAATGCCACTCTTTTTTTCATATGATCTCTACCTTCCCCATTTTTTGTTTTGTAAAAAATGATCCCTCACTAGATTAAAATCACAGTGAAGAAAACTCTCATTTAAAATAACAAATTCCCCGTTCACCATTACATGAATCGGACTATGGCTTAGAATCATATCTAAAAACAGTAAGCTCGGATCCTGTGATTCGACTACCACATCAGCTCGCTTAAAAAAACATAAATCAGCGAACATTCCTTCTTTCACACTCCCTACATGATCTAGCCCTAATGCCGATGCTCCTGTTTTCGTTAACGAATCAACCAAGTCTGTAACATCCACTTTTTCCTCTAAGTTTGATTCACCATGAAAATAAAGTGAGAAGGCAGCATCAAATGCTAATTTATGAAACGGGTTTACCATCGCAGCATCTGTACCTAATCCAATTTTGTGATGGATTAAAGCCTGAAACGGGAATCTTCCAGCCCCTGTAAAACTATTACTGACTGGACAGTGTATAAAGTTCAATTTTTTATCAGATAGAACACAAATATCTTCATCTGACAATGTGGAAGCATGAACCAATAGAGTAGATGAGTCTAGTAAATGAAGCTTGTCGAGTACCTGAATTCCAGTCTCCCCGTAATGAGAGACACATTGCTGGACTTGGCTTCTGCCTTCACAAATATGCATGACAAACTTTTTATTTTCTTGACGAGCTATTTCATGAAGCTTTTTCATCAGTTCTGGAGTTGCCGAAAGCTCAGATGCGGTAGCTGGATGAACTTTTATCAAATCCGATTCATACTTATGTACACAATCAAAATAGCGTTTGATGACAGCCTCAAGTGTGGAGGAGCTTGGCTTCGATTCTTTCCCCAACCATTGATCATTTTGTGAAAAATGGATCGCGGCTCGGGCACCCGCTTTTATAGCTTGCTCCGCATCTATCTCAGCTCGGCTCGTGAAGATGCCTAGGGTGGTTATACCTTGACGTAGCGAATGTAATATCGAGTATAAAGAAGATAATCCTTGCAGTTCCTCTGTTTCGAGATGATTATTTCGATGAACCGTATCCAAAACCTCACTTATGCTACTAAAAGCTTTTATTCCTCCATATAACTCTTTACTTGGATGCAAATGTCCATTAATTAATCCCGGTAAAACGATAAGACTTTCCGCATCGATTACATTGCTACTACTCTGGGAATTTGGCTGGCATATTTTTTCAATTTTATTCCCATAAATCACAATGTCAGCAAGGCGAAAATCGTGTTGATCTGTGTAATAGGTTGCATTTTTTAACGTTACCCGATCCGTTCCTCTATTTGGTTCCATACTAATTCCCATTGGAGCACCTCTTCCACTATATGTTCTTGTTGAATATGGAGGGTCTTCATCCCTATATTCTTAGCCGGCATGATGTCATTTGTGAGCGAGTCTCCAATAAACAAAATATCCTTTGGCTCTACCGCAAGTTCATCCACTAAACTATGAAAAAAATGTAGATGAGGTTTACAGAATGGGTAACAACTTCCGAACTGAAAATAAGAAAAGTATTGATCGATTTTATGATATTTCAGCTTTCCCATCTGAATTTGCTCCATCCCATTGCTACACACAGCAAGTGAAAAGGTCTTACTTAATTTACTTAGTAATGGTCTGGCTCCCTCGTATGGTACACAATTTTTAATGTACGCTGACTGGTAAACACTGGACACCTCCTCTAGCTTTTTCTCCATTCCATAAAAATCACAAAGCAACTTAAATCGATTTGTTAAAGTAGCTTCTACATCATGTATCCCCTTCTCAAAATTCTCCCAGGAAACTTTATTAAACTTAGCAAAAGCCTCATGGAACCCTTCAAAAGAAAGGCCTAGATCATAAAAATAAGCCTTAAACACTTCTCTTAGGCTATCCTGCTCGCCCCGGGTATGATTACATAATGTTTCGTCTAAATCAAAAACAATCACCTTCATATTTTCACACTCTCATTTCTAGTTGCGATAGTGGGTAGGACTAAACCAATAATAACGAAAGATGCTGCTACTATTTTTACATTTGAAATCGGTTCGTTATATACGAAGACCGAAAATAACATGGTAAAAATAGGGATAGAGTTAGAAAACAATGACGGAATAATAATATTAGTTTTCTTAACACCAAAGTTATAAGCCATATCAGCTACTAGATTGGCAAATAAAATGGCAAACAGCAGATAGAGTAAAGAGGTATGATCCAGATTCTGATACGCAGTCAAATCACCCCAAATGAATGCCGGAATAAAAAGCAATCCACTGCCAAATATAAAGCACCATGTAGAATAGTGGATTGGATTAATCGAATTCATAATGCTTTTTCCAAGTGAAATGTAGATAACAAATGAAATGACAGCTACAAATAAAATGAGACTACCGTATAAATGATCCACATCAAACTGGACCGAACCAAATTCACCATTGGTAACTAATAAAATAACTCCCGTAATAGATAATAAAGTTCCAAATAAATTTATCGCTTGCAACCGATTCTTTAACCAAATCACATCTAAAATATTACTTACCAAAGGAACGAGTGCGATAATCAAAGCCGCATCAACGGAAGAAGTTTTCTTCATCCCTAAATTCACAAGTAGATTGAATAAAAAAATCCCAAAAAAGCTAGCAAAAAAAATCTTGATTAAGATTTTTTTATCGTAGCTAAATAATCCCCTCCAAAAAATAAGAACCGAAACCATCGCTGCCCCAAAAATAGCATAAAAAGCTAATACAAAGGGACTTAGTACAACTAATAGAAGTTTTGTCACAATAAAGTTATAGCCCCACAGAATGACGGCTAATAATAACGTCATAACAGGAATAATCGATATCTTTTTCATACCATTCTCCTTAAGTAGAAAGGACATTTAGTAGAATATACAAATTAACATATAAGTTTAACTATATAATATAATTATGAAAAGAACAAGCCGAAAAACCGTCCTACACTCCTGAATTATTTATAAGAGCATCTGATATTATTGGAAAAATGGCCTTCTCAAAAAATGATTTGAGAAGGCCATTTTTCACAACTAAATCGTACTATCCCATATTACACGGTCTTCAAACCACATTGCTAACTCATAGATACGGTTCTGAACCTGTACCTCCGACTCTCCCTTAATAAGCACTTTAGCTATATAGTCACCACTACTTGAAATTTCATTAAATGTCTGGCCACAATGTGCGGTGACCTTATATTGAGTTACCCATTCTGGCAGAGAATCTGCAGGCATCTCTTTTAGAACTCCTTTTTTAGCTGGTACTAAAAGATAACCTCCCAGCGTCTCAAGTTTTGGAACATTTGACAATGGGGCAGCAACCTGTTCCACTAATCCACATTGTGCCTGTACAGAAAGCTTAACTAAATCAATTCCAAAGCCTTGTATTATTTTCTCACGAATGAATCCCCCTCCTGTACGACTAGCAATTTCACACAGGACTAATTCATCATGTGGGGTATGGAACACTTCGGCATGAAATGAAGTGTTTTTAGGGGTAGGAAGTGCTTTTAATAAGTTTTGAGTAAACTCTACGAGTCGGGGTAGCAATGGATTTTCTGATTCTAGAAGATAACCTCCATTAAATAACTCATCTTGAAAGGCAAGACATCCATTTATATACTTAGATGGCCAACAAAGTACCATTTCACCGTTTATGACTAAACCATCTACCGTATACATGTCCCCTTCAATGAATTTCTCCACCTCAAGATGAACAGCTAATCCCTTGCTCAAGAAAGTCATTAAATCATCTCGATCTTTTATAATGACTGTATGACACGAACCTACCCCATCTATTGGTTTCACAATAACGGGATATCCATGTTTTTGGATAAATTTATACAAATCCAACGGGGACTCTAATGGTGAGAATTCTGGGACATTTAAACCCTTTTCTCTTGCAAGCTTCTTCATAACCGTTTTATCCCTGAAAGCGATCGCACTTTCCAAAGATTGACCCTCTATGCCTAACTGTTCTCTTAATCTAGCTGCTCGTATAAGGTCATATTCAGATGTTACAATAATGGCATGAAACTTATGAGTCTCATACAACTCTAAAGCACGTATCTCCATTTCACCATTGGTTCGATAGTTTTCAAAACCTTCAACTAAATGGTAATTCACTGCTCCTCGGGCCTTTTCCGAAGTAGTCAGTAGCAACAAATCTTCATTCAAATCTTTTAACCAATCGTCATACGGATACCCCGTTTTATTCATAATGAGAATACTCATATTCCACTGCCCCTCCTATCTATAATTCCTATTCCAAACCCATTAGGTAATGTAATCAAACCATTGTTTACTCTAATTCCTGTAAAGCGATCTGATCGGAGATTCAAATGGCCATCAAGATCAATGTAATCTGCAAGCCCAGCTAAATGCGCAATCGCAGTAATCCCTAAGGAGCTTTCTGTTTTACACCCCAACATTACCTTCATCCCAACATTTCGAGCTAACTGGATTATTTCCTTTGCTCGTCGAAGCCCACCACACTTCAGAAGTTTGATGTTAACTACGCCTACACTCCCACTCAAACTTAGTAGGTCTTGAATACAATGAAAATCTTCATCCGCAACGATAGGAATAGGAGAATGATCTTGAACCCATTTCAACTGTTCATGTGATCCTGCAGGAATCGGTTGCTCTAAAAGCTCTACACCATATTGATGAAGTTTCTTGGCCGCCACAATGGCATCTTCACAATTCCAAGTTCCATTCCCATCAATCCAAATACGTCCTTGGTATACTTCTCTTAGCCTTCCGATCAACTCTAGATCACTTGTCAAAGTCATTTTCAATTTTAAAATAGGCCATTGTGAAAGCATCTTGGCCTGCTTCAATAAATCGTTTTGATCCATGACACCTAGGGAAATGCTCGTGGGTGGAATGGATAGTCCTTCAAGTCCCCATAGCCGATGAATGGGAAGACTAGTCATTTGCCCTAGGATATCATGAAGTGCCATGTCGATTGCTGCTATCACAGTTGGCTGATTCGGTATCATCGCCTCGAGATCGTTTAATAGCTTTTCGATTTCAAAAGGGGTATGCTCCTTCACTATGTCTGAGCACAGATTGAATGCATTTACAACAGTCTCAGCTGTCATGCCGTATTCTTTGGCGAATACAGCAGTGCCATACCCTCTCCATTCTTTCCATTTCAGTCTGATTATTATCTGATGAGCAGATGTAAACGTTCCTTTATTACTTTGAAAAGGCTGCTTTAACTTTAAAATTAAATCTTCATATTCGATTTCCATTGTGTGTACTCCTTACATCTTTCTCTCATCAAATTACCTGCTAAATGTTCTCTATTTACTCCCAGAGTGTGCTCGAAAGGAAGGGCGCTCTAGGCCCAGATGATCTCGTAGTGTTTGGCCTTCATACTCTGTTCGAAATAACCCACGTCGTTGGAGCTCGGGAACCACAAGCTCAACGAAATCTGTTAGCCCGTCTGGTAATTGTGGTGGCATAATATTAAATCCATCAGCAGCTTCACTCACAAACCACTCTTCTAGTTGATCTGCAATTTCTTGGGGAGTACCTAAGATCATTCTGTGTCCACGCGGACCTGCAATAGAACGATAAAGCTCACGAATCGTTAACCCTTGGGTTTTCGCTTCCTCATACAACAGCTTCTGACGACTCGTACTTCCTTGTGTCTCTGGAAGTTCTGGCAAGGGGCCGTCCACTGGATATTTTGAAATATCGATATTTCCCAGTTGGGTGGAAAGTAAGCCAAGACCTACGACTGGATCAATTAAATTTTGCAATGTTTCATATTTTTGTTCTGCTTCATCTCTAGTCCTTCCTACCACTGGAAAAATACCAGGCATCACCTTCACTTGATCAGGAGATCGACCATATTTGGCGACTTGCTCCTTTATACCTCGATAAAACGCTTTTGCCTGTTCCAAATTCTTATGTGCTGTAAAGATAACTTCTGCCCATTGAGCAGCAAAATCTTGTCCATCTGCGGAAGAGCCTGCCTGTACAATAACTGGATAACCTTGAGGGGGACGAGCTACATTTAGGGGGCCTCGTACTGAAAAAAATTCCTTCTTGTGATTCAATATATGAAGTTTTTCAGGATCAAAGAAACGACCCGATTCCTTATCAAACAAAAAGGCATCGTCTTCCCAACTATCCCACAATCCAGTTGCTACCTCCATGAACTCCCTAGCTCTAAGATATCTTGTCCCGTGGTCGGGTTGCTTGTCCAGATTAAAATTTTGGGCTTCCACGTCGGTTGTTGAAGTAACGACATTCCAACCAGAACGACCGTTACTCAAAAAATCTAAAGAAGCAAATTTTCTGGCAATGTGAAAAGGTTCGTTATAAGTAGTGGAACATGTTGCAGTTAACCCAATACGTTCCGTTACCACTGACAGTGCCGATAGTAATGTTAAGGGCTCAAAATGAACCATCCGTCCCCAGCGACTAAGTTCATCCGAGTCTTTATAATGTGTACGCACTCCCACACCATCCGATAAAAAAATCATATCGAATTTACCGCGTTCTGCTGTCTTAACTATCGAACTATAATAATGAAAATCAAGTACACCTGCTGGATATGCATTCGGGTGTCTCCAAGCAGAAATATGGTGTCCTGGAGCAGGTAAAAAAGCACCCAGTTTTATCATTGAACGACTCATATTTAGCACCTCATTCTTTTTTTGTGATGACATAGCTTCCGAATTAATGATGATTCACTTCACTTTGAACCTTTTTCGGTGACCTTTTAGACTGCTTTTCTTTCACTATGAGTACACTCAGAACCACTGCTGTAGCTAGATAAAAAAGGAAAAAGCTAAAACCGACCCTTTCTAAGCTTAACTTATCTAAGAAAAAGCCAAAAACAAATGGACCTAATCCAAATCCTATATTAAATGTTGCATTTAGGATCCCAAATGCTAGCCCCCTCTTTGTTGCAGGAGTAAACTGATTCACTTTTGATTTTAAATTAGCTACATGGGTTAATTCTCCGATTGTAAATACAACGATGAGAAGTACGCATATATAGATATTGGGAATCCTCTCAAGGGTTCCGAGTAACAAATGGAATAAAGAAAACAAGGTAGCCGTAAATAACATTTGACTGATAAAACTCCATCTGCTTACTATTTTTAATGCTTGGAGTTGTAATATGACAATCAGGAATGAATTCAACGCAAACAACAAACCAATAACGAATGGAGATAGTTCTACGAAATCATGAAGAATGGCTCCTAATAAATCATTAAATACACCGTATGTAGAAACTAAAATAACATTGAGCAAGAAAATGCTAATCAATATATATTTATGACTAGACTTACCTTGATAGGACTGTTCCGCTTCAACTGGTTCTTCTACCTTTATTTCGGATCTACTTTGATTTTTTAATAAAGGATGGAACATCGTTATAATAGAAAAACAAAGCAATAATAAACCAGTAGAGATATAAATAAAGCTAGAACCTACTGCTAGGATAACCCCCCCTAGAAGCGCTCCTATACCAACAGAAATATTTTGATTGATATAAAACATCGCAAATGGGATAGTAGGATCTTTTTTATCCACTGTATCTCCAATTAAGGCAGAAAAAACAGAACGGAAAAATGAATGTGCAAATCCTAATACAATATAGACTGTTGTGAATTCTAAGACACTACTTACAAAAGGGAGGAATAGATAGGAAGCACTTGTTACAAACAAGCCCATCAATATAAGTGGTCTACGTCCGTATCGATCTGATAGAGCGCCACCGATCACTCCACCAAATGTACGCGCAATGAAATAAATGAAAACACTTCCAGCTATAGTAGTATAACTAGCACTTAAACGCATCATCATGTCCGTAACCAAAAAGGGAATAATAATTCCCCGAGATAGACCAAAGATAAAATCAAGAAGTAAAATGAGTCGATGAATGGCTTTCAATTTTATAAACTGTTTAATTACCATAAAGCACTCCTCTCACTCTTTTATTCATATAGCTGATTGATGATTGTTTCATTTAATATTTTCTCCGACATTTCCATGTCCTGCGATGATGAAGAGTTGATACTATAAACAATGTATAGATGTCTTGTTAAAGAATCCCTCACTGGTAAGGCTTTTTGATTAGGCGGGACCAATATACCTAATTCATATACAGTTAAACCTAGACCTTTATCAATAAGAACACCTTCTCTGTTTCGTACCAACCCTTGAGAGTCTGGATTTGCGGGCCAATGAACGGGTAGGTCATGATGACTCATTTTACTTTTTAAAATGGTATCTTCTTCTAAAACATAATATTTTTGGAAAACTTGCTTACTGGAATGACTGGGTAAGTACTCTTTAACTTGTTCCTTTAACACAATCGAAAGAAGCAAATCGTACGGATTCACTTCACCTGCGTATAGATACAAATCCATAATGCGATCACCTGGATTGCGTACACACCACTCCATCACTTTCGGTGTGCCACTTTCATCGATCTTAAACTCAAGATGAACAATGGCACTCTGAATTTTTGACATTGTAATGACGAAATGATTCATTTCATTAATTTGTTGAATCGTTTCCTCCGATAATTCATGGTAGTGAACTTGATGGCCGATTTCTACCGGGAATTCAATACCTTCCGATTTTAAAGTTTGCTTCTTAGTAATAGAAGAATACAGGACTCTCCCATCTCTAACCCAACTCTCAATCGAATACTCTTGCCCCACAATTCTTTCTTCAAGTAGATATAATTGCTCTTTAGACTTCTGCACTTTCAATAAATCAAGCACCGATTTCTTTTGACTCTCATCAGACCATATCATTACGTCCATAGAACCGTACTTATTAATAGGTTTTATAACTCCGCTATCTGGCAAAATAGTGGTCATTAGTTCCTCTAACGTCACTTTTTGTGAGCGGACCTTCCACGGAGTGTTTTGGATAAGCTGTCTCTGCTTTTCTTTATTTCGAGAAATAACAGCTGCCTCAAGCCCTCCATTAGGCAATCCTAGATATCCCGCTAAGATGGCTGTTTCTACTACCAATCTTTCATCTATAGGAATGATCCCTACTATTTGATCATGCTCTAAAATATTATTCACAACCAAAAAAAACGATTCCATCGAATATTCTTCCATGCAGATGATTTCATCCACGAGATTAATAAAATGATGAGGATTGCACCGCTTATATCTGTATAATTGATCCAGCTTATTTTTTCTGCTATCTACAATAATGGCTTTTAGACCTCTTTTTCGAATACATCTTACATATTCTTCTGTAATCTCAGAAAAACCCCCGAGGATTAGCACCGCTTTTTCCATTCAAAACACCCCATTATTTCTCATTAGGATAAATAAGGGTTTCTTATTGTACTCGCTCATTTGGTTGCTAGACAATACGAAACCCTATTTGTACAGGTAAATCATTTCAAATTCTTATACGAGTGTTCGAATCGGTGAACCATTTACAAATGCAATTATGTCTTCCACAGCTTCCTTGTAATAAGTGTGGTAATTTCTCTGTGTCACATATCCTAAATGTGGCGTGGCGAGTAGATTAGGTAGGGTCCGTAACGGATCGAACTCCGGTAAAGGCTCGATTTCAAATACATCCACGCCTGCTCCTGCAATTTGTTTATTTTCAAGAGCTTTCATGAGAGCCACTTGGTCCACGATGGCTGCACGTGATGTATTAATTAAAAAAGATGATGGTCGCATTAGCTGTAACTCTTCTTCACCGATTAAGCCCCTCGTTCGATCGCTAAGTACTAGATGGATGGAAACAAAATCACTGTTTTTAAGTAGTTCTTCCTTTGAAGCAGCCAGTGCTACACCTGTATTTTCTGTTTGTTCACGTGTCAAGTTCTGGCTCCAGGCAACCACATTCATCCCAAATGCTTTACCGATTCGTGCCATCCTACCTCCAATTTTCCCCAAACCAAGCAAGCCAAGTGTTTTTCCGTATAAATCTGTACCCACGGTTTGTTGCCATGGACCATTTTGTTTCAATGCATTATTTTCTACAACAATATTTCGAGCTAAACCTAAAATTAAAGCCCAAGCAAGCTCTGTGGGAGGCTCAGAACTACTTGCTGTACCGCAGACGGTAACGCCATTGGAAGCGGCAGCCTGTAGATCTATGGATGCATTTCGCATTCCAGATGTAATCAACAGCTTCAACTTCTCCAAGCGCTTAAATAGTCTCGCAGGAAAAGGGGTACGTTCACGCATAATGACTACAATCTCATAATCTTGAATGGTATTTACAAGTTCATCTTCATTCGCAATGTAATGGTGAATCGAAGTGACTTCTACTTTATCTGCTATAGCAGACCAATCCGTTATCTTCAAAGCTACGTTCTGATAATCATCCAATATGACACATTTCCATTTCATTCTCTACACCCCGTTACCATTTTTTAGTTTTCAACCCATGAGTGATCCAACAATCATACACGACTGTTGAAAGGATAACTCTCTAAATCCTTCCGGCTCCACCGAGCGGCTAAAGTCATGTGATTTTTGATTATTCAAGATTCCACACTTAGGGATAAAGCGATCGAGAAAATATTGGGAGAGGTTGGATTTCTGCTCCCCTAGCCATTGCAATGTTATGCGCTCCACCTCTACTGCCATCTGACCTGGACATTCTGCGAGATGATCTGTTCCCTTCCTAACTCTGAGGAATAACTCAGTTAAAAGCTCATTGTCTCTAGGATGCTGATCAGTCGGACATAAAGAAAACACGACTGCAGGGATCACTACAAATAAAATCGGATCCACTTCTGGGTATCTATCTATAATAAGATTACAAATCCTCCTGTAACTCCTAACCTTGGACTTCGTAGCAATATATCCGCTCCGTTTGGGTGGATAACCTGCCATGTCTCTAGCTCCCCAGTGAAAGTGTGGGTTAAATGGTTGAGTCATTGTAGAACGAATGACATTTCTATCTGGATAATGCGAACTTACTACAGCAGAGAAAATACGCATGGCCACATTCGAAACGAGTGGCATATGTGTAGGCATTTGATCGATTTGTTGAAAGAACTGATCTGGTTGATCCACGGCTCGAAATGGTATCATGGCTGCTTCAACTAGTTCACTCGCACTTGAATAAAAAACCTCTCCCATCCGGAAACTTCTATCTTCACAAATCAGGTCAGATCTATACATTCTTCCATCCAGAGTCACTTGATGACTGATTAAATCTTGGAAAATGGCTCTCGAATTCTCACGTTGTGAAGCATCTTCTATCAAATCACATAGAATCCTTTTTATTAAAGACTCCTGCTCATACACAATAGAAGGTTCAAAACGAAATTCAAATTTTTGATACTGAAGCCGATTTTTATGAACTTGTATTAATGGAATGAACTCTCCTCTATATTCAGTTTTTACAAAAGGAGTAAAGTACGAATGTTCACGCCCTCTTCTAACAAACCCCGATCCATCCCATGTAAACAAGGGCAGCTCCATTCTACTATCCTGTTCAACGATCGAACCAGGCACATACACAATATCACCATTTTGCATGTCTTGTGTTTCTGTTTGAGTAAAACAGTAAAGTAGCGGGTATCCGTATCCTTTAGAACAAATCGCATTATTAAAATCCATCATTCCCGCTCTGCCTTGCATAATTTGCTCCCAATTCCCAATATGTCCAGTTCGTGGTGGTAACAACTCAGGCGAGGATTGGATAAGAGAAAGAAGCTTTCCGATCTTAACATCTGTAGTTCCCATGTGGATCCAATTAAAGGAACACTCCCTCTTTTCGAATGCATCTAGTGCGGAATCTTTCTTCCATCTTAATTTATCAAGTACACCGAGTTCAGTAAGAAGCTCGATTGGACTTTTCATTACTTCTGTTCCCATGCTAAATCCTCCTGTTGCTTCCTTCACTAGAAAAGTGACTCATTGAAAGTTGCATATTCTTTATCACAAGGGGTAGAATTCCTCCGCTTTGGTAATATTTCAGCTCATCATCCGACTCGATACAAGCCCGCACCATAAACTGAACCAGATCACCATTCTCCTTCTGGGCCTTCACACTTAATTTCATTCCTACTTGAAGCTGTTCAATTCCACTAATTTCATAGATTTCACTTCCATCTAATCCAAGAAAGCCCGAATTTTCACCTAGTTGAAATGCCAAAGGAAGTATGCCCATGCAAATCAGATTGGAACGGTGGATTCGCTCAAAACTCTCCGAAATCACTGCTTTGACTCCCAAGAGTTTAGGACCTTTGGCTGCCCAATCCCGTGACGAACCCGTTCCATACTCTTTACCTGAAATAATCACCAGAGGAATATCCTCTGCTGTGTATCTCATAGCAGCATCATAGATAGTCATCATCTGGTTGGATGGATAATGCATTGTGAACCCTCCCTCAACTCCCGGCAGCATCTTATTTTTCAAACGAATATTGGCTAGTGTGGCTCTCATTAAAACCTCATGATTACCGCGTCGAGAACCATAGGTATTGAATGCTTCCCGTTCTACTCCATTCTCTTTAAGATAGAGGCCAGCAGGGTTATTGGAATCGACCACTCCACCTGGAGAGATATGATCGGTCGTAATACTATCCCCTAACAAAGCAAGCACGCGTCCTCCGATAATCGACTTCGGTGCAGTCACCTTATCAAAATAAGGTGGTTTTTTTATATAGGTGGAATTTTCCTCCCAATGATACAATTCGCTCTTAACCATAGGAATTGCCTGCCAACGTTCATCGGCCTTTTGGTCATAGCGTTTGATATACATGTCTTTAGAAATAAACGTTCTCATCATGAAAGCAATCTCTTCATCAGAAGGCCAAATATCATGTAGGTAAACGGGAGTATCTTTGTCATAACCGATCGGTTCATGTTCCAGATCGATACAAACTGTGCCAGCAATGGCGTATGCGATAACCAAGGGTGGTGATGCTAGATAATTAGCCTGAACAGATGGATGAATACGCCCTTCAAAATTACGGTTCCCACTAAGTACAGAACTTGTAACGATACCCTGCTCCTTCACCGCAAGCGCAATTCGCGGATCGATTGGACCACTGCTACCTGAGCAAGTCATACAACCATATCCTGTTACATGAAATCCTAGCGCCTCCAAAGGTATCATCAAACCAGAAGATGCTAGATAATCTGAAACCACCTGCGATCCAGGAGATAAGCTGGTTTTCACGTATGCAGGCACACACAAATTACGCTCCACAGCATTTCGTGCCAACAAACCTGCAGCGATCATAACAGCGGGATTGGAAGTATTGGTACACGAAGTAATAGCTGCAAGTAATATGGATCCGTGGGTAAGGGTGATCGTCTGATCATCAAGCTGTACTCTTACTTCAGGTCCGTTTCTTCCGTTCTGTGAAAACTCCTGGGAACCTAAGGTAGTTTCGAGAGATGCCTTGAAAGACGTTTTTAAATCCTTCAATACAATACGATCTTGTGGGCGTACTGGACCAGCAACACTTGGTTCTACCTCATCCAACCTAAACTCAATCCGTTTATTGAACATAGGCATCTGATCATTTTCAGTCCAATACAATCCCTGAAGTTTATAATAGTTCTCCACTAATTTTACTTGTGCTTCCGAACGCCCTGTCATGCGCAGATAACACAGTGCCTCGTCATCTACAGGAAAATAGGCACAGGTAGCTCCATACTCTGGCGCCATATTTGCAATGGTGGCCCGTTCCGCTAAACTAAGAAATCTCATTCCTTCACCAGTAAATTCAACAAACTGATCCACTACTCCCTCACGGCGCAACTTGTCCGTAATCGTCAGCACTAAGTCCGTCGTAGTAACCCCGGGTCTAAGTCTCCCCTTCAATTCCACACCCACCACAGAAGGGCTTACAAGCATGAGTGGATGGCCCAACATAACTGCTTCTGCTTCAAGCCCTCCAACACCCCAACCTAACACGCCGAGCCCATTAATCATGGTTGTATGGCTATCTGTTCCACAAACACTGTCTGGAAATATAACTTGGGCACCGCCCCACTCTTTCACTTGAATTACACTTGCCAAATATTCCAAATTTATCTGGTGACAGATCCCCATTCCAGGCGGGAACACCCGAAGGTTTTGGAATGTTTGTTCTCCCCAACGCAACAGTTTATACCGCTCTTGATTTCGCTGAAATTCAAGTTTCGTATTTCGTTCAAAAGCATCCGATGAATTCGAATAGTCTACTATTATGGAATGATCAACCACTACATCCGTTTGGATAACAGGATTAACTTGTGTGGGATCTCCACCAAGTTCCTTGACTGATTCTCGCATAGCAGCTAAATCCACTAATACAGGAACACCCGTGAAATCCTGCATAAGTACACGACTTGGTAAATAGGGAATGACAGTCTTTTCCTTCCCGTTAACTAGAGCGTGAATCTTCGAATCTACTGTATCCATATCAACATGCCCCATACTCACTGAGCGCAAAAGAGATTCAAGCAATAACCTAATTGAATAAGGAATACGCGATAAATTCAGATCTAATCGTTCCGCTAATTTCGTTAATGACCAAACTGTATAGACCTGCTGTTCAAACTCAAGAGGAATACAAACCCCTAAGGGATCTTTTAAAGAGTTTATCATTTAGTACTCCCCTTTCATCTCCTCAGACTCAAGACGTTTCATAAGAGCTTTTCTATCCATTTTCCCATTCGAATTCAAAGGCATCTCTTCAAGCACATGAACAGTATGGGGGACCATATAAGTGGGCAACTCTTTTCGAACTCCTATAAGTATCGTATTAGAATCTAGATTGGCACCCACAACAAAAGCAGTAATTCCTTTAATAGTACCAGTTTCAATCGGCCATCCCACTGCTACTGCAGACACCACATTGGGTTGTCGCAAGAGCGTTGCTTCTACTTCACTTAACTCCACTCGATAACCTTGTACCTTCACTTGATGATCCAAGCGACCTAAATAAGTCAGATCTCCACTCGGTAGATAGCGAACCCGGTCCCCAGTTCGATAAAAAACCTTAGTCTGGCCAGAGTCATCCTTATACTCAATCAAAGATGTATGGGTTTGCTCGAAATTGCCCCAATAGCCTAAAAATGTCTGTGGACCCGATATACATAGCTCTCCTTCATTTCCATATGGAACTGGCTCCAAGTTTTCATCCAAGATGAGAGACTCCATTTCTGGATACAATTTACCTATAGGAACTGATTCATTTACGCACTCCATAGGTGATTTTATTGGATCCCAGCGGTAAGCCGTGCAAGCAATAGTAAGTTCCGTGGGACCGTAGAGATTTTCAATAATCGAATTGGGCGCAGCCAACTGCCAAGCCTCAGCCGTTGTTTTCAGAAGTACCTCTCCACAAAAGAAACTCCAGCGCAAACTTGGCATGCTATTTTGCTTCAAAAAGTTTTGCTTACACAAAAGTACAGCAACAGACGGTACAGAAAACCAAACCGTAATCCCCTTTTCCCGAATAAAGCTAAATGGAGATAAGAGATGTATGGGATCCATCGAACAGACAGCAGCTCCACGCCCCCACGCCATAAATAGATCAAATATAGACAGATCAAAGGTCTGATCAAAGGTTTGGGTGAATCGATCCTGATCAGTGATTTGATACCTTTGTTGATTCACCTCTATAAAATGAGTAACATTTTTATGGGTAATCGGTACACCTTTTGATATTCCAGTACTTCCTGATGTAAATAGAAGATACGCAACAGAATTAGTAGAAATAAAAGGGAATTTTACTAATGGAGGTGCACACTCTAAGTCAGTTTGATCACGAACTTCAGCTCTGATATGAACTAGGTCTTTTTTACTAGACTCGGGTAAAAGTACACACTTAGGAATCTGTTTTAAATTTTTTATTATTTCGCAAAACTGAGGCAAAGAACCCTTATCAACCAAAACAGCATCGAGGTCAGCTAACTCCATCATCATACGTGTTCGTTGTATAGGAAAATTACGATTAAACGGCACAAATGTCGCCCCAGAAAATAAACTCGCCAAAACACCTACATAGGAAGTCAAACTACGATAGGCGAAAATTCCTACCCTTTTGGGTGTAGTATCAGAGGCCCCTAAAAGAACAGATGCCCAACGACAAGCCTTATCATTTAGTTCGGTATAGGTCCATTCATTTTGCTTAATAGATAACGCTAAATTATCTGGGAAGCGTTTAACACTAGACAGAAAACCAGAGTGTAATAATGGACCCTGATTTTCCACTTGGAGAATAGCGGGTTGCAAAGTCATGACAAACCTCCGAAATGATTACAAATTTTAAGATTTTTTATCTCTTTGATTTATCGGAATATAGGCGAGATCAGTATCACCCACATACTCTAGTAAAGGTCGAATGAGGATATTATTCTCACACTGTTCTTGTATCTGAGCAATCCATCCGGGAATACGGCCAACTACAAAAGAAGATATGAATAAATCAGAAGAAATTCCAAGCAAGTGATACACTACACTTGCATAGAGATCCACGTTTATACCCACTCCTTTTTCCATGTAAGGACGCATAGCATCAACCACTGCCTCTAAAATGTCATAGCACTTGGAATCGCCCAATGTACTACTAAGCTCAAACGCAACTTTACGCAAATGCCTGGCGCGAGGATCTTCTGTTTTATAGACTCGATGCCCAAAACCCATAACGGGTCTATTTTGACTCTGGATCCGCATCACATATTCAGCTGCATACCGGGACTCACTTATCTCTTGAATCATCGACATAACATTTTCAATTGCCCCACCATGGAGAGGACCAGCAAAAGCGGAAATAGCTGCAGTCAATGACGCAAAGATATCTGCGCCTGTCCCAGACACCACTCGTGCAGTGAACGCCGAAGCATTAGATCCATGATCGGTATGAAGAATCAATACTTTATCTACCACTCGAACAGCAGATTCAGTTGGCATCTTTCCATTCAACATATAGAGAAAGTTAGCTGCATGGGAAATCGAAGGATCTGGTGGGATAGGCTCTTTACCTTGTCGTATTGCTTGGTGAGCCGCCACTAGGATAGGGACTTGTGAAATCAACCTAATTGCTCTTCTTTGAAATGCCTCCATAGACACATCATCTTTTTCTGGATCGAATACAGACAACAAAGACATGGCAGTCCGGAGCACCTCTATGGGATGCGCCTTACTCATGGTCCGAATCATATCAAACATTGGAGTAGGGATATCGCGCGCAGCTTTCAGCCTTTCATTGAATTGGCTCAGTTCCTCTGTAGTGGGTAACATCCCGTATAAAAAGAGAAAAGCAGTCTCTTCAAACGTCGAAAATTCCACAAGGTCGTGAATGGAATATCCCTTATACTGTAATTTTCCCTTATGACCATCAATGAAAGTTGTACGTGTTCGATCAAACACAACTCCAGAGAGCCCTCGATGAACGGGCTTCTTATGAATGGAATCCTCAGACTCATCTCCATTTCGTCCACTCATTTCCATTAACTCGTTTCCCGATATTCTATTATGCTTTTCAATATGGTCTATGATAGCAGCAACAGAGTTCAGTTTGACTATCAAATCTGAATCGATTTGTATACAATACTTCTGTTCAAGGGCAAGCATTAAATTCACATGACCTAAGGAGTCCCATTCATTGATAGATAGATACTCTAGATCATCAACAACTGAATCAAGTTCAATTTTAAATGTATTTGAGATTAAAGTCTTGATTTCCATTCGTTTCTTATTTCCCATTTCTAAAATAGGAAGGTTATTATTTTGCATTTTGCTTCGTCACTCCGACTACTAAATAGTTTAATTTATTAGATTATACACTAAAGTCAAATGATAAATAAACATATAAATTATAATAATATTTTTAATAAGAAAGATTGATTTTTATATTCTTACATTTATATAAAGAAAAACCGCCTCCTCAAGTCCTCCTCGAGAAGGCGATCTATCACTCTACTTCCCATCCTCTTTTTTCGCAAAAAAGTGCTTTAATGCTTGGTACACTTGTCCTTTTTCTTTAATAACGTAGTGCAAGAACTTCTCATCTTTCACATGGCGATAGGCATTCATGAGGGTGCTGTGGCGGTTGTATTGGTTGACCTCGCCATAGCCGAAGATGTTGGAGCGTTTCATGAGCTCTTGGACGAGGCCGATGCATTTTTGGTTGTCGCTGGTAAGGTTGTCACCGTCGGAGAAGTGGAAGGAATATATATTGAATTGGGATGGAGGATAGCGAGTATCGATGATTTCTAGAGCTTTGCGATAGGCAGAGGAGCAAATGGTGCCTCCGCTTTCTCCTTTGGTGAAGAAATGTTCTTCGCTGACTTCCTTGGCCTCAGTATGATGGGCAATAAAGACGATTTCTACTTTTTCGTATTTGGTTCGTAGAAAACGGACCATCCAGAAGAAGAAGCTCCGGGCTACGTATTTTTCAAACATGCCCATCGAACCGGAAGTATCCATCATAGCCATCACAACAGCATTGGAATGTGGGATAGTGATTTCTTCCCATGTCTTATATCGTAGATCGTCAATCGAGATTTTCAGCTTTCCTTTGTTACCTAGTCTACCGTTTCTACGAATGGCTTCTAATAGAGTTCGCTTCTTCGCAATGTTTCCAGATAGGCCGGTTTTACGAATATCGTTGAATCGTGTGTCTTCTACGGTGATGGAGTCCATTTCTTTCTGCACGAGATAAGGAAGTTCCATCTCTGCAAAGAGAATATTTTCTAGTTCTTCCATCGATATTTCTGCTTCATAATAATCTTCGCCTGCTTGTTCTCCAGCTCCCTGCCCCTTGCCTGATCCTTTCTGTGGCTCACCCTCTTTGGCTACGACGTCCCCTACTTGTGTGTCACCTTGTCCTTGCCCCATCTGTTTACTCTTATTGTGATTGAAACGAAAGCGGTATTCCTCCATGGAGCGAATCGGAACTTTCACGACTTGTTTTCCATCGGATAGAATGATGCTTTCTTCGCTTACGAGGTCAGGTAAATTTTTCTTGATCGCTTCTTTTACTTTCTCTTGATGCCGAAGCTGGTCTTGATCCCCTTTGCGATGCAGGGACCAATCCTCCTCAGATACAAGCATAAATTCACCTCCCACTATTCCGTTGGCTGCTGGCTAACGATTTAACAGACTGCCAACATATCGTAGGAGCCCGTTGGCACTAGCAGGAGTATACCCGTAATCTTCGACTAGACGAGCAATCACTTCATTCATCCGTTTCAATTGCCCTTCATCTGGAGTTTTCGCAGATGTGGTGATTTTGACGATATCTTTTAGATCGATAAATAATTTCTTTTGAATCGCTTCTCTGAGACGTTCGTGGCTGTTGTAATCAAAACGCTTTCCTTTACGAGCATAGGCAGATAAGCGGATTAAAATTTCTTCACGGAATGCTTTTTTTGCATTTTCGGATATCCCAATTTGTTCTTCTATGGAACGCATCAGCTTTTCATCCGGCTCCATCTCTTCACCTGTAAGGGGGTCCTTGATTTTATGCCAATTGCAGTACGCTTCGACATTGTCGAGATAGTTATCCATCAGTGATTTTGCTGACTCTTCATAGGAATAGACAAATGCTTTTTGTACCTCTTTTTTCGCGATATCATCATATTCTTTTCGCGCTAGGGCGATGAAGTTGAGATAGCGTTCGCGTTGCTCAGCGGTAATGGATGGATGCTGATCTAAGCCATCTTTTAGAGAACGAAGGATATCTAATGCGTTGATATAATCGGCATCAGTCCGAATGAGAGCACTTGAAATACGGTTGATGACATAACGGGGGTCAATTCCGTTCAATCCTTCGTCGTAGAATTCGCTTTTTAGCTCCTCTACATCAATATCTTTAATGCCTTCTAAGGCTTCACCATCATAGAGGCGCATTTTTTGGATGAGATCCATACCTTGCCTTTTGGAATCTTTTAATCTAGTTAGGATGGAAAATACAGCAGCAGTGCGAAGGGAGTGGGGTGCGATGTGTATATGAGATAAGTCGGATTGTTTGATCAGTTTTTCGTAGATTTTTTCTTCTTCAGAGACTTGTAGATTATACGGAATCGGCATCACGATAATCCTTGAGTGGAGCGCTTCATTTCGCTTGTTGGCAATAAAGTTGCGATATTCTGTTTCATTCGTGTGGGCAATGATTAATTCATCTGCGGAGATGAGTGCAAAACGCCCCGCTTTAAAGTTACCTTCTTGAGTAAGGGATAGTAAGTTCCATAAGAATTTCTCATCACACTTAAGCATCTCTTGGAATTCCATCAGTCCACGGTTCGCTTTATTCAATTCTCCATCGAAGCGGTAAGCGCGTGGGTCTGATTCGGAACCGTACTCTGTAATCGTCGCAAAATCAATCGACCCTGTTAAGTCGGCAATATCCTGCGATTTCGGGTCAGATGGACTAAATGTTCCAATCCCGACCCGCTCATCTTCTGATAAGAAGACTCTTTCTACTACCATATCTTCAATCCGTCCATTGTACTCATCTCGTAGGCGTTGACGACAAGACGGACATACATTTCCTTCTATTCGAATCCCTAACTCTTTTTCAAAATCTGAACGTACTTCTTTGGGTATCAGGTTTAATGGCTCTTCATGCATCGGACATCCTTTGATTGCATAGATTGCACCTTCATCGGTTCGCGAATACTCTTCTAGTCCTTTTTTGACCATAGCTACTAGAGTTGATTTCCCTCCGCTGACAGGACCCATTAAAAGCAAGATTCGTTTCCGAACATCAAGCCGACGAGCGGCAGAGTGAAAATACTCTTCAACAAGGCGCTCAATTGCGTAGTCCAGTCCAAAAATCTCCCGACTAAAAAATAGATATTTTTTATTGCCGTTGGAGTCTGTTTCAACACCAGCCCTACGAATCATGTCATAGACACGTGAGTGAGCCGTTTGGGTAACTTGAGGATTTTGCTTTACAATCTCCAGATATTCCGTAAATGTCCCTTCCCACAACAACTTCTTTTCTTGTTCTCGGTGATCTGCGAGACGCTTTAAAATATCCATAGAGGTCCCCTCTCCCTATCCAGCTTCACTCAAACCAATCGGTCTGAGTATCTAACATTTATTTGTCTCATGACATCATACGCATCATAACTCTAGCAAAATCCATAAAAAAGAATGAGAGTTCTAGTATATGCTAGTAGGAGATACAAGTTGCGTACGCACATTCGAATCAGAACAAATTGGGGGTTCACATCACTCGTAATAAAGGGTGGATAAATGGACAGGAAAAGATAATACGTATTCATATTATACAATAATAAAAACATTAAAACAATTTAAAGGGTAAGAAAACACGCCTCCATATAGAAAAAAGACTTGATTTCATGCGTGATCAAGTCAGTCCAGTGTTCAAACAGGAAACTGCCCTAGTTTCTCCTACGTATATTGCAAGTTGATTGTCATCAATATATTTAAACACATCGTTGCTGCTGAGAAAGTAAATAGAATTGTGCGGTAAGATTCACCTTCTTTTCTTCCTTCTCGAACTTCTCAGTCATATCTCCTGACCTATCTTCAGTTGACACTAACATTTTCTTTTTTATACTTCTTTAACAGTGGCTTTAGAGCACCATACATAGAGATTGCTGTTATCCCTGAATAAATCAGTAGTATCACACCGCCTATGATTGGTAACACCGTCCATTCGAATACAGAGTGCCCGAGTGTTGTTTGGACAAAAATGAGCATGATGGAAATTGTCCAAGCAATACTTCCTATATGAATAAGTTGTCTCGCTTTCTTCTGAGTGATTTGCATCCACTCTGTCATCCAACCAAGTAGCGGTAGGGTCTGCAAGGCGTGAAAGCTAAGTCCATGAAGAACGATTAGGTTACCAGCACTACCGGTAAAGCGGCTTTGCACGATACTCATCCAAGCACCCGCAGCAAAGGCAAATAGGAGCGAAATGAATGCATAACGGATGCCTAGTACAACGAGCGGTCGTTCATGAGATTTCTTTTGGCGAAAATATGGGATAGCCAGAAGTAAGGACACCACGATCATCAATACCGCATCAATTCCGAACAGATAACCAACGATCATATCAAACGTTTCATTCACTTGTGAAAATCGAGGATTAATGCCCCGAAGGTGCTGAATGGTTTCCGCTCCATAGATGTAGAGGAGAGCGATGATAAAGAACCAACGAACCGCCTTCCGCTTCCCAGGGCTAAGTCCAGAAAGCGGTAGGATAGCTGCGAGAGACAAGGTAAACATACCAATTGCTGCATCAAATGAGAAGGCACTCCATGCATTTCCTTCTGGTAAGACGACGGCCCCATTGATGGCGATGTAGATAACGATTCCAAAGGAAAGCAAGAACCCAAGCAGACCGACCATTACTAAAATCTTTTCCCCTTCGAACAATTTACTCTCTTGTACATGATCTATTTTATGACTTCTCATAATCCATCATCCCTTTTTATTTATTTATTGATTGATCAATTACAAATGCAGAAAGTTATTTTATCTGTTGCAATGCATGGATGGTTTCCCAAATTCCCTCTTGAAAAGACGTTGCACGTACAGGGCCGACCATCTTCTCATATTTCTCTCCACTCAAAACAAGCGGTTCTTCTGTTAAATATAACATTTCCACGATTTCTTTCATGACTGGCACAACTAATCCGAGTACAGACAATCCCCATCGACCGAGCGGAATGACGGATTTAGAGTTTCCACTGGCCTGCTGTGCGATTCGTACGATTTCCTTACCTGAAATCAGACCTCCACCTGGTATATTCCAGTTCTCCTTACCGTATGCTTCTTCTTTAGAGGCAAGTTCTACGATCATAAACGCTGCATCTGGCAAGTAAACGTATTCTCTTGGGACATGCATGTTACCTATAAAGAATGTCATGCTTTTGCCGTCTGCGATATCTTTAATGGTGGAGCCTAGGTACGATGCCTCGTTTGCTGTTGGGCCGTAGTAATCAGGGAGTCGGACGATCATGACTTGGGTGTTGCTCCATTTGTTGTCAAAAAGCATCTGTTCGAAAGCAAGTCTTGTCTTCCCTTTTCGGGTATGTGGTTGTTTCGGATGGTCTTCTGAAATTCGATCCATCTGTCTTTTTCCATATGGGTAAATCCCATCGACTGCAACTACCTTTATACCTAATTGATTAGCCGCTTCCATCACAGATTCCCCTAACGGAATCAACTTCGTCTCCATTTCGTGATAAGGTACATTTGCACAATGGAACAAAACATCTGCACCTTCTGCCGCTTTTACGATGTCAGCTGGATTAAAAGCATCGCCTGTTGCAAGCGCGATCTTCTCCGAGTGACTGATACCATCCTTCAGTTGCTTTAGCTTTGGAAGAGATCTTCCGAAGGCTACCGTTTCAATTCCTCTTTTTGCTAGTTCTTCCGTAATAACTGCTCCAGTACCACCAGTTGCTCCTACCACAATTGCTTTTTTCATCATATTCACCTGTCCTTTGTTTTTTGTAATTGATCAATCACTAACTATTGTTCATAATATATCATGTTGTTATTGATTGGTCAATAACAACCTTTAAAAAATCTCATTATCTTTATTTCCCCATCAATTCCGGCATGTTGAGCGCTGATGAAATGTTACACAGCATCCCCCGTGCTAGAAACAACATCGCCCGTTCCTGAGGATTTGGAATGCCAGCATTATCAAAGGCATCTAACACAATACGATGAACTTCACCAAAACCTTTTCGCATTGCTTCCCGAATCGAGTCTTCCTGAATCGTCTGTGCCTGCATTTGAAGCAGGGTTTCATTCCGATATGAGTCTAATATGTCTTCATATGCTCGAATAAGGTCGGATTCCAGTTGTTCAGACAATCCGGATTCCAACACTTTGTGAAAAGAATCGATTACCCGTGTCCAGGATACTTCCAATGCTGCTAGTAGTAAGGCTTCTTTGGTAGAAAAGAAACGAAAGATATATGGTTGTGAAATTTTAGCTCTTTGTGCGACTTGTGCCGTCGTTGCTCGATAATATCCGACCTCTGCGAATACCTCAATAGCCGCGGAGATGATTTCCTCTTTTCGATTTACTGAAGCTGTATCTGATTTTCCCATTGATTTACTCCCTCTTTTTCTTGTTAGTGATTCATCAATTACTTACAGTATATACGAATTCATTCATCAATGATACAGTGTGATGGTAATTTTTTGCCGGAAGATGCTAGGGGCGGTAATTCTGCCCCTTTCTCTTACTTCATCTCTGGAAATCCAATCTGACGAAAAGCCTCATACGTTACAATCGCCACAGAGTTGGACAAGTTTAACGAGCGCCTCACAGGCAACATAGGGATCCGAATCAGTGTATCTCGATTCGCCTCTAAAATTTCGCTATCCAACCCCTTTGTCTCTTTACCAAAGACAAAAAAATCGCCTTCACGATATGTAAAGTCTGTATACCAACTAGAACCTTTGGTAGTCGAACAAAAGAAGCGAGCATCTGGATATTTCCGCTTGAGATCGGCAAAGGAATCATGATATTCGACCCCTAAGTCGTCCCAATAATCTAATCCAGCACGTTTTAATTTCGCGTTATCAATCTCAAAACCAAGAGGCTTCACTAAATGGAGCTTGGCCCCCGTAACCGCACAAGTGCGAGCAATATTCCCTGTATTTTGCGGGATTTCAGGTTCAACGAGTACAATATGAAATGACATGTAGGCATCCCTTCCATCTGAAAACAATTCTTCCCTATTGTACGAAAGGAATGCCTAATCCACAAGTTAATAGATGATATGAAAAAATTCATACCTCGTTTTAGGAGTCCAGCCTGGTGAATCCAGATATCGCCATGGCCTAAAGGCACTTGGATATGTTTGTGCATGTACAAGTGGTTCTCCATTTTCATCGAAGCCGGTCACGATCGTATTATGGTTCCATTTCCCATCGCCTTCCCAATCGTAGCAAATGACGTCCCCTAACTGGAGCTGCCCTGCCCCTTTCCTCACTTGAACGCGTTTATTCTCTTTTAGGTACCAATATAAACTGTGAGCTACTGCCCAACTATCACTCCAACGATCATTTTTCCCCCCTTTATGCATGTACCACCAACCTTTTAGTGGATCTCCCTGACCCTCCATCGGAAAATGACCTGCATACAAACACTGCGAGATAAAATTGGTACAGTTATCCGAAAACACTAGGTATGCAGGATTATTATGATTCCAATGTTGTTTCGCATAGGCTACTGCTTGTTCACGTACATACGTCGACACTTCCATTGGCATAAAAAACTCCCCTCTCTCAGAAACAGAGTATGAGGGGAGAAAAGAAAAAAGCACGCTTCTATATTGATTTTCAAAAGATTAATCTTTATATTCGCTAAATCCTTCTAATTGTAACAGGTTTTTTTTGATTTCCAAGCCTCCACCGTAGCCAACAAGAGATCCGTTAGCACCAATAACTCGATGGCAAGGCACAACAATGGAAATCGGGTTTTTATTATTTGCTCCACCTACTGCCCGAACTGCTTTCGGAACTCCAATCGCCTCTGCAACTTGTTTGTAAGAAGCGACAGTCCCGTATGGAATTCGGCATAACTGCCGATATACGAGCTGTTGAAAGGGAGTACCTGTGAAATCTAGGGGCAAATCAAATTCTTTACGTTTCCGATCAAAATACTCTAGCAATTGGGTCAGGGCTGGCGCACATGCTTGTTCATTTTGTTCGAAATGAGTAGAACGAGCTTGCTTACTCGCCCAAATCCGCAAACCGAAAATAGGATCCTCTTTCTTCGGAAAGTCAAGATAACAAAGCCCCTGCTGAGACACCGCCACAGTCATAACACCCACTTGAGATTTCAATGTACTCCAAGCGATAATGGGCTGGCACTGGTTCACAAGTAGATCCTCCTTTTGATCATACCAATACAATTCATACTACGATCATACCTCTTTCTGCACAGTAGGTGAGCATGTAATGATTGTCAATTTTTATAACGAATAGTCATGGTAATCTTCTTTGGTTTTTGGGGAGGTAGCTGATTTCTGAATTTGCTCTAAGCCGAAACGAATCTCACGGAGAACCTCTTCATCCTGTTCTTCATGAAATGCTTGATTTAATATCTCTTCTGCCCCCGTACCACTGATTTTGCTCAAAGCCCATGCACTCATCCCACGGATAACAGGACGGGGGTCTTGTCTTAATAGATTTTTCAATAATGGAACAGCTGATTGGTCTTTAAAATGAGCAAGTGCAATAATCGCATTTCGTTGGATCGGCTTTTTTCCCCGCCATGAGCCAGACATATATCCATATTTCTCTTTAAACTCACGATTGCTCATGGTAAGAAGTGGTTGCAACAGAGGCTTCACCAACTCAGGATCAGGCTCAAATTCAGCGTGATGAGTAAAATTACGTTTTCGATTCTTAGGACAAACCGTTTGACACGTATCACATCCGTAGAGCCTGTTTCCTATCTTCTCACGATAAAACTCATCTATAAATCCTTTCGTTTGTGTGAGAAACGCAATACACTTGGTCGAGTCTAGTTGCCCTGGTTCTACTAGGGCCCCAGTAGGACAAACATCTAGACATAACGTACAATCACCACAACCATCTAAAACCGATTCATCCGGAGGAAGATATAAGTCTGTGATCATCTCTCCCAGATAGATCCATGAACCAAATTCTTCGGTTAGAATCGAAGTATTTTTCGCACTCCAACCAATCCCAGCACGTTCTGCTACAGCCCGATCCGATAGAGCACCCGTATCTACCATCGATTGGATTCGAGCTGTAGGGACTAATTCGAGGAGATATGCCTCTAGTTGGGCCAGTTTATCCCGCAAGACATCATGATAATCTTGACCCCATGACGCCCTAGCAAAAATCCCCCGATACGCTCCTGGCTCAGAACGAGGGGGATTGCTCATCTTGGAGGGGTAGGCGATCGCAATGGCAATGATGGATTTTGCTTCTGGTAGTGTGAGTGTAGGAATCGTACGCAGATTCAGATCCGGTTCTTCAAAGCCAGATTCGTAACCTGATTCTCGATGTTGAACCAATTTTTGTTTCAGTTCAACAAAGGGATCTGCTGTCGTAAAGCCGATTTTGTCGATTCCGATCTCGTTTGCTTTTTCGATCAGTTTTTGTTTTAATTCCATTGCATTCACCTAATCCACCTCCCTCTATAAATAACGAATATCTCACTTAATCTCTCTTTTTCTCAGTTTTTCAAAATGAAACAGATAGGCGGATAGAACTAAAAACACCAACTTTGTATATTTAAGGAATACATAAAGGCACATGAACAAGGATGTTA
>NZ_FNPL01000023.1 GCF_900107305.1 Thermoactinomyces sp. DSM 45892
ACATTCGCATACACGGCACTCTAGATTATTTAACCCCTGTTGAATACAAGCTTAAACACCTTAAAAAAATTGTCTAACTTTCTGTTGACAGTCCATCCTCATCAAACGGTGTTTATAGGTCTAAGTCAATTGGATGAAATGATATCATTTGTAAAACTTGAGGAGAAATATCCTATTTTCTTAATTATAGATGTTCCTAGTTTTATGGAAGATGATTTTATAAAGGAACTAGAGGGAAATGGCATTTTATTTAGAAAAGATGTGATTGAGAAACGGAGTTACTACCGTTTGGAAATTAGTAATGAAGCACAGGTAGGGCCTATGTTTGAGTGTGCTTATACATTTGGAAGTATGAATGATTTTGTGGGATGGTCATTTGATACTCCTAACTTTTTGGATGAGTCATGGAGGGAGAAGGAATATTTATTTGGTATTTTCAAAAGAAGATATTCTAGACCTAGATTAGTATTAGAAGATCAATCTACCGTCTTTTGGATTGCGTGGGATGGGATAGGTATTGAGGTTTTCTCTACTCATTCTAAATGGAATAGTGTGGATCAGATTCAACAAATGTGTGATTACCTGAATACATCTAGGATGTCAAAGTTAGACTGATCTGATGTAACTAGAAATGTCCATTGAAATGGTGATGGGAAGTATAATGTTAGTTAGGTAAGAAGAGTAGTCCTAGAAAGTTAATCTAGGGCTATTTTTCAATATAATCAGGTGGACTATCTTCTAGTTTAGGGAGACGATGATGAAAAGAATAAATAAAATAGACATAAAGGAAGTCTGGAGTTTGGAGGAAAATGTTGAGCGGTTAGCAACTGAAATAGCAAGTTATTATAGTCCTTTTTTCAAAGAGAAATCTTTCAATCTCCATGTTATGCTCGAACGAACAGATGATAATCCTAAATATTTTCCCACTCCACCCAAGTTGTCAAAGGATAAATGTCTTGAGCCACATTATAATTCTTGTTTAAGTGTGTATCTAACTGATAAAGAGGATAACGTAGTTGGTTGGGATGACGGTTTGGGTGGATGGGTGGATGAAGAGTATGATTTTACGTTAAGTATATGGAGTGTAGAGAGATCGTTTTTTTTCTTAGTTGTTGATACTCCTCTTTTAGGTACAACAAAAAGATATATGACAGAACTTTCAATGGAAGAAATAAAACAAGAAGTAGAAAGTCATCTATTTTTTTTAGCTAAGCAGTTGGGGATTACTCTGGATATTTAGTAGAGTGATTCTTTTGATCGTCCCAGAGGAGCTTGAGCAGGTACTACAATTATCACATGCTGATCACCATAATTTTTGGGCAGAAGAGTTGATGGAACCACATAAATTGGACAGTATCAAGTAAGCATCCTCACCACTAGAAATAGTGGGTAAAAAAGTAAAAAAATTGTCTAAATAGGAAACGAGCCCTGAATTTTCTTGGCTCGTTTCCTAAAAACATTAAGGGGCTTATAATGATAAGGATGTTTAAAAGTCTTAAGAAAATAATGCAGAAAGTTTTTCAAGGTGATAGAAATTCAGCAGAAACAGGAAGGACACCTCATGCGATATGGAAAATTGCTGGTTATATGAGTAGTGAAGAGATGGATGCTCATACTGTGCAAATATATTGGTTTAATCCTGATAATTTTTACATGGCGACAAAATGTAAAGATCAAACATGGATTGTGTGGGAAAATTTAGGTAATGATTTTTGCAGAAATCATATCCATTTCTCCAATTGGCGGGAGGCCGTTTTATTTTTATATGAAGAGAGTAAGAAGTTAGGTGCAATATGGGGCCCAGAATCCTTTGGATTTAGGGTAGGGGTAAATCCGTTTGAAAATGAACCCGATTTTTCTTTCTATAAAGAAATGGTGGAGGAATACTATGATTAGTTAACTTGAGATTAATAACTTTTCTTGGGGCGGTTTTGTTTCCCTTGAAAGCATAGCGTAGCTACACTCATGTTTTTCTTTTCCTTCTCCAAAAACATGGTCCACAGCTTGAGATCCCTGTATCATTATAAAAAATATTATTGTGAGGAGGAGTTTTTATGAAGCCTCTATTAAAAGTTACATTTTTTGTGCTGTATTTTGTTTGTATAACATCGGTTTTCTTTTCAGGATTAATTATTATTGATATAATTCCGGGACGTTTAATGGATATTTTAATTAGTATATGTGTGTTTGTTATTTTCCTATATTTAGGTGGATGGTTGTTACTAAGGATTGACACACATATAGTGCCTCTGGAGCAACTAGGATTTTTTGGGATGATTATGAATCCCCTTTTTAAACATTTCTATATCTCTATAAAATACCTAGTCTCAAAAAATAGAGGTTATAAAAGTGGTTATTATAAATTTCGCAAAGAAATTACTGATAAATTCAGTGAATAGTGTTTGGAAACAATGGAATTAGGGGGAGAAAGACGAAAACCGTTTTTTGGATTGCGTGGGATGGGATAGGTATTGAGGTTTTTTCCACTCATTCTAAATGGAATAATGTGGATCAGATTCAACAAATGCGTTATTACCTGAATACATCTGGGATGCAAAGTTGGCTGATTTGATGGAACTAGAAATTTCCATTGAAACTGATGAGTATTGTGAATAATACTGGACTGTGACTCAAGCCCTTTAACAACTAGTTTCAATATTGGATAATATAGCAGGATTTCCCATATGTTTTGCTGTATTGGTATGAGTGAATATATATGAGAATGAATCTGGAAATGGAAGGCCATTTGGTAGGGTAATGTGAGAGAAAGGGGAGAGAGAGCGGGTGTATCTAGCAGAGACATGAGGCGCTCTCTATATAGAAAATGACTAAATCTCAAGAATTAACTCAAACTTGTTCTAACTCGGATAGCGTCGCTCTGCTCTGGCAACAAGGGGTTCGGAGCTCTCTTTCTCACGATTTCTTTAAAAGAATAGAGAAATGGTGTTTGTTCTATATTCAAGTCGATCCTCCGATCCAAGGGGAACAGATAGAGGTAGATTGGGAGAAACTTCTACACAGCTATTTTGATGACCCAGATGTGCTATTTATAGGGGTTGCGTATGAACAGTGGGTGGTAATGCAGCCAGATCGTGTATCGGATCAGCGGGATCGTATGGTGGAGCGAAGTGAATTGCTTTCAAAAGCACGAGGGCTTCTAGAGAAGGTGCGCTCGGAGATAGGCGGAGAAGCACGAATCATAGTGGGCGAAACGATAGGATCGTCCGAAATGCTGTTTGAAGAGATGGATCGAATGAAAAGGGCAGAGAAAATGTCTTATAAGATTGATCCGGATCAAGCGATTGTCACGACATGGAATACTTTTTTATATGAACTCATTCATAGTCTTCAGGTACACCAACTGGATCAAGTGTGCGCTGTGATTCCTACGACTCCTTTATGGAGTGATGCAGAGATGATGAAGACGATCCAATGCTTTCTGGAAGAAGATTTAAATGTGAGTGAAACGGCTCGTAAATTATATATTCATCGAAATACACTACTCTATCGCCTAGAAAAGATCCGCGAAGAGATTGGTTATGATTTACGTGTTTTTGATGATGCGATGATGGTGAAGCTGATGCAGTTCATCCTACGTCGGAAAGCAGATGTTGCCCGTTAGGTGCTTCATCTGCGTTGTTTTTTTAATGGCTCCGATAGAGTAAAATAGAAGCGTACGACAAAAGCGAAAAAGGGGCTTGCGGATCACATGGCCAAGGTAGTTTTGGAACATATTTATAAGCAATATCCTTCAGATGATGAACCAACGATTCAAGATTTTCATCTCGAGATCCAAGATAAGGAGTTTCTGGTGATACTGGGTCCTTCTGGCAGTGGGAAGACGACGACTCTTCGTATGATGGCGGGATTAGAAGAAATTTCGGACGGAACTCTATGGTTTGATGATCGCGTGATGAATCATGTAGAGCCGAAAGATCGGAATATCGCAATGGTGTTTCCAAACTATGCCCTCTATCCACATATGACGGTGTATGAAAATATAGCATTTGGTTTAAAAATGAAGAAGGTAGACGTAGGAGAGATCAATCAGCGGGTGCATGATGTGGCAAAGATGTTAGATATGGAGTCCTATCTAGATCTGAGTCCTAAGTCACTTTCAGATGGCCAGCATCAACGGGTCGCTCTAGGTCGTGCCATAGTGCGTGAACCGGAGCTATTTTTGCTGGACGAGCCTCTCTCCAATCTAGGTGAAACATTACGAGTACATATGCGAACGGAGCTTAAAAAGCTACATCAACGTTTAGGAATCACGACAATCTATGCGACGCACGATCAAACAGAAGCGATGACGTTGGGGGATCGAGTGGTAGTGATGAAGAATGGAGTCATTCAACAAGTTGCTACACCAGACGAACTATACCACCATCCCGCAAATCTATTTGTAGCTAGATTGATAGGTTCTCCAACCATGAATGTAGTAGATGGAATCCTTTTAGAAGAGGATGGTTTACTCTTCTTCGTGATGGAAGGCGTGAGATGGGGAATCCCGACGGAGAAGGCAAATCTTTTGCGAGAAAAAGGATACCTTGGAAGGAGTGTCATCCTCGGAATCCGTCCTGAGTCACTTCATGATGAACGGGAACCTTCAGGTCAATCAAATGTGTTTACGGCAGAGGTGGAGATGATAGAAAATACAGGTTCACAGATGTTCCTTTATCTGAAAGGTGCTGGCTTATTTAGCATGGCGGCTCGTGTAAAAGCGCGGTCTGAATATCGTTTGGGTTCTCAGTTGACACTATCAGTTAATATGGATCAAGTTTATATTTTCGATAAAGAAACCGAAGAAGCGGTTGTATGAATCAAAATAGCAAGCGATTGATCAATGGATCGGTCGCTTGCTATGCAGAAAGGGCTTATTTCAAATGTTGAAAACGGTGTCTGTCCGTAAATTACAGCAACATTTCCAGTTAGAAATTGTTTGTGGGGAGGAGCAATTAGATCGAAATATTACAGTAAGTGATCTGTATCGCCCCGGGCTGGAGCTGTCTGGCTTTTTTACCTATCACCCGATTGAACGCTTGCAGATTTTAGGGAAGACGGAGTTAACGTTTATAGAAAGCTTACCACCTGATGTCCGGAAGCAACGGATTGAACGCTTTTGTCATCCTTTTCTCCCGTGCATTTGTGTAACGAGGAATATGGAAATACCGGAGGAGTTAATTCATATTGCCAAACGTCACCGGGTTCCGCTTCTGCGAACGGTGCTTGCAACGACCCGTTTCTCTAGTAAGGTAACCAACTATCTAGAAAAAGTATTAGCTCCGACCACGACGGTTCATGGGGTTTTAGTCGATATATATGGTGAGGGAGTCCTCATCATGGGGGATAGTGGGATCGGGAAGAGTGAGACCGCACTAGAGCTAGTAAAAAGGGGGCATCGGCTTGTAGCAGATGATGCAGTGGAGATCAAACAGGCTGAGGAGAATATGCTGATCGGGAGTGCACCGGAGTTGATCAGGCATCTCCTTGAAATTCGTGGCCTCGGCATCATTAATGTCATGACATTGTTCGGTGCAGGTGCTGTGCGTAATAAAAAGCGTCTCTCATTCGTCATTCAACTTGAGACATGGCAAGCCAATAGGCAGTATGATCGTCTGGGATTAGATGAGGAACGAATGAAAATTATCGATACAAACGTACCACTGCTGACGGTACCCGTTCGACCTGGGCGAAACTTAGCGGTGATTATTGAAGTGGCGGCAATGAATATGAGATTAAGGCAAATGGGATACGATGCTGCCCAGCAATTCGTCCAAAAGCTAGGTGAAACAATCGATGATCAAGATCCTGATGTAGATGATTATGATTGATCGAGGACTCCTGATGAAAATCATATAATATCCAAGGGTTTTCAGGTAAAATGGGGTTATGAAATATAACGTTCGTGATTCGGTAAGGAGGAATATGGATTTATGATATCTTCATATTTGGCGGTAATTAATCCCGTTGCATTGGAACTGGGTCCTCTGAAAATTCATTGGTATGGCATTATTATGGGTACTGCTGTGCTATTGGGATTGTTGCTTGCTATTCGGGAAGGGAAACGCCGTGGTGTAAAAGAAGATGATCTGATTGATTTAGTATTTTGGGTGATTCCGGCGGCTATTATTGGCGCTCGGTTGTATTATGTTTTATTTGAATGGAGCTATTATAAAGATCATCTAAGTGAAATTATTGCAATTTGGAATGGTGGTTTAGCGATTCACGGTGGTTTGATCGGAGCGATTGTCGTTGGCTACTGGTATGTGAAGCGTAAAAATATATCATTCTTGAAGGTAGCCGATATTATCGCCCCTAGTATTATTTTGGGACAAGCGATCGGGCGATGGGGGAACTTCCTGAATCAAGAAGCCCATGGTGGAGAGGTTGGCCGAAATTTCCTAGAGAGTTTGCATCTCCCGAATTTCATCATCGATCAAATGCAGATAAATGGAATATATTACCATCCTACCTTTTTATATGAATCTATTTGGAATCTAGTGGGCTTCATACTCCTGCTTATGATGCGCCGCTTCAATCCGAAGCGTGGAGAGATCTTCTTTACATATTTTGCTTGGTATTCGTTGGGTCGTTTCTTTATCGAAGGGCTACGTACGGATAGCTTAACCTTCACGGGTCCGGGTTGGTTAGAAAGTATTTTAAATGGGCTTTGGTCTCCGATGCAGGTGATGTTTACCGCAGGGGGTATGGATTCTGGCAATATCCGTGTCGCGCAGTTTATTAGCTTGTTATTGATGTTAGGCGCTATCTTTATGATTGTATGGCGTCGCGCGCGAGGCATTGCTAAGGAATCCTATCGAGATCCAGATCAAGTACGAGAACAATTGATAGAAGGTTAAAGGGAAAACCCTCTCTCTACATGGGAGAGGATTTTTCTATAAGGAGCATAGATTGTGAGAAATACAAAGAGATATCCAGTGACAGGTAGCAATTCATTATGGCAACAATACGATACGATCTCCTTCTGGAAAGTATTTCGTCAAACCATAGTGATTTTAATTGCCCGATATATGCCGTTTTTGAGCATCAAGAATGTACTTTATCGACTAGTAGGGATGAAAGTAGGAGATCAGACGGCTGTGGCATTTTTTGTGATGATGGATTTATTCTATCCGGAAATGATTCGTATCGGGAGAAATTCCATTATCGGTTACAATACGACTATCCTCACACATGAATATTTGATTGATGAGTATCGTTTGGGTGAGGTACATATTGGTGATAACGTTATGATTGGTGCAAATGTAACTATCTTGCCGGGAGTGACCATTGGCGATGGGGCTGTCGTGGGGGCAGGGACAGTGGTAACGGGAGATGTTCCACCTTATACATTTGTTGCGGGGAATCCGATGAGGGAGATAAAGAAGGTGGATGTTCCTAAATAGAAACATCCACCCCAACTGCATCTTGTACGGATGCAAATCCGTCTCTTTTTAACAGCTTTACTAACCCTTGATTAATCTGCTTTACCACAGCAGGACCTTGGTAAATCATGCCTGTGTAAACTTGAACTAGACTGGCGCCCGCACGGATTTTAGCGTATGCATCTTCAGCAGTAAAGATTCCGCCGACACCGATGATGGGTACTTTCCCTTGAGTGAAGCGATAAATCTCCGCGATCCATCGGGTAGAACGACTGGTCAGTGGGCGTCCACTTAAGCCTCCGGTTTCATGGCTGGATACTTGATTCAAAAGCCCTTCTCGCGATAAGGTAGTATTGGTCGCTATCATGCCGTCCATCTTTGTATGTAAAACGATTTCCATGATTTCGATCAGTTGTTCCTCTGTTAGATCAGGGGCAATCTTTAGGAAAATGGGCTTTTTCACTTGATGAGATTGGATACAGCGGTCTCTTGTTTGCAAGATATCGGTTAGCAACTTCTCAAGTGCTTTTGCCTCTTGGAGATCTCGTAATCCTTGTGTATTAGGGGAGCTAATGTTGATGACAAAGTAATCCCCATATGGATATAGTGTTTGAAGCCCAATGGTATAGTCCTGACTAGCTTGTTCATTTGGAGTATCTTTATTTTTTCCGAGATTAATCCCGATGGGGATAGTAGGGCGAGGAAGGGTCTGGAAAGAATGAACCGCATCTTCTACCCCATGGTTGTTGAAGCCCATTCGATTAATAATAGCTTGATCTTCCGGTAAGCGGAATAAACGAGGGCGCGCATTTCCAGATTGAGGGCGTGGGGTAAGGGTACCTACTTCGACGAAACCAAAGCCCAAGTGGGCCAAGGCAGGGTATACATTGGCGTGCTTATCAAAGCCTGCGGCCAGCCCTACCGGATTCGGAAAAGAATGTTGGGCTACTTGGGAGGATAGAGAAGGGTGTCGTACTTCCCATTTTTGTTGAATGCTTTTAGCTAGAAAAGGCATTTGTTGGAGAAGTTGTAAGGATCGAATGGTCCATTCATGTGCTACTTCAGGATCCATGCGAAATAAGATTTTTTTCATGATTGGGTACATAGCGGGTTATCCTCTCCTTACGTCATACAAAAGCCTCTCGTGCATGATTGGTCACAAGAGGCTTTTCATCTGATTTGTGCGTCGGTTACCCTCATTGTACATGATTTTGCTGGAAAAAACGCCTGCTTTTTTCTTTTCGAGACGAAATTTCATCAGGAGGAGCAGAATATGGAGATCTATTTTGCCACAATGAACGAAGCTAAATTACACGAAGCAAGGCAAGTTCTAGAACCGATAGGATATCAGGTTTTAGGTCTAGAAGTGAATTACATAGAGCCCGATGAAGGAACGGTTCAAGAAATTGCGATGCAAAAATTAGAGCAAGTCTTGCAAGCTCACCCTGAATTACCACGGGTATTGGTAGATGATGCAGGAATCTTTTTTCAAGCATATCCTTTATTTCCTGGTGTTTTAGCAAAGCGGGTCTTCCAGAGGATCGGATACCGTGGCATTGAGAAATTACTAGCAGGTGAAGATCGTAGAGCTCAATTTGAGGGAGCGATCGCGTTATATTGGCATGGGCAGAAGAAGATATTTTCCGGTATGACTAAAGGGACGATCATCGAAGGAGTGCCTACTACCGATTTGTTAACCAATGTAGGGTTTCCGTATGATCCCCTTTTTGTGCCTGAGGGTGGAAATCGAGTTTTGGCTGATATGGATATCGAAGAACGATTATCTTTTTCTTATAGACGAAAAGTACTCGATAAAATGGCCCTGTGGATGAAAGAGAATGTAAGGGACTAAGTTGAGTACTGTTACGAGAGGAGTTTAGATATGATCGCGGTCTTGGATTACGGTGTAAATAAGGCAGAGGAACTATTACGAGTTTTGGATGACTTAGGTCATTCATATGTGGTTGCGACAGAAGCAATAGACGTTCGGATGGCTAAGGGGATTATTCTGACTGGTGATGGCACATTCGGTGAGGGAATGACCGGTTTAGCTAGTTCGGGATTGGATCATGTAGTGAAGGAAGAGTTTTTTTCAGGAAAGCCGATTTTAGGGATTAATTTAGGAATGCAACTCTTTTTTACTAGTAGTGATGAAGGTGGCTACCATCAAGGCTTAAACCTATTGCCAGGTCATGTACAGAAATTAGAAGGGGACGATGTAATTCACAGGGGATGGAATTGGCTAAAATTCAAACATCCACATCGTCTATACAAAGGACTTGTGGAAGAGAAGGTTTATTTCTCCCACACATACGTAATCGATGCGGATAATGAAGATGATGTAGTCGGATATACAAACTATCTTGAGTTCATTCCTGCTGTGGTGTCACGGGGAAACTTGGTAGGAATGCAGTTTCATCCTGAAAAAAGTGGTGCTTATGGAGCACAACTGCTAGATCAATTTGTGACACAGTTTTTGCACCAAGGGAATCGATCATAGAAGTAGCCTGTCAAAATAAAGGTAGATCCAGTCTCTCAGCTGGATCTACCTTTATTTAACGAAGGAGCATCGTTGCGATATCATGATAAAAAATCGTCACATTAGTAAGGCCAAAGAATCCAATGACCAAAAACAGTATTGTTACGATTTGAGAATGTTTCTTTGATAATCCCGTGATCTCTTGTAGACCTGAGATAAGCCAGATTGCATACCAAATAGTAAATAAAGAGAGGTAGCTTAGTAGAGAAGATAGCAATCCTCCAGAGAGGTCTGGGATGAATATACCCAAGCTGGTAACGGGTGCTCCGAGAGGATGCCCAGCCAGCCGATTTACTAAAAAGTCAGTGATAAGTGACAGTGTAGTTAAGAGGTACAAGTGAGCCGAAAATGCGTACAGTTGTTTAAAGGTTGCCTTTCCTTGATACGCTTTCACAAGGAGAAAAAGGACAAGGGAATTTAACAAGCACGTTACCCACGGAAGCATAAATCCTGCGAAACCGTAAGAGATTCCTACGAACACATTTATTTGATCCTTTATAGCTGGAGAAAAAGCTTGTCCTTGAAGCCTTTCAATATTAGCAATCGCTTCAGGATTTGAGCCGATCGTTTCTCCCACATAGTAGAAAGTGATCGACACAATGAAACTGAGCAAGAGAAGAGAGAGAAAGAAGCGAGGTTGTTCTCGAATCAAACGAAACTCTCTGATTGGATTCGTAAATAGTCCAAAGAGGGACGGCTTTGTACGCTCGATTTGTTTTAACATTTTTCATCACCTATTTTTAATCTGGAACCGTTCTAGTTTATAATAGAGGTAATCACATAATGACTGATCTCATCCGAAGGGGCTGCTTGTCCATATGAAGAATGTGAAAATCTTTACTGGTTCCTCTAATCCTACACTAGCACAAAACATTTGTACATATTTGGGGATACCGCTGGGAGAGGTTCGAATTAACCGTTTTAAGAGCGGGGAAATTTATGTTCATTATGAAGAAGGAGTTCGTAATTGTCATGTTTTCCTCATTCAGACAATGGGTGCTCCCGTTCATGAAAATCTAATGGAGCTTTTGATCATGGCAGATGCTGCACATCGAGCATCCGCGAAAAGTGTGACAGCAGTTGTTCCCTATTATCCTTATGCCCGTCAAGAGAAAAAAGATGCACCGCGTGAACCGATTACGGCTAAAATGGTAGCGGATATTTTCAAAACAGTAGGGGTGGATCGTGTGGTAACAGTCGATCTACACGCACCCGCCATCCAAGGTTTTTTTGATATCCCAGTGGATCATTTGACCGCTTTAGACTATATTACGGAATATCTGAAAGAAAAAGATATCAAAAATCCAGTTGTCGTTTCCCCAGATGCAGGGCGGGCGAAGATGGCTGAGAAACTAGCCACTTATCTAGATGCACCGTTCGCCATCATGTTAAAGAAGCGACCTTCCCATAATTCAGCTAAAATTACTCATATCATCGGAGACGTTGAGGGGTACACTCCGATCATTATTGAAGATATTATTGATACAGGCGGGACGATTGTAAGTGTAGTAGAGGGCCTTATGGAAAAAGGAGCTAATCCTGCTTACATTTGTGCCACGCATCCACTCTTCTCTGCGAATGCCTTGGAGCGTCTTAACCATCCAGGGATTCACGAAGTAGTGGTGACAGATAGTATCCCCTTTGTACCAAACAGTGACAAGTATAAAACGATTCCGATTGCTCCTTTATTAGGACAGGCCATCCACATTATTATTTCAGGTGGCTCAATCAGTACCCTGTTTCGTTCGGAGTCTGGTGTGTAAATCAGGGGGAATGTGGTATACTTGCCCAAGCTACCAAACCACCAGCTTTTGTGGTTGAATTATGCTGGTTGGAGGAAAATGATGAAGAGACAAGTTGAATGTAAGCATACGAGCAAGAAAGTAGTAAGCATTAACTTAGATGCTAGCTTCTTTTTTGAACGTGCGTTAAAAATGTTAGATCGTAGACAATATGAAAAGGCTCTAAAATATTTCCGCCTTGCTACCGAAAAAGACCCTTCAAACCCAATTAACCACTGTAATCTAGCGGGGCTCCTTTCGGAGATGGGGAAATTTCAAGAGTCTAACGATATATTGGAGTGCGTAGTCCGTGAAGTCGATCCAAATCTCACCGAATGCTGGTTTTATCTGGCGAACAATGCTGTCAATATGGAGGAGTTCGAGCTGGCTGAGGACTACTTATTGGAGTATCTTGGACGGGACCCAGAAGGGGAGTTTGCGGAGGAGGCTGAAGAACTTCTCATGCTGATTTCCTATGAGTTAGGACGTCCAGCCAAAGAAGTGGTTCCGCTGTTCGGGGAGGCATATATCCAGAAGCACGAGTCAGCTAGACAACTCCTAGAAACAGGTATGTTTGTTCAAGCAACTGAGATGTTGCAAGAAATCATAGAAGAACATGCTGATTTTCTACCTGCACGTAATAATCTAGCACTAGCTTATTACTATATGGGTCAGATGGATTTAGCCTTCCGTACCGTCACGGAAGTGTTAGAGATGGAAGAAGATAACATCCATGCTCTTTGTAACTTAGCTGTTTTATGTAGCCATATTGGAAAAAAGGAAGAGTACGAACAATTGATCGAGATGCTACGTAATTTGATCCCTCTACAAAAGGATCAGGCATACAAGCTAGCGACCACGATGGGAATTTTAGGTGAGCATGAAGTGGCGTATGAATTGTTTATCCGGATTGCTCGCTTAGAAGATCGCCCCGATGCCACTTTATATCATGCTGCAGCGATTGCATCTTATCGTGTTGGTAAGCTAGATCGTGCCCGCTCTTTTTGGCATAAAGCAAAACAATTAGCTCCAGATTCAGAGGTTCCGTCTTTCTTTATAAATGCCTTGGACGGGGAAGATCCTAGCTTGCATTATGCGAGCTATCAGATGCAGCTTCCTTTCGAAGAACAGCTATTGCGCACTCCCATTACGGATACCAAACAGCTACAGCAACAGGTAAAAGAAAGCCCTCTTATTCGGTCCAGTCTACTATGGGGCTTAGAGCATGGTGAAGAGGATACAAAGTTGCAAGTGATTTATGCACTGGGAATGATCGAAGATGCTGAGTCGGAGAGGGCCCTTCGCTCTTTCTTACTGTGTCCAGATGAGCCAGATTGGTTAAAAGAGATTGCGATCTTGCAAATTCGTAAAATGAAACCAGATGCGTCCCTATCAGCCATTCTTCAAGGGAATGTACGATCTTATCAGCCGGACGAAGGGACTGATCTCTCTGGAAAGGTATGGAAGATTTGCTTGCCTCATTTAAAGGAAATGGGAGAGCGAATCGTGATGGCGATGGAGGATTTTTGGCGGGCTTGGTCTGTTCAGCCAAAATCGCAGATCATTCTTCAATCGGCTCGTAAACTAGAAGTGTGGGCCGCAGCGTTGGAGTATTGGGCTTCTAATCAATTGGATCATCCGCTATCTAAAACAAATGTTGCTCAAAAATACGGAATCTCTCCTTCCTCAATCACCAAGGCGATAAAGGAGTTTGACAAATACCCGATTACCTAAATGGAGGTTTTATCATGAAACAACTTCAGACAAACACATTCCCTGAGTTTATTACGGCAGGCCGAAAAGTAGTTGAATTTAGCGCTGATTGGTGCATTGATTGCGTTCGGATTGCACCCGATCTTCCGGAGATTGAGAGTACATTTTCTTCCACATTTGAATTTGCCATGATCGATGTGGATGAGTCGCAAGAAGTTGCACAGCAGTTTCAGGTAAAAGGAATCCCTACCTTTATCGTCTTTGAAAATGGGAAAGAAGTAGGGCGTCTTCCATCTCGCAACGCCAAGACGAGAGAGCAAGTTGTTAGCTTTTTACAAGAGTTGGAATAACCAGATCCATCTCTGGTCTAAAATTAGATGCAGATGCTTTCTCTGCGTCTTTTTTGTATACTTAACAACAAAGGGGGATGACCATGCCAAACAATGAACTACAATTAGTTGTCATCACAGGTATGTCCGGTGCTGGGAAGACGGTTGCGGTACAGAGTCTTGAAGATCTAGGCTATTTTTGTATCGATAACCTCCCCCCTATCTTGTTATCCAAGTTTGCTGAGCTTTTAGAGCAGACCAATGGAAGACTCCAGAAGGTTGCACTGGTGATTGACTTACGAGGGCGTGAATTTTTTAGTGCCTTAGTTGAATCATTGGAAGCATTAAAGGAATCAAAAGGTGTAAACTATCAAATCTTATTTCTCGAAGCAAACGATGAAACACTCGTTCGTCGATATAAATTAACACGTCGAACCCACCCGCTCTCTCCAGAGGGTACGGTTTTAGATGGAATTCTTCAGGAGCGAGAGTTACTGTGTGATCTAAGGGGTCGATCTCATCAAATCATTGATACGAGTAACCTGAAACCTACCGAATTAAAGGAAAAAATCGTTCATACGTATTCGGAGCAACATAACTCAGGATTAAACCTTAGCTTCATGTCTTTTGGTTTTAAGCACGGGATTCCCTTAGATGCGGATCTGGTATTCGATGTACGTTTTGTCCCAAATCCGTATTACGTTGAGTCCATGCGCGCTTTAACCGGGAAACAAAAAGAAGTGGCCGAATATGTGATGAAATGGGAAGAAACCAATCGCTTTTTGAACCAATTAAAAGAGATGTTGACATTTTTACTTCCTAAGTATGAAAAAGAAGGAAAGAGACAGCTCGTTGTCGGGATTGGGTGTACCGGTGGTCAGCACCGCTCTGTAGCAATGGCTGAGGCTCTTTATGAGGATTTTAAAGAGAATGAGCGTTGCCAAGTGCTCCATCGTGATATAGAGAAAGGCGGCTTCTAAATTGTCATCCAAAAGACCGAAAGTCGTGTGTATGGGTGGTGGAACGGGGCTCTCGGTCATATTGCGTGGTCTCAAGAAATTCCCTGTTGATATTACAGCCATTGTAACAGTAGCTGATGATGGGGGAAGCTCAGGTCGCCTGCGCACAGATCTTCAAATGCCTCCACCTGGGGATATTCGAAATGTATTAATCTCTCTTGCTGATACTGAACCTTTATTAGAAAGTGTATTTCAGTATCGTTTTCAGACAGGAGATGGACTGGCAGGGCATACATTGGGGAACTTGATGCTCGCTGCGATGAAAGAGATAACGGGGGATTTTACGACGGCCGTAAAAGAGCTTAGCAGAGTCTTTTCTGTCCGCGGTAGGGTTCTTCCGGCTAGTGTCCAAGATGTTACTCTCTGTGCTGAGATGACAGATGGAACCGTCGTAAAAGGGGAATCACAGATTCCAAACATAGGTAAAACCATTCGACGAGTCTACCTTGAACCTTCTTCACCCTTAGCTTTGGACGAAGCGATTGGAGCCATCTTAGAAGCGGATGGTGTGGTAATAGGTCCAGGTAGTCTTTATACTAGTATACTTCCAAATCTACTGGTAAAAGATATGGCGACGACCATTCGGAAATCCTCAGCGCTCAAAATTTATATCTGTAATATCATGACACAGTTAGGGGAAACAGATGGCTTTCACGCTAGCGATCATATTCGTGCCATCTATGATCATGTAGGGGAATCTTTTTTTGATGTAGCTATTTTAAATAATGAAGTTCCCCCTACTGTGATTCAGCAACAATACGCGAATCAAAATCAAACCATGGTTCTGCCCGATTTAGAGCTAGTTCATCAATTAGGCTGTCAACCACTGACTGATAATTTATTGTTATACCGTTCTGTTTTGCGACACGATGCAGAGCGTATTAGCCGCCACATCCTGCGCCTGATTCAAGAGCGCATGGCGTGATAAGAGCTAATAGGAAGGAATAACGATGTCATTTACCTCTGAAACGAAAAAAGAACTGACACAGATAGAGTCTGAGATCTGTTGTAAACGCGCGGAATTATCTGCGTTAGTCCGAATGAATGGTACGATTCATCTGAGGCCTAGGCATTTGGTGGTGGACATGGTCACAGAAAACCCTTCTACAGCACGCTATATGTTTACCTTAGTCAAAAGTATTTATCATCTTCAGCCGGAAGTATTGGTCCAACGAAAAGTTCGTTTGAAGAAGAATAATGTTTACTTAGTTCGTGTAACGCAGCGTGCTCAAGAAATCCTAGCGGACTTACAAATTTTGAAACCGAATACATGGGAGAGGATTGAAGGGATTTCACCGGCTCTCTTTGTAGATTCATGTTGCAAACGTGCCTATCTTCGAGGCGCATTTCTAGCATGTGGTTCCGTGAATAGTCCAGATAGTGCATCCTACCATCTAGAGATTATCTCTACCTATTACCAACATAGCTTAGCTTTATGTGAACTAATGAATGAGTTTCAATTGCACACGAAATTAATTGAACGAAAAAAGGGTTATGTTGTGTATATTAAAGAGGGAGACAAGATAGGTGAGTTTTTAAATGTCATCGGTGCCCACCCATCTCTTTTACATTTTGAGAATATCCGGATTTTAAAGGACATGCGAAATTCAGTCAATCGACTCGTGAATTGTGAAACCGCTAACTTAAACAAAACGATTTTAGCAGCAATGAGACAGAAGGAAAATATAGAGCTGATTGAGCGAGAGATGGGACTTGACCAATTGCCTGATCGTCTTCGAGAGATCGCAGAGGCTCGTCTCCAATATCCCGAAGTAAACCTTACAGAATTAGGACAACTTTTGCCTAAGCCGGTAAGTAAATCAGCTGTCAATCACCGTCTTCGTAAACTGGATGAGATTGCCCAGCAACTAAAAGAAGAATAGAGAATAATGGGAGGAAAAGATAAAATGGCTGTTGAGAAAAAAGTGATGGTTCAACTTGAAACAGGCTTACATGCACGTCCTGCGGCTTACTTTGTCCAAGAAGCAAATAAGTACGCTTCTCAAGTATTTATCGAAAAAGAAGGTCGCAAGGTAAACGCCAAAAGCATTATGGGGGTAATGAGTTTAGCTGTTGCGAAAGGAACAGAGATTATGATCAGTGCCGAAGGGTCCGATGAAGAAAAAGCAGTGGAGGCACTTGCCGCGATCGTTATGAAAACGGAGTAGATTAGATAAAAAGAACCCAAGCACTTTTGTGTGTCCAAGGGTTCTTTTTTTTGCTTACGTTTGATTGGTTGAAGTAATCACTTTGTCGATCAATCCGTAATCTAGAGCTTCTTGCGCTGACATAAAGTTGTCGCGATCGGTGTCTCTCTCGATCTTTTTAAGAGACTGACCTGTAAACTCAGCAAGTTTATGATTTAGTTGGTCACGCATTTTGAGGATTCGGCGTGCCCTGATTTCGATATCACTCGCCTGACCCTGTGCGCCACCAAGTGGTTGGTGAATCATCACTTCACTATTTGGCAGAGCATATCGTTTTCCCTTTGCCCCAGCAGAAAGCAAGAAAGCCCCCATTGATGCCGCCATACCGATACAGATCGTAGATACATCCGGTTTTACAAATTGCATCGTATCATAGATTGCCATCCCTGCTGTAATCGAACCACCGGGTGAATTGATATATAAGTGAATATCTTTGTCCGGATCGTCCGCTTGCAAGAAAAGCAACTGTGCTACAATCGCGTTTGCTACTTGGTCATCTACTTGACTACCTAGTAGAATGATGCGGTCTTTTAGCAAGCGAGAATATATGTCGTAAGAGCGCTCTCCACGAGATGTCTGTTCCACAACAATCGGTACTAAATTCATCCGAAGCCACTCCTTATGTAAAGAAAAAATTGGATTTCAATACCTATATCATAACCTAAAGGTCAAAAAAGGTCAAATAAAATCAATAAAAAAGTACAATACTAATTCTGGTAGTGTTTTTTCAAGGTTGTAACGGATAGGTTGCGGGCAGATGCGCTCATAACTAGCTGTACTTTGTATTCATTCTCTTGTCATACTAAGTGATACGAGATAGTAAGCAGTTAGCATATCCAAAGTGGAAAGGATTTTTTGACAATTTGTTTATAGTAGGCTTACTTTTATTAGTGACGAAATTGATTATAATGGCTTTAAATCGGTTTGCAGGTACAGATATCACCATCCTGAAGGAAATACCATACCTTTCTAATTTCTTGCCGTTAGTTCTTATGGTAGTAGGTGGGGTAGGATCTGACCAATTGAAAAAGAAATATGTGGAGTAATCGTTAAAATCATATTGGTGGAGGGTCTGATCTTATGAAAAAATGGATGATTCGGGTTGCGCTTACCCTTGCTATTTTAGTTATAGTTGCGTATGGACTATTTCAACTGTCTAAATCTAGAACCTATCAACTATTTGGAGAGCTAACCGACAGGGTTAATACCAATGAAAAAGTGGTAGCCCTGACCTTAGATGATGGACCGACCGAAAAGACTGACGAAGTACTAAAGATTCTCAAAGAGGCGGACGTGAAAGCTACTTTTTTTGTGACAGGAGCAGAGTTGCAACAACGCCCAGAAGAAGGTAAAAAGATGGTTCAAGCGGGTCATGAATTAGGCAACCACTCATACTCACACACTCGCATGGTATTAAAATCACCTAGCTTTATTAAGAATGAGATTGAGAAGACAGATCAGCTCATTCGAGATGCAGGTTACAAAGGGGAGATCCTATTTCGGCCTCCTAATGGAAAGAAGTTACTATTGTTGCCGTATTATCTAAGCCAGCATAACCGAAAAACGATTATGTGGGATATTGAACCAGATTCTTATGCAGACATCGGTTCAAATTCAGATAAAATAGTGCAACATGTAAAAGAGAATGTAAAGCCGGGATCGATTATCATCTTGCATGTTATGTATAAGAGCAGAGAGGAATCACTGAAATCGATAAAAGGGATCGTAGAGTCTCTGCGAGAGCAAGGCTATACATTTAAGACGGTCTCCGAACTACTAGCTGAGAAAAAGTAATGTGAATGAAACTCAAAAGAATTACCTAGTAAACAATCATTTTACTAGGTAATTCTTTTGAGTTGTGTAGAAGAAAATCACCTTCGTTAAATTAATACTGTGGTTTTTCACGGAACCATAGTGTAGCAATCCATTTTTCGCCCTCGCCTACTGGTTGCCCTGCATGCATCGAATGTTCATTTGGAACATTGGTTCCTCTTATGCAATTTTCAAAGAATAGAACATTACTCTCGCGAGGAGTAAATTTGAGATCTAGATAGTCAAAAGTAGTCTCTCCACCTTCTAAAACATCATTTAAATAGAGGATTGCTGTAAACATCCGTTGTCCACCTGAATCTACTTGATTTTTTCCATATTCAGTATGAACATTATAAGTATCATGATGAAAATGGAATTGCCCCCCAGGCTGATATGTTGCTACTTGCAGCGGCTCCGAATGATTGAGTTGCTTATCTACAAGTACAGCAACTCGTGTGCATACATTAGAGAATATTAAGTCATAGTAATGATTGATCCAGGTATAGTCTGATGTACGTTCTGGTCCATGCCCGTAAGATTGAGCCGGAATAATATGTTGCTTTGCGATCTCAATAATATGTTTACATTCATCTGGGGTTATCACTTGCTCATAAAGGGATACCAAAGGATCGTTCTGTAGAATAGTTAAATTTGTAGTCAAACCTGTCAATACAACCACCTCCGTGTATGTTTTTTATCTATTGCGGTAATAAGAATGATTCGTTTAATAAAAATTATGTATTTGTAGTCTAAGATAGTAGTCGTCGATCTATATTCCGTTGTTATCAAGAACAGGACCTTCCCAAGATTATGCCGATTTGGTAAGAAAAAACAAAATCCCACATGTTCGCTTTCACGACTTACGATACAGTCACGCAACATTGGAGAGATTGGGACACTCAACCATTACCATCGCGATGGACACTGATTCTCATGTAATGCCAATTATGCAAAAGGAGGCAACATCGAAGCTAGATGACTTCTTGTTTGGACAAGGCGGGTGAGTTGGATGTTAGAAATCTGTTAGAAATCCCATAGTTTCCTCATAACAAAAAGTACCCTCAACCATACTAACACCAAGCGTGCCAACATGTTTGAGGGTACTCTATTCTACGCGCCTAATAGGATTCGAACCTATGCACTTGGTTCCAGAGACCAACGGTTCCACCAGAAACCTTGTGCGTAGCGATAAATGCTTATGTATCAACCGTTCTGCTAATCGAAGCCTTACGTAGACAGGCGCATGTTTTCTAATCTGCCAATGGTTTCGTGATTAAACAGCTTGTTTTCTCCATTAGTATATCGGAAACGTTATAATGAGAGCAACACAGGATAATCCATTATTTCGAAGTCTTGAATATATATTGGAGCAACCCGATCCATGTAAGGTCTATTTGACACGGCACTAAAGAATAACTGTACAATGCGAGCGAGGTGCTATATGTGGATAAAAAGAATATACAGTATCTGTTGCTAAGTAGCCTTACGAGTTCGATAATAGCATTCATATTCCCCTTTCTATTTATAACAGCCGTAATCGGTAGCTACTATGTTGCCTATTGTCTCGGTATGAATATGGGATACAATCATCAAGGCGAAGAATACACGATGTTAGCAGTCTTTCTTCCGGCAACGATCATTCTATTGGCAATTGTATGCTTCCTCGTATATATAAATAAGCGTATTTACGGTAAGGCTCGGTTGTCACTTACTTCGTTTATCTTCGTGCAACTTGTCGTCTTTCTTGGCATCTTGGTACTAGTCGCCTATACATTGTATGATCCGTTTCACATCATGGATTTACTCAATGCACAGATGTAAACAGAAGGGGAATCCCCAGTAAAATCCGTATACATATTGTAAACTCTGTGCTTAACAGATAATTATTACGAGTATCTACGTATGCATTAGCTTACAAAAAAGTAAGTTACTGCATTCACTTCCTTAGCGATATGGACGGCGATTTCCAAATTCAAGGGGGGAGTTTTTTATTATCGAATATGTCGGATGATGACATTAAACTGACTCCCCAAAGTTGAGTGCATTGAATCAAAGCTACTATGCAGGCAAACCGATACATCCACAGTTGGATGCACCGTATACAATGGTTATTTACGGTCATGGGACATTGCTTATATATCCTGCATATCGTTCTTTTTAGTGCAGTCATTAAATTTGTACCTATGCTGTTCCTTTTAACTAACAAGATTAAGTATATAAGCCAATATTAACGATGTTGTTCTTTGACATCGTAATCTTTTATGTCTTGCTGTTGTATGTTAGTAATTTAATCCATGTCATGTCTACTTTACATGGTTCTTTAGATTCGAAATGAAACCTTAATCAAAAGATGAAGTGATTACCGTCGCCTAAAAGACAGGCTCCGGTTATATTTGGTTGTCTAGTTCCATGTTGATGATGAAAATGATTAGCAATGCAGTCTACTTAGTAATTGCAGAGCCGAAAAGGTAATGCAGGCGGTAGCCTAGTACTTAGTGTTCTTATAGGTGTGGGGCGTAACGAATAGTAATAGAAGATAAAGAATGTTTTTCCCACCTGAACCGTCACCAGACCTTTGATACCAAGAGATACAGCAAATTTGAATGGTGCAGTTATTTTCCGCAAGATAGGGGGTTTTGGTGCAATTATTTTCCGCTAGTTACGTCAGATAGCTTAATATCTAACTCTAGAGATCTCTTTATATCCATCTTTAATTAACTTTCCGTCCCCTTTTAATTTTGTATATGGTAGGAGATTCATAACTACTCCTAACTCATGTAGCTCTAGTTTCTTTGATAACTCCTGTATCGGCTTATGGAAACAAGCGATCCAATTACGTGAACGTTGTCGGTCTCTATATTCTTCTATTTTTAGTTTCTTTTTGTATCCTTCGGCTTGATTGATATTCTGTAATCGATATTCTTGCTTAGATATCATCTCGCCTGTTTCTCCATCAATGTAAACGTCTTTGTTCATCGTGATCCCCTACTTTCATGAAATATAACTTACACTTCACTAAGCGTAAAAATAGGGGGAAACAGGACATTTTTTTATATACTCTTTTTTAATTTGATAATTTACACATCAATTATTTTTGATGTATAATTAGATCAAGAAAAGTTGATGGGAATAAACTTCATCTCATCATCTAAGAATAGGAGAGAGATAACTATGGGATTCAAGCCACATTTTGCTATTAATGTCAAAGATTTAGAGAGGTCAATTTCTTTCTACACGAATCTTTTTGGAGTACCACCTGTAAAAGTCAAACCAAGGTATGCTAAATTCGATGTACAAAACCCGGCACTTAACTTCACCTTGAATGAAGGTGGGGAGGTGACAGGAGGAATCAATCATTTTGGTATTCAAGTTGCCTCAACTCAAGAAGTATTACAAGCAAAAGGAAGACTGCAACAATCGGGATTAGTTACCTTTGATGAGATGAATACGAATTGTTGTTATGCGAGACAAGATAAAATATGGGTAACAAGCCCAGACGGTCACCCATGGGAAGTCTTTACGGTCCTAGAAGATATAGAACAAAATGAGGATCTTACTACTTGTTGTCCGGCAGAGGAACAAAAAGAAGAAACATCTTGTGGATGTCCTGAGTAATCAATGCATGGAGGTAAACTGGATGACTCTTACTACGGAACAAATAGCTATCATCGCAAAAGCTTTGAGTGATCCCATTCGGCTTCGCATTTTGGATCTCGTTCAAGCGGGATATGATCAATTATCTACATCTCCTCCAGTGGCTTGTTGCATTGGAGGGGTTTGTGTTTGTGATATTCAGGATGCCTTGGACATGGCACAATCGAAAGTCTCCTATCACCTAAGAGAACTTAAACAAGCATCCTTGCTTCATGAAACGAAACAAGGCAAATGGAATTTTTATTCGATTAATATGGATACCCTACAAGCTTTTCAAAGGGCGATAGCAGATCGTTACGTTACAGATTATGAGGTTGTAGCAAATGGATGCTGTTTACCAAATGCGATGATAAGTAACAAGGAATCACGGAACGGATCACCACTCTAGGCAAAACTGAAAACATAGGAAAAAAGGAGTGACTTTTAAGTCGCTCCCCTTTTTTATGGGATTCGAATTTATAGTTGCTCATCTTTGGCGAACTTTTGAATTCGATCCTCAATATCATTTCTAACACGTTGGAATACGTTCCAAACCTCTTTTTCAGTTCCCTGAGCACGTGCTGGATCATCAAATCCCCAGTGGGTACGTTGAACATGTGAAGGAGTTATCGGGCAGTTATCATTGGCATCACCACAAAGAGTGATAACATAATCTGCTCTACTTAGTAGGGCTGGATTGATGATGTCAGAAGTTTGATTAGAGATGTCTATGCCTACCTCTGCCATTGCTCTCACCGCTTTTGGATTTAATCCATGTGTCTCGATTCCAGCACTGTAAACGTCAAATCGTTCACCTAAGTATTTTTTGCCGAATCCTTCTGCCATTTGGCTACGACAAGAGTTACCTGTGCATAGAAAGTAGATCAGTTTCTTTTTGCTCATATCTAAGACTCCTTATGATTCTACTGTTGTTGAAAGTATTTTTGTCTAAACCAGAAAGCAACATTCACCAAGCCAATGAGTACGGGTACTTCAACAAGAGGTCCGATGACAGCCGCAAAAGCTACTCCTGAATGAATTCCAAAAACCCCAATAGCTACTGCAATTGCTAGTTCAAAGTTATTGCTCGCAGCCGTAAAGGAGAGAGAAACTGTTTTCGAATAGTCCGCTCCCACTTTCTTCCCCATATAAAAGGAAACGAGAAACATGACTACAAAGTAAATAAATAGTGGAATTGCTATTTGTACGACATCAAGGGGTAATTGTAGAACTAGGTCGCCTTTTAGCGAGAACATGACAATAATAGTGAACAGTAAGGCAATTAATGTGATCGGACTAATCACGGGAACAAATCTTGTTTCGTACCATTCAAGTCCTTTGGCTTTAACCAAGGTAAAACGGGTAATCATGCCAGCAAAGAAAGGAATGCCTAAATAAATCAACACACTTTCAGCCACTTGACCCATCGTGATATTTACGACAGCACTCTCTAGGCCCAACCATTTAGGCACTACCGTAACAAAAAAGTAAGCAAATACGGAATAGAAAAGAATTTGAAAGATAGAATTAAAAGCTACTAATCCAGCAGCATACTCACGATTTCCTTTCGCTAAATCATTCCAAACAATCACCATTGCAATACACCGGGCTAATCCAATGAGAATGAGTCCAACCATGTATTCGGGTTGATCTCTGAGAAACAAGATGGCTAATACAAACATCAAAATAGGACCGATGATCCAGTTTTGGATTAGCGATAATGCGAGGATTTTAATGTTACGGAAGACCTGCCCAAGTTCTTCATAACGAACTTTAGCTAGTGGAGGATACATCATCAGGATTAATCCAATAGCAATAGGGATGGAAGTCGTTCCAGCTTGGAATTCAGTCAATGTCTTGACCATACTAGGAAATAAATAGCCTGACCCAATTCCTATACCCATAGCAAGGAAAATCCATAAGGTTAAATACCGATCTAAAAAAGAGAGCTTTCTCATAATTCCACTCATCGAATCAAACCTTTCGTTTCATGATAGATGAATGTAGATGATGGTTCAAAATTAGTTACAAAGAACTCTGAGTCCCTTCTTCTTTAACTCTTCTATCTCATTTCGTACATCGGGAAATGTCTGTACAATCGATTCAAAGAATGGATAGATGGAGCCGTCTAAGGAATAAAATATCCACTGCCCATTACGCCGCTCTCTTACCAGTTTTGCTGTTTTAAGCTTTCTCATATGTTGTGAGACAGCAGGTTGCGTGATTTGAAGAACCTCCACGATCTCACAGACACATAACTCTTCTACTTTTAATAGGGAGAGAATGTGTAATCGGGTCTTATCCCCTAGAGCCTTATGACATTCAGCCAATTGATCCCAATCCAACATGTATTCATCACCTCATTCATATATAAGCATATCCTTATATAGCTTGTCAAAGAATAGTATAATCTCAAGTAGATACGAAGATTTTTGTAAGCGCCTTTTTAACTAAAAACGTACATTTATTTTGCTGAATCTATTGGCCTAAGCTAAATAACCCGATAAACTATGGATGTGATAAAAAATCGCACATTCAAAATAGCTATTTTAAAGGAGTTATAAGCATGGCAGATAAACTAGCTAATCAAATCAAAGACGTTCAACCAATACGAGATTTACAGAAATCGATGATATGAAATGGGCATTACGGAAGTTTTGTAGCGAACGGGATTATATACTATTCGTCATAGGGATCAATACGGGGTTACGGTGTGGTGATTTATTAAAGCTCAAGGTGTCGGATGTACGAAAGAAGAAACGTGTTCTAGTCCGTGAAGGGAAGACGAAGACACGAACTATTCATCTAGACAATATATACGACGAGATACAAGACTATATAAAGGGTATAGATTCTAAGTGGTTATTTCCTAGCTGTAAAGGGGACAAGCCCATTACAACAACACAGGCATACAGACAGTTACAGAAGGCGGCAGATATGGCAGAGGTGGATTCTATCGGCACTCATACGATGAGGAAGACGTTCGGTTACTGGTACTACAAGCAGACGAAGGACGTAGCGAAATTACAGATGATCTTGAATCATTCGCATCCTTCGATCACTTTAAGATACATTGGAATTACGAATGAAGAGATCGAAAATGATTTATTGTCATTTAAGCTATAGATGAACGAAAGACGGTGCCCTAATTAAAAGGTATCTGTCTATTTTTGTTCCCCCCAAAGCCTCCCTCTTTCTATCATTGCAACCAACAGGCATAGATTACGTAACATATTTTTGAACTCAGGTAGGTAGTTAATTAAAGAGTGTTATATTTTGTTGACCACCTTCAATTAATTAGATAGAGTAGGGGAATATTGAGAAAAGGTGGATAATATGCAACCTATCATAACTCATCCATGGGATTTAGACGAAAAATCAGCTTTGGAGATTCAAGAAAGTTTGTCGCGATTGGTAACTACAAATGATCAATTTGACAATATTCATTTTATCGCTGGTGTTGATGTTGCTTATTGTGATCATAAAGACACACTTGTTGCAGCGGTTGTAATTTTAGATAGTGACTCACTAAATATAGTAGAGTCAGTCGTTATTGAAGATAAATGCTATTTCCCTTATATCCCAGGTCTATTTTCATTTAGAGAAATTCCCCCTGTTACAAAAGCCCTGAATCTATTAAAAATTAAGCCTGACCTTTTTGTCTGTGATGGACATGGTTTAGCACATCCGAGACGTTTTGGACTAGCATGCCATTTGGGAGTTCTATACGACACTCCGTCTATTGGGTGTGGTAAAACAAGATTAATAGGGGAATTTGGGAATTTGGGAGAAAAAAGAGGCGATTACTCACCTCTTTTGGATAATGATGAAGTGGTAGGACATGTTTTACGAACTCAGGACAATATAAAGCCTGTTTTTGTTTCGATTGGTAATAAAATCTCACTGACTACTGCTAGCGATTGGATTTTAAAAGTTACTCCGAAATATCGGCTTCCAGAAACTACAAGGCAAGCCGATCAACTTGTTCGGAAGAGCTTGAGGATTTAAGCAGATCTGCTCTATGTGTCTTGTTGGGACCACCTTTTTTCAACTAATTCATACTTGTGAATCATTGTTTTTTCAAACTCATTAGGCTCTTGTTTTAAATTAATTAAATTCCCGTTCCGATCCCACTCACGAAAATGAATATAAAAACTAAACTTACAATCCGCAATTGATTTTATTAAACCATTCTCAAACCAGACAAATTCCCTCCCGTTAATTGTGCCCTTATCCATGTCTCTATAGGAGCTAACAGTCTTGTCTTGATAGAATTCAACTGTTATGCCATGTGGGATCCCATTATCATAAAAACTATAGTATGCAAGTGAACCATTAGGATATTTCTCGTATAACAATCCTGAGAAGACTGAGCCACCTTCTTCCATTGGTTTAGTAAAAACCTGTTGGCCAAATTCACCTGAGAAGCATACTTCACCTTCAAATTCTGTCCCTATTTTTATAACCTCTGACTGAGTCAGAATGTTTAAATCGTCAATATGGATTTCTTCCATGGTTTTCACCTCTGTCAATTGGTAACAACAAAAAAGTCTTGAAGTATATGTGAGCAATGTGGGCACATTGGAAACGGATCGCCTAACGGTTTTACAGTTCCTCCCGATTTAACTACATAAGTCATTAAATCCTTTGGATTTGCTCCATCGAGTAATGCTTTGTTAATTGCATAGACTTCAGCATGTGAACCAGATCCGTGTGTCTTGATATAGGAATCTTTCACCATGCTGGGCATACCTGTAATTTTCGAGTCGATTAATGGATGTAATTCCTTTGGTATTTTTCCTGTCATATCATTTATTGCGGTATAGTACTTTCCGGATTTCTTATCGAATGTAGCTGCAACTGCTGCCCCTAGTTGTTTCTTGGTTAAACCTGAATTTTTTAATGCTGATGCTTCATCATTTACGTATTTCACTAAGCTGTCTAGTTCCTGTTTAGAGAACCCTCTACTTTTTAATATATCATCATTTACACCTTTAGGAAGGATCGTCTCATCAAGGGCCTGTGAACTATTTCCGCCTTCGCCTTTAACAAACCAATTTAGGAAGTCGCCAAACTTAGTATCTCCGATCGTTTCATTAGCGAAACTTTGAAAGGTTGATCCATCGACGGTCTGCACGACTGTCTTAGCGAAAGGGTTTGGAAGGTCATTAATAAAGTT
>NZ_FNPL01000017.1 GCF_900107305.1 Thermoactinomyces sp. DSM 45892
TAAGGTATCTTCCAGATGGAAATCTGGAGTTTATGGGGCGGATCGATCATCAAGTAAAAGTCCGCGGTTTCCGGATTGAACTTGGAGAGATTGAAGCGGCTTTGCAAGAGCATCCATCTATCAAAGAAGCTGTGGTGTTGGTAAGAGAAGATGAGCCTGATGATAAGAGATTAGTAGCCTACGTAGTGGGCGCGGGAAGCACGCCAGAATGGCGGGAGCATCTCAAGGCCCAATTACCGAACTACATGGTTCCATCGCATTTTGTCGAGATGGAAACCTTACCGCTTACCTCCAATGGAAAGATTGATCGAAAAGCATTACCTAGGCCAGATCGCAAGGAATCAAATGGGATCTATGTTGCACCTCGTGACCATATTGAATTTAAGCTTGTGAAAATATGGCAGGATCTATTATCAGTGGACGAAGTTAGTATAACGGATGATTTCTTTTCGATTGGTGGTCATTCATTACTAGCAATTAAACTGCTAGCACAGATAAAAAATGAATTTGATAAGGAAATAGAAGTTTCATCTCTATTCCAAAACACGATTCTCGAAAAGTTAGCTAGTCTAATCCGTCAAAAAACTAGTTCAGAGAAAAGCTCTGGCCTTACTATCAATCTACAGGAATCAGAAAAGGATCCTTTCTTCTGTATTCATCCTGCTGGTGGAACTGTATTTTGTTATATAAAGCTAGCAAAGGTCCTTGAGAGTAATTGTTCATTTTATGGTATACAGTCTCCCTATTTGGAAATGGACCCAATAAATGAAAAATCGTTAAAAGAAATTTGTAGTATCTATGTAGGGGAGATTAAACGAAAACAACCTAAAGGACCGTACAAGATCGGTGGATGGTCTGCAGGTGGTATTATTGCATATGAAATCGCCCGTCAACTACTAGAACAAGGTGAGGAAGTGAGTCTTTTAGCTCTGATGGACAGTGACTTTTCTAGCTTTAGACATGAGATCACGGAAGAGGATGCCATTATACAGATCGCACAGGCTATCTTTAAAGATAGTTGGGAGAAAGTAAAAGAAGAGCTAAAAGATAAAGACATTGATACCATGTACGAATACATGTTAAACGAAGCAAAGGCTCAAGAATTATTTCCCCCTGATACCGAGAGAGAAAGGATAGAGAGGCTAGCGAAGGCTGCTTTCTTCAATACGAAAATGTTAACCGATCAAAAATTAGATTCTTATCCTAATGAGGTCATTTATTTCAATGCTGAAGAAGGGAAAGATTTATCTATTGAATGGTCTGAGGTGTTGAAGGACAAGATCAAAATCTACAACATTCCAGGATCGCATATGGATATGATGGACTCCCCAGCAGTCGAGTTGATAGCTGAAAAGCTAGCACAAGAGATAGAACTAGCGCAGAAGGAGGTTATACCAAACGGCGGATTATAAAAGGAAGCGCAACGGGTTGGAATACTCGAATAGGATTCTTTACTTCTCCCAAGATAGAAGGCTATAAAATGGAATCCATCGTTCTTTAATCAGGATAAATTTGAATCAGACTGTAGACAATGTCTAACTTTAGATATTGTCTACAGTTTTTTTGTCGAGTTCTAATTGGATGCTAGGTTGGCAGCTATCTGTAAAGAAAAAGGTGTTTTGGTCCCAGAATTTGAATAAAGCAAGCAAGGTGATTCAGCAATCCCTTGCTTGCTTTTTTATTGTTATACGGTATCAATGATACTAAGGATAATAAAGAAAGAGGGTGGTACTACTTGACAGTTACGTAGTTTTGATCAATAATACAAAATATTGAAAATATTACATATTTAGGTAGCAGGAGCTATCAATGGAAAAGGAGAAGATTTTCTTGAATAAAAAAATATTTTTTCTCTCTCTCGTCTATTTGTTTACGGGTAGCTTTACATCGAACCTGGAAGTGTTTGCCGAAAACCATCATTATGATGGAAAAAGCCCCTCCTACAATTATTGCGATCGTAGTGTCGAAACAAAAAGGAGCTCATATCTAAAAGGGCCTGATAACTCTAACATTGGTATCGTAGAGTTACGATTTAGTAATGCGTGTAAAACAGCTTGGGCCAGAATCACGATGTTTACCCCCATTGCTTGGCCTTGGAAAGCGAATACATTTATAACCCGGAATACAGATGGAAAAAGGTTCAGTTGCGAATCGGCGGGAGGAAATGGGGAAGTGATTAATGGTCAGACATTTTGCTATACTCCGATGGTGTATGATCTAGATCCTAGGACATCTTATGCTTCAGGGATGTACTATCTACCTAATAGTGGTGCTGTCTTTCACACACGTACAGACTCATATTGAAAAGATGGTGTAACGGACGGCAGAACCGTTCAATTTGTGAGTAATATTGTTTAGAGAAACAAAATAAGCCTCTCAAGGTGGGTAGCTTTGAGAGGCTTCAAGCATTCTATATAATAGAAGAGAAGCGAAAGAAAAGGATTAAAGGGAAAAGGTGAAATCTATGATTCATATCTTAATCGCAGATGATGATGCTCATATTTGCGAACTGATTCGATTTCATCTCCAAAAAGAAGGGATGAACGTATGGGAAGCTGGAGATGGAGAGACGGCAATCAAGATCCTAGAGAAACAGCAGATTCATTTAGCGATTATCGATTTGATGATGCCTAAAAAAAATGGGTATGAGCTGTGTAAAGAGATACGGGATTATTATGATATCCCTGTCATTATGCTGACAGCGAAGGATCAGTTGCAGGATAAAGAAAAAGGGTTTGAGAGTGGGACAGATGACTATATTGTCAAGCCGTTCGAGCCTAGGGAGGTACTATTTCGGGTAAAGGCGCTGCTTCGTCGGTATTCGATGGTTCACTCGGACGTCATTACGATTGGCGAAACGATGGTGGATCGAAAAAGTTATGAGGTTCTGTGCAAGGGGAACTCTGTCATTCTTCCATTGAAGGAGTTTGAACTATTATCTCAGCTAGCTAGTTATCCCAATCGGGTTTTTACTAGGGATGAATTAATTCAATTGGTATGGGGCTACGACTTTGTAGGGGATATTCGGACCGTTGATGTACATATAAAGCGTTTGCGTGAGCGATTTGAATCTAAGGCAGACGATTTTACTATTAAAACCGTACGTGGGATTGGGTACAAAATGGAGGTCAGATCCTAGTGAAGACGCTCTATTCTCGATTTACCATCACAACGATCTGCATCATGATAGTGAGTGGGTTCGTTGCTTTTTTAGGAAGTAATCTCTATTACCAGATAAAGTTAAAATCGTTTAATGATCAAAAGATTACCCAGATGACTCAAACCATTGTTTCATTTCATCGTGATAATCCCGGAATCCAATTAGATAAATATCTGCAACATATTTCTCAATTAGGTTATCAGATTGCCTTATTCGATGAACGAAAAGAACCAACCTTTTTTGGAAAGGCTTTTCGGATGAATCATCTATCCTCTACTACGATCGATCAGGTTTTACAGGGAGAGGTATATCACGGAATCGAACAGTTTCCTAAAGAGGCATTTGTAACGGGCTTCTTTGATGATGAATTGCGAAACACGATTGGTATGCCAATTGAATTAGATGGGAAAAAACAAGCGGTGTTTCTCCGCCCTGATATTGGCTACCAATTCGGGGAGATGCGTATCTTTTTTGCTGTTTTGATCGCCCTTATTATTGGATTAAGTGTTCTATTTGTTTTGATCAGTACGCATTATGTGGTAAAACCAATTAGGGACTTGACACGTGCTACCAAATTAGTAGCACAGGGCGAATATGATCTCTATTTGCCGATCCAGCGTAAAGATGAAATCGGAAGATTGGCTTGTACCTTCTCCCAGATGGCGCAAAGTGTGAAAAATCTAGATGAAATGAGGCAAGAATTTGTTTCCAATGTGTCCCACGAGATCCAATCTCCACTCACTTCGATTCAAGGTTTTACGAAAACCCTGCAGACGGAGGATTTGACTAGAGAGCAGCAACAGCGCTATTTAGAGATTGTCGGGAGTGAAAGCCATCGGCTATCTGTATTAAGCAAACAATTGTTAACCCTGGCATCATTGGATAAAGAAGGGGGAGCCATAGAGAAAACGGCTTTCGATCTAGCTGAGCAGATCAAGCAAGTGATCTTTATGACCGAATGGCAATGGAGAGAAAAGGATCTAACCATTGAGATGGAACTCCCTCATACGATGATTCATGCGGATCCCAAATTGCTTTACCAAGTGTGGAGTAATTTGATTACCAATAGTGTAAAGTTCACTGATTCAAACGGTACCGTTATCGTAAAAATGTACACATCTAATTCCGATCAAAAAGAGGTACAAGTGTTGATTGCGGATACAGGAATCGGGATACCTAGTGAAAACTTGCCCTATATTTTTGATCGCTTTTACAAGGTAGATGCAGCGCGGACTAGAAATGAACAAGGTACTGGACTTGGGCTTGCTATTACCAAGAAGATTGTAGAGATGCATGGGGGTTCGATTGAGGTTACGAGTCAGGAAGGAAAAGGAACTCAATTTCTCATCCGGCTTCCTATGTAATTTTTTATTCATTAGGTGTTCATAATTCGCATTTATAATAGAGCCAGATAGTTGAGATAGAGGAGGAAATCAAGATGTTTCTGGCTCTGAGAGAAATCAAATATTCGAAACTACGTTTCTTGCTCATTAGTATCATCATGATTCTGATCACGTGGTTAGTGTTCCTTATATCGGGCTTAGCGAATGGATTATCTTCTGAAAATGCTTCTTCCTTTCAACATATAGAAGCAACTCATTTTATCGTTCAGCCTAATGCAGATAAGAAATTAAATCGATCTCGAATCACAGAAGACAAATGGGTTGAGATTCAAAAGCTTTCTAAGCCTGGAGAAGTAACACCATTTGGTCAAAAAATGCTCTCGATCGTGAAGCAAGGAACAGATAGCAAGGTTGATATTGCTGTCTTTGCTACGGATGCAAATGGATTCCTAGCCCCTGAGGTCATAGAAGGGAAAAAGCTACGGAATGATGCTAAAAATGAAGTGGTTATCGATCAATCCCTTCGTAAGAAAGGGATTCAAATAGGTGATTGGATAGAGGACCCCGATACCAACCAAAAGTGGCAGGTAGTTGGTTTTACAACAGGGCAGATGTATAGTCATTCCCCTGTCGTGTTTATGAACCTGCATGATTGGAGGTCCATTGCGATGAAGCAAACTGCTGAAACAACAACCTATTATAATGCTATTTCTGTAAAAATGGATTCGTCCAACATGAATGCACTACGAAGCAAAGTAAAAGATATCGACGTCATTACCAAGGAGGATGCCCTGCAAAATATCCCAGGATATAAAGAAGAGCAAAGTACATTAAATATGATGATGGTATTCTTATTTGTTATCGCTTCATTTGTGCAAGCTGTGTTTTTCTATGTTATCACTCTACAAAAAACAAGCATGTATGGCGTTTTAAAAGCCATCGGGGCGAGTACAGCACAGCTCACACGAAGTCTAGTGGCACAGATGTTAGTGATTATTACACTGGTCATATTGTGTAGCATAGGACTTTCTTACGGTGCCCAGGCTCTGATTTCATCCAGTGTCCCATTCCAATTAGAAGTCAGAACGATCGCTTTGTTCTCTGGACTGTTTTTCGTTGTTTCAATCATCGGATCTCTGTTATCGCTCTATCAGATATTGAAAATTGATGCAGTCGAAGCAATTGGGAGGGTGGAATAATGAGTGGAAAAGTCGTGTTAGAGAATATCAGCAAATGGTATGGAGAAGGTACTACATTCGTTAAAGCAGTGGATCAAGTCTCCCTCCATGTACAAAAAGGGGAGTTTGTCGCGATCATCGGCCCATCGGGTTCAGGGAAAAGTACCTTATTATCGATTATGGGCGCTTTACTCTCCCCTAGCGAAGGTCGCTTTCTCCTCGATAATCAAGATGTTACGAAACTAACTAAAAAGGAGATGGCACAGGTTCGTTTAGAGAAAATCGGGTTTATCTTTCAATCCTCTAATCTCGTTTCGTTCTTATCCGTACGAGACCAATTACTGCTTGTGTCCAAGTTAGCGGGAAAGAAAGAGAAAGAAGCCAAACAAAAATCAGATCAATTACTTGAACAAATGGGCTTGTTTCATCGCCGAAACCATTATCCAGAGCAGTTATCAGGTGGAGAGAAGCAGCGTGTTGCCATTGCTCGTGCGTGGATGAACGATCCCGAATTGATCCTTGCTGACGAACCCACCGCCAGCCTTGACTCCAAACGCGGCCGAAATATCGTCGAAATGATTGCCGAGGAAGTAAAGTCGCGAGGCAAATCGGCCATTATGGTCACTCATGATGAACGAGTACTTGATCTATGTGACCGGGTGTTGATGATTAAGGATGGACAATTAAGTGAGCGTGTTACCGCTCATGTATAAATAAACGGGCTTGTTGATCAACCTCACTAAGATGCCAATCCAATCCATTTTCCTTACAAATAAGTAAGCATAATGTAAGCTTGATCGATTCATTCATGATGTTTGTTTCCTATACAATAACGTCTATAAAGTAAGAGTATCTGATCTTCAATCGGATCACATCTTTGACATGTGAGGAGACATCATAAATGAAAAAATGGATTGGTATCGGATTAGCAATCGCTATTTTACTTGGAGTTCTATCCGGTTGCTCATTATTCGGAAAAAAAGCAAATGGATTTGTATTATTCGGAACAAAAGATCAAGTAGAGGCAATGGTAAGTAAATATAAGAAGGAGTTAAAAGAAACAGATGTATATACAGCGAAGCTTACAACACTAGGAAGTAAAAAGGTCCTTGTCCTAACCAAGAAAAATGGTGAAGCACTTGTTAAGAAAGCATTATTGAAAAAAATCGATAACAATAATGACATAAAGGCAATTGAACAGCTACCAACTATCACAGCAGGACAAGGTATATTATTTGCTCAAGATAAAGTAGAAAATGCCATCATCGATGGTGCCAAATTCAAGTATGAAGGTAACATCATCATTGGAGATGAGCGCCTCTATGCTGATATGTATGCGATTGTGGACGAAGCAACGTTTACAAAAATGAAGGGCGAAGAGAAGTCTGTGGGTGTATTAAAATTTGATAGGGATCCTAGTAAAGATTTTCCGAATAAAAATGGAGTAGAAGCATCGTTATTGGTTACGATGAAATAAAAAGCAAATCACAACTGCTTTGGTAATTACCTTGCAATAACGAGATATTTCTTTTTCCTGATTTGGATAGTAGCTTGTCTCTTAAATGCGAAAGCAAGGAGTTCTAGACTATAGAACTCCTTGCTTTTTGATGTGAAACTACTAAATGGAATGCAGGTTCTAATATGTAAGGTATCCTCATAGAGAGATCCAATCAATGAATCTAGAAATCCAATGATGGGGGTCAAACTTCCTTTCTAAGAAAAGGCTTATCCAATAGGCGAAACCGATCAAGACGATTATCACGTATAACGTAATCTCTTTCTTGCTTGTTTTTTGTTTCACCATCACGAAGATACTGGCTGTCAAAGCTACTGCAATAAAAAGGGTAAACCATATCATGATTGAGGACTAACCGCCTTTCGTTTCGCCTTACCTTTTTTCATCCATGTTACGAAAAGGAAAAGCAAAGGGAAAAGGACAGCAAAAGGGAGCATATATTGAAAGTAGTATTCTCTGTTAAATACTATATTCTCTAGAATGTTATCAAATGCTAGTGAAAGTCCAGACACTAATAAGACAAGAGAAATGGCAATCCATGATCGATTTTTCACTTGAAACAGTTGGCACAATCCAGATACTGCACAATAATAAGTGATGCTTAGCTTAATAAAAACAATAATAAGCAAAATAAGGGCAATCGTTGATTCTAGATGCTCGAAAAAATTTCCAATGTGTATCTCTTGCACAATGACAAACATAGAGTAAGTTTCATGGGATGCCTGGGTAATGCTAAGTACCCCTATTGTGAAAAAAACACCTACACTTAGTAATAACGCAGCAACAACATTGGCTAAAATAAACGTTCCTTTGATTTTGTTTCGGCTATTGACATATGGAAATAGCATGGCCAATAAAAAAGCTTCCATAAAAGGGAAACTAAATATGGACCTAGTCTCTTTCATTGTCGCCCATATATTCATCCGAAACACTCCCTGAAAGCGCTCCCAATCCCACTCATAAAGAGCAATACAAAAAATAGCGATAAATGTCACTGTAACAAGAGGAAACAAAAATTCTGCTGATCTAGCAATCGTTTCGATGCCCTTTATGACAGCGTAACAAACAACGATAAGAAACATGACATGAAATACAGATATGGGCGTACGTGGCATGAGATTTATTTTCATGAAATCCCCTAGATTTCGAGTGACAAGAGACGAAAGATGAATAAAATACCCAATATATAATAGTGCAATCAATCTCCCTAATCCTTTTCCAGCTACTTGAATACAGATTTGGATTAGGGTACTTCCCGGATAATAGCTCATAAGTTTTACCCAGAGAAGGGATAATGGGACACTCGCTATTCCTGCCCATAAAGGAGGAATCCAGGCATCTTGTTTTGCGATAGAAATGAGACCACCAATGAAAAATAAAAATGATGTTCCTAACAAAAAAACAAGTGTTAGTATAAAAAATTGCCATGTGCTAATTCGAGCTGTTTCCATCATTTTCCCCCGTATATGGATTGATGATTTGTCCAATATCGGTAATTTCACATTGGATAGAGAGTTGGAGCTTTGTTTTCCCCAAAATATTCTCCTTCTTCTTTATAAGATCCCATTCCTTTCCATTTTGATACTTGATTTTTTCTTCAAGGCCAAACAAGTCCCATCCTTGTCGGACGGATTCTTGATAGAATTCATTCATTTTCTGAAACACTTGTTGCTTAAACGTTTCTTTGATTATATCCAAATTCGCCAAAGTTAAATCTTCCTTTTGCTCATTGTTCACTATCATGAGCTTTGTACGAATATCCACTTTCCACACAGGCTCACCAGAAACAATATCTAAGTGACTCCAGACTTTTGGTTTAACGGCTCGAATCGCCACTTTATGATTATGGATCGTCAGCGATTCCATAAATACTTTGCTGTCACCTTTCAAGATAAAGTAATAATCCATTTGATCTAACTTTAACTTTCCAATCATTCGGTCATGCTTTAGTATAGCGCCTCCGCTAAAATGGAGATTTCCTTGATTGCCTGAAATATGTTCATATCGACTGGTAGAAGGAGATGGACCAGGCCCATTTAGGCTTATCATAGGCAGAACCGTCAGCTTAGAGGATTCCATATTCTCAACTAAATCTTTCACTCGAACCCTCTTGCTTAATCGTCCAGTTATTTGGGATTGGATCTCAATAATCGATCGAAGCGAGCGTCCCGGTAGTCTTTCTAGTGGGAGATACGTCATCATCACGTCAGACAGAGGTGAATCGGTAATAAATAGGTAAATATTAGAGCGTCTATTATGTTGTTTCTCAAAAAAGTTGAGCAATGAAATGATTCCTTGCCGGGCATAACGTTCTGTCACGATTTCAGATTGATAGTGATCTGAAAAAAGCTTTCTCGGTAAAAGATTAGATGTTTTCGCCCCTAACTCTGATATATGATCGGCTTCAACACGGTACGTATACACAGGAGCCTTGATACCGCCCCCTTTTTGGATCGCAACTGCGTCAGGATTTACAATTTGATAATATACAATCTGTTTTCCTGTATCTGGATCTTGATCCGCTCCTACTAACTCACCGATTGCCAATTGATTCAGCTCGTTTTTATCCCAACATCCGGTCGTACAGCATAGAAGGACGCCTATTATGCTGATCATGAATCCTTTTTTTAACTCTTTCATACTCTTCTCCTTCGTCTTTTTCTCGTGATTTGAGGATTTGTATCCAACCATGGCCGAGGAACACGAACAACAGCATCCTTCCAGTCTTTTAATTTAGAGGGAGCTAGTGGGGAGAGGTAAGGAACACCAAATGATTTAATCGAAGCCAGATGTACAATAGTAAACAGTACACCGCACAATACACCAAACAATCCCATAAATCCGGCCAGTGACATGTAGATAAATTGGATAATTCGTTGTGTGATACCGAATTTATAAGATGGTGTCACGAAATTCGAAATAGCCGTGATGGATACGACAATAACCATTGACGCAGCGACTAAGCCTGCTGCAACAGCCGCCTCTCCCAATACCAACGCACCAACGATGGATATAGCTTGTCCTGCGATCCGAGGCATACGAAGACCTGCTTCACGCAATACTTCAAACATGACCATCATGATAACGGCTTCTAAAATTGTGGGAAAAGGAACTCCTTCTCGTTGAACAGAAAGATTGATGAGAAGAGAGTGGGGCAAAAGCTCCTGATGATAAGTAAGAATGGCAATGTAGAGAGATGGTATGAGTATAGCCAAAAGGAAAGAGAGAATCCGTAACCAACGAAGGAGAGTAGCAATATGAGCTCTTTGATAGTAATCATCCGGTGTACTAAAGAATTGAAAGAAGGTAACGGGACCCATTAATGCATCTGGGGTTCCATCAACGAGCACACCCACCCGTCCTTCCAACAGATGAGATGTTAGAACATCAGGTCTTTCTGTTTTTAACAAAGTGGGAAAAGGGGAGAGTGTTCTATCCTGTATCCACTCCTCTATATAGGCGCTGTCTAAAATACTATCAATCTTGATCGAACGGATTCGCTTTCGAAATTCATCTACCACTTCGGTTTGAGCAAGGTGTTCTAAGTAGAGTAATCTGACTTTCGTTTCCGTTTCTGTACCAATGATGAACTGCTCAACTCGTAGATGGACACTTTTTACTCGTTTTCTCAGGAGAGCCAGATTGATTTCAATGCTTTCAATAAACCCTTCCTGTGGTCCTTGAACGGTAGATTCCCTTAATGGTTCCGTCACATTTCGATGAGGTGCTTTGAGTAAATCCAGTAACAATACTTGTCCGGTTTGTTCGATAACCAATAAACACCACCCACTTAGCAATTTCTGGATACAGTGGTTTAAATCGGTTGTTTCTTTAATAGAGCTAAGCGGGATTCGATATTTTAGTATATTTATGATGTCATGAGATGATTGTAACTCGTTGCCTAGAGAGTCTTCGGATAAAAAGTGAAGTAATTCATGTTCAATCTTCTGTCGATTAACCAATGTTTCAATAAAAATACAGTGTCCATGAAGATGAGGTGATAGAGAAAATACATGATTTACTAGGTCTGGAGGATTTTGAAGGGTGTTCACTATTTGATTTACGAATGTTTTTGGATCGATTTCATTAGTAGATGGCATGTTTAAATGACCTCGAATTTTTTATACATATTGATGTACATTATCTATTTATTAAGTATTTCCAGTGAGCTCTCGAATATGCGCCAGCGCTTTACAACAAAAGTATCACTCCTAGACTAATCATGGTTTTCAAATCCCCACAAGGTTATAATGGCAGGACATGATCTTCTACATAAAGAGGTGAATCGAATGAAAATCGTAACGATTGAACCAACGCCAAGTCCGAATGTGATGAAGTTAATCATTGAACCTTCGCTTACAAATGGGATTAGCTATAACTTCCGAAAAGAGCAGAAACAATCGGCTCCTGAGCATATCCGGAAGCTACTAGACGTTGAAGGTGTGAAGGCTATCTTCCAAGTAGCGGATTTTATTAGTGTGGAGCGTCATCCAAAAGTAGACTGGAAACAAATTTTACCAGATGTACAACGCCTGTTTGGATCAAGGGAGGAGCTTGCTGATGATTCGAAGGGCCAGCATATGGATCAAGCGTTTGCAGAAGTAAAAATCGAGATCCAAAAATTAAAAGGGATTCCGATTCAAGTGAAGTTAACCAGAGGTACTGAGGAGAAACGGTTTGGCTTACCTGAACGGTTTACCACAGCCATGATGGCGATTCAAAAAGGGGTTTCCAATTACGTTTATGAACGGAGATGGCTGGAACAGAGTCCGCGATATGGTGATTTACAGGAGATCGGTGCGCAATTGGTGGAAGAGTTAGTAGCGGCTTATTCTGAGAAGCGCTTATCCATGCTAGTGGATGCTGCTCTTCATCCAGAGATGTATCAAAAGGTGAAAACTACTTTCTCGACGGAGCAGGTAAGAGCTGATTTTTCTTCCTCTGAATGGGAAACTCGCTTTGCGGCTCTTGATCAATGGGAAGTAGCTCTTGATGGACTGGATATCTTAGAGAAAGCGATCGAGGATCCTCAAACTTCCATTCGACGACAAGCTGTAGTCATCTTGGGACAATTAGAAGATGATCGAGTGTTTCCGCTGCTGATGCGAGCACTGGAAGACCCTTCGGCAGTAGTGCGAAGAACCGTTGGAGACACGCTTTCTGATTTAGGGAACCCTATCGCCATTCCAGCCATGTGCAGGGCCCTATCCGATCGGAATAAACTCGTTCGTTGGCGTGCTGCGCGTTATTTGTTTGAGGTAGGCGATTCTACAGCCATCCCAGCTTTACAAAAAGCGATTCACGATAAAGAATTTGAAGTACAATTACAAGCTCAAATTGCTTTAAAGCGGATCGAAAGCGGGGAAGAAGCAAGCGGAACTGTCTGGCAACAGATGATGCGTGAGATGGAGAAGTAATGAATCAAGACGGCGATCTAAAGGGATTGTCGTCTTCTATTTTTGTTTAGATATATAGAGATCTATTGATGAATGTGATAGTACAACCCACAACCCACGTACGCTTTATTAATAAAACAAAGGAGGTGTACGAATGACAAGCAAGAAAGTCCCGGTAACCTTTGTATACGTAAAAAATGAAAAGTCAAAATCAAATGAAAAATTAAAGGAGGCGCTTGATGCGAAAAATAGAGCGATTGATATCTTTGCACAGTTGGCATTTCAAGCCGTATATGGTGGATCAGAAGAGGTGAGTGGAGATGAGAGTCGCCTTATACGCTAGGGTCTCGACTGAACAGCAAGCAAGTCAGGGAACGTCCCTAGAAGCACAAGTTGAGATGTGTATGAATAAAGCTTACTCTCTAGGCTTGTCTAAGTTTGAGATTTATGAAGAAGGAGGCGCTTCTGGAGAAGATATCGACCGTCCAGAGATGAATCGTTTACGAAATGACATAGCTAGTGGCAAGATTGCACATGTGATATGTGTACATCCCGACCGTTTAAGTAGAGATATGACCGATAAATTAATTGTTTGTCGAGAGTTTGAAAAGTATAATGTGAAGCTGGTTTTCTGTGATGCTGAATACCAGGATACTCCAGAGGGACAGCTTTTCTTCAACATGCAGTCATCGATTGCTCAGTATGAGCTAGCAATGATTCGCAAAAGAACAAGTCGAGGTCGGTTGAAAGCGATAGAGAAACATAAGAAAATCATGCCGATGCGGGTAGCTCCATTTGGCTATGATTTAGTTGATTCGAGTCTAGTCATTAATAAAGAAGAAGCAAAACTAGTGAAGATGATATATGAATGGTACGTATATGAAAGCTTGACCCTCCGTGAAATTGGAAATAAGTTAGTTAAATTGGGTGTTACACCAAAAAGAAAAGAGAGCCATAATTGGCATCAATCATCTATTAATCGTATTTTAACAAGTGAAATTTATATTGGAACCTACTGGTATAACAGGAGAAAGTATCAAAAGATCAAAGGAGAGAAGACCAAGAGTGGTAATCCGAAGAAAACATATGTAGTCCGTGATCGTTCAGAGTGGGTTCAGGCAGAGGTTCCAGCTATTATTGACCCAGCACTATTTAAACTAGCTCAGTCACAAAGACAGCGCAACTTAACGAATGGTGGAAGTGTTAAGTTTCAGTATTTGTTAAAAGGACTTATTCGGTGTGGGCACTGTGGGCGTACATGGAACGGCACTACTTACTCTGGAAGAAGAGATAAACAAACAGGTGAGAAGGGGAAATATAGATGCTATCGCTGTCCAAATAAGAACCCGAAAAGATACGGAGAAGAAGTTTATAAATGTAGTGCGAAAACAATACGGGCTGAGGTAATGGAAGACTTTATTTGGAATCTCATCCTCCGCACAATTATGGATCAGGATACGATTTTATCCTGCTTTGAAAAAAATTCGGCTGTCGTTCATGAGCAGATTGAGACGATGGTAGAGGCGTTAGCGAAAAGAATTGAGGAGAGGGAAAAAGAAAGAACGAGAGTGAAAACGATGTTTGTTCGGGGGGCGATAACAGAAGAAGAAATGTATGAAGACTTAAGTAAGTTGAACAAAGATATTAAGAGCCTAAAAAGCGAGCTGCAATCTTTGCAAAGCCGTTTAAATGAAAATCAAGAGAACCAAGAAGCCAATGAACGAGCTAAACAGGTAGTCACGTATTTAGAAAAGTTGGCCGCTCGAGAGGAAGATATTCCTTTTGAAAAGAAGAGAACTATCATCCAGACTTTGGTTGATAATATCATTTTTACATTTAATGAAGATAACACTCGCTGTGAAGTAACTTGCATGGGCCATTTAGACATGTTTGTTGAAAACGTTGACATCGTTTCCCGTCTACAATATCAAAAAGTTTGAGAACACAGGTGAAGACTCAGAAGACCTGATCTCCATTGGAACGATCGGCCTCATTAAAGCAATTGAATCGTATCAAGTAGGAAAAGGAACAAAGTTAGCCACTTATGCTGCACGATGCATTGAAAACGAGATATTGATGACAACAGTGGTGCGTTATACGATTCATTGTTCATTTTTTCACAATATATGATAAGATATAGAAGAGGTGAGGAACGTGAAGAATACACCTATTGAGATGGGGCTATTTTTGCTTACGAAGGAGAGTTCCGAATCGGATGAAAATAAGTAAACACATGGTCTGGCATCTGGCTTTGTTTTCTTTGGCTGTCTGTTTTGGAGAGCGCTCGTGGTATTTTTTATTACTTACTGCTGCTCAACTAATCTTTGTCCCGCTCGTTTTGCATCTAGTTATGGGGAGGAATTCCTGGTTTGCACGTGTATATCCGTACATAGCATATCCAGCTTTTCTTGCCATTTTGATACTACATATAACAGGACAGACGAAATGGGATGCATGGCTGTCAGGAATCTATCTAGTCTTTACGATTGTAGTGTCACTATATGGTCTTACACGATTTTTTAAGCGTGGATTTGCGTACCTAGAGGAATGCTCTATTGATTTAGGAATGATGTATCTTTGTATTGGCGGAGCTTGGTATTTTGCTCATGAAGCGAATGTGGAGACAGGATTTTCACCGATTATTCGGTGGTTAACGGGAATTCATTTTCATTATTCTTCGTTTTTGCTCTTGGTTTTTGCCGGTTTACTCGGTAGAAAGATTCGATCTCAATCCTCACTATATAAGCTTGTATGTGGGGTTATCTTTGTATCTCCGGTCATAGTAGCTTTAGGGATTACCTTTTCTAGGTGGTTGGAGTTAGCATCTGTTTTATTTTATATCGTTGGAATTTATGGGGTGATTTATCTTTCCTTCTGTGAAAAATTTGCTAATCGTTTTCAAAGATGGATGATTCGAAGTTCTTTTTCTGCGGTGGGAATCTCGATTCTTTTTTCTCTTCTTTATGCACTAGGGAATGTTTGGGGACTCTATCGAATCACCATTGACTTTATGATTTTGTTTCATGGAGTCATCAATAGTGTAGGCTTCGCGTTTCTGGGGTTAGTAGGCTGGATGTCTCATACTCCAGAATCTCGCTTTACAGGATGGGACTTTCCTATGAGTCGCATTCGAGGTGGACGGAAAATTGGAGACGAGATTTGTCAGCAGATAGTGGATCTAAATGAAACGGCTCCGAAAGGGCTTGTCGATGATGTTCGATTGTTTACGCCTAACGTGGATGTATCTCTACTGTCCCCAACCATCTTGGACTTTTACCAACATACAGAGCGATATCGTTTGATGGCGAGGATTCATTGGAGTTATTGGTTTACTCCATTTGCCTTCTTCTATCACCTCTTTAGTAGGCGGTTTCAACAGTTGAATTTGCCTATTTCCCGCAAGCCGGTTGAGATGTTGGGCAGTATATCGCCTATCTCAGAAGAATTAGATGGTAGAGAGAAGCCGCGGGCTTGGCTGAGAAAAGTGGGAGAAGAGGTTATATTCGTAGCGCTGTATTCGTACCATCAAAGTCAGGGACGGACCTATATGAATATATCACTACCGTTACCAGGGTCCGCGATGATTGGAATTTTGGAGTGGAAACAAATGGGGCGTGATTTACAAATTACAAGTGAAGCCTTAATTCCTTCTTCTGATTCAGGGATTTATCTAACTTGTAAGATGTTTACTTGGAAGTTACCCTTACGGGAGCGATTTTGGATTAGAGAGATAAAACCTGGGAAAATGGAAGCCCGCCATAAGATGTGGATTTTTGGAGTTCCTTTTTTAAGGGTTAGGTATGAAATAGAGAGTAACTATGATAAATGATATTCCATAAATTTACACAGATAAATAGATGATGTATAGTAAATACGTACTAAAAAGTATGTAGTGAGGAGCGGGATAAGAAATGAATCGAATGATGAAGGCAAGCGCGGTAGTAGCGCTCTCTATTTTCTCTCTAGTGGGATGTCAAACACCCACACAAGATGTGAAACAAGAGAAAGCGAAAGAAGTTGCTTTGAGCGAACAACAAGTAATGGCGGATGTGTGGTTTCAAACAGCAGGAGAAAGCAAAGCTCTCTATTACCAAGGATATAACATCGGGAAAATGAAATTAGATGAAGCTTTGAAAAAGAAGACGCAGAAGAAGCCTGCGATTGTATTAGATTTGGATGAGACTGTGCTGGATAATAGTCCGTATCAAGCCATGACGGTCAAAGAGGGAAAAGGATATCCATATAAATGGGACGATTGGATTCAAGCAGCTAAAGCAGAAGCTCTACCCGGAGCAGTTCCTTTCTTGCAATATGCAAATGAAAAAGGTGTCTCCATTTACTACATATCGAATCGCAAACAAAAGAATCAGCTAGAGGCCACGATTAAGAACATGAAGAACTTAGGAATCCCACAAGCGGATACAGATCACGTTTTATTACAGAGCGAGAATGAAAAAGGAAAAGACGAACGGAGAAAGAAAGTTACAGCAGACCGAGAGATCGTCCTATTCTTTGGTGATAATTTATCTGACTTCCAAGCATTTGATCAAAAAAATGTAAAAGATCGGAACCAAGCAGTAGACAAGGTTCGGTCGTCATTCGGCGATAAATTTATTGTTTTCCCAAATCCTATGTATGGAGATTGGGAGTCAGCTGTATACCAGTATGATTTGAAAAAATCAGATGCTGATAAGGACAAGGCTCGAAAAGATGCATTGCGTATATTTGAATACAATAAATAAGCTAGGAATCAGAGTTTAAATCTACAAAACCTCCCCTATTGAGAATAAGAGGGAGGTTTGATTTTATGGTTTGATCTAATATGGAAGAAAAATCTACTTACTCAGTGACGAGAATGACTGCGAAGCCATCGTAGCCTTTGCCTCCCACTGTTTGAATGGCTGTGGAAGTTAAGCGAGGTTCTTTAGCAATCATGTCGAATAATTCACGAGTTCCTTTCACACCAGGGTCTTCACTGTTTTCGTCCACGACTTCTCCCTCGCGAACTACATTATCACAGACGATCAAAGTTCCAGGGCGTGAAAATTTTAGGGCATACTGCAGATAGTTGGGGTTGTTTGGCTTATCCGCGTCAATAAATACCATATCAAATACGGGGCTTTCCTCTGCTAATGTGGCTAAGGAGTCTAACGCTTCCCCTACTTGAATATCCACACGGGAGGTGAGACCTGCTCGGTCAATATTGGCCTGAGCAACTTTGGCATGAATAGGGTCAAGCTCTAAACTTACTAGTTGTCCATCTTGTGGCAAGGCACGAGCAAGCCATATCGTACTGTATCCACCAAGGGTTCCGATTTCCAAGATGCGCTGTGCTCCTTGGATTTTTGCGAGTAGATGAAGGAGTTTCCCCTGACTAGGAGATACATCGATGGCTGGTAAATCAGCTTCTTCATTTGCTTTTAAGGTTTCTTCTAAGACTTGATCCGATTGTACAAGTAGATTTGAAATATAATCGTCGACTTTTGACCATTTTGTTTGGACATCAATCATGTGTGAGCCATCCTTTCAAGCCTAGATAGTATGGTACAATATATATTATACTATACAGAAAATATAATATAATATATATTGTTTTTTGTTTTATAAATGTTATAGAGAATAAGAGTGGACACTACAGGAGTAATCTGCATTACTCCTGTAGTGTCCACTTTCGGTGGATAGTTCAGTAAATGTTATTATTTCTTTTTCATTTTTGCCATATATTCTGCATATGGCATGATTTGTGTAGGGCCTTTTCCATCGATTGGTTTTATTTTTACGGCCATTCTTGAATAGTGTCCTCCAACCCCATTATAAGAGAAGGACATACCATCTAGAATCACTTGCTGATTGTCATCATCTAATGACCAAACATCTTTATGTGTTGGAGAAATGGAACCATATTTAAAAATTTGGTATGGAGTTAATTCTTTATAAATCCTGTCCCCACTATCGGGATCTTTTATATACATTCCTACGGTACCCGTAACGCCTGCTTTACCTGTGAATGTTCCGGAGAAGTTTGCATTTTGTACGATCCCAATGTATGTAGTGATTTGCCCTGCTTGAGCTATGATGGGTTGTGATTTAAATGTTTCTGTTATTTCATTCGTAGTGGTATTCGAGCTCGTATGATTATAAGTAAACTCAGATGACGCAGTAATAGTCTCTCCACCCTCTGCTACAAATGGAATGCTCAAACCTATTTTAGTTTGGGACGATAAGCCCAATTTTACCCCTTCTGCATTTGAGTAGGTAAAGCTCTCTGTTACTTTCACACTTTTTTCGGGTGTATAGGCTGTTTGATCTCTGTTTGATTCATTCTTGTAAGTTAATAACTCTACACTTGCACCGTCCATATATGAATTTGCAACAGCATTAGTAGAGATCTGGGCATTCGTATCATTGTATTTCAAATCGAACTTGATATTGTTATAGTCCTCTGTCATAGCGTAGTAATTAATGTTTTTGTGATCGAGGATGGATGCTGCGCGTAAGAAATTGTATTTTAGATCCTCCTTGAGTTGGTTTTGGTTATTTGATGGTTTAGTAGTTGCTGGTTTGCTAACAGGCATTTCTGCAGCGGAAGCAACACTGGATGCAGACGGTGCAACACCTGCACCTACTACTAATGCACAAGAAAGAGGGATGATCGTAGCTATTTTTTTCATCTTTTTCATGACAAATGCTCCTTCTATTTATAAGTGGTGATATTGGATACGTTTCTTATTATAGATGGATTCGATATCATGACGGTCTAAAATATAGGATTTTATATATTTTAGACACAATCTCACGCCTGTTAAGAGGTATGGGTTTGTCTTACTTTCCCTTGGGTGGATACCCATTCATATAGGAAGTCGGGCAGTGATTAAACGCATGCGAATATTCAAATAAATAGGACTAACCGGAACTTGTTGTTTCTGCCTATTTGGTATAGTCTGCCTGTTGCGGTTGTGTTTCATCTATCGCTTATTTCTGCAGGATAAAGATTTGTGATCTTTTAAAGACACATCCGATAGGACATTATCGATTGGTTTCGTGGAGAAAATGTAGAAGAACTTGAGTTTTTCGCTTGCACAATGAAAACTCAAGTTCTTTTATTGTTTGAATCCTAAGCTTTGCGTTTTCAGTTGGATCCATACCGTGAATTTCATTAGAAACCTTATTCGTATACCTTAGCTGCGAGTAATACTGTGGCAAAGAAAGACCAGTCCATTTCTTCTGGTAGAGGGATACCTTGATTCTTATAATAGCCATCCATATCCTTCACCCATGCTCCTAATGCGAGTAAGTAATCGTTAATGGATAGATTTTCCCAGTCCCTTTGGTTATTTTTAAAGTCTTCTGCCAAATGGATAGAAAATTGATAAAAGTCTTCTCTCGTTTTAACATTTTTTGCTTCATCTACTAGACTCATTCAGCACCTCCTTAAATAAGGGAAAACCCTCACTCTCAGTGTATGCGAATTTTGCTCCAAGTAAACACCCCTATATTATTACCAAGATTTATCATATTGCCAAGACAAGAGCTCCCAGATATGATTATGCAGATTACATGTGGCGTTAGATCAATTTATAAAAAATATAAGGAAAGAGAGGTAATGGCTCAATCTAAAGATAATAACAAATAAACGTTTGCAATGTTGTCAAGATTAGGACTTTCGCACATGATGATTCTGATATATGATTATGCAGGTCACATGTAATTTTTATTTTATTTATAAAAAAATATAAGGAAAGAAGGATATATAGATGAGGAAAGCAAAGAAATTATTACTCATTTTTACTTTTATTATCAGTGTGTTATCAGGTGTTTTTATGTTATCAGGACAGGCTTCTGCAAAAACGATATCGGCTAATAATCTACCGATTAACAACATTCATTTTATGCAGTCCACTGCTAAAAATAAGACTGGGGACTACACAGTTCTGGACAATGCCGTAGCTTTAAAAGAAGGAACTCTTAAACCAGAAGAACTTCCTCAGATCCGTGTATGGCGTGATAAGGATAAAAAAATCTGGACGTTAGATCATAGACGACTGATTGCCTTCAAACTAGCAGGAATCAAAAATGTGTCAGTGAGATGGGCAACAGAAGATGAGATTAAGCATGACGCTTTTAAAATGACTACACCAAACGGTGGAGAAGCAATTGATTTATTATGTCCTAACAGTAAGACTCTTACAGTGAAAAGAGCAGAAGACTATAGCGTTTGGAGCTTAGAATATCTAAAGCAAATTAGAAGCTTGTATCAAGGCTAAAGGTGTATATGTCTAATTCAGACAAAAATCTTCACAATGTTGTCAATACTAACTCTTTTATGTGTGCCGACTCTTATATATGATTATGCAAGTCGCCATGATTTTACTTTATTTATATAAATTTAGGAAAAGGGGAATACAATAATGGGTAAGACCACGAAATTATTAGTTGTTTTTACGTTTATTCTTAGCTTGATCGTAACGGGTGTTTTGTCAGTTTCAGCATTTTCACATCCAGCCACTAAGAAAGCTGGAGAAATCCAAAAGGAAGCAATATTTATGGTAGGACCACCAGCAGCAGGTAAATCATCAACACGTAAAAAATTATATCCAAATTACCGAGTAATTGATCCAGATGAACTAAAGGCAAAAGCATGGGTAATGTTGCAAGAACAATACAAACAAAATCCAGAAGCTACTGTAGACGTTCTAGGAGAAAAACACAAACTATCCGATTATGCAAACCTACTAGAAAAGAATTATGATGAATCGAATACAGATATGGTCGAACTTGCTCATCCCTTAAGCAAGGAGTTATCAACTCAAGAGTTCCAAGATGTCTTAACTAAAAATGATTCTTTTGTATACGACACAACAGGTGGAAATGTAGAGAGAATGAAAAGAGAAATTCAAGAAGCGAAACAAAAGGGCTTTAAGATCGTTCTTCTCTATGTCTATGCACCGTTGGATGTTTGTTTAAAACGAAATGCAGAAAGATCTAGACATGTTCCGGAAGATGTAGTAAAAGAAATATGGAACGACGTACAAAAAGCATGGGTCGAATTAAAAGATCTTCCAATTGTAGATATGACAAAAATGGTAGATACTTCTATTAAGTAAATGCTATGTTAAAGCTCACATACAGACAACTTGTCTGTATGTGAGCTTTCAATAGAATGGGGGTATATTGATGAAATTATTTGTTGACTTTCATGGGGTATATGACAGTAACAAAGGGAATTGTAAGTATGTAGTCAGCAAATTACCACTGGACTTCCAAAGCTCTCTTGAACTAAATCAATTTGTGATGAAAACAGTGAAGCTAGTCAAAGATGACTTGCTAGAAGCTAAAAAGCAAGGATATGGAATTACTTTGGGTCTGCCTGATTCACCAATTGGAGCTTGTGCGATTGTAGAGGCTGTAAAGGGAATCATCGGTTATACGCCTTATGTATTATTTTCTTACGAACCTACTTGGTGCGAATTAGACTTAGAAGAAATACGTGAAGAAAGTCGAGATCTATTCAGAAGATAAATCGTTTCCCAGAAAATAAGTCCTGTTGAGGGTATAAAAATGGCTAGGGACACGAATCTATGTCCTTAGTCATTTTTACTATTCGCTAACATTCAAATGGACAAGCAGTATCAACATATATAGTGATTTTTATTTATTTATGGATACAAGGGGATTTATGGTTTTTGCTCTATATACTGGAGATTGGATAGGGTTGAGCAAGTTACATATGTATTATTCTGAAACAAATATTATAATGGGTTTAGGAGAACCAAATCAGCTCATCATTCAAACGTCAACAGAGAATATGAAGCTCCAACATTTGATGGTGTCTGCTAAATGAAGTCGAAATATTCACATGTTAATCTCTTGAAGCCACATGACTGAGATCCACCATGGAGGGATTCTAATGAAAAAGGTATATCGGGACTTTTTTTTTCATTTTGATATCACGGCGATGCTCATTATCTTAGTTGCTTTTGGTTTCTATGTTCTATATCAAGGAGTAAATGCTTTTACCTTCCTCGCACTTTTTCTTGGAATGGGCTTATATGCTTTTTTAGAATACGTTACGCATCGGTTTCTTTTTCACATGAAGCCACCTAAAAACCTCTTTTTCCTAAAGCTGTTGAAGCGTCTGCACTATGATCATCATGTCGAACCTACTAACTTGAAACTATTATTTCTACCTGTCTGGTATAGTCTTCCTTTCGCCGTTATACTGTCATCCGTGGCCTATCTTATCACGAATTCTCTTACTCTCACCGCATCCTTTGTGATGGGATTAACTGCTATGCTATTGATTTACGAATGGAAACATTATGTTGCACATGTCTCACTTAAACCTAGAACCTCATTTGGAAGATGGTTAAAAAAGACGCACTTATTGCACCATTATAAAAATGAGAACTATTGGTATGGTGTCTCCAACCCACTATTTGACATAGTATTTGGAACATTAAAAGATGAAAAAGATGTGCCCACTAGCTCGACAGCGAAAGATTTAGAGGGTAGGGATAGGGTGGCTCAATAGTAGAGGATTGGAACAAGCAGAAAAGTTCTGGAAGACCCCTCTTTGCCCAATAGCGTATAGCTATCAGGCAAAGAGGGGTCTTCTATCATGAAGGGTGAGAGATGGCTGAATTAGTTAAATCTGATGAAGAATCATGACATTCAAATACGGTTGGATTTCATTTGAATGATCAACATAGAAATAATGCATTTGAGCTATACTGTTCACTAAACCCTTCATTCATAATATAAATACACATACATTCTCTTGAAGGATAGTAGCAATGAAAGAATGTATAATGGTGGTTCTAATTATGGTAAAATATCTGAGGAAAGAAAATACAAGAGTGGGGCGCACAGATACGTTGTGACCAACGTGTGTGAGCTCTCTAAAAGAAATATAAACGTTAGTAATAGACATACGTAAAGGAGCGCATATGAAAACAATTGGATTAATCGGAGGTATGAGTTGGGAGTCTTCACTTCTTTACTATAAACAATTCAACCAACTTACTAATCGAGAATTAGGGGGTCTCCATTCCTCTTCTTGTATCTTATACTCCTTAAACTTTGAAGAGATCGTTCAATTACAAAAACAAGGAAAATGGGATGAGAGCGCCGCTATTCTGGCTAATGCAGCTGTGCAATTAGAAAGATCGGGAGCGGATGTTATCTTAATCGCCACTAACACTATGCATATCATAGCACCTCAGGTTCAAGAGGCCATTTCCATTCCATTGATACACATTGTCGACGTAACAGCAGAGGCAATTCAAGCAGCACAACTGAAGAAGGTAGGCTTACTTGCAACCAAGTTTACGATGGAACAACCCTTTTACCGTGAGATCATGGAGGAGAAATATGGAATCGAAGTAATCGTTCCATCTGCTGAAGATCGTCAAGTAATACATGATATTATCTTTGATGAACTGTGTAAAGGACGAATATTAGAAAGCTCCAAACAAAAATATTTGACTGTTGTTGAGAAGTTAATAGCCTCAGGGGCAGAAGGAGTTATCTTGGGCTGTACGGAGATTCCACTACTAATTAAGGCGACTGATATAGATGTCCCTATTTTTGATTCCACCATGCTGCATGCCAGTTATGCGGTAAAGTTAGCATTAGAATCAAAACAACCAGTGTCCATATGACTTAGAAGTTATACGGAACGGGCTTTGTACATCTAAGGAGGTTTTGCTCGATCTCCCCGAAAAGGCATATTAGGTGTCTCGAATCGAAAAAGACGAGGACTTTCCAGTTCGGTGGGAAGTCCTCGTCTTGATAGATGGCTTATACTCCTGCTTTCGCTATGAATCAAGCCTTTTTATTGATATTAGGTATTTCCCAGATTGTTGGTTATCGTGAGTCCTATTCGCGCTCAGACAGGTTAGTTGTTGAGATGTTTTGTTCTATTTTGGTTGTGCCGTCATGCTGTTCTTGAGCTTTTTCTTGTATATATACAGATATAGCAGATACGTATGGGATCATAGCCACAAATACTGTAATTACTAATTTACCAATGGTGTTTAACATAGTCTGCCATCTCCATCCTGTATTTTTCATATAGTCTTCCTCTCATTATACACCTCTTTCCCCTTATTTCTCTGGTAATTTTTAGATTTAACAAGATGTTCACTCCATCCCCACTAGTCTCGATTGCTAAAGAATGGTTAGATTGGCTCAATCAATAGGGGTAAAACAAGAATTTGGGTCACGGATATCGAGTACCTGCTAGTCTGTTAATATATAATTTTATTTATCTAAATTATTAGTTGCAATTAAGTTGAAAATATTTAATAATATATCTAATGAAATATAATTTAGAGATGAAAGGTGGAACTAGATTTGGAAATTTTTGAACTTATATCAAAAATTGTGTTATCCATTGGAGATGTCGTGAAAGCTGCGAGTTCTCTCGCTTCACTAATCGGTAGTTGGTTCGCATAGTAAGTCCGATCACCAAGAATCAAACAGTGTAGATTCATAGCTCCCTATCCGGGGGCTTTTTTGTTTGAGGTGGAAAGGTGGGGATAAATTTCTTTCTTACATCTGTTCAAATTGACAAGCAGTGTTGGCATACCCATGTATCAGGGGGTGCTAAGATGCATGTGATGATGATTAAAGGAGATTATGCGAATCAGGCTAGGCTGGATAGCTATCAATACCTTATTGATTTATATAGAAGGGAGCATATCAACATTGATCGGAATCTATGCACGAGTGAGTACCGAGGAACAGGCGAAAAATGGGTTCAGCCTTCAGGATCAGGTGTCCGAATGTCGGAAGAGAGCGATGACTACGGAAGTGATGGAATACATAGATGAAGGGATATCTGGCGAGTTCCTAGACAGACCCGCATTAGGTAGGTTGAGAGAGGACGTTCGGAATGGAATCATCAAGAAAGTGATCTGTCTCGATCCAGACCGGTTATCTCGTAAGCTGATGAATCAGCTATTAATAACAGATGAGTTTGATAAGCGTAATGTGGATTTAGTGTTCATAAATGGAGATTATGCTAAAACCCCTGAAGGAAATTTATTTTATAGCATGCGTGGGGCCATTTCGGAATTTGAGAAAGCAAAGATTAATGAACGGATGAGCAGGGGAAGGAGAGCGAAGGCAAAACAGGGCCGCGTTCTCCGAGATTTTCAGATATATGGATATAGCTATGATAAGCAGACCGAACAAATCATTGTGAATGAAGAGGAAGAAAAAGTTGTGAAGTTTATTTTTCATACATTCACGACTCCAAATGAGATCCAAGGGATTAATGGAATTGCGAGGTATTTAACAGAACGAGGAATTCCAACAAAAAAAGGAAATCATGTATGGCATCGGCAAGTAGTACGACAGATCCTTATGAACAAGGCATATATTGGTGAGTTTTATCAGAATCGTTGGAATACAGAAGGCATGTTAGCTAATAAGCACAGGGAACCAGGGGATCGTATTCAGGCCCGTATTCGACCTAAAGAAGAGTGGATACGGATGAATTGCCCCAGAATCATAGAGGATGCTACCTTTTCTCATGCGCAAAGATTGCTAAACGAATCAAGGAGAAGGTGGACGAAGCAAAGTAAAAATCAGTACCTGTTGAGCGGGCTATTACGATGTGGAGGGTGTCATAATACGATGACTGGACGGGTATCAAAAAACTGGGGACAGAAGGTTGCTGAGTATACGGATAAAAAGAATTACGCTGGAGCCAAACACTCTGGATGTGGTAGAAAAACGAAATGTGAAGAGCTAGATCAACAAGTTTGGGAGCAGATCATAGCATGGTTGAATCAACCTGATGAGATTTCAGCGGCAGCAGAACAATTAGCCAGAGATGAAACGTTTAAATCCTTTGATGAAGTTGAAATAGAACGTATGGAAAAAGAAATAGCTAAGATCCGGTCGGGTAGAAAGAGATTGTTTAAGCTATTTAATGAAGAACCAGATTTGGAAGAAGAGATCAGGACTGAGATTCGAGAACTAAAGCAAAAGGAGGAACATCTGACGGAGAAATTATCTATGTTAAAAGCGAAACAACTAGATCAGATGGATTTGAAATATTCATTTGAACTGATTAAACAAGCGTCCGAATATTACCTACAAAAGGGAGCAGAAAATCTTGCGTTTGATGATAAAAAAGAATTAACAAGGCAAATTGTAAGAGAGATTTTGGTGTATGAGGATCGGGTGGAGATTTATACGTTTTAGTGAATGGGGAAATAATTATGATTGAATATAATAATTTATAATGGATATACAAAATCTGAATATTGATAAAGAAACAGATGGTTTATTCAACAACAAAACAGGATGGTTATACTGGACATCAAAAAGCAATGGCTCTAGATCTAGAACCATTGCTCAGACATATACTGCAGTCTAAAATATAAATAGGGAATTATACAACTAAATATAATCTTAATTTCATAACATTTAATAAGAAATGTTTTTCTGCAAAAAAAGTATCACAATACACTTTTTCAACTTCCCGATCACAGTCATGCACAATTACGTGAGTATTATAGCTTTGTGTAGCAAGCCATGACGCCATATAAATACTCTGCATTCTTCCAGGTGTTTCATCGCTATACCCTACTGGCGCATCAACAAAGATAATATCCCATTTTTCAGTTAAAATTTCTTTAGGCAAATCCATCTCTAACTTTTTATGATCATTCAACAACTCCATATATTGTTTTCTTTTGGTTCCATATTGTACCAATTCAACCTCTATATTAGGTATTTCCTCTTTTATACGATTAAAAAATATTGGATTGTCTTCAATAAAAACCGTTTTACCATTCTTATTTAGTTCAGACCATAACCGACTATCTTTCCCTACACCAAATATTAATATATTACAAGGTTTCCTCATTTTGATTATCTTTGCTACTGTCAAATACTCTTCTACTGATAACTGCCCAGGGTTTATCTCAACAAGTCGACGGATTTTATCCAACAAATGCTTATCCTCTTGCAATTATGATCTCTCCTTTATCATCTATGAGGCTTTATATCGAAAAAATTTTTTAATATATTCCATTCAAATTGTTTATAATTCATTAGATTCTTCCATACTATATAATTAAAACTTAATTGATCTCTTTTACTATAATTGACAACTTCATTCCACCAATCTTCCATCAAGTTAATTATCATAGGATGATTGTGTTGTCGTAAAATTACACCAGATGCAATAAGGCCATTATTGATTGGATATTTTATTTCTTTGTATTTCTCTATCTGCTTTCTCATAATCTGTGGAGTATCTTTTTTTAGAGCTTCACATGCTGCTTGCTCTTTATAGATGCAATTCCGATTAGGGTGATTAAATACTATTAAAGGATGGCTACTAAGAAATTCAATTAAGGGGTAAATAGGTTTTTTTATAACCATATTTCCATCAATCCAGATACTATATTGGTATTGACGCAAAAAACGATGAGGAAGAATTTTATATCGTCTGGCGAATCTAGTAGAATCCATAAACAATCTATTTGTTTTTATTATTTTCCATGTAGCAGAATTTACATTTGGGTTATCTGTAAATAATACATAATCAATATTAGGCTCTCTAATGTGAATTTCCTTGATAGTTTCATAATTGCCCATGATAGCAGTGTACACTACTATTTTATTCTCCTTGTACATCAACAACACCCCTTGTACATCAACAATACTCCTTCGTTCATCTTATGAAACTATAAATAGAATTGTTCACAGTTTTTCATATCTCTGGACTCAGTAGAGTACAGAGATGTAAAGAATACATTTGAACACTTGCACCACTGTTGTTATAAGAATGGAGATCTTAATGCATCTACGGTCCTTAAAAAAAGCACGCAAGGATGTATCGCTCCACGATCCAATCGGGACTGATAAAGAAGGTAATGAATTTACACTGAGTCTTTATCTGTGTGTTTTCTTCAAAATCGTTTTTTATGTAATCTTTATTTTATCTGCATTTTATATTTATAGGCGATCATTAAGATAGTCTTATCGACAGATTAGTTGATCTAGGTGCACAAGAAAATAAAATGCAGGAGGAATATAAATTGAATACCTATAAAAAAATAGTAGGCATGCTTTCCATAGCGCTAGTAGTGACGATCGCTAATGTTACGGTTCCAACAGGTATCGTGAATGCAAGTGCTCAAAAGGACAAACAAGGAATAGATATTTCTACTGAATTTGGGAGAAAGGCAGAAAAGAACTTATTATCCATTCAGAAGCAGGCATTGGAGAAAAAGAGCATGTCTGATTCCAAAAAAACAGGGGCACACACGGATTATACGGCTGTTTCCTTAATTGAGTTCCAGAATTTAAAGCATAATCAAATTAAACCAACCACAAAAGAAACTTTCTACACGAAAGATTTTAATCCAAATCACTACAAAGATATGCTCTTTCAGTCGGGTGCCTATCGGACACCTGAAGGAGTTAGCATGCCTTCTATGAATCAATTTTATAAAGAACAGTCGGAAAACACTTGGTCTATGCAGGGGACAGTTGCCCCGTGGATGCAGGCTAAAAATAAGAAAGAGTATTATGGAGTGGGTGGGGAATTTGAGGGTTTTGATGGGTTTAAAGAATTAGCAAAAGAAACGCTAGAACAGGTAGGTCAAACCATTAAAGGAAACGAGGACAAATACGACCAGAGGGATCCCTATGATTTGGACGGAGATGGAAACGTCATGGAGCCGGATGGTTTATTGGATAATCTTACCGTTGTGGTAGCAGGATCTAACGCTGATTTATATGTAGTACCTCATCAAGGGACATTGAAAGAACCTGTGCAAATACCTGGAACTTCTCTAAAAGCCTACTCATATATGATGGTTCCGGAAGATACCCCTGTTGGTACTTTTGCACATGAGTATGGTCATAATCTGGGATTGCCGGATCTATATAACCAGTCTGTAAAAGGAGAAAGCCTGGTAGGGAATTGGTCATTAATGGATTTAGGTGCATCAAATGGAAAAATATCTGGAATTGAGCCAGTCGAATTTAATCCACAGTCAAAATTATTTCTTCAAGCTACTTATGGTGGTAATTGGATTAAGCCCATTGAAGTCGATCTAGATGATTTGAAAGAAAAGAAAGAAATTCTGTTAGACGAAGCCGTTAGCAAAAATTCTGCTCGCAAGGTAATCAAAGTAAACCTCCCTCCAGTAGAGAAAGACAAAAAGAAATATCCCCGCTATTATTTGATTGAATGGAGAAGTCACAATGGGTTGGATAAAGGGCTTCAACATACATTTAGGGGACCCACCTATGACCCAGGAATGGTGGTTTGGTACTATGATGGTAGTTACGATCAAAAGAACAATTATGGAATGATTGGTGTTGTTGACGCTCACCCACAAACTTTGTACTGGAACAATGATAAGTCAAAACCAGCTGAGAATGCGTTTCAACTTGCCGATGCTGCTTTTGGTCTACGTAAAACAACCCCTCTAAAAGTAGAATCGTATAGGGGGAAAATAGACTCTCCTTCTCAAGAAGGGGTTCCCATTTTTAACGATCAAAATCACTATTCCTTGCAAGGGATGGAAAGCATCGGGGATTTGCTACCTAAATTAGGTCTCCAATTTAAGGTCAGCAAAGAAAGCAATGGTGGGCGCGGTGCTACGATTGAAATCTCGAAAACGTAGTAGAACGACGAAGTGAAGGTCTCTGTATGATTTTCAAACAATTGGGTACTGTAAAAAAGGACGATCACAGATAAAGGAGCCCATATCATGGATATGAAACGGCAAGAACTAATCGACGGACTGAATGAAGATTTAGCTCACGAACTGGGAGCGATTCATCAATATATCTATAATGCTTCCACTGTATCAGGGTTGGCTCGACTAACATTAAAGGATTTCTTCTTAAAAGAAGCACAAGATGAAATGCTACATGCTCAGTACTTAGCAGAGAAAATTGCTACCCTTGGTGGAGATCCTATTTTAACAGCTCCACCTGTCCAGATAACGCATGATGTAAAAGGTATGCTGCAAATTACTTTGCAAGCAGAAGTAGATACAATTGCTAGATATATAAAGCGGATGGAACAAGCGGAAGCACTTCAAGAAATTGAATTAAAGCTAAAACTAGAAGATATGATTGCCAATGAAACCAATCATAAGGAAGAAATCGAGCGGCTTTTAGAAGATCCTAGATTGTAGTAAGGGAACCTGCTCCATTGGACAAGCACTGGAGTCTGATAGAAAACTTCTGGATCACGAAATGATAGAAAATAGGGCTTTTCACTCTGATTATAAACACAGAGTGGAGAGCCTTATTCTATTGTTGAGGAATTACTTGGTACTATAAATATTCTATGGAAAAAACAAAAAAATAGCTTAAAAAGATAATTATTTATTGATAAACAATAAATCTGGTGGTAAAATCAATATACTAACTAAGTGAGGTGCTTTTTATGAAACGAGCATCAACGCTCTTTTTAAAGATAACGGTTTTTATGATCGGGCTTCCTATTCTTGCTCTATGTATCTTTTTAGTGCCCAAAATGGCGAATTTCGCAGCTTCATTGTATCCAAATTTTGCTTCAATCAAATATCTTGTTTTTATCGTGATGTATGGATCGGCTGTCCCTTTTTACTTCGCTCTCTACCAAGCCTTCCATCTTTTACGGTACATTGATGAGAATAAAGCATTTTCATCATTATCCGTGAAATCTTTAAAGAATATACAGCTCAGTGCGATGATCATCAGTGGTTTGTATCTGTTAGGATTGCCACTCTTTCATTTTATAGCGAGGAAAGTTGACCCTCCCGTCGGATTATTAGGGCTTATTATCACTTTTACTTCGTTGGTTATTGCAGTTTTTGTTACCATCATGAAACGGCTTCTACAAGAAGTGATTAACATAAAATCAGAGAATGATTTGACGGTCTGAGGTGGAGAATATGGCAATTATGATTCACATTGATGTAATGTTAGCAAAACGAAAGATGAGCGTAACAGAGCTTTCAGAGAGGGTTGGGATCACGATGTCCAATCTATCTATATTAAAAAATGGAAAAGCAAAAGCAATCCGGCTTTCTACGTTAGAGGCAGTTTGCAAAGTATTAGAATGTCAACCTGGGGATATTTTAGAGTATCGGATGGAGAAGGAAACCCAAGATGAATAGGACAATATCGCCTAGATAAAATCGTAGTGATTTCGTAAATAAGCGAATGGGTCATTACGGCGGTGAAATAGAATTAAGGAGCTATCCCTTTGAATGGATAGCTCCTTAATTGGTTTGATGTGACCAGCTAATCGACCATTACTTTTTCTTATTTAATTCCTTATCAATGATGGACTGGACCTTCTCGTAATCAAAAGGATTATCCAACTCGATGCCATTAATCATAATCGTTGGAGTCTGTTCAACTTTAAATTGTTGGACCAAATCTGCATCTACACTTACTTGATTTGATGCCTTTTTTTCCTTTATATCGTTTTCGAGCTTGGTGAGATCAATCTCTGGAGTATGTGTTTTAGCAAGATCTAATAGCTTTTCTTGTGTTACCCATAGACCATCGTGATTTCCATTTGGTTGAGCATCAAACAATGCTTTATTATATTTCCAAAATGCTTGGGGGTTTTGAGCAAATACGGATTCAGCTGCTAGTGAGGATAGCGTAGATTCTTCCCCATGAAACAGGACGTGAATATATGCGAGTTTCACTTTTCCAGTATCAATGTAGTCTTTTTTAAGTTGCGGAAAGATTTTTTGGCTCCAAGCTTTACAGGATGGGCATTTGTAGTCACCAAATTCTACGATGGTTACGGGGGCATCCTCTTTTCCGAGTACGGGTTGATTCACTATATTAGGTTGTTCTTTCCGGATGGCTTCTAGATTTTCTTTATTTCTCATATCTGCTAGAACAAAAATACCGACTACCAAAGCTAACGTAATAAGTGTGCCTATCACAAGTGGTTTATAAGATATTTGGCCCTTCTTGTGTCCTTTTTGGTTCTTCTTTTTTTTCACCTATTTTTCCCCCATTCGGTTTTGCTCATTTAACCAAAGCATTGATCATTACGCTTACAACTCGTAACTTCTTCATGAACATGAGATAAAACATGATCAAACATATCCAACAATTCATGGATTTGATTATCTCGAAGACGATAATACATAAATTTTCCTTCTTGTCTGCTGGTAATGATTCCACAACCCTTTAAACAAGCTAGATGTTGAGAAACATTCGATTGATTCCCGTTGGTTTCTACAACAATTTGCGAGACGGTTTTTTCATGTTTCTTGATGCAATCCAAAATTTGAAGCCGAGTTTTATCTGCAAAGCCACGAATAAACTTTACTTTCACATCAATAGAATCTTGAGTCATACGGACTAGACCTCCTAGTCGTATTAATATGTACTAATATGATTCGTCACGATATATTAGCACTTGTTAATACATCCGTCAATATGGGCTAAGGTTCGTTCTTAAAAATGAAGAACTGCGAAATAAGGTACAAAGAAGCTAGCGACTGTAACATTCATGTCACATCGGCCATCTATACTAGACGAGAAATGAATATCTAGAAAGAGGGTAAACCATGAAGAGAATAATACTTGTAATCACATTGATAGGAATCATGAGTTTAGGAATGCAAGGTATAGCAGTGAGGGCCGAGCCTGACAAAAATGTAGATTCCAAAATCAATTTTTGGAATCAGAAACGGACAGGCACTAATTTTATGAATAGCACTTCACTGCCTGAAAGTTACAAAGCAGCCAAAAAAGCAAACATTGAATATGTGCGCTTAGCTCCAGATAAATGGGCAAAAGATAGAGATTTCTTATTCGAGGATAAGCCAGATCGATCAGGAAAGGACTTTTTGATAGGAAATGCGGATAACTATCAAGGATTAGTAAAAGAAGATCTAGCAAAATTAAAGCAGGATTTAGATGTGGCACAATCACAGGGGATAAAAGTGGTTCTTGCCATGCTATCATTACCAGGAGATCGTTGGCGTCAATTTAATAACAACCAAAATGATGATCGAATCTGGGAAGAAGAAAAATATCAGGAACAAGCCGGTCAATTTTGGCAGGACTTAGCTTTAGAGTTAAAGGATCACCCTGCTGTTGTAGGATATAACATTATTAATGAACCCCATCCAGAAACATCTAAGAAAAACAAATTCAATGATTTTTGGACAGAGGATTATGAAAAATGGTATTCCAAGGTAAAAGGAACCACTGCTGATTTAAATCAATTTAATCAAAAAATAGTAAGCTCTATTCGTAAAGTAGATGATAACACACCTATTATTTTAGATTCCGGTTTATATGCAACTCCTTGGGCATTTAAATATCTTAAACCAGTTAACGATCATAAAACCCTGTATGCCTTTCACATGTACGAGCCATATGAATTAACAAGTCAGGGTGAAAATCAAGAGAAGAAATATAAGTACCCCGGAGTGGTAGAGGTGGGAGAAAATAAAAAACCGATCATGTGGAACAAAAATGAGTTAACCACTTTTTTACAGCCTATTCAAACATGGGCCCAGAGCAATCATATTCCTGCCAATCGAATTATGGCTGAGGAATTCGGGATTAATCGTACGATTCCGGGAGCCTCGCGATATATGCAAGATTTGATTTCCATCTTTAATCAACGTGGTTGGCACAAGTCTTTCTATGCATTTCGTGAAGATACTTGGACGGGCATGGATTATGAGTTAGGGACTGGGAAAATCAAATGGGATCAAGATGGAAAACCTATACGTCAAAATAACCCTATATGGGACGTACTAAAAAGAGATTTAGCGGATAGTAAGTAGAACGATTTCATGGAGCGTCCTAAGTAGGATTGCTCCTTTTTTCACTTTAGGGGATGTCCAGTGAACATTAGAGCTTAGGATACACAGTTAGTGTAAACTCATTATTCCATTGATGCTTTTCCTTAACATAAGTACAGTGATCCAAAATGCTTTTTAACAGGGCATTTTTTTGTTTGGCATCTTGTAGTAGGGGATAGATATCTAGAGCGTGTTCAACTTTCGGGATGATATCAATTTGTGCTTTTGTACGATTTTGTTCTTCTTCTAGCTCGATGAGTGTTTTTTCTAATGTTTGGTGTATTTCACTAATCCGGCTGGCGATGTGCTTAGAGCGATTTATATAGGTTTCTTCATCGTAGATTCCCCGTTCTAGCAGGTCATGTAGCTTACCCTTTTGGCTTTCAAGGTTTCGTATTTCCTGTTTCAGGTTACATAGAGCCGCTTCTTTGAGCTCGATATGGTAAGAAGAGCTCTCAGGGCAGTCCTTTTTGCCCCATGTGAAACGGTATTGATCCAGCCAAGTATGTAATACTTCGATTAAATGTTCTTCTACGTACATAAATCGAGAGCTTTTATTTTTGCATTGCTTTTTATAACACATGAGGTGAGGAAGTTGATTGGTATAAGGTCTTAAGACCATAGAGGAGCCGCATTTTGCGCATTTAATTAATCCAGCTAATGGGTTAGAGATTCCATTTTCGAGTTGGTAAGGAACATGGTATTGCTTTTTTAAGATTTGTTGAGCCTTTTGATATACTTCCATAGGGATCAATGGTTCATGTTTTCCTTGTACGTCAATCCATTCGCTTTGAGCACGTGTCTTGACTTCACGGCGCTTGAGAGGATCAGATGTTTTTTTATGTTCTTTTTTCTTCCATTGGATTCGTCCGGCATATACAGCATTTTTGATGATATTTAGTACACTAGAGCTATTCCAAGGGTTTCCAAGATAGGTTTTATAGCCAAGCGCATTTAGCTCATTAGAAATCTTATTAGATCCAAGTCTTTTATTCGGATCTTCATGTGTATACCAGTTGAAAATCATTTTTACCACGGGTGCTTGTTCTGGATTTGGAACCAGATAACGGCTTTTATTGTCATCTCGAATCTCATATCCATAGGGGGGGCGAGTGCCGATATAATTACCTTCCTCTACAGAGCGGACTCTCCCACCTTGTAGGCGTCGATTAATGATCTTCAACTCTTTTCGAGCCATGAAGGCCTCAAACTCACTATATTCCTCATCCCATTCATCTCGAAGATCATACGTTTTACGAGGAGTAATAATTTTCGTGTTAGCTTTTTGGAATGTCTCTAGAATAAGTCCTTGTTCCCGCATGTTTCCGCGCCCTAATCGGTCTACATCCATAACCAGTACGGCATGATAGAGACCGTCTTCAATTTCTTTTAGAAGTTCCATCATTTCCGGACGGTGGATTAGGCTTTCCCCCGATACAATCTCTTGTCTAATCTTTACGATATTTAGGTTTTGATTTTTGGCTACCTGAAGCAGTGCCTTCTTATGTTTAGCTAGGGTTTCACCTTCACCGCGGGTTTCTGCTTCCAGATCCGCACGTGATTTTCGTAGATAAATCGCTACTCTATCCATAAAAAATCCTCCTATGTGTATAAATATATGTCAAGACTTCTTGTCTTCTGCATACAGTTTATCGAGGTGATGTACGTTGCAAGAAGATGAGCAAGCTGATGTAACATATAAAATAGGAAAAACAACGATTCATCTAGTTCCTCCTAGAATCACAGAAGAAGAAAGAAATATCAGAATAGAGGAGCTAAAGCGATTGATTTTAAGTCTATGGTTATCTATTGATCATGAAATACCTATAAAAGAACAATAGTTATATAGTAGGGGGATAAGTCTATATCTATTTTGTCATGAACGCAATGAATGGAGTTGAACACAGATAACCCCCTAGTGTAAATGAAATAACTCTAATCGATATCCTTGGAACAGAGCGGGATGAAGTAGCTGAGCATGTGCAACTCAAAATTGAAAAGACACAGATCTATAGCCACATCCATATCCTCGATGAACGTGAGCAAGAGGTGATTCGTTGGCGTTTCGGTTTGTTGAATGAAGATGAGAAAACGCAACGTGAGATTGCTAAGGAGTTAGGAATTTCACGATCGTATGTATCGAGGATTGAGAAACGGGCATTGATCAAGTTATTTCACGAGTTTTATCGGAATGTACCGAAAAAAGATCGGATATAGGGAGTATAAGAGAACTCGATTTCCTTGTTTTGGAAATGGAGTTCTCTTTGTAGGTGATGGCTTTATTCATTGATGTTGTTACTTCTTCATTACATGGGCTGAATTCCCGGTTATTTTATCTTGAGCAGGTTCTATAAATTGACACCATTTATAACTCTAAATTGTAATTACATATGTTATCGTGTACCTTATTTCACACAAGAAGAGGTTTCGTTTATGAGCAAAATAAAATTATTGTGTTTTCCATATGCTGGAGGGTCAGCAAGGGTATTTTTTGATTGGAAGAATGATCTGAAAGCAGATATTGAACTAATCCCAGTTGAGTTACCTGGTAGAGGAAGGCGTTTTGGAGAGTCGTTCATTTCGGATTTTAGTCTGTTAGTTGAGGATATCTATCAAAATATCAAACATGAGATTCATAGTGGTCCGTATTGTTTTTTTGGCCATAGTATGGGGGCGCTGGTTGCATTTGAAGTGATGAGGAGATTAAAATCAGAAAATCAACCTATGCCCGTTTGCTGTCTGATTTCTGGGAAGAATCCTCCACATGTTCCAGTACGAAATCAAATTCATACACTGGGTGACGAAGCGTTTTTAGACAAGATCTTCGGTTATGGTGGAACACCTGCTGAGATGTTGGATAACGAAGAACTAGCTAGTATTTTTCTTCCTATCATTCGGTCTGATTTTCAAGCGATTGAGCTTTATAAGCCCCCTACTGATCGGGAGCAAATAGATTGTCCATTTGTTGTATTTTATGGTACGGAAGACCCGTATGTATCAACAGATCTAGTGAAGGAATGGGGCTTATACACGTCTAGTAGCTGTGAATTATATGCATACAGTGGTGGACATTTCTTCATCCAGGAGCAGAGAGATCAAGTTATTCAGCAAATTAACTTGATTCTGGATGGGATAAAGAGCCATCTATAAATGTGGATTAGTCTTGTGGTAGATTGAAACAAAAGGGGAAATGTTTGTGGGTTGATTTTCATACCCCAAACGTTTCCCCTTTGTTTCTACATATCTGCGTCTTCTTGTGTAAATCCTGTATCCTGTGGCTTACGGCTGTCTTCAAATAATTATATTGTTGCCCATTAGTGTCAGCAAAAGCCTCTTACTCCACATTGTCCCAGTGCTGGATTTTCTGGAGCGAATTTAGTGCTAGACTCTTTAGACCAAACATCCAATAAAATACGCTGCATGATAAAATAAGGGGGGCTATTTGTTTTCATGTGAGAGATCTCCTCGTAAACTGAAATTTAGCTAATTTCGGTTTGGGTAACTTTTTACCCCCAATATTACTATAAAATTATATATGATATAAGAATAAGATTCTTATGGGGGTACTGATTGATATGGAGGATTTTAAACCAGATTTACATGCAAGATCTGAATGGGCGACGTTACACGATGTAGAAGTAGCTGAGGTATCACCAGCTAATCATCCGGTTAATGGCCGAATTCGTGTTCCAGGTAGCAAGAGTTGGACCAATCGAGCATTGATTATCGCGGCAATGGCGGAAGGGACATCTAGGCTATCTGGAGTGCTCAAGAGTGACGATACATACTGGTGTATACATACTTTACGACAGCTTGGCGTTCTGGTTGAAATAGATGGGGATGAAGTGATCATAGAAGGGGTAGGCGGAGATTGGCTTAATAAGGATGAAACCCTTTATATAGGTTCGGCTGGAACGACAGCGCGATTTCTTCCCGGCCTCTTAGCAGCATCTCAGGGTGGACATTGGACGATGGAGGGAAGTACTAGTATGAGTAAGCGCCCGATGGCCACTCTTATTACTGCCCTTCAGGAACTGGGTGCACAAATCAAATACTCGGGTGAGGAGGGTTTTTTACCGATTCAGATTGAAGGAAAGGGTATTCACGGGGGTGTTGTGCATATCTCTGGTAAAACATCGAGTCAGTTTATCAGTGGATTACTAATCGCGAGTAGTTATGCGAAGGAGCCCGTGACGATCCATGTAGTGGATCATATCGTCCAACATGCCTATGTGAAAATCACATTGGATCTGATGGAACAGTTCGGTGCTCATGTCGAGTATGATGACTCATTAACCACTATTAAGGTGTATCCCAAAGCTTACAAGAGTCGAGATATCCAATTAGAAGCTGATGCGTCAACTGTGAACTACTTTTTTGCCTTAGCAGCACTCACTAATGGAAAGGTTCGTGTGGACAACCTATCTTATGATACATTGCAACCCGATATTCAATTTGTGGATGTGTTGGAAAGAATGGGGTGTACAGTGGTTAAAGGAGATGGCTTCCTTGAATTACGAGGTACGGCTCAACTAAAAGGGAATTTTGACATTTCGATGAGAGAGATGTCTGATCAGACATTAACTCTTGCGGCCATTGCACCTTTTGCAGATGGGCCTATCTCCATTCATGAAGTAGCACATATCAGGAAGCATGAATCGGATCGGATTGGTGTTATGGCAGAGTGTCTAACCAAGATGGGGATACGGGTAGGGGAACGTGAAGATGGTTTAACCGTTTACCCCGGTAACCCTCTACCAGCTGAATGTAACTCATATGATGATCACCGTGTGGCTATGTCCTTAGCTTTAATGGGTGCGAAGGTTCCAGGAGTGAGAATTCTTGATCCCGGATGTATATCGAAAACATGTCCGACATTTTTTGAGGAGATTGAAAAGTTAGGATTACTGGTTTGTTTGGAGGAAAAGAGTAAAAAAACCCACTGATCTGTGTCAGGATCAGTGGGTTTTTCAAAGTTTGAAATGACTTACTTTGTAAGGCTTACTTTCGTTTTGCTTTGGTTTCCAGCATCGTCTGTGGCAAGAATGGTCATGCTTGTTTTGCCTGACTCAAGCCATTCCGGTTTGATCTCGATCTCCATCTTCTCTTCATCAAGAGGAATGCGCACTCGGTCGCTCGTTCCTTCAAGGATGTACTCTACTTTTACAAGATCATCTTGGGCTATGCCAAATAACTTGAAAAGGTAGTTGTATTGCATTAAGAAGTCTTCGATCTTTAGGTCAATTTTTTTGGCTTCTTCATTGAGATTTGCTGTGATGACAGGTGCTGTCTTGTCTACTAATACAAGAGCAGCAGTAGAGCTTTCTACCTCATCATCAGATGCTACGGCTTGCATTTCATAAATTCCTTCTGGAACTGCTTTTTTATCCACGGTGTTTCCAGTCCACTTCATACCATGCCATCCAGACCCAATGTTTTCACCTTGATGAATCAAGCTTACTTTACTTTCATCATCCAGATTTCGTAGGTAGAAGTTTAGATGTTTGGCAACGGTCGGAATATAGTAGGAGAGGGTAGTAGACTCTTCTTTCCCATCTTCATTTGGTGAGAAGATAAGGTCACTTACACCTAGGTAGTTTACACGGTTGTAGCTGGCGGGATCGATGCTAAAAGTAAAAGGAACTTTTATCTCCTCTTTCCCTCCTGTTAAGTAGAGGTAGCCTGAGTAGACATCACGAGGAAGGGAACTATCTACTGTGATTTTTACAGTAAAATCTTCCTGGCTATTTGCACTCACTACTACTTGATTTGGAGCTTGAACTTGAATTCCTGTGTTTGTAGCCATTTCAACACGGCTCGTATAGGTTTGATTGGCTCCGGTTGTATTCTTAACGGTAAGTTTCTTCTCAAGCGTGACCTCTCCACTATTTGGTTTTACAAGACCAAATGTGAAGTTATTCGGTGTGACGAGCGTAGTTGCCTGAATTGCTTTCGGGATATCAATGCGACCTGAGCCTTGTGTCATCACATCATAGCGTTTTCCGGTTATGTCTGTTAAGGTCTTTGCTGTATTGGAAAGAGATGCTTTTACATCTTCAGGTGTCCAGTCAGGATGCATTTGGCGGAGTAAAGCCGCTGCTCCAGCTACTTGTGGGGCTGCCATGCTTGTCCCATCATATTCTGCATACTTTTCTTCTCCTGGTACAGTACTTTTAATAGCCACACCGGGAGCTACCACATCTGGTTTCACTGCCCATGTTTCATGAACAGGCCCACGTGAACTAAATTCGGCCATAAACTCGTAAGGCGTGTACTCTTTTAGAGACGCAATGGTTTTCCCAGCTTTCAGTGACGTTTTTAACTTGATTGCATCTTTTGCTGGTAATTGTACGGCAGGAATTTTATTTTCTAAGCTAGCCTCGATATCTTGTAATGCATCTTGCTCCTGCCCCTTCATGTATAGTAGAACCCCGGTTGCTCCGGCTTTATGAGCATTAGATACATAGATGTCTTGCTTCGCTGCTCCTTGTTGGATAAGTACATACTTTCCTTTTACATTTACTTTTTTGTAATCAAGGGGGGAGCCAAATCCAACATCGACTATTTCAAACTGAGAGTTGTAAGGAAATTTCATCTTGGTGAGTTGAGCGCCATCAAAGGAGGTCTCTGTTCCAACTACATCGAATTTTGGATACTCTTTTTCCAGAGTGGAAGCACCTACGGAGATCACCTTATCAGCTGTGGCAGGAACCCCCACTGACCATGCATCACTGCCAGAGTTTCCGTTTGCAACTGCTACAGAAACCCCGATTTTCGCTGCATGATTTAGAGCTGATACGAGAGGATCGTCAGGATAGTTCGCATTTGCGCCGAGTGAGAGGTTCATCACATCTGCACCATCCCTGACTGCCATTTCAATCCCCGTTAAGATATCACTTGTCGTTCCACCTTGTTTTCCTAATACACGATAAGCTAGGAGGGATGCTTCGGGTGCTACTCCTTTGATCTCGCCATTTGCGGCAATAATACCTGCTACATGAGTACCATGACCTTGCTCGTCCTGCGGATCATTATCCCGATCCACGACATCATATCCTCCGATGTAATTATTCTTTAAATCGGGGTGTTGGGAATCAATTCCCGTGTCAATAACGGCTACTTTGATTCCTCTGCCATCAACAGGAAGGCCTTGCGGATCTTTTAGTTTCCAAACTTCGGGTGCGCCTACTGTGGAGCTACCAGTGCCTAAAGCTTTATACTTTAACGCAGGATAGACTGCTTTTACCTCAGGCATTGCTGCTAATTTATGGATTTGGTTCGCAGGCACGGAAACAGCAAAACCAGAAAAGACGGTATCGAATCTCTGTTTCACTTTTACCTTTGAGTTTACCTTTTTGACCTTCTTCTCAGTTTGATTGAGGGATTCTTTCATCTGCATTTGATAATCTTTAGCAGGAGAAGATTTCAGTTGCTTATGGTTTTTAATCACTTCTCCAACTGGTTGTTGATTCAACTGAACGATGACATCAACGGGCTTACTAGATTTCGTATCGATATATTTCGACACTTTGTTCTTTGCTAATTTGGCAATCTTTTCTTCCATTTGCTTAGACAACTTTTTTGATGTAGCTGCCTCTGCACTGGGAGAGAGCCATCCTAGGCTAGAAACAGAGACGGCAAGCAAGGTACTGAGCACAATAGTTCCTGTTTTTCTCAAAAGACTTCCTCCTCTAAATGCGTGAACTTAATTTAATACATGTAAATTGTAACATAATGAATTGTATATTTATATAAAATTTTCTATTTTATATGATTTTTTAGTTTTAATAGGAAATTAAAGTGATTGTTTCCTAGCATAGGTACTATTCGACAAAGATTGATAAAACCATTTTAATTGATTTTATCTGCTTAATGATTTTATGGTAGTATGATTCTTTAGGTATTTATTATAATTCCATCGTTAACGGAGAATGTATATGAAGGCAATAGTGGAACGACAGATTACGAAGATGATGATACCATTTGCCTATAACGCTTCTTATCGAGAATTAACAAAAGATTTGGAGGAAGAAGTGGGTAGGGAGACGGATAAGAAGATATGGAGAGTAAAAAATATCTCAGGCAAGCGTTTGTTTCATCACATTGATCGATTGATACAGTCGGATCCCAACGGGAATCAATCGATTGGATCCCGTTTTGTGTTAACACAGGACGGATGCATCCAATATGATCTTCCGAATAAAAATCAGATCATTTCTTTTGGACATAAGGATTATGAATATGAACTTTACCTATGTGAAATAAGTTTAATTTTGTTTGAGACACAGATTGGGTTTCTAACTTTTTCGATCGCATATCCTAAGGGTCAAGATTTATCTGACCTCATTCAAAATAACTATTATGTAAAGCAATTTCTCCAAAGCTCTGAACGGGTTGTACGAAAGTTACAAAAGCATAATCGTTACCCAGTCCAATGTAGTTTAGGTAGATGTATGCATAAGATTTTTAAGCAAGTACAGGTGGCAACTTTATTTGAATCCAGATACGGATCTACGAAAAATGTTCTCGTCTACAATGCGGTTACTTTAGAAGAAATGGACCAGCCTTCGGATCATCGTGAGTTTATGAAAAGCTTATATTTGCTGAGTAGAACTTATCATGAGATACATAATCCTCCACGAATCGAGTTACATGAAGATGAGGAGACGATGAGGATTTTTCAGAATAGCTACTGGCGCGTATCAGTAGAGGGAATTGCTCATGTGTGTCACTTAACGAACAATAAGGATTCAAATGAATTTCTATTAGGAGAAAACCAGCAAAATTTAAAAAGTAATTACTTTTATATGTATGTCTTAACGTTACACCAATTTTACTCGCTACAATATTTTTCGATTCTAGCCTCTCATCTACCCCACCAATTGGATGGACAGGAGAAGCAGGCATTTGTTGAGGTGCGGGAGCTAAAGAAAAGAATGGTTTTCTTTACGCTAAGATGCTCCTTTAAACAAGTAAGTCGAATTACTCATATAGCTCGTCTGTATGAGATGGTTCGTCGTAGTTATCGGATCGAAGAACTAATGGACGAGCTTCATCTGGAACTAGATGCGATGACGACGATGTTAGAGATGGAAGAGAGCAAACGAAGGTTAAAATTAGAGCAAATGGTTCTGATTTTTAGCTTTTTCTACATCATGATTTCAACGATTGCCGATGGATGGGATATTGTGAAAAACACATTAGCCTTTCAAGTGATGGGTAACTATTGGATTGCTTGGATTGAGGTTGGATTATTACTTGGGGTGATGGTGGCAGGAGTCTGGTCTATTCTTTCCTATTATGTACGTGAAAAGAAGCGGAGATAGTAGCTTTCGATTTATCCTGCCCGAAGTTCTAAAATCCAGATACAAGTGATATAGATGGACTATATAAAAATTTGTGGATCGAAGAGGAACTGGAGAGTAAATGTAGAATAGGATAAAGGTTGTTATTCTATTATTTACTCATATACGAACAAGCTTTCTCAAATTCCTCGTACTACTGATCCTCTTATAAGGGGAGGATATATGGGTACGGTTTTTATTTTTCATGCACTTTCTTCCTCCGAACGATCAGAGTCTGTTGAAAAGGTGCTTCACAAATTTTTGGAGACATATCAGCTTGCATGCCCTGAAGATCAATTTATTTGGGGTCCTTCCACTTCTTCTGCAGTACACTCGCATGCTCTCCTTCAGTCAATCCCACACACCACAGATCAACCTGTTCACTTACTTGATCAAAAACAAGATGAATGGATTCATTCATTTTTAGAAGCAGATCGCTATCTGTTTGTAACAGATGAATATCATGTCGATCTCCAAGCGGGTTTTAATAAGCTTGGCTCGGCTATTCACGGCTTTTTTCAGGACGAACAACAAATTCAAAACTATTTTTCTAGTCGAGAAGTTGTTCATATTACAACGGGAGATCGTTATGACATAGATCCATTTCAAGAGCCGTACATGGAATCCAAAATGGATCAAGCGTTATGGTGTTTTTTGCAACTATTAGGGTTTACAAAATATGAAGTGATTACCATTTGGAATGCTGAGGAAGACGAAGCGTACATCAACTTGTATCAAGCGATTGAGCACGCTAAAACAGTTGCCCTTTCTTTCGCGTGGGAAGGTCGAGTTTTGGAGCGTAGGTTCGGATTTCAATGGTTGTAGGTATGTAGTTATGAAAAGGGTTTGAGGGGGTTTTTTGACTTGGGTTATGTGTTGGATGTTTCTCAGTGTATGGCTATACAGGATCTGCTGGAGATTCAGTCTGGGAAGATTTCGTTAGAAGAGTTTAAAGAGAAGTGGTCAGAGTATGTAGCGGATGATAGAAAGTCAGAGCATAGTTTATGGTAAAAAAGCTACTGGATCTCACGGATGATCCAGTAGCTTTTAATTTGTATTCTTTTTATGTGATTGATCTCTTAGCTCGTGTAAACATTTCTGACAAACTAATTGATTTGAACCGTTCATATACGTGCGGGCTTCGTACTTCGCGGTTGAGTGACCACATTGTTCGCACAAGTACATATGATTTTTCATCATGAATTCCTCTCTTTCTCCATAAATATGGTGTAATTCAAAGATGCTTGCCAAACAGGATTGATAGCCGGACGGGTAATATGATATACATCATTATATACCCTAGTATATACATAGTAAACAGGTGGATCATGGAAATAGGAGAATGGGTGTAATGAGCTGATATTGAAATAAAAAATTGTCAAAATGGAATCAATTTGCTCTAATGAAATGGTAAACATTTTAACGTGAAGGAATGAAAGCAGATGAATCTTCGAATAGGTAAACTTCAAAGCTGGTTACAAGAACAACACATTGATTTTGCTTTTATTAGTCATTCGCGAAATATCTACTATCTAACGGGCTTTGACTCAGAGCCTCATGAGAGACTACTCGGACTCGTCATTCCGGCGCTTCATGATCCTCTCTTAATTTGTCCAAAGTTAGATCAAGCTGCCGCTCAGAAATCCGGTTGGACGGGGGAAGTCCTTAGTTATGATGATACACAAGATCCTTGGTTCATTCTTCAAGATTCTTTGTCAGAGAAATCATTTACCCGGCCTGGTATGAAAGTGGCGATCGAGATGGATTCCATCTCCTACTCACGTGCTCTGCGAGTGCAATCTCTCGGGGAGGAGATTTCATTTACGGATGTTGAGAAACAAATGAATTTGATGCGCCAAGTAAAGGATGATCAAGAGCTACAAATTTTGAAAGAAGCGGCTAAATTGGCTGATCTGGGTGTAGAGATAGGGGTGAAGGCTCTTCAAGTAGGAATCACTGAAACAGAAGTGGTTGCTAAAATTGAGTATGAGTTAAAGAAACAAGGAATTCAGGGTATGTCATTCGATACCATGGTCCTATTTGGTGAAAAGTCAGCCCTGCCACACGGAACCCCTGGAGATCGGAAACTGGAAAAAGGAGATCTCGTTTTGTTTGACCTAGGAGTGGTGTGGCAAGGGTATTGCTCTGATATTACCCGTACTATCGCATTTGGCTCCATCACACCTGAACAAGAGCGAATTTATCAGACTGTTTTAGAGGCAGAATTAACCGCTATTAATCGAGTGAAAGCTGGCGTTCCACTAGGAGAGATCGATCGTGCTGCACGCGATGTTATTCGTCAGGCTGGATACGGCGATTATTTCCCACACCGCATTGGCCACGGACTCGGAATGAGCGTTCATGAATTTCCTTCTATTACGGAAACGAATCCCGATTTACTAGTAGAAGGCTTCGTGTTTACGATTGAGCCTGGAATTTACTTGCCCGATGTGGGAGGAGTACGGATCGAGGATGATGTAGTAGTCGGGGTAGATGGTCCTGTGATTTTAACAGGCTTCCCAAAAGAACTATTGATAGTAGAGGAGTAAGAAAGAGTAAGCAAATGTGCTTCTATTAGTCTCTTCATACAGATTCATAGAAGCACATTTTTTTATCTGTAAATTGTCCGAATAAACAGGGATTTAGCCTCTCGGTTGGCGAATTGTAAAAGGGATGGGTAAAGATGAAGGAGAGAAAATATGAAACATACAGAGATATCTTATGAAGCGTTGGTAGAAGATTTTGTCAGAGGCTGGTCTTATTGTCGATTTGTACCTAATTCCCGACTAGACAAGCTGGGGCCTATGAAACATATCATATTCGGATCGCCTGTTTGTAATCGAACGAATGAATTTTTTGTTACTCACTCCGATTTAGCTGAAGGACTACAAATGCTTCATTCGAGTAAGCTTTATGAGCCACATCGGTTGACGGTTTTTGAGCAAGGAGAGGGGTTTGATTTAGATGTATTTACAGAACAATATGGTTATACCTTTAAATATAAAGAGTACTTAATGACATTTGATTTATCTTCTATGAATGAACCGAAATCAGATTTAGTATGCCTCATCCGTGAACCTTCGGAAGTCATATTGGTCAATGATAGCTTCCAAAAGGAGATTGTGGACCCAGAGAGGATTGAGGATAAGCAGTTGTTTACTTATTATGTAGAAAAAAACCGGCCGGTTACACATGGACGTTTTTCCCTAATTGGAGATATAGCATGTCTGGATCAAGTGATTACATTGGAGGCGTATCGAGGAAAGGGGCTCGCAAAGGCACTATGTAAGACGATGTTGATGGATGCGAAAGACTTTGGGGCTGGGACCAGTGTTTTAGCAACTAGTTTGACAGGATATCCTCTCTATATTTCCCTAGGTTATCGCGAGGTAGCAAATATGTATGTTTTCGAAAAATAAGTTGTTCTGTCAACCTAACGGGTAGGCTTTGCGTCACCTTTTACAGATGTGTTATAGTTATGCCAAAAAGACTTGTAGGGTCGGTTGATCTTACTTGTTTTTGCTACAGATTGGACGGGATGTGAAGTATGTTTCGTCAGTTGGTACCGTATTCTTATGTTCCTTCGATTTACCATATTAATGTGGAGGAATTAAGAGGGCACGGTGTAAAAGGGATGATTTTTGATTTAGATAATACGTTAGTGGAGTCAGACCGTCCGGATGCGACTCCAGAGTTATTAGTATGGTTAAAAGAAATAACAGGGCAAGGTATTCAAGTGATTATTGTGTCTAACAATAATCAGGTAAGAGTGCGAAAATTTGCTGAGCCGCTGGATATTCCGTTTATTCATGCTGCACGTAAGCCTTTTTCTAGGGCATTTGTTAAGGCATTATCACTTTTGAATACAAAGCGGCATGAAACGGTTGTGGTAGGTGATCAACTGTTAACGGATGTGTTAGGTGGAAATCGAATGGGACTAAAGACGATTTTAGTCGTCCCTGTGTCAAAGCGTGAAGGTTTCTTCACAAAAGTGAATCGCTTAGTTGAACGAGGCGCATTTCGCTGGATGAGGAAACGCGGTTATCTAGGTTAGGAGGAACTTCGTTGATCGAGACAGAACAGAATTATTGTGAAGGTTGTGGAGTGCGCATCCAGACGGAAGATGAAAACCGTCCTGGTTATGCGCCTTCTTCTGCGTTAAAAAGAGAACATATTGTTTGTAAGCGTTGCTACCGAATTCGCCACTATAACGATATTGCGCCAGTGGAGCAGGATCCAGATGTTTATTTACAAAAACTACAGGAGATCGCACATACGGATAGCTTAGTGGTATTGGTAGTAGATATCTTTGATTTAGCAGGTAGTTGGATTCAAGGGATTCATCGACATATTGGGAATAACCCGCTCCTACTTCTAGCAAATAAAATTGATCTGTTTCCCAAGTCTGTTAAGTGGGGGCGATTAAAAGATTGGGTGCGTGCAACTGCGAAAGAGTTAGGTGTAGATCCGATTGAAATTGCGCTAACCTCTGCTGCCAAAGGAGAATATTTCCGTCAAACGGTGGAAGCGATCGAACACCATCGAAAAGGAAGAGATGTTTACATTATTGGTGTGACCAATGTAGGAAAATCTACTTTTGTTAATCGGTTATTAAAAGAGTTTGGTGAAGAGGAAGAATATATTACAACTTCTCCGTATCCAGGTACGACACTAGACTCGATTTATATTCCACTTGAAGATGGAAAAGCGATTATCGATACTCCAGGAATCGTGCGGAAAGATCGAATGAGTGAATGGGTGACACCGAAAGAGTTACAGATCGTGATGCCTCAATCGGGAATTAAACCGAAGGTATTTCAATTAAATGAACAGCAGACGTTGTTTTTCGGTGGGCTAGTACGATTCGATTTCTTAGAAGGAGCAAAACAATCATTTGTTACCTACCTTTCGAATCGATTGTATATTCATCGGACTAAATTGGAAAAAGCAGATGAGATCCAAACAAAGCATCGTGGTAGCATCCTGAGCCCTCCAGAAGATCCGACTCAACTCCCTAAATGGCGGAAGCACCGGATTCAGCTAAACGGGAAGGAAAAACAGGACATCGTAATTGCAGGCTTAGGTTGGATTGCTTGCGGACAAGATAGGGCTGTGATTGATGTGTGGGCTCCGGAGGGCGTGCAGGTAGGGATACGGCCGGCGATTATATAGGGGAGGAGTGAAGAGAGATTGAAATTGGGATTGATTGGAGATCCAGTAAGTCACTCTCGTTCTCCACAGATGATGCGTGCGGCGTTTGCTGATATAGGCTTAACGGCTAGTTATGAGGCGATAGCGGTATCGAAAGAGTTGTTGCCTCAGAATTTGGGTCAAGGTCCAATTGGAGGATGGGATGGTTTTAATGTGACGATTCCACATAAAGTGGGAGTCATAGATTTATTGGATGATTTAGATGAATCTGCGTGGACGATTGGTGCGGTAAATACGGTAGTGGTGCGAGATCGAAAGCGAATTGGATATAATACGGATGGAGTGGGATATCTTCGTTCGTTGGAACAAGAGACGGGGATTACGGTGGGTGGTCAATCGGTTGTAATCCTGGGAGCAGGTGGAGCGGCACGGGCCGTGGCTACGATCTTGGCTAAAGAGGGTGCTACTGAAATCCAGATTTTGAATCGTACTTACTCGAAAGCGGAGGAGCTGGCTGGTCATCTAGGAAGATGGACTACAGCAAAAGCTTGTTCATTAGAAAATGGGAAGGAAGCTATCCGTCAAGCTAGCTTGTTAATCAATACCACATCGATCGGAATGTATCCAAACGTGGATCAATTACCTATTCCGGAAGAATGGATTATCCCACATGTGTTAGTAAGTGACCTAATCTACAACCCCAAAGAAACTCTCTTCATCCAAAAAGCACGGCAAAAGGGTTGTGAAGTCCATTATGGGCTGGGGATGCTCGTCCATCAAGCGGCATACGCACTCGAACTATGGACAGGCCAAAAAGCCCCTGTTGAAGTGATGCGAAGTGCATTAGAAGAGTCACTGAGTGTGCAAAATACATAAATGAGGTGGCATCGATGCGAATTGGTATCATGGGTGGAACCTTTGATCCGATACATCATGGTCATCTTTTAATCGCTGAACAAGCGAGAGAAGGAATGAACTTAGACCAGGTGTGGTTCGTCCCTGCAGGGGATCCACCGCATAAGAGACATAAAACCATTACCTCAGCCAAACACCGCCTACACATGGTGCAGTTAGCAACTGAAAACCATCCATGCTTTCAAGTGAAAGATATCGAAATCAAGAGATCAGGTCCTTCTTACACGCTCTTAACCATTCAGGAGTTTACGAAACAGTATCCGGATGCCCATTTTTTTCTGATAATGGGCGAGGATATGGTGAAAAATTTACCAGAGTGGTATAGAATAGAGAAAATACTACAATATGTGCAGATTATTGGACTACATCGACCAGGCACGAAGGCAGACGATATACCAAACTATATAGATAAGCACGTTTGTTGGATAGAAGATGTGGTTGAAATCAGATTGTCTTCTACTTTTGTTCAAAAACAAGTACGTTTGGGAAAATCCGTTCGTTACATGGTACCTGATCTAGTGGACCAATATATAAAGGAGCAAGGCTTGTATGGATCTTGATGTTTTATTGCAAGCTACCAAAAAGCAGTTAAAACCAGAACGCTTTGAACATACCTTGCGTGTAGTGGATACCGCAGTCGAATTGGCCAAGCGGTTTGGTGCGGATCCGTCTAAAGCAAGGATTGCCTCCATTCTCCACGACTATTGTAAGTTCTGGTCTCGTGAACAGTTGACGCAGTGGATCAAGCGATACCAATTGCCACTTGATTTGCTCCAATATCATAAGGAGATTTGGCATGCTCCTGTTGGTGCAGAAGTGGCTCGAGAAGTATTTGGCATAGTGGATGAAGATATTTTGCAAGCTATACGATCCCACACGGTTGGAAGGCCTGATATGTCTATTCTTGATAAAGTAGTGTATCTGGCTGATTACATTGAGCCGGGGAGAAAATTTCCTGGGGTAGATGGAGTACGTAGATTGGCCGAGATCGATTTAGATGTAGCAGTGCTACAAGCAATGGATAATACGATACTGTTTTTACAGTCACAAAAGCAACCGGTTTATCCACTGGCGATTGCCGCTCGTGATGAGTTAAAACGAATGTTGTCTGGAAAGAGACTAAGGGAGGAATCCGTTTGAATTTGTTGCATCTAGCACAACTAGCAGCCACAGTAGCTGAGGATAAAAAAGCTCATAGTGTTACCATATTGGACATTCGCGGCCTTTCCGTTTTTGCTGACTATTTTGTAGTCTGCCACGGTAACTCTCAAACTCAAGTTCAAGCAATTGTAACAGGCATAAAAGAAAAAATGAATGAAGAAGGGATTCCAATCCGTGGGGTCGAGGGTTTCCAAGATGCACGTTGGGTGCTTGTTGACCTTGGTGATGTAGTGGTTCATGTGTTTCACCGGGACGAGAGGGATTTCTACGATCTCGAACGCCTTTGGGGAGATGCTCCAAAAATCGATCTTGCTCAATAATGTGGTTGTAGAGAAGTAGATTGACAATTCGCGTAAACTTGCCTATAATGGCAGATAACTATTTATAGACAAAGGCTATGATAAAGAGTAGTAGTAAGATTGTTTGCGTTTCAGAGAATTGGCGGTTGGTGCAAGCCAAGATGCAAAACCTTATGAACTCACTTTATTGCTCTATAAGTGAACCTTAGTAACTTATAGCGTTTTGTCCGCGTTAAGGATAAATGAAGTGAGGATTGTTTTAGTAATCCTAACTAGGGTGGTACCGCGAGAAGAGAACAAACCTCTCGTCCCTAGCTTGATCAAGCTAGGGACGAGAGGTTTTTTAGTGTAGAAACAGTTTATGAAGGAGGATGTAAAAATGGAGTACATAGCAAAAGAGATTGAGCCGAAGTGGCAGGGGCTTTGGAAAGAGATACAGTTATATAAAACAGATGAGGATTTATCTAAGCCGAAGTATTATGCTTTAGAGCAATTTCCGTACCCTTCGGGGGAAGGCCTTCACATGGGACATATGCGGGTTTATTCGATTGGCGATGTAGTGGCCCGTTTTCGTCGCATGAACGGGTACCGTGTTTTGCATCCTATGGGAGCGGATGCTTTTGGTTTACCAGCGGAAAATGCCGCTATTGAACGAGGTGTAAATCCAAGAGAGCTAACGATCCGCAATATGGAGAAAATCAGACATGAGCAGGAATTAGTAGGTGTTTCCTATGATTGGGATCGTTATCTAGGTTCCTGCTTACCGGATTACTATCAGTTTACACAATGGTTATTCTTGCTGTTTTACGAGAAGGGCTTGGCTTACCGCAAAAAAGCATCTGTTAACTGGTGTCCAAAATGTGCGACTGTACTTGCAAATGAGCAAGTGGAGGATGGTTGCTGTTGGCGTTGTGATTCAGAAGTGACGAAGAAAGATTTAGAGCAATGGTTCTTACGTATCACAGACTACTCTGATCGTCTGATAGAAGGATTAGATCGTCTTCCAAAGTGGCCTGAACGGGTACGAACGATGCAACGAAATTGGATTGGAAAAAGCGAAGGAACGCATGTTACGTTTACCATTCCTGAATTGAATGAGGAGCTAGTTACAGTATTTACAACACGAGCTGACACTTTATACGGTGTGTCGTATATCGTGCTTGCTCCGGAACATCCGTTAGTAGAGAAATTGATAACAGGAAAGCCACAAGAGACGGAGATTCAAGACTTTGCTCAGCAGATGAAGAAGGCTACGGAAATCGAGCGTACCTCTACAGATGCAGAAAAAACTGGGTACTTTACAGGGTCTTATGCGATTCATCCACTAACAGGGCAACAAGTGCCGATTTGGGTGGCCAATTATGTGTTGATGGATTATGGGACTGGGGCAGTCATGGGTGTACCTGCACATGATGAGCGCGATTTTTCGTTTGCGAAGAAGTATGATCTGCCGATTCAAGTGGTGATTGGGCCGGTAGAGGGTCAATTGGAACTTCCTTTAGAGGTGGCATTTACGGAAGATGGCGTGTTAGTGAATTCTGACCGATTTGATGGAATGGCGAATCGTGATGCGATCAAGGCGATTGCCGACCATTTAGAAGAAACATCATTAGGCGGGTCGACTGTAAATTATCGTTTGCGTGATTGGTTGATCTCCCGTCAACGTTACTGGGGGACACCGATCCCGATTGTATACTGTGATGATTGTGGAACAGTCCCGATTCCAAAAGAACAATTGCCCGTTGTGTTGCCAGAAGATGTTGTATTCGACGGGAAACGCAATCCACTAACCACGTCCGAGACATTTGCATATACGGCTTGTCCGAACTGCGGTCATGAGAAAGCCCGACGTGAAACCGATACGATGGATACGTTCATGGATTCATCATGGTACTATTTACGGTTTACTGATTCGGCTAATGAAATGCTTCCTTTTGACTCGAAAAAGGCAAATGAATGGATGGGCGTTGACGAGTATATTGGCGGTATTGAACATGCGGTACTCCACTTGCTGTATTCTCGCTTTTTTACCAAAGTATTATTTGATGCGGGGATGGTTGATCAGGATGAGCCGTTCCATAGCTTGTTAACACAGGGGATGGTTTTAAAAGGTGGCTTCAAGATGTCGAAATCCAAGGGGAATGGAGTTAGCCCGTTGGAAATCATCGATAAATATGGTGCTGACACCGCTCGCCTCTTTATCCTGTTTGCTGCCCCACCTGAGCGCGACTTGGAGTGGAGTGATAGCGGGGTAGAAGGTAGTTATCGTTTCTTGAACCGTGTGTGGCGTCTGGTTGTCCAGCATCTTGATTTGTTTAAGCAAGAGTTGCCGATTTCTCCTGAGCTGAGCAGTTCAGCAAAAGAACTGCGCCGTTTGCTACATGCGACGATTCAGAAGGTAACGCATGAGATTGGAGAACGGAGCCATTTTAATACAGCTGTTAGTTCGATTATGGAGCTTGTAAATGGCATTAACGCATATCCAGCCGATGCCGATCGTGTTGTATTGAAGGAGTCTCTGGAGTCCTTGGTGGTCTTGCTGGCCCCGTTTGTTCCGCATATTACGGAAGAGTTATGGCATTTGATTGGACATCGTGATAGTGTGCATCTAGCTACATGGCCGAAAGCGGATGAATCGGCACTCGTGCAAGATGAGGTCGAGATTGTCGTTCAGATCAATGGAAAAATGCGTGGCAAGATTGTAGTTCCAGCTGGAGCGGATCGTGCAGAGATTGAGAAACAAGCGATGGGGCAACAGGCGATTCAGACGTGGTTGGAAGAAACAGTGGTACGAAAAGTGATAGTGGTGCCTGGGAAATTGATTAATATTGTAGCCAATTAACAACAATAGACCTAGAGGGATTTCTTCTAGGTCTATTTTATGAGTCTAGTGAATGACAACTCTTGGTAAAAGGTTCACCATAAATCCACCAAATTTACTTTGTACAATGAGGTTATGAATAATAAAGGATGTGTTTCTCATGCAACATTCTCTTTTAGTTGTTGATGATGAACAAAAGGTACTCGATATTATCTGTCCGTACTTAGAGCAAGAAGGGTTTCGCGTCTCTTCCGCCACGACTGGAAATGAGGCGATTCGAAAAGTAGAGGAGATTAAGCCTGATTTAGTAGTGCTAGATTGGATGCTTCCAGAGAAGAGTGGACTTGATATTTGCCGGGAAATTCGTGGGATTTCTGGAATTGCTGTGATTATGCTGACAGCGAAAACAGAGGAGATGGACCGGGTATTAGGCTTAGAGATGGGCGCCGATGATTATATGACGAAGCCATTTAGTTTGCGGGAGCTTTCTGCACGAATTCGCTCTGTTCTTCGGCGTGTAAGTAGCAAAAAATCAGATGAAGAAGTTCTACAACGTGGAGACCTGCTTATTGATGTGGAAAAAGTGCGTGTGTGGAAGAATGAAGAAGAGGTTTTCTTAACGGCTGGAGAATTTCAAATCCTATATACACTGGCTAAACGCCCGGGAGTGGTTTATAGTCGACTTCAATTATTACAAGCAACGACAGGGGACGCCTACATCAACTACGAACGAAGTATTGATAGTCATGTCAGCCACTTGCGTAAAAAAATTGGTGACGGAGAGAGCGGTGTCCGCTATATTCAAACGGTCCATGGTTTAGGCTATCGTTTCCGAGAAGATCGATGAAAGTTAGGACAAAGCTACTCGTTTCGTTATTCGTTCTCATCGTCTTTATGGGAACGGTTTATTATGGGATCTCCTATCTATATTCGAAAAATTTGTTTTCCCAGTATGTGCAGGAGAGTCAGAAGGAGTACGCGAGGCAACTTGCCAACTACTATAAGAAGAATGAATCATGGGCGGGCATTGAAAATTACATCAATAAAAAGCTTTTAGGTGAGAAGCAAAAAAGTTCATCTGAATGGGTTCGTGATATTAAAATTTATGATGCCCACGATCATTTGTTGGTTTCGGAAAATGTGCCAAACCGTTCGGTGGAGGGGAAAATACAAACAGATCAATATCCGATTCTCTATGAAGGGACACAAGTCGGGGTTGTAGAGATTACAGGAACGACACCACTCGGTCTTTTAATGGCGGAACAGCAGGTATTTCGTACGATCTCATTTGGGACGCTGACTGGAATCGTATGTACTTCCATTATTGCTTTGTTACTCGGAGCTTGGATCACCAAAATCTTCACGAGACCTCTTGGGACGATTTTGCAAGGGATTCAAAGGGTGAAAGATGGAGACCTGCAAACGCAATTAAAGCTGGATACGCAGGATGAATTTGGAGAGGTAGCCAATTCATTTGATCTGATGACACAAAAGCTATATAAAACGGAGCAGGCTAGGACTCATCTTGTGGCGGATGTGGCACATGAGCTTCGAACTCCGTTAACGATTATTCAAGGGCAGCTTGAGTTGATCCAGCAAGGAATTAAGCCGGCTGAGCCTTCTACTTTGCTACCGATTCAGGATGAAGTGGCTCGTTTAACACGGCTGGTTCAAGATTTGCATCAGTTATCGTTGGCAGAAGTAGGAAAGCTACCATTGGAGAAAAAGAAGGTATCATTGCGCCAATTACTGGAGCAGATTACCAGTATGTATCAATTTGAAGCAGAAGAGCGGAAGATCCAATTACGGTTTGAAACAGAGATCGACGATGCGTCATCATATGTGCAGATCGATCCAAATCGGATTACGCAAGTGATTGTAAACCTATTATCGAATGCGTTTGCTTATACCCCAGAAGAAGGGAAAATCCTCGTCACGTTAGAGAAATCCATAGTAGGCGGTCTTCTCATGAGGGTTATGGATACGGGCTCGGGTATTGATCCGGAACATCTTCCTTATTTATTTGATCGCTTTTATCGAGCGGATACGAATCGATCTAGACAAGAGGGTGGTACGGGTCTTGGACTTGCGATTGCAAAGGAATTTGTAGAGGCGCATGGTGGTACGATTACGGTAGCTAGCGAGAAGGGTAGAGGAACTTGCTTTAAGATTCATGTTCCCATAAAGGGATAAGTCGATCCTAGTAGACATGGCTCTACTGGGGTTCTTTATTTTTTAAAAATTGAAACAAAAACAATCTTTTGGTAGTATAAGGAAAGAAGTTGTCTAGCTTTCTCTTTATCTGTACGTTCATATATCACATTTTTGCGAAAGAGTGGGTAAATATGTCCGAGATAAAGTTTTGGTATGACGAGTCGATTGAGCGCCTTATCATCCTTAACTTAGATAACCAGAAGCGAGTGGTGTACCGTAGTAAGAAGAGGATTGAAAAATTCCTCAGCACATATGATCTAGCTCTATCTAATTGCAAAGGCGTATTTCTGGATGTGGACCGGGTAGGTGTGTTTAAGGATGGGGAACGAGAATTTTCGCCGTTTAGATGGCTTAGAAAAAAAGATCATACGGTTAGTGAATCGATTGAATAAAGAATGCAGGACAAGCCTTTGCAGGGTTTGTCTTTTTTTTGAGGAAATATATGGATATAGGAGGTTGGACGGAATGTTATCCAGATGGACGGATCGAGAGAAAAAGCTGGTAGTAGCATTAAGTGTAGTGGTTTTGTGCTTGTTGGCAGTTCTTCTGTTTAGAGGAGAGGGGTGGCTGAGTGCAGAAGGTCCTCCTGTGAAAAATGTAGAGAAATCTCAAGATTGGCTTGATCAAAACGAGAAAATGGCATTGGTTCCCCCAAAACGAGAAAGTGTACAGCTATTTGTTGTAGATGTAAAAGGTGCAGTCAAAAAGCCAGGGATTTATCAATTTAAAAAAGCAACTCGATTATATGAAGTGATTGAAACAGCGGGTGGAAGTACGGATGAGGCAGATTTGAAAAAGGTAAACCTAGCTCAAGAAATCGCGGACGGATCGGTACTCTACATCCCTCGGAAGGGTGAAGAGAGTCAGCCGTTAGTAGGGCAAGCCGATTCAAGTGATCGAAATGGCAAGGTTGCGATTAATTCGGCGAGTAGCAAAGAATTAGAAGAATTACCGGGAGTGGGAGCGGCAAAAGCAGAAGCGATCATTCAATATCGAGAGAAAAACGGCCCTTTTAAACGAGTGGGAGATATTGCGAAGGTGCCAGGGATTGGAGAGAAGTTATTAGCACGCTTTAAGGATAAAATTACGGTGCCATAGAAAAGAAGCTCTCGCCATTTTGGTTTGGCAAGAGCTTCTTTAATAGGGGGACTAGGCCATGATTTTCCGTACTTTTTCTAATGCAAGGTCTAGTTCTTCCTTTGTAATCGTAAGCGGTGGTGCAAATCGGATTGTGTTATCATGAGTCTCTTTACAAAGAAGTCCTTCTGCCATCAATGCTTCGCAGTATGGACGAGCTTTTTCGTGGAGTTCCATGCCGATAAACAAGCCTTTTCCGCGTACTTCTTTTATGATTGGATTTTGAATTTTTTCCAGTTCTTGTTTAAAGTATTCGCCTAGCTCACGAGAATGCTTTGGAAGTTCATCCTCAGCTAGTACGTCTAGAGCAGCGATGGCAACAGCACAAGCGAGGGGGTTGCCACCGAAAGTAGAACCATGGGAGCCTGGCTCAAATACGCCGAGGATATCGGTGTTTGCCGCTACGGCAGAGATTGGCATGACACCACCGCCAAGCGCTTTCCCCATGATATACATATCTGGATGTACCTCTTCCCAATCACATGCAAATGCTTGTCCAGTACGCCCGAATCCAGTTTGGATCTCATCGGCTACAAATAATACGTTGTTTTCTTTACAGATTTCGAGAGCGGATTTTAGATAGCCAGCCGGAGGAACGATTACGCCTGCTTCCCCTTGAATCGGTTCTAAGATAAAGGCAGCCGTATTGGGAGTGATAGCGGCTTTTAAGGCTTCTAAATCTCCATAAGGTACAAGTTTAAAGCCAGGTGTGAGTGGACCAAATCCGCGTGTGTATTCAGGATTGGATGAGAGAGAGACAGTTGTTACCGTACGTCCGTGGAAGTTATCTTCACATACGATGATTTCTGCTTGATTATCTGGCACTTTCTTTACATCATAAGCCCAGCGACGAACGGCTTTGATAGCGGTTTCAACCGCTTCCGCACCTGTATTCATCGGTAGAATCATTTCTTTGCCTGTTAGCTCAGATAATTTTTCATAAAAAGTACCTAGTTGCGCATTGTGAAAGGCACGAGAAGTTAACGTGATTTGATCCGCTTGATCTTTTAATGCTTGAATTAAACGTGGATGGCGGTGTCCATGATTTAATGCAGAGTAAGCGGAAAGCATGTCCATATAACGATTTCCATCTGCATCTTCGACCCAAACTCCTTCACCGTGTGTGAGAACGATCGGAAGTGGATGGTAATTTCGTGCACCATATTTTTCAGTTAAATCGATTAGATCTTTATTCTTCGACATAATGAACCCCCTGTTCAGAATACTATTCCCCTATATTGTATGGAACTTACTTGCTAAGATCAATCAAATGTATGTTCACTCATAGGTGTGCATAAAGTTGAGGGTTTTTGTGTCTATTGGTGATGAAAAATGCATAAAAAGAATGTCAAAAGAAGGAAAAATTTAGGTAATAGAAGAAGAGGAATAGAGTAGAGATGATACAGAAAGTAGCGAAGTAGATGAATCGCCCTCTTGTCAAAGTGGCAATTGGCTGGTTGATGGGTGTTTTGTGTGTTGAGTTTACTGGCAGTCAGTGGCTTTTGTATACATGTGGATTTATAGCTGTTTTGGTTTCGAGAGTTCTTTTTATAACGAGTAAGGTTGGTCGCTCTTATTTGCTAATAGCCTTGACATGTACGGTAAGTGGATTCGTATATTCGTTTACCATGCTACAAAATGTTTCCAAACTTCCTATTCCTTTGGATGAAGATATTCATGTGATAGGCACCATCGAGTCAAAGCCAATTCGGGATGGTGACCAATTACGCTTTGATTTAAAACTATCACAAATACGGCATCAAAGTCAGTGGTTTTATACGAAGGAACGTATAAGAGTTGTCATCAAGATAGCATCATTTGAACAATGGAAGCAGTCTAAGCAAGTGCGAAGAGGATGGGTGATCCAATCTCCTCTTCAAATGGAGCGTCCTCCTCTACCTAGAAATCCTGGAGCATTTCACTATCGATACTATTTGCAACAACAATCGATCTTTTGGATTGGCAAAGCGACAGGCTTGCATAACCTCAAACAGATCGGAATAGAAAGCTCACTGATGACATGGATCGATCAAGCTCATCAATGGTTTAGTGATCAGATAGAGCATCTATATGCAGATACAGAGGTTCAGGGATTTATGAAAGGGCTTCTTCTTGGGGATCGCTATGATGTTCCGATGGAGTGGGAGGCTCAATATCAAGCTCTGGGTCTTGTACATATTCTCTCTATTTCAGGGTTTCATGTGAGTTTGCTGGTAGCAGCGATCTTTTGGATGCTTCGATATGTAGGCATTACCCGTGAGAAGTCGGCATGGCTGATCCTGAGCCTTCTACCTTTCTACGTATTGCTTACAGGAGCGGAGCCGCCGATTGTGAGGGCGGGTATCGTATCAGGAATGATGTGTCTCGCCATTGCTTGGCGAAAGGAGAAGGATATTCTCTCCTTTTTATGTCTTGCTGGGATGATGCAACTTTGTTTTGAACCACTTTTGATTTTTAATCCAGGTTTTCAACTTAGTTATGTGGTAACAGCTGCTTTAATCGTGGGTACAACCCCACTTGCCGAGCGCTTTCCATATGGATATGAGTGGCTTCGCTATACAGTTGCGGGAGCTAGTGTGGCACAGGCGGCTTCGTTCCCTTTGCTGGTTTATTATTTTCACGAAAGTTCTCTGTTTTCGCTGATGGCGAATGTGTTGTTTGCCCCTTTTTTTAGCGTAGTTGTCCTGCCAATAGGATATGGAGGCTTACTCGTTTCCTTCTTGGTATTTTCCGTGGGAGTCTGGCTTGCCCAAGGATTGACGTGGATGGTTCAAGTGAGTCAAAGCGGGATTGAATGGTTACAGCAGGTTGGTGGGCATCTGTTTTCATTTGCTCATCCGAATTGGATCTGGTTGCTCGTTTATATCCTATTGATGGTAGGAAGTTGGTGGACTTGGGTAAGTGTTCGCTATCTCTATTCTAAGATTCCATGGATGATTAGTGGCGTATGGGTTTGCTGGATTGGAGTGGGGGTTTATGGAAATGTATGGCCTGCTTCCTATCATGAAATTACCATGATTGATGTGGGACAAGGAGATGCCTTTTTCATTCGGACCAAGTCTGGAAAGTCTATTTTAATTGATGGTGGGGGTAGGCTATCCTATCCTCAAAAAGAGTGGCAGGAAAGGAGAGATCCTTTTGATGTAGGGGAAGATGTTGTGGTTCCGTTTCTCACATATCAAGGTGTGAACCAGATTGATCTACTTGTCTCCACACACGGTGATGCGGATCATCTGCAGGGATTAGGTGCTGTGGTTAGGCGCTTTTCGGTAGAAAAAGTGATTCGGAATCCATTACCTACTATCTCGAAACTGGAGAGGGATTGGATCAGGGAAGTAAGAGCGCGTGATATCCCGATTCATATGGTTCCTATGGGGCAGGTGTGGGAGATAGAGCCGGGTTTCTCGATTACCTTTCTCTATCCTGATTTACGTGATGAGGAATTATACGAAGGAACGTCCAATAATGCAGGGCTGGTACTCCTGTTTACAATCGATCAGAAACACATTTTATTTACAGGTGATATTGAAAAACATGCTGAAGAAAAACTTCTCCAGTCATGGAATCTACCAAAGATCGATATATATAAAGTAGCCCATCATGGTAGTAAGACTTCTAGTACAGAGGCATTTATTCATCAGATTCGGCCGCGATATGCGTTGGTTTCGACTGGAGAGAAGAATCTTTATGGCCATCCATCCCCTGAGGTGATCGGAAGATTACAAAAAGCAGGCACGAAAATCTATCGGACGGATCAGATGGGAGCGGTCACGATTCGCATTAATCAGGAAGAGGTTCGATTTTCATCCATGTTGCAAGAAAAAGGGAGAGAGTGATTTGATAGAGCAGTTTCAAAAGGCACAAGGTGGTTGTCGGAATTCGTTGAAGGATTTCTTACATCATTTAGAAGAGACTTTTTACCAAACTGCCTACTATGTTACAGAGAGGCAACAAGATGCGATGGATGCTACACAGAAGGCCTTGGTTTATGTATATAGACATGCTAAAGAGGTTCAAGTGAGCGATTTAGAAGGGAAACAAAAGGTGTGGGAACAAAAGTTAATTGTACAAGCGTGTTTTGATTTATCAAAGGAGCGCTCTAAAGTCGTTTCCATGTTGCCCCATCTTACAAGAGATAACCTAGTGAAAAAGCTCCCTGGAAATGTGAGCTTTGTTGCCAGTCTGAAGAGAGCCATATATGAACTACCTGAGCGTCCTCGTTTCATATTAGTTTTGCGCTACATTCAAAATCTGACGATTCAAGAGATCGCAGAAGTCTTAGGAATTTCAGTAGAATCTGTGAAGAAGCAACTATATCGTGCTCGTAAACAGCTACAAGAATGGTTGAGTGACTATCAAGAAGGAGGACTTTTCCAATGGCAAATCCACAAATCATAGATCTACTACAGAGGGATTTAGATCAGGAATTGACAAGTACAGACCAACAATATTTAGATGTATATCTTGCTAGCTCTCCTGAAGACGCTGCCATGGCAAGTCGATTCCAACAGTTAGTCTTCGAACTATCTAACTTATGTAAGGTAACCCCGGTGCTGCCGCTTACAGAGATGGTACTGGAACAAATGGAAGAAGAAGAGCGACAACAGCATAGGACACAGATTTTAAGGCGATGGAAGATAGCTAGTATCGGGATTGGTATTGTGGCCATATTGTTGACAGCAGTGATCGCCTTTATGCCGATAGGAACAACATCTTGGCCTATGAAAATCCTAGCGAATCCCCGTCTTTTTACAGAGAGTGTGAAGAAAGGTGGGATTCTTTCTCCTGATAAAGATTTAGTAGCATTATGGGACGAGAAAAATCAAATACAAGTCTATGATAAAAAGGGGAACGAAGCGATTCCCAAACAGAGCATGGTAAGTGCGAAAGATCCCAAGATAGAGTGGCTTAATAACGATCGATTCATCGTCAAATTTACCGATTCAGTAGGAGGAATTGTTACGTTTGAGTTTCCAGTAGAAACGAATGCTAAGAAACGATAAACTTAGGGGATGAAGAGGTGAATGGAATGGATCGCAAAATACTTCAAGACATCAAGAAAAACCAAATTCATCCTGTTTATTTTTTGTATGGAGAAGAGGAGTTTTTACTGGAAGAAACGTTAGACTGGATTAGGCAACAATTATGTGGGCGTAGTACAGGGGATCGGGAATGGAATGAGGTTGTTTTTGATCTGGACGAGACACCGATTCGGTCTGTGTTGCAAGAATTAGAGACTCCCTCTTTCTTTGGAGATCGTAGATGGATTATAGCAAGGAATGCCTCGTTTTTTGGTAACCATAAAAGTAAAGTGGAGCACGATATTGATTTATTCCTCGAATATATAAAGGATCCCCACCCAGATAATATATTGATTTTGACTTTGCCAGGGTCTTCCCTTGATAAACGAAAGAAAGTAGTGAAGCAGATAGAAAAAGTTGCTAAAATCTTAAAGTTTAACCCCTTAGAGGGGCAGGATTTACATAAATTTGTTGCAAAGAGGTTCCAATTGTTGCAAGTACAAGTTGATAGGGACGTGATCAATCGGTTAATTGAACTGGTTGGAAATCATCTAAGGCTTCTTGCTCAAGAATGTCAAAAAGTAGCTCTATTCGCAGGAAAACAGGGGATCGTCACGTCAGAGCAGGTTGACCAACTAGTGGTACGGACATTAGAGCAGGATGTATTCCGTCTAACAGATCAGATGGGGAAACATGATAAAGAAAGTGCGATCCAAATCTATCGTGATCTCGTCTTTCAAAAAGAAGATCCTATTAAAATATTGGCTTTGATTACAAGACAGCTTCGTATTATGTTACAAGGTAAACTACTAGCACAAACGGGAAAAAATGAAAAAGAGATAGCGAGTCTCTTAAAACTTCATCCTTATCCAGTGAAACTTGCTCTACAGAGGGGGCATGCGTATTCAGAAGAGCAACTTAAGACACTACTGGAACAGGCGATTGAAGCAGATCAAGCGATTAAATCGAATCGAATCATTGATAAAGAATTTGCTGTAGAGCGCTTACTCCTTAGAATGTGATAAAATGAACATGTTAAATTATGAGAAGGGACAAACTACTTATGGAAGATACACAACTTCGTTCCCTGCGACGAAAAGAGCTATTATATACAAATATCCTCTTTATTGTTTATGCTGTAGTCATATTTGGACTTATCTTGGGTCGAGCTTCTACCCCTTTCGTTTATACGGTATTAGCCGTCATTTTTGCAATCTCACCGCTTAGTATGATAGTGTTTCACAGGTCAAATGTTCTCTATCTCATGTTTCCGGGCATGAATGAACTTCTCTGTTATGAGAAGGAGAAACTTGGAGATCAATGGTTACGGTATCAATTATCAAACGTATATTTGCAAGTGGCAGTCTCACTATTTTTTTTGATCCAAGCTATCATTCGTCCCGCTCATCCATTTGTTAATGGTTTACCTCTTTGGTATTTTCTCGTGGTTCCGGCTGTTTTGTGGACTTTAGGAAACCTAAATATTCGAAGCCAAGCTCGTAGGATTGATCGATCAGACTATGAGCAGTTAAAGATTTATACAGGTGATCGCGTTTTATTTACTTCTATTTTTTCGATTGTGGCACTAGTAATAACAGGTGTGGTATTTGTGGCTTATAAGATATTAGAGAAATCTTGGTCGCATATTGGTCCATTTTAGATTTATTGAATGGATAGTATGTAGCATAAAAAATCCTGATCCATTATAGCGGATCAGGATTTTTTATGCTTACTTCGCTTCTGCTATGTTTTCTTTTGGATGTGTTTTGCTATGTTTTAAAATGCGACTGGTTACCTCGTAGGCGGAGGTGAAGGATAGTTCGGAGAGCTGCCCTTCTCCTTGGCACCAATCACCTGCAAATGATGCATTTGGTAAGCTATAAAATTTTATTGGCATGAGGCGTTGATCGTTGATACATTTGATTTCTTGTACTGTTGCTTTTTTGGATAGACGTTTGGCTACTAAGAGATCGCGCCAGCCAGCATAGTGTTTGTCGTATACGGTTTCGATGGCGGCAACTTTTTCATCGGCCTTGCCCTCGGCAATTTCGTCCTCGTTTAGATAGGCAATCGCTTGTAGAAGTTGCCCACCTTCTGGAACGCAGGTGTGATCATAATGGGAAATATCGGTGATAAAAACACGTTCCTGCTTATGATAGATGTAGGTATACGGGCTTGGAATCCGTTTGCTTAAACCGAGGTCATATACCACCACTTGAGTCGGTTTATATTGATTGTACTCGTCAAATAAGGAAGCATATTTAGTTTCAGCAAACAAAGTAACCAGATCCTTCGGTGGGATACAGAAAATAATCTGGTCAGCGACATACTCGGCGCCTTCTTTGCCGATTAGTTTCGTGACTCGATTTCCTTCCATTTCTAGCTTCGAAACCTTTTCTTTCGTGATAATCTGCCCACCATTTGATTCAATGATGTTCGCAAATCCTTCTACGATTGACTGCCAGCCACCACCGATATAGGCAACGGCACGGTTGGTAGAAAATAGCCGTTTATAATACTGGAAGAAAAGTGGTGATGGAATCTTTTCGGATTCATTGGTAAAGAAGTTAGATGATGCTACTGTAAGTAATAAATCTCGAATCTGAGCGGGTTGGCTCTCTAAATATTCCCCGATCAGGACCCCCTCTTCCCCTCGTTCAATGGAAGAAAGAGTTTTTGCGATTTCATAAGCAAAACGAACTTTGTTGTTAGCATCTAGTATTTTGGTTTTATACAAGCCTTCCAATGTAGCTGGCATAGGAGTAGTAAAAGAGCCTAAGTCATAATAAGCTTTGGAAGGTGTAAAGTCTTTCCAATCGACTTGAAGGTGAATTTCGCTTTCAAATTTGCGTAAGATAGATCGATCCCGTGCATAGATGGCATGGGCTCCAAAGTTAAAGTTAAACCCTTTCATGGGGATCGTGATAGCACGCCCGCCAAGCTTAGGTGCTTTTTCTAGTAGGGTAACTTGATAACCGTGATGTGCGAGTCGCGCAGCTGCAGACAGGCCAGCTAGGCCTCCTCCAACTACTATTACTTTCTCCGGCACAACAAACACTCTCCTCTATTAAAAGCGAGTACACTTTTTGTTTTCATTTGAAGATATATACAAAATTCATTTTCATCATCTTCTATTGTAACAATTTGTGAGACAATGAGGTAGTGTTCATAATATGTTCGAAAATTTCGCTTTATTTTAGAAGAATGGGATACATGATATAGTAATATCACGAAACTACATGAAACAACTGAATAGAGAAAGGATGATTTGGATGAATCTGTCTTCTACGGAGGAACCGAAGGTAATCGCCCTCTATCTACCTCAATTTCATCGTGTGAGAGAAAATGACATGTGGTGGGGAGACGGTTTTACTGAGTGGACGAATACTCGCAAGGCAGCTCCATTATTTCCCGGGCATTATCAACCGAGGGAACCACAAAATGATTTTTACTACGATTTAACAGATCCAGACGCGAGAAAATGGCAAGCAGAAATAGCAAAGGAACATGGAGTATTTGGCTTCTGTTATTATCATTATTGGTTTAAAGGAAAAATGTTACTTGAGACCCCGCTAAATGAAGTGCTACGTTTAGGAGAACCAGATTTTCCTTTCTGTCTTTCATGGGCAAATGAAACGTGGAGTCGTAGATGGAATGGAGCGGATCAAGATATATTAATGGCTCAAGAGTACGGGGATGAAGAGGATTGGAAAGAGCATTTTGATTATCTAGTACAAGCCTTTAAAGACCCCAGATATATCTGTATTGATCATAAACCTCTTTTTACTATTTATCGTGCCGGCGATATTCCACGTTATCGTGAGATGTTATCCTATTGGACTGAATTAGCCAAACAACAAGGGTTTGAGGGGATTTATTTCGTAGAGACAGTATCGGGAAGGCCGCCGTTTAAGGAATTGGATGGCTTTGATGCTACGTTTGAGTTTGAGCCTACTTATACGTTGGCATGGGATCGAGCGAATCGAAATGAGATCATTAGGCAAGTTCCATCCTATCAAAACCCTAAAAAATCCTTCCGTTTGTACGATTATGATGGAATGTGGGATCAGATTTTAAAACGTAATCCAGACAGAGGAGAGAAAAAAACGATTTTAGGTGCATTTGTAGATTGGGATAATTCTGCGAGGGTGGGGGATCGTGCTTCCGCCTTTACGATTTCAGATAGTACACCTGAAAAGTTTGGGAACCATATGGCCGAACAATTAGAGAGAGCGAAACGAATCGGAAGTCCTTTTGTAGTTGTAAATGCGTGGAATGAATGGGCAGAGGGTACTTATCTTGAACCAGATAAGAAGTATGGGCTTGGGTATTTGGAAGAGTTAAAGCGGGCAGTTGGACAGGCCTGTGGAAAGAAAAAACAGCCTAGATAACTTACTCTAGGCTGAGTGATGGAACGGTGATGGAAGAAGAGTCCGTAAGTTTTTTTTCCACCTTCTTATATTTTCGATACATGGCGATCCGCCAAGGTAGCAACATCCCGAATGCGAGAATAAAGAAAACGCCAGCTGTTTGAGGGATGCTAATATGTTGTTCAATGTAATTGTGAAGTGCAAGTCGGATCACTAGTAAAGCAACGATAATCACTAAAAATGCTTTCGATCGCTTCAGGTAGATTTCATTGTTTTGAATTTGAAAGTTGGACGTGAGGATGAGTGGAATCGCTAGAAAGATGAAACCACATACAAAAGCAATGAGTGCCCAACTCCAAGGGATTCTGGTGAATGGAAATAAAAACATAGCAAATCCAGTGCTCATCCCAAGAGGAGGGATAAGGATTTTCTTTGCTGATGTAGGTTTTTTCGTAGCACGAATTCTGATGATCATCACGGTACATGCCATTACAATCAGAACAATGGTCGTAATGATATGTACATTAAAAGGAATGAACTGTTCCATGACTGAAGCCCTCCTTCGTTACAGGAAACGCTAACATAAAAATTTTTGAAAGTAAACCGCTTGACTATAGCATATAGATAAACCATAATGGCTATACCTATATTGTAAGTGTTAAATTGACATCTTAAACCTATTTTACATATAAATAGTGAAATGCGATGAAGAAGAAGAGTACCCGAGGAAGGATTGTACAGAGAGTTGATGGTCGGTGCAAATCAACCAATTCCCTTGGTGAATGGGCTTCTGAGCAGTACTGTGAACAGGTAACCTCATTAGCAGATGACCGGCGGAATCCGTTATGATTCATTGAGAGCACGATGTTTGTTTAGTCATGCATTGTGAACTAGGGTGGTACCGCGACAAAAGCTCGTCCCTTTGAGGATGGGCTTTTTGTGTTGATTTAGAAAAGGAGATGACGAAGTTGAAGTGTGTATTTAGTGGTGTGAAGCCGACAGGGATTATTACATTAGGAAATTATCTAGGTGCAATTAAGCGATTTGTTGATATTCAGGATCAAGCGGAGGAAAATTTCTATTCTGTGGTGGATCTTCATGCACTCACAGTCGCACAAGATCCAAAAGAAATGTACGAGAACACATTAAATATTGCCGCAGTCTATCTGGCGGTAGGATTAGATCCTCGCAAAGCCACTCTTTTTGTCCAATCCCATGTACCTGCTCATGCAGAAGCCTCATGGATGCTAACTTGCTTGTCCCGAATGGGTGAACTGAACCGGATGACCCAGTTTAAAGATAAGGGAAGGGGATCTGATAGTGCAGGGGTTGGCCTATTTACTTATCCAGTGCTAATGGCTGCGGATGTATTACTATATCAGACGACCCATGTACCTGTAGGAGAGGACCAAAAACAACATCTTGAATTAACTCGCGACCTAGCTGAGCGCTTTAACCGTGATTACGGGGAAATATTTGTTATGCCAGAGCCATTGATCGCAGAAGTAGGCGCTCGTATTATGGGGCTACAAAATCCAGAGAAAAAGATGTCTAAGAGTGATGATAGTGACGCCAACTACATCACCTTGATGGATACGCCGAAAGAGATCGAGAAGAAAATCAAACGGGCAGTAACAGACTCCGAAAATGCGATTTATTTTGATGAGGAGAATAAACCGGGAGTAAGCAATCTGCTTTCGATTCAAAGTGTACTTACAGGCGAGGATATGGATCGCATTGTTCAATCTTATGAAGGTCTGGGATACGGGGCATTAAAGAAAAATCTCATTGAAATTACTGTGGATCATTTAACCCCCATTCAGCAACGCTACCAAGAAATTCGCCAATCAGAGGAGCTAACGAATATCTTACGCCATGGAGCCGAACATGCAGAAGCAGTAGCGGGTGAGACGTTAAGGAAAATGAAAGATGCTCTCGGTTTAGTCCGTTTGTAGGGTAATACATCGAAACAGCCACATGTTTAAAGACGTGTGGCTGTCTGTTTTTAACAAATTTCCTTTTTACTAAATAAGACGATTTGTTTTCGCCAGTTTTGATGTTCTTCTTCGGATAAGAAGGTTCGTTTGGGAATAATGATTGCACAGTTTTTCTGCGTATAGACTAGATAACATTTGCGACACTCTATAATCCGATGAATGAGATCCCAACGTATGGACATGCTGGAGATGGTGGATTCAGACTTAAAACTATCTTCTGTTAATTCTACATAGTATGCCCCAAAGAAACCATTTTTCTTGGCTTGACGAATACCGCGAAAGAGAAGTGTATCGATCAAAAAGATATATGCCCCTAAGTATATAGGAATCATAAACCATTGGAATGGCTGAGTGTCATTCACCTCTCGAAGATAAAAGATAGAGAAGGGGACAATCATGATGATGAAAGCAATTAGGATGCCAGAAGTATTTTGTAAATAGTGGTATTTTATGAATTGAAGGTAATCTTTTTGTGTGAGTTCATAGGAAGATTTGATATAAAACACCTCTTTATTTAAAAAAACAAACGATTTGGATGTACAAAAAAAGCCTTCCCACAGTTTAGGGGGTCGGCTGGTTGCTTTCACTACGCCTGAAGCGCTTGAAGCTTTTTCGCTAGACGGGACTTTTTACGAGCCGCTGCGTTTTTGTGTAATAGACCTTTGGTTACTGCTTTATCCAAAGAACGGCTAGCCTCTTGTAGAGCTTGAACAGCTACGTCCTTGTTGGAAGCATCAACTGCGGTGATATACTTTTTCACAGAAGTACGAACAGCGGATTTTTGGGCCGCATTGCGTTCGCGACGTACCTCGTTGGTTTTAGCGCGTTTAATAGCAGATTTAATGTTAGCCAATGAATTCACCTCCAGAGAAAACGTTACGCATCTCATTACGTGCAACATGCAACATTTTAACACGCGTATTGGTAAAAAGCAACCAATACAGAGAATTAGAAGATCCATCCTGGGTCAAAATACCATAGAGAAGAAAAGGATGAAAGTAGGTATAGATTATTATGAACCAAGAGCATCAAATTCAGCTACCCCCTTTTTCGATTCGGACTGATCTTGCTCGTGAGGCCCATGAAATGGCAGTTCAAAAGCATCAAGAGAAAGGACAGAGCCAGATCTCAGGCGTTCGAATCGAAGAGACAAAAGATCAAGGCATAACAACGAGCTGGATTTGGGTTGATAATCAAGCTGGTGCGCAAGAACTGGGGAAAATGCCTGGAACCTATCTTACGATTGAAGTGCCTGCACTACGGGGCAAAGATTCTGTTCTCCAACAGAGAGTAGCGAAACATTTTGCTAAGGAATTTTCTCGTTTTCTCCACGAAGTTGGGATTGGTCCTGATGCTTCTTGTTTGTTAGTAGGCTTAGGCAATCGAAATGTAACAGCGGATGCACTAGGTCCTTTAGTAGTCGAACATTCTATGATTACGAGACATCTTTTTTTATTAGCTCCTGATCAAGTGGCGGAAGGATATCGTTCAGTCGGAGGAATTGCCCCTGGGGTACTCGGGACGACGGGGATGGAGACGAGCGAAATTATCAATGGAATCGTGCAACATGCTAAACCCGATTTCATTATCGTGTTTGACTCTTTAGCAGCTCGTGCCTTAAATCGTGTAAACACAACGATTCAAGTAGCAGATACGGGGATTCATCCTGGATCAGGAGTAGGAAATAATCGCAAGGCAATAAACAAAGAGACCCTAGGAATTCCTGTCATTGCAATTGGAATTCCTACTATCATCATTTTGCAGGGATGGAGATACTTCTGTATCTGTAGATTTTTTAAGGCTTGTAGCAGTTTCTCTAGCACAGCTAACAGCTTCAAAAAATTTTGCGACATCAAAATTAACTTCTACGTCAATAACCCCATCAGAAGATATTCTAATTTCCTCGACAACACTTTGTAACATTTGTCTCTTCTCTTCTGTGGTTGCAATATCAATCATGTCGCCCCATGCTAATAGTAGGTCTTGGAGTTTTAATACATCAACCTCAGACATTCCATTAGCATCTCGTAACGACTTCATTTCCTCATACAACCGTTCAGCAGACTCAAATTCTCTTACGGCTTTTTCGTACAGCTCTGATATTTGATTTTCAGAGTAAGGAGAGCCTTCACCCATTAAAATCTTCATTAGATGATTATTAGCATTATCTTTAGCCTTTTTCCATTGTTCCATGTCTTGCTTAGCTTGAACCATTTTTTCTTCAATCTCTTTTGAAGCGGTCATGGTTTGTTTTTGGATCTCGATCAACACATTAGAGTTAACTAGCTCTTTCAGATACTCTTTGACTCTATCAAGAACTATTTGCTCTATTATTTTTGACCTGTGGCTACCTTTTTTAGAACCACACGCCGCAACCCCTGCTTTAAGCCTTTTAAGACATCTATAGATGCCGTATAATTCGCCTTTAGCAGTTCTTTTAGCGTCTAACCAATCCCTTGAGCTACTATACGTATAATTGCTTCCACACTCGCATTTTAGTAGCCCTACTAGTAACCCTTGACCTGTTCCCGTCCTTCTGGGGGCTACATTTCCAAAGGTAGTACTTCCGGTTCTAGACTTTTTGGTTCTCTGTGCTTTCTCCCAAATATCAGCCGAAACAATTTCGTATTCACTCCAGTATCTGTCTGAAACTGTTTCTTCGCCTTCTTTGGTATACATCTGATAGGAACCAAATTCACCTTCTACTGTTTTGGTTTTACCATATGAAAGATAGCCTTTGTACACTGTATTTCTTAAAATCTTTCTAACACCATCAGCTTTCCATTCTCTACCTGTCTTTGTCTTTATTCCTCGTTCGTTTAAATATCCTGCAATTCGTAGCATTCCGAGGCCTTCAGATGTATATAATCTATAAATCTCATGTACAACCTCTGCTTCTTTAGGTTCTTTTTTCAGCATATTAGACTTCTCAGGGTGATTAATGTAGCCATATGGAGGATTGCCGCCCGTCCAGTATCCCTCTTTATGAATCAACTTCATCATATCCGTAACCCTTGTTTTGGTATCCATTGATGACTTTTTGGCCGACCAAAACTCAATGAAGTTTAAAATCTCATCACTCTCTTGATTGTTGGTAAACTCTCTATTTTTATCAACAACCCAAATCCTACAGAATCGTAGAAACTTGATAGCATGGTTAAGGCTCTCTGTAGACCGTCTACCAATCCTATCTAGCTTGTACACTAGTAAGATGTCATAGAGACCTTTCCTGGCATCCTCAAAAGCCTGATTTAACCCTGTTCTCTTGCTTACATGAGTATGAAAGCCTGATACTCCTGCTTCCACATACTCAAGGCCTGTAAATTCCCATTCAGGTCGATCTTGTATATATTCCATACACTTCTTTTTTTGTAAAGGTAGATCATCTTCATCAATAGAGGTTGGTCTTGCTGATACCTTTCCCGATCTAGAAGCTTTTTTTATTCTACCTTGACTTGTTTGTTTGTTGGTACTACCCCTCATAAAAACAGCTACCCTTAACTTTTTCGCCATTTCATCCATCCCTTTTAAATACCTATCGTTTATATATTACAGGTATTATATCGTAGCTGGATATCGTAGGCAATAGAGTTGCTGATCAATAAATAAAAAAGAAGAAGTTTTCTTAACTTCTCCCTGATTTAGAGTTATAATTTTCATCTTGTTTTTGTCTATAGTATCTTGAAGCCAGTTGAATAAATGTATGTTGGAAATCATTTATTCTTTGTTCTAATTCTATTGACGATAGCTTTTTATTTGATGGTATGATTCTAACTTTATAGTCTGCCATGAAATACCAATCCTTCCTTTATGTGCAGTAGTTTTTTCTGAGTAACGTTGAATTATTCATTTAAATAAGTAATTAGATAGAGGATGGCAAATGTGACAGTCCACTTTTGACGGTTCATTCTTGACAATCATCACGGTTTTATTTTTGCCTTGAATCCCCCTCATTATTTAAATAGCGCACAGGTAAGGAGAAAGGGGACATAAACCCCTCATTAATTTTTCGAACACATTACTAAACACATTAGGAAGAAATCACACGACAAATGAATAGCCTAGGAGAGGATGTAAGCAACAGAGAGAATAAAGGAGGGTAATTTTATAGGGAAACATACTTGTAGTGAATAGGGGGGGTACAGGGGGACTACCCCTTCGATATACTGGAGAGGAGCCTATTAATAATATCTATGTAAAAAAATACCTAGAAACGAAAAAAGAGCCTATATAGCTAGGCTCTGATGTAACAAACATAGTGATAAAGTGTTCGATAAGGTTTACATTTTGGAGAAGGAAACAATGAACGAAAAATAATATTATTAATGAAGTCGAATAAATAATTTCAGGGGCCTAAAAGTAAAGTTCCAATAGGAAATAATAGTATTATACTAAATGTTAGGATAAAGTTCCCAGTAATTCCGAAGATAGAAAGACGATTTCTTTTTTTTCTCCCAATCTCACCCAAAAATATTCCTACAGGATTGACTACCATTGTATATGCATACAATGGAATTCCTTTGTCAAAGCCATAGTTAAGACTTGGGATGGTAAGAAAAAGTACCCATAGAGTAATACCTACCACAATAAAAATAACTGAGGAGATGCTCCATATTCCCCAATTTGATTCATGATGTTTCTCAATCATAGTCATTTCTCCCTAATGTAAGGTGGTAAGAAATCAATCTTTATGAATTACCTAGTGGTGTTGAAGCCATATCTCTGTTTGAGCAAAACCTAATGCCCATCTGCTTATAGAAATAAACATAAACTATAGAAGCAGTGCCTCTTTCTCCCTGCTTCATATAAGGAAAACTCTTGTAAATACCCCACAGTAAGTTTCTGTCACATGTACAATGAAAGTAGCCAACTTTAGCATAACATAGATCGTGTTCCATACAGCGATGATCTAAATTATCTTTCGGTTTTGGGTTGTTCCAAGAGTCTCCTCCATGTCCTGGACCACACCAATTACCGTGTACTGGTAGACCTGGCTTTGCTCTACCACGTGGCTTTTTAGGATTTTGGTCGGATGAAAATTGGTTAAATTCAATCCCGAGTTCTAATTGTTTAGAAGTAGCACCATCTTTTTTTGCTTTTTCTACATCAAAAGTTAGTAAATTATCCTTATTCATAGTAATATATTTATCTAAGAAGTCCACGTTATCCTTTAATTCCTGATGGTCTTTTGGGGGAGTGGTAGTTTGGGATTGAGTAGTGGCCCCAAACACAGTATTTAAGGGAAGTAAAAAGTACATGGTACATAAAGCAAGCAAAGCAACTAACTTAATTTTTTTAATTAACAAAATTCTCTCTCCTTTTAATTTTATCTGTTCTATAGGGATTTAGAATTACCAGGACTAAACCCACAGTATATTTAAGAGATACTCAAATTCTCCAGATTATCATTTAACACTTTATCACGGAGTATATTTAATAATAGAATACAATATATGTCAATTAGCAAATAAATCCCATATGCAACTAATTAGTTTATATCTAATGTCAAAAAAATATCTAGAAAAGAAAAAAGGAGCCTATATAGTTAGGTCCCTCATGAATGAACTTGCTATTTGGTTTTTAAAGTATTTAAAAAAGGGAGTACCTTTGTAGCCTACTCTTTCTATCCATGTTCTGGTTCTATCTGAGGTGCTACAAGTTTGGCAATCTTCATAGAAGAATGTGGAGACGAGTTATCGAATACGCCCCACATAAAGAGAGTAGAAACAGCAACAACAAAGGAAATGCCCACAAAGACTTTAAGCAATCTCATCATAATAGTAGTCTCCTTTCCACATTGCAGATTCTTGTAATTCAAGAACTTTACTAGCACATTTTTGAAACTCATTATCATTAACATTCTGCCATGCATTAGCAAGTCTAGACCATGCTTGATGCTCGTGTTTTTTGAAGTTGTATTGAGATGCAAGTTCCTGTGCTTGCTGGTAATGCTGAACTGCTGACGAATGATTCTCTTTGTTGATTTCAATATCACCTAAAAATAAAAGAGCATGGAGTAGTTTAGTGATATCGCCAAGATCAGTTGCCATTGTTCGGGCTACATTAAGGAAGGATTCAGCTTTATCCTGCAAGTTTTGCCTTAAATAAAGCATTCCTAACCGCAAATTACCAGAAACAATAGATCGAGGTTCTACCAGACTAGGATTGAACTGAATTGCTAGTAGAAGTCTGTTCTCTGCTTCTTTGAAATCCCCCATAGATGCCAATGTATCACCAATGCAAAGCCAAAACTCTAATATCATATTGAAAGAATTGTTCTCTTCTGCTAGTACAAGTCCTTCTTCCGCATACTGTAAGGATTCCTGTAGTTTGCCTGATTTTCGTGCATACTCTGCCCTCAACCAGTAGTACTTCAATTTAATACTAATATCTTTGACTTGATGAAGAATGGAGCTGAGACTATCTAATGCAATAATGCCTTCCATTCTATTCATTTTATTATAAAATACTGATTTATTTAAATATAGCTGATGGAGAACATTTTGTCTATCTCCGTCCTCTATGAATGCTTGGATTCCTTGGTCAGTAAACAGCAATGCAGAATTGACATCATTCATTATATACTCGCAATAACTCGTTTCTAAGTAGCAAGCTGATTCAATATTATCTTCCTTTGGTCGTTCCTCTAGTAAATTGATGGCATATGAGAATAGTTTTTCTGCTTGAATCCATTGGTGTAAGCCTTGTAGACATCTGCCATTTAAGTAGTAAAACCAAGGTGCATAATGGTGGGTATCAGAAAGTTGAAGTTGTTCAAGATTGTTTAGAGCCTTTTCGTACTGCTGAAGCTTCACTAGGGTCTCAATTGATTGTAATTTAAATTGAATTACAGATAGGTAGTTTCTTTCGTGTTCAAGCATGTCTGAAAGCTCTTCCAAAGAGTGTATACCTAGCTTTTCTAGCAAATAAGTGATCATTTCCGTGGTATGCTGATTTGTCCCCCTCTCGATATTAGAGATAGTTGTTACTGATGCTTTACCATCTCCTAAATCCTTCAACCTGAGACCTTTTTCATCTCGAACCTTGCGAATCAACATGCCAATCTCTTTACGATTCTCTTCAATAAACTTTGAATCTATTGTAGATGATTTCAAACGAGATAGCTCCCTTCAATATATGTATATATATACCTAAAAACGTATACTTAATAATATGTTTAATTATATTATATTTCAACTATTTAATTTAGATTGAATAATGGACTTAATGTAAGTTCTGCCAACTAAATATAGATGTATACTATGGTTCTATCTGTGCAAAATGTCGAAATAAGTCGATTTTGTTTTGTAATTCAATCGTTATTATGGAAATTCAATTAGTTTATGGACAGTTTATAGGTAAAAGTCCGTTATTTAGGTCAAATACGTGTTGAATTCCCATTTTAATTTGGAAATTTCTATTTTATAAAAAATATAGACATTACATATTATTTTAATTACAATTTAACTAGGATGATAATTCGATACCGTGGATGATCGATAAAAACTATATATCTATATGGATGTTTCTTGTATCGATAACATCACGTATATGAGTTTTCATTATAAAATTATATATAATTAAAATAAGAAAGGTGAGTTTGGAATGAAGAAAAAGACATTTGGTAGCCTCTTAGCCCTAACAATGGTGTTTTCTAGTATGACTCAATTTGCTAGCGCTGAAGAAGCAGAGCCTCTAGCTGGTTCGTCTAGCAACCCTACTAAAGCCTCTCAAACAGCGAAGTTAAATGACAAGGAAATAAAGCAGGCAGAGAAAGTGTTCAATATGATGGGCATTAAGAAGGATGTTCAAGCAAAGCTCATTGAAAAAATAGGTAGAGGTGAACTGCTAGATTCTTCTAACCCTGCCATGAAAGGAACAGGAAAAACAACACTTAGTGAAGGTGTTGATAACAATGGTGTTTCTTACTGGCAAAGAAAGACTGTATATCCAGATGGCTCAGTTACTATGCAATCCGAATCTGGTGGCACATCAAAAGAAATTAAGCCATTAACAAAACCTTCTATTGGCCCAAACTCTATCACAGGGGGTACTTCCACTACAGGATCAGGGTATGTGGCATATGAAAATAGATTGGTCTCATATTGGAGTGGTTTTACTGCTAGTAGCTTTAGAGTAGACTATACTGTTGTAAATGGTGGCAATGATTACATTGATAGGGTTCACTCGTGGGATATATCAGCTGTCGGTTCCGTTTCTGGTGTCTCATTGCAAGTCGAGAGAGAAAGAGAAAATGGTTCCAAGAAACCTGCATACGCCCAGTTAAGATTTGTTGTTGATAAAATAATTTCAAGCACTTTCTATCACCAAGTATTTGTAGGTAAGGATAAAGCATGGGATACAGCCAACTGGTAAAAAATGATTGCTTATTACTTCAACTCATTGTAGAATTTAACATGAATTCTGAATATGGGGGAAGGATGATATCAGATGGAGATGAATGGGATAGGTACAACTCTTGTTCAGATGTCTAGCTTTCTCTGGTTGTTAGGGATTTTAGTAGCGGTGTCTGCTGGTGTTTATTTCCTTGTAAGAAACGTAAAAAAACAAAAAAAACAGTAATTTTCATAAATTAACTTTAAAAGGGAGAATGAGGGGGCCTAAATCCTTATCTCTCTTATTTTTTTCTCTAGTAAAAATTAAACGTGTTGTCAGAGCTAATATAAACCCCTGTACAGATACTTTTATTTAGATTGGGTTTAAAGCTACTAAAAAAGAAGAAACAAAGGCTTATCCCCCTTTCAGATGCTCCCTTTAGTTAACACAATGTTATCGAGACTTGTTCGCATGTTAAACTTCCCACTATAAAATATTTTTCTAAAGGTGTGTCAGTCAGGTATAAACCAACGAATAAAATAATGTCTTCACTCGAAGGTAACTCCCTATAACCTGCCCTATACTAGTATGTACTTAATAGATATCTATATATAGGTAGAGAGCATATGGGATCGGTGCAAATTTCTTTAACAGGTGGTGCAAATTTATTAATCGTAGTAGTGTAACTCTCTTAAATTGCCTTGTTTCTGATTCGCTTTAACATACGTCTTGCTGACTCTCTATGACTTAACCCTAGATGAGTAGCTATTTCTGAATTACTAGCATCAGGATAGGAATATAAGAATGTAACTAAATGTGTTTCTTGTTTGCTTGATTCGTCCAGTAATTTATTAATGGATATTCGATCTGTTACGTTCTTTTCTATATCTTCTCCGCTACTGATAAACTCGCTTGCTTTGCTCCATAATGGACATGTTTCTTCTATCTCAAACTTAGCTTTCTTAGTCTTGGTTCGGTGTCTAATTAAATCAGTAGCTCGTCGATCTAATGAGAGAATAAGTGTTTCAAAGAAGTAGAAGTTACCGTGTGGCTGATAAGCTCCATCATCCGTTCCTTGTTCGATATCTCCATCGCATAATCTCCAAGCAGTCTCCCAAAACACTGATTCGAATTCATCTTCTAGAATTGCCCTATATGCCCACTTCTTACTGTATACCTTGGCTTTCGCTTGTATAGTAAATTGAACATCTTTCAATAGGCTATGCAATCGCTGTTCAGGTGGTTTCTTATCTATTCCGTACTTGCTTTTAGCATAGGCTTCCCACTTCTTCTCTATTCGAAGGATAAACTCTACCTTACTAGGTTTGTGTCGGTGTCGAAGCCCTTTCTCTTTTTGTATAGATGGATGCTCTTCCTCTATTATCGGGTTAAATACTACAAGTCCTGATCGTCGTTGTTTGCTCATTCTGTTCCTCCTAAATTGGATACACTCTATTAGTAATTAGACTCTCTTCGTATCCTGTGACATTCTCTATCACTCTGTGACGTTCACTTCTATAAGCGTATGAATACCGAAATGGAGGACAAAGCCACATAAAAAAACTACTAACCTCAAATTTGAGAGTAGCAGCGATCATTAAATCTAATTTTGGATGCAGTAAATCAAGGAATTACGTTCCACAGATTTGTGGAGCGCATCATTATAATCGACCTCCTTAAATCTAAGGGGGTTCAATATACCGTGCCTTACGTATTCACCGCTCAATTTTGTGCAGTGAGAATATCTTTCGAACCTTACTCGCTACGAATTTGTGGGCAGTAGTAATTACTAAGCCCAACTTTGGGCTGTGAAAATTGCTAATCTCACCCCTCAAATTTGAGGAATCAACTAAACCGACTTTGGACAAATATAAATGAAACTATTACGATTAAATATTGAGATAAATCTAATTTTGTTATATAATATTAGAATAGGTAATTTTATATGTAGCATGTAAATCGCAAATAGCATTAATACGAAGGGGTAGCTTATGCTGCCCTTTTTCGTTGGGTTATGGGGAGATATGGCATCTATGACAAACAGAAAAACATTCCTAAAAGCAATACTAATTATGATGGTAGCTTTAATCGGGTTTGGATTCATAGGAAGTGGAGTTACATATGCAGAATTCATTGATAATACTCCAATTAATGGTAAATTTAACGAGAATATCGCAAACACATCAACAGCTACAGAAAAAGGGTGGCTAGAGTCTGCTGGAGATTGGATTAGTGATACTTTCAACGATGTGACTGACTGGTGTAGTGAAACGTGGGACTCAATATGGACATCTATTAAGGACTTCTCTATAGGTGTTTGGGATTACATTATGGAAAACAAAGTTCTTAGTGTAATTGTCCTTACCATACTTGGTATATTAGCCGTAATAGCAGGCATTCTTATAGGTATTCCCTTGCTTGTAGCTGGTGGTGTTGGATCGTTAGCAGGCATGGGGATTATGGGACTTGTTTCATGGCTAAGTAGTGACAATGGTTTCATGAGCGATGGAATGTTGAAGGATATGATTATAGGTGGCCTAGGCGGTATATTATCTGCCCCATTAGGTGAATGGATTGCAGGTTCTAAGTTGGCCACTTGGATTGCCTCAAAGATCAATATTTCTTGGTTACAAAGTGCATTCCCTCGCATCTTTGGTGGTTCTGTAGCTGGTGGAGCAGACCAAGGCATTATGGACTTTCTAAGTAGTGGGAAGTTCAACTGGAAGAATCTATTAGTGGCTATGGCTTTGGGTGGCAGTGTGGTTGGTGGTGGAAGTTATGTAGCTACCCATTTAGATGATGTTGGATAGGCTACAGTAAGTTAGACAGAAAAAATAAGGTCAGGTAAACTTGTTTCAACAGGAGAAACGAGGGAACGATTATGACCAGAAAACCAAG
>NZ_FNPL01000031.1 GCF_900107305.1 Thermoactinomyces sp. DSM 45892
AATGACATTGTGGTGCTCCACCATAACGCCTTTCGGATTTCCAGTAGATCCTGAGGTGTAAATGATATAGGCTAGTCGATCTGCGCTTACGTGGGCAGCCGGTAGATCCATACTTTCTTTCTCCAACTCCACTTGATCTCGATCTAAGCAAACCGCTTGAATCTCTTCTGGAAGCCAGCTTGATTCTAATAGACTCTCCTGCGTTACAACTAACTGAATCCCTGCATCCGCTAAAATATACTGCAGTCGTTGCTCTGGATAGGTTGGATCAAGAGGAACATAGGCTCCCCCCGCTTTCAAGATCCCCAAGAGTCCGATCATCATCTCGGGAGAGCGTTCGACACATAATCCAACCAGTGACTCAGGCCCCACTCCGCATTTCTGTAGATAGTGAGCCAATTGATTCGCCTGCTCATTTAACTCTCGATAGGTCAACTGTCTATCTTCGTACACCACAGCGACGGCTTCTGGTGTACGTAAAACCTGCTCTTCAAACCGTTCATGAATCGTGCTCTCATATGAATACTCTACTGGTGTATCGTTCCACTCTTCTAGTAACTGCTTCTGCTCCTCTTCAGGTACATACACAATCTCAGATAATGTCCGCTCTTCATCTTCAGTCATTTGATTCAATATCTGTAATAGATGACCCTCAATCTGTTGAATCGTAGATTGATCAAATGTACTTCGATCGTACATAAGTTTAAATGTCAATTGATTGCTTGGTATAACGACTAGATTAAGCGGGTAGTTCGTTTGCTCTACCCCCTCTGTATTCAAAATTTCTAGTCCGATTTCATCTAATGTAGTACCTGCATTGACAGGGTAATTTTCAAAAACATATAAACTGTGGAATAGTGAATGATCCCTTGGAACCTCACTCCATCCTTGAATATCTACTAATGAAACATATTCATACTGTCGTCGCTCTATCTCTTTGATCTGTAACTCTTGAAGCCAATCCACTACTTTCATATCGTCAGGGATTCGAATTCGAGCTGGCAAGGTATTGATGAATAAACCAACCATTTTTTCTACATCGACTAATTTGGTTGGCCTACCCGAACTTGTTACACCAAACACAATATCTGTGTCGCCACTATACCGACTCAATAGATAGGCCCAAGCACCCTGAACTAATGTGTTTAATGTGATCTGGTTCTTCCTTACTTCGGCTTGTAAGGCTTCTGTTTTTTCTTTGGATAAACAAAAACTCATTTCTCCATAACCAGATTCTGTATCTCGAACTTTTTTATCACTTATCAATTGTGTGGGGGAGGTGATTCCTTTTAACTCTTCTTGCCAAAACTGTGAAGCTTTCTCCTTATCTTGCCGTCCCATCCAATTAATATATCTTTTATAAGGAGGGGGCTCAGGTAAATCCCAAGCCTCTCTCTTCATTATTTTTCTATAAATACTAAACATCTCATTTAGTATTAACGACACACTCCATCCATCTAAAAGAATATGATGATGAGTCCAAACTACCCGATACTCTTCATCTGTTTCTTTAAAGACAGTCACTCTCATCAATGGAGCCTCATCTAATTCGAATCCTCGTTCTCGATCAGATTTCAAAAAGTGTTTTATCTTCTCTTCTCTCTCTGACTTAGATAATAAACTCCAATCATGTTGGCTCAGTGAAAACGGAACATCTTGACAAACCACTTGCAACGGCTCTTCCACATCTTCCCACAAAAATATGGAGCGAAAAACTTCGTGTCGATTCACTATATGCTTCCATGCCTTTTCAAAAGCAGATATATCTAATTTCCCTTTAAGAAGAAAGTTTGCTTGAATAATATACGCTGAAGAGTCTTTATCATCTCTATCCAATAGGGTATGAAAAAGCATTCCCTCTTGAAGAGGAGATAGACCGTAGATATCGATAATATCGCTCATTCTTTATCCCCTTTTCTTTTTTAGTTTGGATAACACTTTACTCAAAGTTTTCTCTGTCAGTTTCTTAGCATCGGCGAAATCAGATGCTATAAATGCTTCTTCGGTAACTGGCTGGTTGATAAATGAATTTAATTGTACACGCATTTTTTCAGCCATATCTTGAATAGTGGATACATCAAATTGCTTATGGCTATACATCCAAGTAATTTGTAGTCTCCCATTCATAACGGATCCAACCACATCAATCAAATGTGGACGTCTAGAATCCAAATCATGATCAAAACCAATCCATTCCTGTTCTCCTGAAAAAAGAGAGGTTTGGGAGCTACCTAGTTGAAATTGACCCAGATAATTAAAACTAATAGACGGCTTATTTCCAGATGAAAGAAGTGATCCCATATCTGAATTCAAGTAACGAAGGATTTGATAATCTACACCCTTGTTAGGTATTTGACGCACCTGTCTTTTCACTAGCTTCAAAGCCTCTATAGGTGTTCCTACACCCCTTAAATCGAAATGAACAGGATATATACTAGTAAACCACCCTATTGTTCTAGATATATCTACACTATCTAAAATTTCTTCACGTCCATGTCCTTCCATATGAACGGAAATGGATGAAAGACCTGTTAATTGAGTAATGGATTGCACTAGAGCTGTGAGTAGGACTTCATCCACTTTAGTTCGATAAGCTACTGGGACATCTTGTAACAGTGCACGTGTCTCTTCTTCCCCAAACGAGATCATATGCTGTTCTGTAGATGCTTCTGTCACTTTTGGTACTGTATAATCTGGTGACAACGTCTCTACTTCAACTTCTGCCTGTTGCTTCCAAAACTCACGAACTGTATCTGGAACACCAGACTCTCCATAAGCATGCAGTTTCCTAGACCATTCCTTAAAAGATGTACTCTTCGATGGTAACTCCACCTTCCGATTCTCTTTGATTTGGTCATAAGCTGTCTGCAAATCTTCTATTAGAATGCGCCAAGAAACTCCATCCACTACTAAGTGGTGAATCCCCCAGAATAGACGACCTGGGAGACCATCTCCCTCATCGAAATACACTACTCTCATGAGCGGCCCATCTTGCAAACATAAGCTGGATTGGGCGGATTTAACCACATTCCTAATTTTTTCGTTTTGTTTCTCTTGCGATAGATTATCTAAATGAACAATATCTAGTGAGACCTGTTCATCCATCCCTTGATTGCTTTGATTCCGTTTGCCATCAGATAAAAGGGTAAATCTCATACGCAAAGCATCGTGATGAATCAAAATAGCTTCAAGAGCTTCTTGTAAATATTGTAGGTTCAACCCTGTCTGTGTTCGAAAAACCATCGATTGATTCCAGTGATTTGGATTTGGATGATTTTGTTCAAAGAACCATTGCTGAATAGGAGTTAATGGAACCTCTCCTGTAATGACTCCTTGCTCTGTAAATACTTTTTTGGCTTCTCCAGCTACCTGTGCCAACTCAGCAATGGTTTGAAACTCAAACATTTGCTTAGGTGTCAATTGCAAACCAGCCTGATTTGCCCGTGAAACAATCTGGATACTGAGAATCGAATCCCCGCCGGTTTCAAAAAAGTTGTCATACACTCCAATTGGTTTTACTCCAAGTACTCCTTCCCATATCGAAGCAAGAATTTGTTCACGCTGACTTCGGGGCGCTACATATCCCTCTCCTCCGCCAGCTTGCTCTTCTGGAATAGGTAAGGCTTTGCGATCAATCTTCCCATTAGAAGTAAGAGGTAGGGTTTCCATCTCGACAAAATGCGATGGAACCATGTAGCTCGGTAATTGAGCCTTGAGATGTTCCCGCCATTCTGGCGTGCTTCCCGCGCCCACCACGTAGGCTACTAATCTCTTATCGCCAGGCTCATCTTCTCTTACCAACACTACGGCCTCTTTGATAGATGGGTACTCTTGCAAAGCCGCTTCAATCTCCCCAAGCTCAATCCGGAAACCGCGGATTTTGACTTGATGATCGATTCGCCCCATAAACTCCAGATTCCCATCTGGAAGATACCTTACAAGGTCCCCTGTCCGATATAAGCGTTCTCCTGCTTTAAATGGATGCGGAACGAAACGTTCTTCTGTCAACTCCGGCCGGTTTAGATATCCACGCGCCAATCCTGCCCCGCCGATATACAGCTCCCCAGCTATCCCAACTGGGACGATCTGCTCATGTCGATCGAATATATATACTTCTAAGTCTGGAATCCGTTTTCCGATCTTACTACCAGAAGCACCTTTCGCATCCTCTAACGTAATCGGATAATAGGTAGTATGGACCGTTGTTTCGGTAATACCGTACATATTAATGAG
>NZ_FNPL01000036.1 GCF_900107305.1 Thermoactinomyces sp. DSM 45892
GAAGTCGTAACAAGGTATCCCTACCGGAAGGTGGGGATGGATCACCTCCTTTCTATGGAGCTCTTATGAGCATAACGAATTACACACTCTCAGGTCTTGGCTTCTTACTCACTCTTTAGTTTTCAGGGAATACCAAAAAAACTTCCTAATCCCAGGAAGTTTTTTCATGTTAACAATCTATTGAAGAGTGTAAGAGCATAAGTGTTGATTAATAAAGTCATTTGTAATAAAACATGTATCATATTTGTTTCGAATGATACACATTAGTATTAACATATTGAACTGTGGACAACTACTTAATTTAGCACTTATGATGTTAGTATGCTTATATTCAAATAACAGGGGTGTGGCCCAGATGTTTAAGACAGTTGGAATCTATAAAAATATCAAGGATCCCAATGCGTTTGAAGAATACTATCAGACAAAGGTGTTTCCTATAATCTTAAGCTTACCAGGGGTAATCAATATCCGAGTATCGACTCTTATTCCTACGGGGCAAATGGACCCCAACGATGATTCAGTCAAAATACTATTTGAGACATATTACGAATCTGCAGAGGCTCTTGAACAACTGATGAGCTCTGAAGCTGGGAAAGATGTTATTCAACTCATTTTAGGGCATGATCTGGCGGAGTTTGAGAGTTACATAGGAATCGAGACTTTCTTTGAGAAATGATTACATTTTTATTTTACGATAACAACCCTGAGGTAAATGTACTTTACTATACATTTTCTCGGGGTTATTTAATAAAAAGATAATAGTATTTATACTTACAAATGTTATAATATTTTAGATAAAATAATTTGTTTAAAACAAAAAATATGAGGTGAATTATGGGGAAAATTGTTTCAGTTGGCAAAGCATTTCCTCCGTATTTGTGGGAACAGGGATTGGCGAAAGAGTTTGTGGATAGTTGTTTTCAAGAGCATATTCCGAATCGAGAAAAAGCCTTACAAGTATATGACAATGGGCGGATCGAGCAACGTTTTCTGGCTGTCCCTTTTGAACGGGAGCTACAGGAGCGAAGCTTTGATGAAAAAAATCGTCAGTTTGAAGAGTACTTCATAAAAATGAGTAAGGAATCGATCCTAAAATGTTTAGAAAGCGTAAATATGCATCCGGAAGAAGTCGATCATATTGTATTTGTAACAAGTTCCGGTGTGGTTCATCAAGGGGTACTTGGTGTTATATGCCAAGAAATCCAATGTCGAGCGAATGTGAAGTGTACCTTGTTATTTGGGCTTGGTTGTGCTGGAGGTGCGGGCGGACTAGCAAGAGTGAATGATTTACTAGCAAATCATCCCCGGGGCAAAGCTATATTGTGTTGCGTAGAGTCCTTTAGTATCAATTTCCTAGTGGATGAGACTTCTTCTGCTCATTTAGTGTATTTAAGTTTATTTGGCGATGGTGCTGCTGCTGCATTATTAGTTGGCGATGAATTAGCTGATAAATTTCAGGGGCCTTCCATTTTAGCTTCCGAGAGTGTGCTGATTCCAAATAGTAGCGATCTTGTTCACATAGGAGTAAAAAATGGTGGATTTACAGGGGGGGTATCCCAAAAGCTTCCTTTGCTATTGGACAAGCATCTAGAAGGAAATGTGAAGAGGTTTGTGAGGGATCAAGGTATTACGCTGGAGCAAGTTTCTAGCTATATTGTTCATGCCGGGGGTAAGAAAATCTTAGAAATTGCTGCTAAAAGACTTCATATAGGGCATGAAGATTTGAGACATTCATGGGAGATTCTGAGAGAGAGTGGGAATACAGCATCTGTTTTAGTCTTGCTGATTTTGGATGAGCTAATCAGTAAAGAGCCGCCTGATAACGGAGAGCTTTCGTTGATGTTTGCAGTGGGTCCAGGTATTACACTCGAGCAAATATTGTTACGGTGGTAGAAGTAGAACATTGGTTTATGCGCTCATTCTGTATCGTATATTTTTCATGATGGTAGGTGGCTTTATGTATAAAACAATAGCAGTTTACTCCCATATTCAGGATTTGAATGAGTTTGAAGCTTTTTATACCAATGAAGTGGTCCCGCGCATTTTAGGTTTGGAAGAAGTAAAACATATTCGATTCACCACTCTAATTCCAACGGATCAAGTAGTCTCTCAATCTGAAGAGATTAGTGTACTTATTGAAACCTATTACCATTCTGCTGCAGCACTACGAAGCGTTTTAGACTCGGAGGAAAGCAAAGAGATAACGAAATACTTCCTTTATATTCAAGAGAGTGGGATGGCAAGGATCGAGTCTTTTTTGGGGAGTGAATTGGTGCTGGATAGCTTTTAGATGAATCATAATGGTTGAGAATGTGAGCATAGATACGATATATAAATAATCTGTATTGGAGTCGAACCGTGACTCCAATTTGCTTACAAGGAATTTGACTGATTATGTTATAATTTCGCGTTGTCTGAATGTGATTGTGAAACACGTGTATAGTGTGTTTTTGTTCTATAAAAAAATTGTAGAATAAGTGTTGACTCTTATTTATCTGCATGCTATATTAATACATGTCGCCGCGAGATGTGGTGTGCAAAACAACGAAATGATGCACCTTGAAAATTAGATACAGAAATGAAGAAAGATAGAAGACATCATTAAACACATGAGTCTTCCGTCATGTTGCAT
>NZ_FNPL01000038.1 GCF_900107305.1 Thermoactinomyces sp. DSM 45892
GGATTTTGACTTGATGATCGATTCGCCCCATAAACTCCAGATTCCCATCTGGAAGATATCTTACAAGGTCCCCTGTCCGATATAAGCGTTCTCCTACTTTAAATGGATGCGGAACGAAACGCTCCTCAGTCAATTCCGGCCGGTTTAGATATCCACGCGCTAGTCCTGCTCCTCCGATGTACAGCTCCCCGGCCACTCCAATTGGGACGATCTGTTCATGTTGATCGAGTACAAATACTTCTACATTCGCAATCGGACGCCCAATATGCGGGCTATCGTTGCCGTTAAACTCATGGGCTGTTGCACAAACAGTTCCTTCTGTAGGTCCGTATGCATTAATAAATGTGCAATCACGAGCCCATCGTTCAACCAACTCTTTTGTACAAGCAGAACCTGCAGAGACCACTACTTTCAAATCTGTAAACAATGATTTATCCAAGGCACTCAATATAGGCGGAGGTAAAGTTGCATGCGTAATAGAATTGTCTTGTAACAATCGAATCATTGACTGTCCAGGTATCATATCTTCTTGATTACCTAAATATAAAGTGGCCCCTGATATGAAGGTAGCAAATATCTCGAATACAGAAGCATCAAATGATAGAGAAGCAAACTGAATCACTCGACTTGCTGGGTTCAAATTTAATAAGTCAATTTGGGCATGTACCAGATTACATACTCCTCTATGCTCTACCATAACGCCTTTCGGGTTCCCAGTAGAACCGGATGTGTAGATGACATACACTACGTTCTCTGCTGTCACTCCGCTTACTGGAGAAAGAGTACTCTCTTGTACAATCATTTCTTGATCTCGATCTAAGCAAACCGCTTGAATCTCTTCTGGAAGCCAGCTTGATTCTAGTAAACTCTCCTGCGTTACAACCAACTGAATCCCTGCATCCGCTAAAATATACTGCAGTCGTTGCTCCGGATAGGTTGGATCAAGAGGAACATAGGCCCCTCCAGCTTTCAAGATCCCCAAGAGTCCGATCATCATCTCGGGAGAACGTTCGACACATAATCCAACCAGTGACTCAGGTCCCACTCCGCGTTTCTGTAGATAGTGAGCCAATTGATTCGCCTGTTCATTTAACTCTCGATAGGTCAGCTGTCTATCTTCATACACCACAGCGACGGCTTCTGGTGTACGTAAAACCTGCTCTTCAAACCGTTCATGAATCGTGCCCTCATATGGATACTCTACTTGCGTATCGTCCCATTCTTCTAGTAACTGTTTCTGCTCCTCTTTCGACATCAGGGTTAACCCTGATAGCGGTGCATCTGGATGATGTACGATTTCGTTCAACCAGTTTTCAAAGTGTCCGGTCATCCGTTCAATCGTAGAAGGGTCGAATAGATCGGTATTATATTCAAAGGCAAGGAACAATCCTTCTTCCGAATCTGCCATCGATAGCGTTAAATCAAATTTCGCGATCGAGGTATGAATCTCAACCATTTCCAAGCTTCTTCCCACAAGCTCACGTTGTTTCCTAGGAGTATCTTGCATGGTAAACATCGTTTGGAAGATCGGAGAATGACTCGTACTCCGTTCGGTCTGCACGACTTCTACGATTTTTTCAAACGGAACATCTTGATACTCATGAGCCCGTAACGCTTTTTCACGCACTTGAGACAACAGCTCTTGGAAGGTCGGATTTCCTGTCATATCAGCCCGGTATACCAGTGTATTTACAAAGAAACCAATCAATCCTTCAATCTCTCTGTAATTCCGGTTGGCAATCGGACTTCCCACCAGAATATCTTCCTGTCCAGTATAACGAGATAAAAAGCTCTGATACGCCGTAAGCAGGGTCATGAAAAGGGTCGAACCTTCTTGACGACTCATCTCTTTTAGTTTCTCTCGTAATGGGCGTGATAAGAGAACTTGGTGCATCTTACCTCGATTGGTTTGAACCGCTGGACGAGGGCGATCTGTTGGTAATTGTAGGATCGGTAAATCACCTGACAGTTCGTCTTTCCAGTACTGGAGTTGTTGCTCCAACACGTCTTCTTTCAACCACTCTCTTTGCCACTGGGCAAAGTCTGCATATTGTACAGGAAGAGGACTTAATTCTGCTGGTGTCCCACTAATATCTTCTTCATAGAGAGCCA
>NZ_FNPL01000024.1 GCF_900107305.1 Thermoactinomyces sp. DSM 45892
CTTACATGGCTCGAAGGTGGAAGCTTCAAAGATATTTGTAAAAGCATATTTACTGGTGGATTGATCGGAGCAGCAGGTGGTGTATTTGGAGGGTTAGTTTCAAAAGCCTTGACTTCCGTTATCTCCCGATTTGCTCCCACCATCGCATCGAAGCTTGGTAATCTACTTGGTTTCGGGGCAATGGGAGTACACGATTCAGCTCTAGAAGATGTGCTATATAACCGTAAAATTGACTGGAAAAAAGCAATCGTCACAGGCGGATTCTCTATGGCCCTCATCTTCGGAGGTGGGAAGTTAGCACCGCCTTTGGTCAACTTTATTAATGACCTTCCAAACCCTTTCGCTAAGACAGTCGTGCAGACCGTCGATAGATCAACCTTTCAAAACTTCGCTAATGAAAAGATCGGGGATACTAAGTTTGGTGATTTTCTTAATTGGTTTGTTAAAGGCGAAAGCGGAAATGGTTCAAAGGCTTTAGAGGAAGGGAATATTAAACAAAAAACCATTGAGGAACGATTTGCTGAGGGGGAGTTTCTTGCTAGTAAGACGGAATTTCCTACAGGTATTGATGATAAGGTTACAATAATTGATCAACAGTTGATTTGGAAAGGTGATATTCCCACTTTCACCAAAAGTCAATATCGAACTGTAGTAACGAATGAAGAGATTACTCTGTATCGTGTTTATGGTAATAAGGAAGGTGAACGAGGGGCTTTAAAAGTTGGTTCATTTGCTACGACCTCACCAGCCAAAAGCCGTGTGCAAGTACAAAGGGACAGTGCTCTATTACCTGAGTGGGGAAATACGATGGAAAAAGAGGTTACAATTACAATTCCTAAAGGTACTACCATTAATATAGGGAAAGTAGCACCTCAGACAGCAAAAGATACGGGAATTGAATATCCTGGAGGCGGAGATCAGATATTATTACCATATCCGGCGAAAGAAGAGTGGTTTGGAGCAACTCGAGATGTTCCAATTAAATGAGGAGGTAGGGTGTATGTCAACAGAATTAAATTTAGAGAAGGTAGTAGTAGAAATTAGAGATTGGTTTGAAGAAAATGAAGCGACATGGCTTATGCTACCTACTGGTTGGGATGGTCGTCCATATGACAACATTCATCGTTTGCAGTTTCTCGCACATCGTCCTAGTAAGCTCCTACTTGAATTAGATCAATATGGCCTTTTTATTTTTACAGACTTAAAAGGATTTCAGCGAACTGACACTAAAAGTGAAACGGTCTTGAGATTCTTTGACTTTTCTCAGTGTATTGTTGTGGGGGACACTTACCATAAGGTATACAAAGAAGGATCTGTACAATTTCTCGCCCCAAAACGTTAGTGAGGGAATTGAAATGGATAAGGTAGTAAAAGAAATTGAGCAATGGTTTCAAGAACAGTTATGTGCGGGTCTCATTTTACCTACTGGCTGGAATGGAAGACCTTATGATAATGTATATCGTCTTACTTTTGTTGCAGGCCGTCCTCGGTGGCTTATGATCGAACTAGACGATAATAGTCTTTTCGTAATCACAGATTTAAAGGAGTGTAAGCCGTCTGAATCAGAATTGACTCTCTCAGGCTTTACTCAGTTTGTTCGGCATAATCCGGGTGGTGATACTTTTGATCCGAGTATGGAGGTTTTTACAGAGGGATCAATTCAATTTGTCTCTTTGAGACCTAGGGTTTAATAATCGATAGATCAAGGGGCAGATATAGTTCATCTACACTGCCCCTTTTAATCAAATCAAACATTAAAACTTGGGAGATGGGGTTTACCACCTTGTTTCTTTTTCTTTGATGAAGAAGCGTAAATATTTCGCCATCTGGTATAAGATTCTTATATTAGTGAATCGAGAGGATAGCGACGTTTAAATGAAATGGATAAAATGGACACTCGTAGGTATGCTGTTAGGTATTCTGATCATTCTAGTATTATAGGAGTGACGGTTGCAGTTAATACACAGACTCAACGTATGGCACTCAAGATTCAAGAAACGAATACGGAGGCTATGCGGTTTCAAGCGAGGGCACCGTGGCGAGATGAAAAGCAAAGGTTCATACCAGACCAGACGGTATTAGGCCATATATTGAGCTTGAACCTACCGATCATCCATTAGCAGTGGAATCTAGGAATGGAGTAAATATTGAGCGGGTACAAGGGATTGCTGAATTGATCTGTGGTAATAAAGCTAAAGACAATTCACAATAAGAACTTCAAGGACTAAATCAATACATGGACCTTTTTAAATAGGATACCGTTACATGCTCACCGCTCAATTTAGATCAGTGGAATAATCCTATATTTACGTTCCCCAAAGATGGGGAGTCAACGAGACCATATCTAGTGTTGACTATCCACTACCCGAGTTCAAAAATATATTACGTAACCCCATCCACTAGTCGCAACCCTGCCAGAGGGGGCTTTGGGGGTGGTGGAATTTCATTTTACTTCCCCTTCCTCTCTCTCCCTTCACAACTGAATAAATATACTTGTTAATAAATAAAAAATGTCACTTTTTCATCTAAAGTGACTCAGACTGTAGACAAAACCCTTCTGATTGTGTTTTTCAGAAGGGTTTTGTCTACAGTCTGAAATAACCGCCGAGATGCGGTTATTTAGCAAAATAGCTCATCTCTAGTAATTAGAATAAAAATTCTTTACAGTTGTGAAATCAATATGTAATGTATTTAGTTTAATGCTTTAACTGACTGCTTTCTAAACATGATAAAGTAATAAGAAAGAAATAAAATCACACAAGATAATAATATGGCTGAGATCATGGGAGCTGGTGTCGTGAGCTTTACTTGACCTAAAATCAGCCCACAAAGAGCTCCTGAAATCATTTGAATAAAAAAGAATAGTCCAGAAGCTGTTCCAGCAATTTCATTAAAAGGCTTCATGACCGCTGCTTGGCAAGCTGGAAAAATCCCTCCTATTCCAATCATCATAAATCCAATGGGGATGACGACTAACCAATACGAATCAGATTCGATTAAACTTACTATAGCTAGTAGTATAGCAAAAGCGAGGGCAAAAGAACTTAGAATTAAAATCAATTTTTCAAGAGGGATCTTCTTTGATCCTTTCCGTGTAACGACTGTTCCCAACAAATAACCTATAATAATAGTGGCATAAATCCAACCATATTGAATTGGACTTACATGATAAATTTGTTGAAATACAAATGAAGAGGTCTGAATAAAGCTATAATATGCACACCATGCAAGACTGATTGCAAGACTGTAACCAATAAAATGCCTGTGGGAAAGTAATCGTTTATATTGCCCACATAATACTTTTAGTTGAAATGCATCTTGTTTTAACGTCTTGTTTGTTTCGGGGAGTATACAGAGAACCATAACTAAAATTAAGGATGCAAAAACAAGCAAAGTCCAAAAAGCCATTCTCCATCCAAATTGACTCTCTAACCAACCGCCCAGAATAGGAGCTATGGCAGGAGTAAGTGCTATTGCTGTAGACAGGTAGGTTAAAACAGTCACTTGTATTTTCTCTGGAAAAATATCTTTGGCAATAACACGAGCCACGACAGTCCCACAACAACCACCCAAAGCTTGAAGGAACCTTCCTAATATTATAATAGTAATAGAAGAACTACTTAAACAAATAACAGTAGCTATAACATAGATGATTAATCCGCCTATGATTACAGGTTTTCTTCCCCAGCGATCAGATAATGTTCCGCAAATTAACATCGAGCAGGAATACCCTATCATGTAAATACTTATTGTTAGTTGAAGGTCAGATGCTTGAGCGTGAAATTCCTGAATCATATGAGGTAGAGAAGGTAAATACAATCCTATTGATGCTTGTGGAAGGCAAACTAAAGTAATAAGTAGACTAATGATGATAATTCCCTCTTTTTTGGTTGTCATAGTAAAATAGGTTCCTTTGTTAGATTTCCCACCATGTGACCAACAATCTTCTTTGCTTGTTTAGATATTATCTCTAACGAACTTGTATAGTAATAAGTTCCAGAAGTCAGATGTCCTAGTGCATATAGATGATGATTTAGTTGTCCAGTCTTCCCAATAACTTGTAAAGAATCAAACTCTACCTCTATTCCCCCCATAGGATGTTCTTTTGCTAATCGGTTATTCAACATGGAGCCGATCAAGGATGTACGACTTTCACTATTTATAAATCGACTAGCTCCAGTAGCATTAATGATCCAATCAAATTCACATTCTAGTCCATTTTTAAACAAGGCATAGAAAGTTTCATCTTGATAATAGTTGAGATGTTGAAGACCTGAACATATTTCTAATTTTCCTGTTTCAAATAATAAAAGCATCTTTTTAGCACTAGCTGGAGGCATTGGATTGCGTAAGTTCATAAATCGACGATGGTACTTTCTAATAAATGTATGTTGATCGTAGAGAGAAAGGGAATTCCACATGTTCTCTATCGATTCATTTAAAGCTATCAAAAGACTTTGAGTAAGATTAAACTCATTGGAGGTTAGAATTTCCTCGCGCAACTGATCTACAGAATTAGTTTCGTTCTCTCTAAACAATTCTCTCCAATTCAAGTTGTGAGATTCGAACTCTTGTTTAACTAATTTAGTCAATTGGATTAGCGAAAGACTATGATGCTTTTGTAAATTTTCTCTAGTTAAAACTTGTAATTTAACAGGTCGAGTAATCCCTCTAACTCGTGGTAATTCTCCGTTTCTAGAAAGAAGAGAGATAGAAGCATTATGATCTTGTTTCCGTAATGCTAAAACGATATCGACAGCAGTAAGTCCTGAACCTATAATTCCAACTCATGAATTAGTTGGAATATTCTCCAGCTTTTCTCGAAGAGGGTATGGATTTTGAATGTAATGATTTTGTCCTCTAAGTTGAAATGGATCTTGCGATAGAGTATTACCAATACATATAGCTACTTGATCAAAAATCATAAACTCCCTATCTCTTGTTTTTAACATATATTGTTGTTTTATTTTTGTGATTTCAATGATCTCATTTTTTGAGATATGGAGTTTTATCCCTTTCCTCTTTGCGATTTGAACGATTCCACGTAGTGACTCTTGTAAGTACATTCCAAATAAGGCTCTCGGTAGAAAAGTGGTTTTTATCTCTTCGTTCAAATGAAGGATATTAGAAACCCACTCAATGAAATCTCGAGGGTTATCAGAGTCGATGGACATTAACTTGGCATCCCTATTTATTAAAGAAGTTAATACATCATCTTGATATGCTAAACCAGGACCTAAACTATCATTTTTTTCAAATATTGATATTTCGATTTTTGAATCCATATTATCTATTAAAGAATCTATCAATTTTTTTAAGAGCGCAACACCGGATGCCCCACCACCAATAATTGCGATCTTCGTACAAACAGGAAAATTTGATTTTTCCACGGTTTACCCTTCTTCCTAGATAGATTTACTTATAGGTTGAATGTATTTTAGTATATAAAAACATTTAATTCAATAATGATTTCATGAGTTATTTGTAATATAATTCCTAAATAGATATATTATTAAATCAATTTAATCACATGTTCTTAATCGGATTACTTTTTTAATTTGATAAAGTCAGATGTCATTCATCACCCGCTACAATGTTATGATATTTGATTCTCTGTACTCCTTTATCATCTAGTCTCTTAGCCAATTCTTTAAGAACTTCCACTGTATGAGATTCATCTCAGATAGGGTCGTTATCGATAGTGACAAATAGAAAATCATGTCTAATTGCCCTCTGATTTTCAAATACAGTGACAATTGTTTTTTCATTGTACGTTGGATAGGACCATTCCTTTCCTTGATCCCTTTTACATCTCTGATGGTGACGAATCCATCCGCAGTCTCTTTAGGAACTTAGCCAGTTCAATACGGTAATACTTGATTGTGTGTTCGCTTAAATTCCGAATCCTTCCGTCTCGGAGGAACGATTTTAACAGCACTTCGAAAGACTCAATTTGCTCCACTGATGATTAGAGATGCACAGTACTTGAAAGATTATTCGAACGTCTTGACATAAAAAAATGCCCCCTAGTTTGAACCAAAGGACAATTCATACCGTCAACTGCGCCTTTCTCTTTCGCACGATCATTTTTGCGAAAAAACACACAAAAAAAGCGTCCCCAAATCGGTGAACCCCTCGTCTTTTAACGGTTTCTGGTACCGAAGGTGGGACTCGAACCCACACTCCTCGCGGAACGCGATTTTGAGTCGCGCGCGTCTGCCATTCCGCCACTTCGGCATATCATTTTAGATAATCATTCGCTCATGCGAACTACTTTATTGATAATAACATCACATTTCATTCTATGTCAACAAAATCTCTATGAATCTTTCACATTCAAAACAATGGGGGTTATTAAGGAGTTGTAATCAATGCGCTATAGAGGGAAGATTATAATAGTTAAGAATGATATACTATTTATGATCAGGAGGGAATATAGTTGAGCGATATTAAGCTGTTCCGCATTTACGATGACTCTGCGGAAGAACTAGCAGGACGATCCGTTACGGTTGAGAAATCATTACAAAATATACTGGAGCAACATTTAGAAACATTTTTAGGCGTACGATTTCTTGCTACCGAATACAATACGGGCAAAAAACATGCAGGCCGAATCGATACGTTAGGCATTGACGAAAATAATTCACCTGTCATTATCGAATATAAGCGAGCTGTAAATGAAAACGTTGTCACACAAGGACTTTTTTATCTTGATTGGCTACTCGATCATAAAGCAGAATTTGAGTTAATGGTTATGCGTACATATGGCATTGAAGTATCGAATGCTATAGAGTGGAGCAGTCCACGCTTATTATGTATAGCAGGTGGCTTTACTAAATTTGATCGTCATGCAGTCGAACAGATTCATCGGAACATCGAACTATATGTTTATAAGTATTACGATGAAGGACTACTATTGCTTGAATTAGTGAACGCAACCACTGCACAAACCATGCATATCAACGAACAGACAGAAAATCAACGTAATGTTAGTGTAAAAGTAAAAACCGTTTCCGATTATTTGGAACAAGCCAATACGCAAATTACCGATAGATATGAAGCATTAAAAGCCTATATGATGGCCCTAGGCGATGATGTACAAATCAAAATTCTAAAGCATTACATCGCATTTAAGCGGATTAAAAACTTTGTATGCCTTGAAATACATCCACAAACAGGCCGAATATTGCTATATGTAAAAGTAAATCCGGATCAAGTTACGTTGGAAAACGGCTTTACTCGTGATGTCAGGAACATAGGACATTTTGGTACTGGGAACTTGGAAGTTGCCATCACAAGTGATGCAGATATCGAAAGAGCAAAGCACCTCATCAGCATGGCTTATGACGTTAGTTAATCTCGGGGGAATTACCAGTTCCAGGGGTAGTATTCTGCCTTCTCGATTCGGATACACTTCTTAGAAACTAGTAAATACCACGGAGGGACTATGAACGTTTTAATTGTAGATGATGAAAAAGACATGTTAAAAATCCTAAAAGCTTACTTCGAACGTGAAGGATACTCTGTGTTTCTCGCTGAAGATGGAGAGCAGGCACTCGACCTTTTTTACAGTAACAAGATTGACTTAGTTGTTTTAGATTGGATGATGCCACACGTTAGTGGTTTAAGTATATGTAAAGAGATTAAGAAGAATAGTCATGTGAAAGTTTTAATGCTAACCGCAAAAAGTGAAGATGAAGACGAGTTACTAGCATTAAATATGGGAGCAGATGACTACATAAAGAAACCATTTCATCCTGGGGTCCTATTGATGAGAGCTAAGAAGCTAATGCAAGAAGATAAAGTAGCATACCTTGGAGATATAAAAATTGATTTCCAGGCAAAGAAAATATATAGAAGTGAGCAAGATGTACAAGCAACGAAGAAAGAATTAGATTTAGTGAGTTGCTTTCTACGAAACAAGGGGAAGATCTTGACTCGAAAAGATCTATTAGATCTCGTATGGGGAATGGATTATGTAGGGGATGAGCGAACAGTTGATACACATGTAAGAAGATTACGAGAAAAAATCGGCTCAAATCTCATTAAAACGCATCGAGGTTTAGGGTATAGTTTGGAGAATGTAGATGAATAAACTTGGAAGAAAATTAGCTATCGCCATTTCTGTTTCGATTCTTTTCCTTTTTACGCTGTCTATGCTGACTAACTACTTTCTCCTACCCCGGTACTATCAATACCAAATAAAAAAAGAATTACAAGCCGTTGCACACGAAATAGAAACAACTCCTACTCCAAATTTAGAGGTATTCGTTCGAAACCTAGAAGAGAAATACAATGTAACGATTGTATATGAAAAGATTCTAGATAATGAAGATGATCTGAATTGGCAGCTACGTGAGAAGCTAGCCAAGAAAAAAATCAGTCTAAATCGATTTTGGATTACTAAGGATACCTTACAACAAGTAAGGGAAGGACAAAACCAATATGTATTGTATGATCAAGGAAAGCTCAAGTCGAGCTTTTCGACAAGCCTGATCGAGAAAGACAACTTGATTATGGTTGTGGGTGTTTCGATCGTTCATTTTCGTGAAGCAGCTGAGGTAATTAATACATTTATGATTTATACTTTTGGATTTGCGATGTCTATACTTCTCTTTTTAGTTTGGATATGGTCACGCAAAATTACAAATCCTTTAAAGGTATTAACGGATATTTCGCAAGATATTTCTCAGCTCGACTTCAAAAAAGTAAATATAAAAACCAATGATGAGATAGAAGAATTAGCTGATAGTATTAATAAAATGAGTGATGAATTAAAAATAGCCCACGAAGGCTTGAAAAAGAAAAACCAAAATCTAAAACGGTTTATGTCTGATATTACGCATGAACTGAAAACTCCTTTGGCTTTAATGAAAGCATATTCTGTAGGAATTCAAGATGGGCTGGACGATGGTACATATCTACCGACGATTATAAGACAGATCGATAACGTATCTTCCTTGATTGATGAGTTATTAGAGTTTTCAAGAGTGGAGCGGGAAGAACTAAAAAAGACAGATTTTAACTTGATCCCACTTGTTCACTCTTGTTTGGAAAAATATCAGATTGAAATGAACCAAAAACAAATTGGTCTAGATATCCACACAAAAATACATCCATCTATTCGAATATATGCTGATCCTAGTAAAATCGAGAAAGTGTTAAATAATCTAATAAGCAATGCGATCAAATACACAGAAGGACCAACGATTCACATCAACATGGATGAAATAAATGATGATGTCCTTTTCACAGTAGAAAATCAAACCAGCCTGCCAAATTCAACGGATATCACCCGAATCTGGGAACCTTTTTATGTAGGTGAATTCTCTCGCAACAAAGATAAATTCGGAACGGGGCTTGGTTTGGCAATCGTTCAATCGATTTTACAACGTCATCAAATAGAGTATGGGGTCCGACTATTCGATAGCACCATTCAGTTTTATATCTATTTCCCAAAAACACGGGATAACATAACTACCTAACCCCTTCTACTGAACCTTGAAATTGAGTACCTCCAAAAGAAGGGGTTACTTTAATCCTGTATTGAGTATCTTGGTACGCTCTATGGGTGATCGTAATGTTTGTCCCACATTTTTTATCCTTTGTATCATACCAAACACCGTTTTTTTGTTGCTGCACCTCCATGCAGAGCCCCGCAGAACTACTAGGATCATTTTTATAGATATTCCAACGCAACTTTGAGTACATTGTATTCATAGGTCCAAATGCCGCCTGATTCTCTGGATTATCAGAATACCAGGAACCATGGTGTGTATCCCCAACAAAGGATGTTGCTGCAAACACATCTATTGTAATCGATAGCGATAACGCGAATGCGAGGAAACTAATTGTCCACTTCTTTCTCATGCCTTTCATCCTCCTAATCGAATCTCTTCCTCTAAATCTTCTCCAATGAAGCCTCATCACAAACATAAAAAAGAGCCTCCGTATGGAGAACTCCCTTTGTTTATCGATATATATTATTCACTACCAGCAGAGCTTTATCCATCCCATTGAATTAAGCCTTTTCTTTTCTCTTTATATTGATAATCGACATGAAATCCGCTTTCTGCTTCTTGATTTCCTCGCCATTCTTCCTCATAAACAAGAAGTAAACAAGGTACATCGCCAGCACCGCAGGCACACCATATTGCACGTAGATTTTGGTAGCATCATCAAACCAGTTACTTACAAATACTACTACACAACAAATGAAGCCGAAGATCGGTACAAACGGATATAACGGTGTACGATATTTTAGATCCTCTACTTTTCCACCTTGTGCAAGATATTTACGGCGGAAAAAGAATTGGGATGCACAAATCATGATCCAAGAGAGAATAGCGGTCATACCCGCGATATTCATCAGGCTTTCATACACTTTAATAGCTGGAAAATATTTCGTTAAGAATGAAAGACATGCTACTGCAAAGCTGATGAGTAGAGCGATAAATGGCGTTCCTTTGGCATTCACCTTTCCAAGTGCTTTGGGAGCCATTTTATTATGGGATAGAGAGTAGAGCATACGGCTCGCTGCATATAACCCTGAGTTCGCTACGGAAAGTAGAGCAATTAATACGACTGCATTCATAATGTCTGCGGCATAAGGAACACCTACTTGTTCGAGGGCAAAAACAAATGGACTTTCGAGTACGCCCGCTTGCTTAAAGGGTACGATAGCATTTAGTACGGTCATTGCAAGGCCAAAGAATAAGATGGTGCGCCATACAGTTTGACGAATCGCGCGTGGGATCACACGCTCTGGATCTTTCGATTCTCCTGCTGCCACTCCGACTAACTCTGTTCCTTGGAAGGCAAAGTTTACTGCAAGCATCGTAATGAAGATAGAACCAATCCCAGTTGGGAATAATCCATCTTTTGTAAAATTAGAGAATAATGGGGCCGAGCTTGCACTTTTTATATCGATCAAACCAAATATCGCCGCTCCACCAATGAGAATAAACAATACCACCGCAGAAATCTTAATACTTGCAAACCAAAACTCTGCTTCGGCAAAACTGCGTCCTGAGAATGCATTTACTAAGAACATAACTGATCCAAATAAAACAGCCCATATCTCAAGGTCGACAGCTGGGAACCAACGTTGCATAGCCCCACCAATCATAACAAGCTCTAGGGCTACTGTTGCCGCCCATCCTAACCAGTATAGCCAGCCTACGACGAAGCCATGAGATGGACCAATGAAACGGGTGGAGTACTCTTGAAAGGAGCCAGCCGTGGGCATCGCTACTGATAATTCACCTAAGCATAGCATCACAAAATACATAATGAGTCCGCCAATGAGATATGCCAGTACGGATCCAAGTGGACCAGCTGTTTGAATGGCATACCCTGACATATTAAAGAAACCTGTTCCCAGTACTCCGCCAAGTGCAATCATAAACAAGTGACGGCTTTTCATGGAACGTTTGAGACCGTTCTGAGTTGTCTCCATCATGATTCGATTCCCCTTTATAGAAGATAATGTCAAAATAAATGATAGTGTCAAATTTATGTCATTTCATAAGTACTAGCATGATTTTATATTTATTTATATTTGTTGTATACAGGTTTTTTTTGTAAAATTTCTTACCTCTATTATGCAAACGTTTCCATTACCTATATATCAATGCATATACTTTTCCAATCCATATCCACTTATGTTGTAGCTGGTATGTATCCAATTCATATTTAACCATATTACCCATTCATGAAGAAGCATTCATTTGCATAAATTTGTCATTATCATTCGATAAGGATTCATTACTTTCGCGAATATGGATATTATATTGTGTATATAGGATGAAAAATTCACTTTCATGCCTCAAATCCATCCAAATGAGAAAAAAGTATCGTATATAATTTATAGATCATATTAATAGAAAAGAAGGTTTTATAATGAGCAGAAAATCTAAGTTTGAGAATAGAAAATTCGATTTCAAAAAAAAATTACCCTTTTTATCAATAGTGATCGGGGTAGGCGCTGTCGTTTTAGCTATCGGATATATGCTCTTTCTACATAATGGAGCTGTAGGTGAGTTTAATAAAAAGATTACTCAAGTACAAAATCATAATCTAAAGTATGGGGAATTATCTGCTAAGTCTTCGGAAAGCTTTAAAAAAGAAAAGGACATGGTTCTTGCTTTAAAACCTGCAATTGAAGACAATAAAGATGCACTGAATCAAATCGTTAAATTAATTGAGGAACAACAGAAAACAACGGAGCTTCAAAAAGCAGAGCTTACAAAAAGTAAAGCCATCTTTCCAGAGTTAAAGCAACAACTGAACGATCTCCCATCTGGTTATCGGGCCTCTGCTTCTGAACTCATCTCCCAATTAGAGGAGACTACGAGTCTAAGAGAGCAGGTCTATCAGCAAAGCGAACTTATATTAAAGCAAGAACATGCCCTTTACCTTGAGCTCAGCCAAGGAAAGCTGAGCACTCAAAAGAGCATGAAGGAAGAATATGATAAATTAAATAAACTGATAGGCCAATTAGAGAATCAAATTAAAACGGAACTAAAAGCTTATCAAGTATATGTTGATAAAACCAAGTAAACCTTGAAATAAACTCTTAGGTAACTTACATCGAAGGGAAAGGGGGATATTACATTGTTTGCTCTCTTCGATAATTTTTGCCTATGGACTTCTGTTACTGCCATTTTCTTGGCCCAGTTCGTAAAAGTCCTATGGAATTTCTCCCTACATCGAAAGTGGAATTGGAGATGGTTCTATCTCTCGGGGGGAATGCCTAGCGGACACACCTCAGCAGTAACCTCACTGGCAACAGCAATCGGGATAACACAAGGATTTGATACAACTTCTTTTGCCATTGCCACCATTATTGGAATCATTGTCATGTATGATGCGACTGGGGTTCGCAGGCAAGCAGGTATGCAAGCCCAGGCTATCAATCAACTTATTGACGACTTCACGGCCTTACTCCATGAAATTCGAACGTCCAAGTTAAATTTGGAACATCGAAATCGGCTAAAGGAAATCTTAGGACACAAGCCGATCGAAGTATTTGTAGGTGCTTGGTTCGGGATTTTTGTAGCCTTGATCATGTACATGGTTTGGTATTAAAAAGGAAAACCAAAAACAGCTCACGTCTTGTTAGCGTAACAAGGCCTGGGCTGTTTTTGGTTTCCATGTATGCTGATTCTATTAAAACATCTTATACCCCTTGACTCGTAATGTTTGAATGGTCCATCCACTGGCAACAGCACCTACAAGTCCGGCCAGTAACCATGAGACATCCACTACATGTATTTGTTTCATTTGAAGTGCAATATAAGCAACAAACCCTACGTACACGATAATGGGTAGCCAAGTCGTTTTAAGAATCATATTTAAAATAAAGCCAATCCCAAAGAAGAAAACAAGTAACAGAATAATAGAAACGGCTAGTTGTGGCACTGAAAGGGGCAAGTCTGCATAGTTCATCTACTAATCCTCCGTTCCAAGCTTAATAACAAAACCAACTCTATCTTACTCAACCTCATTCTATGGGTCAACTCTAAAACGTTTGCGTTTTGGTAGTTTCTTTGGCACAATAAGGATGATCTTGTTCATAGTTGAACAAATAGGCTACTCAAAAAGTGAGGAATGAAGAATGAGACCACAACAAGGTAGACCATCTTTTGCAGGGCGTCCTGGATCCGCTCCATCTTCTGCTGAAGGGACCCCACGTCCACAGTTACCAACCCAATATGTAAATTTCTCTTTCTTTAAAGTAGATCCTGCTTGGCGTCGTCTCTCGCAAGAAGATCAAGAGCAAGGGAAGGCAGAATTCGCAGCCGTTGTAAAAGAATATCAAGGAATGAAAGGGAATTTTATTCTCTCTTATTCGATGGTAGGAATTCGGCCCGATGCAGAATTAATGCTTTGGAGAATTGCAAGTGAGTTAGAGACATTCCAAAAAATGACCTCCGAACTCATGCATACGGGTCTAGGGAAATATTTAACCATTACGTATTCGTATCTATCCATTACCAAACGTAGTGTTTATGTAGATAAAATGGACCCTGAACATCAGAACCCACGTACCCATATCATTCCAGGGCAATCCAAATACTTATTTGTTTATCCTTTTATTAAGACGCGCGATTGGTATCAACTCTCCTTCCCAGCCCGCCAAGGGATGATGGATGAGCATATTCAAGTAGGGGGCCGTTATCCGTCGGTTAAACTAAATACGACTTATAGCTTCGGGATTGACGATCACGAGTTTGTCGTGGCGTTTGAGACTGATGATCCAAAAGACTTCTTACAATTAGTGCAAGACCTACGTGAAACTGAGGCAAGCCGCTACACATTGCGTGATGTACCGATGTTTACTTGTATCTCACACGCTGATGTTATGAATGCATTAAACACTTTATAAATAATAAACAAAGTAAAAGCACTCTTCCATCGCGGAGAGTGCTTTTACTTTGTTTACCTATAGTTTCCCTTTACGAAGAACAAGTGAAATTCCACCTAATAGAAACAACCAACGAAGATCGATTAGTTTCTTCATAAAGCTCGCCGAACCACCGAATAATTTTTTGGACCCCACAACTCCAATTGCTACACGATTCCCTAAAGAAGCAACCGTTCCCTTAGGTGCATATTGGAATGCGTGAACACTTTCCCCTCTCATTAATTGAGGCAAGTGCTTACCAAGGTATTGGCCTTGTTGAGTAGAAATCTGTGCAGTTGGAGGGTACGGACGCTCGCCTTCTTTTGGAATGACTAATGAGCTATCGCCTAACACATAGATGTTATCATGACCTGGAGCACGTAGATTTTCATCTACTTTCACACGGCCACGCATGGTCTCAATGCCTGATTCCTCAACCAGCTTGTTACCACGAACTCCGCCAGTCCAGACGACAGTAGACGACTTAATCTCTTCTCCGCCTTTTAAAACAACTCCATCTTTTGTACACTCTTCAATCGGTACGCCAAGGTAGAATTCTACACCTTTTCCTTTTAGGTATTCTACAGCATAGTCAATAAGCGCTTGATCAAAACCAGGTAAGACAGTGGGTGCTGCTTCAATATTTACAATCCGTAGCTTTTCTTGTGGAAGATCGTATTCACGGCAGAGTTCTGGAAGTCGATCTACCAACTCACCCACATACTCAATCCCTGTAAATCCTGCGCCACCCACTACAATCGTAAGATACTCTTCTTTTGGATCATTTTTATAGCGAGCAAACATATATTCCATATGCTCACGGATCATGCGCACACTATCAATGTTGCGGATAAAGAAGGCATTCTCCAAAAGACCTTTGATTCCAAATGTCTCTGGGGCACTTCCTAGCCCAATCACTAAGTGATCGTAATCCAAGGTATGATTTTCCAAATAAACCTTATTTTCACTTGGATTGATCGAAGTTACACGATCTACGACAAAGTTTATACGGTTTGTATTGATCACGGAAGCAATGTTTACACGTGCGTGATCATGATGAGCCGTACCAGCTGCAGGTTTATGCAACTCGGTAGTAAAGTAATGATAAGGGTTTTGATTCACCAATGTAATCTCAGCATCAGAAGCTCCAAGGCTTCTCGTTAAACCCTTCACAGTCATAAGACCGCCGTAACCTGCGCCTAGAACCAGAATCTTAGGTGTTGCCACTATTCATCACATCCATTTACTTATTACACATACCAAAATATGTTTATTCTCTCACAAACTACGAAATGTAGGCCCAACAACGAGTTCCTTATACTATACCAAACCTTATCATATGACCTCTTTAGACATTTGGCAAGGGATTTTGTATATATTGTGTCCGTTATTTTGTTTTATAGCCATGAAAAGATTATTTTAAAATGTTATGCGTTTTATCTATCCGATACAGAAATAAGTAAGAAAAACCGTTCATTTTCTGGTATAATGTTTCTAAGTTTTTTTTATATTCCAAATCAATTAACCCTTGGAGGAAAAATCCTTGATTCCTACAGATATTACGATTATTGGCGGAGGGCCTACTGGACTATTTGCTGCCTTTTATGCCGGAATGCGAAAATCTTCGGTCAAAGTAATCGAAAGCATGCCTCAACTAGGTGGACAGTTATCGACTCTTTATCCAGATAAGTACATTTATGATGTAGCTGGGTTTCCAAAAGTGACAGCGCAAGAACTTGTCGATCAGTTAATAGAACAGTCCTCTATATTCAAACCTGAATATTGTCTAGATGAGAAAGTAATGGAAGTTCATAAGAGAGACGAACAATTATTTGAGATCGTCACCAACAAGCAAACACATTATTCCAAATCTATCATCATTACAGCCGGCTGTGGTGCTTTTGAACCAAGACGCATTTCACTCCCGAATGCAACTCGATTCGAGCAAGCAAATCTTTTTTACTTTGTAAACGATGTTTCACGCTTTACAGGACTAGACGTAGTCATCGCGGGCGGCGGGGACTCAGCCTTAGACTGGGCCCTTATGCTCGAACCCGTTGCCAAAAGTGTTACGTTGGTCCACCGTCGAGATAAATTCCGCGCTCATGAACATAGTGTCGAACTCCTTGAGCAGTCCTCTGTACAGGTCATTACACCACGAGAAATTACAAAGTTACATGGTGGGAGCCAAATTACTTCCATAACACTCAGCAACCAGAAACTAGGGATCACAGAAGAAGTCCATGCAGATGCTCTTATTATAAGTTATGGTTTCGTTTCCTCATTGGGACCTATTGCAAACTGGGGCCTACAAGTAGAAAATGGCGGAATCCTAGTTAATTCCAGTATGGAGACCAATATCTCGGGCATCTATGCAGCTGGGGATATCGCGCATTATCCAGGGAAAGTGAAGTTAATTGCAGTCGGATTCGGTGAAGCACCAACCGCAATTAATCATGCGAAACGATACATTGACCCTGCGGCAAAAGTGCAACCGGGACATAGTTCGAGTATGTCGTTTTAGATATAGTCCATAAATAGGCTTACATCCACTGTAAACTGATATCATCTTGACATGTATGAATCCACATCATTTTGGAAGCCTACTACATATCATCTTCTTCTAAGATAAGGTAGGTTCCAAAACGTGTCCTATATGTGCCCACTCTGCAACGGATTTACCAATCAAATTTCCGAAACGTGCCCCACCTGCACCACTTTACTAATCGACTATGGACCCATTTCCTTCCTAATGGGCAACTATAGCCCTTACGAAGAAATCGACCAGATGAAAATGACAAATGGATTCTCTGACCTAGAGAATCACCAATGTCCTCATCAACTATACTGTCCTACATGTGGTTATACCATGATTGATATCGTCTCCGAGCGTGGAGAATAACCCTTAGTAACAAGGAAAAAGTCTTCTTTCAGATGACCACTTCTGAAAGAAGACTTTTTCTCATTTTTATTAGCAATCTCCTGGTTTTCCAGCCTCTGTTGCCGTTCGGAACGATGAACCACAGCCACAGTTTGCGATGGCATTAGGATTTTCAATGCTAAAACCGCCACCCATCATGGACTCTTTATAATCGATAACGGTGCCAGCAAGAATGGGGCGACTCGTTTCATCGATAATTACTTTCACCCCATGTAGATCGAGTACCGTATCACCTGGATTTTGCTGTTCATCAAAACCCAAACTATATGAAAGACCACTGCAACCGCCTTGGGTAACACCTACACGCAAGAATTGTTGCTCTGGATTATCTGTATCAGTTAACATTTCTTTGACTTTAAGTACAGCTTCCTCTGTTAATTCAATCATTGGAATTCACCCTCCCGTAAATCAAGTATACTTCTCAGGAGGCGAACAATTCAAGCTACTTACAAAGAATTAGCCTACATATTGATACATTTCGATGGCTGAACACTCTTTCACATGAATATGATTTTTGCGAATTTTGTAGATATTTTTCTTCTTACCTCCGCACATGCGATGCCATTCGTTATGAAGTTGATCAAGCTCAACACTTAACTGATAAACAATTGGGTGACCTATTCCCATTATTTTGGCTGTGTCTTCCATCTTCAGTCTAACGACCTCAATCTTCTCCTCTAGTTTCCGCTTCAACAACGGAAACCCCCCCTTTATACTTCTAAAAGTGGACTATCTACCATTTTCTAGTATACACCATTCCTCCGACAAAACGGAACCACTTTTTTACATTTTTTTCTAAATTGTTATTTTCTGTATGATTGATGTAGACAAACACTGACACGAAAGGTAGTAGCTGACCAAATTCCCTCTTTCTTCGATACCAATTACATCTTTCGTTCGATTATGTTAGAATGAGGTCATCTTTCAAAGTCGAAAATCGTTATCGAGCTCATCAATATCATAGCATGTTTCGTCTTATTTTTTATGACTTGAGAGGGGAAGAGGTCAAAATGGATACCCGATTCCAGGAAATCACAGAAAAAGTACGCCATGGTGAGCGTTTAACTCTACAAGATGGTTTGTACTTATATGAAACGCCAGATCTGCTCTCGATCGCACAGTTAGCTAATGAAGTAAACCTGAGCCGTAATGGTAAAAAGGTGTACTTTATTCAAAATATGTATATTAATCCTACGAACGTATGTGAAGCAAAATGTTCGTTTTGTGGGTTCCGCCGTGACCCAGGAGAAGAGGGCGCCTATACGATGTCTCCTGAGGAACTATTAGAATATGTCGGACACCGAATGACAGACAATATTCGTGAGTTTCATATAGTAGGTGGGCACAACCATAAAGTCCCATTTGATTACTATCTCGATACCATCTCGATTTTAAAAAAGAATTATCCAAATGTAACCATAAAGGCATATACAGGGGCGGAAATTCAATTTTTCGCGAAGATTAGCGGACAATCACCTGAGGAAGTTCTACGTGCTCTTATAAACGCCGGTCTAGATACCATGCCTGGTGGCGGAGCGGAAATTCTTACCGAGCGGTATCGAGAAAAAATGAGTCCCGATAAAGCAAGCACCGATGAATGGTTAGAAGCGCACCATATTGCCCATAACCTCGGACTAAAAACGCATGCTACCATGTTATACGGATCCATCGAGACGAAGGAAGAGCGCCTCATCCACATGATGCGAGTTCGTGAATTACAAGACGAAACCAACGGTTATCTTGTATTTATCCCACTTGCTATGCAGCCACGTAGCATCAACGCAGGAATTCGTCGCCGAACATCTGCAATGGACGATATGCGTACTCTAGCCATTAGCCGCCTCATGTTGGACAACTTCCCACACGTGAAGGCCTACTGGATCAATATCGGCACACAGCTTACTCAGCTATCCATGCATTATGGAGTTTCCGATATCCATGGGACTCTAGTGGAAGAACGAATTAGTCATGCCGTCGGAGCCCTTACTCAGAGTGCATTGACCCGTGATGAACTTGTCTGGCTGATTCAAGGTGCAGATCGAATTCCAGTCGAGCGCGATACATTCTATAATGAAATTAAAGTATTCGAACCTGCAATGAAGAAGTAGAACGATTGTTTTCATAAAAAGAGGAAATGGTTACGATAACCATCTCCTCTTTTTTGATTCCTAAAAACGAATCTCCATCTCATCAATTGCCTTATAAATAGCAATGAGTAGCTCCTCGGCTGTATCAGCTTTGATCATATCACCGTTAACTAGGGCATAAGGCTGTGTGGCACAAATTCCACAATACCCTAAACATCCATAATCCAGCACATCATAATCGAGGTTCGTTTCGAGCTTCTTTTTCACTTCTGCTAACTCTGGAGTTACGTTGTTTACACAAAACTCAATGAGTGGCCGCACAGTCCTCTACCCTTTCACTCTTCAAATCGGTTTTACACCTAGATCCTCAATATATTGATACAATGCCCTTAATTTCGGATTCCCCTCCGCGAGAATCTCACCTTGAATCACCACAATGGGATACCATAGATTCTCCTCGATAATACGGTTAGAAAACACCTGATCTATCTCGTTTTCAGGAGCACAGATATCGATATAACGGACTTTTACCTGTCCTCCAAATTTTCTTAGCAAAGCCGCTTCTAGCCAACTAGCTGTTTCGACAGCAGAAGGTAAGGTAACGCAGCTGGAGCAATTTTCTTTAGTCCCGTACACCAGAACCTCGACTATGGACGTATCATTCACACATTACTCCCCGCAGTCACTTCCATTGCTTGTGCTAAATCTTGGATCAAATCTTCTACATCCTCTACTCCAACACTAATCCGAATGAGACCGTCTGTAATCCCTAGTTCAGCACGCCTTTCTGCTGGAATCGATGCGTGAGTCATACGAGCAGGTACCGAAATCAAGCTTTCCACTGCTCCTAAACTCTCAGCTAAAGTAAAATATTTCGTTTTACTTAAAATTTGATTCGCCCGCTCTTCGCTTCCTACATCAAAGGAGATAATCCCACCATATCCTCTTGCCTGCATACTAGCTATTTCATGTCCTGTATGGGTTTCAAGTCCGGGATAATAAACCTTACTTACTTGATCATGCTTGGAGAGCCACTTTGCTAATTGAAGCGCATTCTCTTCATGCGCTTTCATCCGTAATCCAAGTGTCTTCAATCCTCTGATAAGCAGCCACGAATCCTGTGGTCCCAGTACCGCCCCGATTGAATTTTGGACAAAATGCAACTGCTCACCTAGTTCTTCATCTTTTACTGCCACTAAACCAGCAACCACATCGCTATGTCCACCTAAGTATTTCGTAGCACTATGAAGAACCATATCGGCGCCTAAATCAAGTGGATTTTGCCAGTAAGGAGTTAGAAACGTATTATCCACGATACTAAACAAATTATATTTTTTGGCAATGGCTGCAAGTCCTTTTATATCAGTCACTTTTAGTAATGGATTACTTGGCGTTTCCATATAGATCGCTTTCGTATTAGGACGAATCGCCGCTTCTACATTAGATAGTACACTTGTGTCTACTAACGTACTTTCAATTCCAAACCGGTTAAAGACTTTGCTTAATACACGATATGTGCCGCCGTAGATATCATCCCCAACTACTAGATGATCTCCTTGACTAAATAAACTAACAATTGATGAAATCGCTGCCATACCTGATGAAAATGCAAATCCACGAGTTCCATTTTCCAAGTCTGCAATGAATACCTCAAGCGCATGACGCGTTGGATTGCCTGTCCGAGAGTATTCAAATCCTTTATGATTTCCTACTCCATCTTGTTTATAAGTGGACACTTGATAAATCGGAACACTGACAGCCCCAGTATGTTCATCTCCAAAAATCCCACCGTGAATTAATTTTGTATCCATTTTCATCTCACTTACACCCCACCTTGATAGATTTTTTTACTTAAATATCGATCCGAACCATCTGGAAATATCACAACAATCCTCGTCCCTAGCACTGCCTTCTTCGCCTCTTCCAATGCAGCATAATAAGCAGCTCCTGACGAACTCCCTACCAGTAATCCCTGCTCACGTGCTAAGTCTGCCACCAGCCCGAAAGAATCCACATCATCTACTGTATATATTTGATCAACTAAATCATGTTCAAAATAAGGCGGTATAAATTCTAATCCAATTCCCTCTGCCTTATGAGAACCTGCTTCTCCCCCACCTAAAATAGAGCCCTCTGGTTCTACAATAACCGCTTTCACTTTCGGGTCTTTTTCTTTTAGATACTTCGCGACCCCGACAAAGGTTCCTGCTGAACCCGCTCCAGCTACGATAATATCTACTTTGTTATCCAGTTGCTCCCAGATCTCAGGGCCTGTCGTCCCATAATGAATTTTTGGATTAGCTGGATTCGCAAACTGTTGGGGCACATAAGAGCCTGGAATCTCCTCTGCTAATTCTTGACACTTGCGAATCGCTCCCTTAATTCCCTCTTCTGTCGGTGTATTGACAACTTCTGCTCCCAATGCTCTCATTAACTCTTGTTTTTCTTGAGAAAACTTCTCTGGAACCACAAACATAACTCGATATCCAGTCCCTACAGCCGCTAATGCCACTCCAATTCCCGTATTTCCTGCAGTAGGTTCGATAATGGTCCCACCTGGTTGCAGCTTCCCTGTTCGCTCCCCCTCTGCAATTAATGCCATACCCAAGCGATCCTTCACACTGCCACCCGGATTCATAAACTCCAGCTTGGCATATACTTCAATCCCGGTTGGAATACGGGAATCATGTAATTGAACAATCGGAGTTTGTCCGATTAACTCTTTCACAGTTCGGTATATCTTTTTCATATAGTACCTTCTTCCATTGAATTAAACATTTTTAAATAAAGTAAACTTACATTTATCTTATCAATTTACTAGGGGTAAAAAAAGGGGAAACACGCTAAAAAACAATAGGCTTACAACCTTAAATCTACTTTCTCTAGCCTTAAAATCAATATATGATCTATACATACTCCAAATAATATATCTATTTTATTAAAGATAAACCATTTACAAACCATACTTAAACATATCTGGTAAGCGAGCTGGATTACCCCTGAAAACATATGAAGAATCTAGTCTTGCCAAACAGAGATGTTGCTTATAATGACAAACTCATAGAAACTGTTCTTATGTTAAAGCCCATTTTTTCGTAAAGTTTAATAGCCTTATTCCCCACAAATGCACTTAGACGGACTTCAGAGTATCCATCTTGTCTTAGGTGTTCAAATGCTGTTCTCAATAACCATTTGGAAATTCCATTTCCTCTGAATTCCTCTCTGACAAATAGTTCATAAATAAATCCATGCATCTTTTCAGTAAATTGATCTTTACTTACACCTAGAAGAATCCAGCCCATTATTTTTTCGTTCTCTGTTGCTATTAAATAATAGCCCCCTTTTTCCAGCAAGGGTTCAACAAGGTGTTTAATCTTTTCATTTGTAGGTTTTACTTTACCTAAGGTGCCATCAAATACAGCTTGGGGCGATAGTAAAATAATATCTTTAAGTTCTGAATCATTAGGTTTCCTAATTTCCATTAGTAAAATCAGTCCTTCCTTTAACATATCTCCCATCCATTCCACACATGATCACCAGAATCATATTTCCTTCATCGTCTTCAAAGACTCGGTATGCCAACTCATAGTTGATTCCCTTGTATTTGATGTCATATCCATATATACCAGATAAATCTCCTATCTTTAGCCCGCCCATATAAGGATTGGCGGAGATAGCTTGTATCGCTTCCAAATACAGTTTTTTTAATGGTTGGAGGAGCCACATTGTACCTCTGATGAAGTGGTGTTTCATTTTCATAGCCGAATCGTTCCTGTATGTCGAAAATGCTAGACAAGCTAAACCGTCCGCACATTATCTATTCCCCTTTCAAGCCCATTCAATGTTTAATGTCGTCTGAAAGGATAGCCACTTTTCATAGGTACCATTCACCAGGAGGAATTTTCTTGCATGCAGATCCACTCTCTCCACAAATCCACTAAATGTTTTCGGTTCATATTTCCCCACATATGTTGCGATTACCACTCGATCATCCTGATAAGCCTGATTCAGAAGTTGGTTCAGCTCATCCAATTTTTGTTCATCTAGCACAGGTGGGACGTACTCTTTTTGCTTGCGACGTTGATCGATAAGCTGTTCACGATGCTCGATCAGGAACATTCTGCTAGACTCCCACAGTAGATTTCCCCGGTTCAGCTCGTTTCCCTTCATTTGAAGTGACCTCCAATCTTCTCGCCCCTCTCGAACGCTTGACCCGCCTTGGTAAGTGAAGAGGCACGAATGACCGCAGAAGCTCCGTAGCGTTCCTTAATCCCATCAATTATGTAACCTAACTTCTTCCGCTGCTCTTTTTTTTGATCGAACAAATCCAGCTGTACGACTGTATCCGATTGAAGATTACTCAATGACAATCCAATTGCTCTAATTGGCTCTCGATCCCAATGGCATTGGAATAACTCTTTGGCATATTGATACACCAACATCGTTTCGTTTGTTGCGTCAGGCATACTCAACTGGCGGTGGAAACCAGTAGGTATATCAAAGTTAGCCCCCCTAACCCCAACGTGAACCGTTCTACCGATTAGTTGATGACCACGTACCCGTCTACACACATCTTCGCAGATTTCCAGCAACACAACGTCGATTTCTCCTTCAAATTTTCGATAGTCACGGGGTAGAGTCATCTGATGACCAATCCTTTTCGGTCGCTGAAAGGATTTGCTTGTAACTGGAGAAGTATCTATTCCGTTGGCTGTCAACCACAACACATGACCATTGATACCCCACCTAGCTTTTAGTCGATCCAACGGATAGTTGGCGAGTTGTCCAATCGTTTGAATTCGCATCTGCTCAAAATGCCTTCTCATCCGACTACCTACACCAAACATTGAGCCGATCGGTAATGGCCACAGTCTCTGCTCCAAGTTAGATTCATCTAATTGAAAGACCCCGAAAAAATTTCTTTTCGCAAAGTTATCACAAGCCATTTTCGATAACACTTTCGTTGGACCGATTCCTACTCTTGCCCTAATCTGCACCTCTGATTGAATCGCATTTTGAATCTGTTCTGCCATCTCCTTTGGTGGGCCAAATAGCCGCTCACATCCTGATACATCAAGGAAAATTTCGTCTATACTATACGGCTCTACACGATCACTAAACCGTTCTAAAATCTTCGTAATCCTCAGAGATGTATTTATGTAAAGTTGCATATGTGGTCTCAAGACAGTTACGTTTGGACATTGATTTAGAGCTTCCCAAAGAGGTTGGGCTGTCTTCACTCCACGAGCCTTCGCAAGAGGACAGGCTGCTAGTACGATGCCACTTCTCCGTTCGGGATCGCCACAAACGATTGTCGGCTTGTTCCATAAATCGGGCTGTAGCGACTTCTCCACGCTACAGTAGAAAGACTCCATATCGACCAATAGAATCATCCGGTTCCACCTTCTTACATATCTTAGTGGCTCTAGTATATGCGAATATACGTTCGTATATAAGTCATAAATATTTCCAGAGACACCTAAATTCTTATAAAATGGTTGAATCCCTCTCATATCAAGGAGTTTTGGGATGAGTTTGGTTCAAAACGTGATATCTGCAATGGTAGCTGGCGAACCTCTTTCGAGGCTACTTCCATAAGAATGAAAGCATCAAGGAGATGGGTCTACAGTCTAAACAGATCAATCGCCTTTTTATGCCTTGATTTTGGTCAAACAACATTCCCATACATATGTTATCTATTCATCTCTAGAGAAAAGCAGATTGCTTTTCTCTAACAAAAACCCTACAATGAGGTTATCAACTAATTAAGAACAATTCTCACCTGTGAGGGATTGTTGACTCGAAGGGAGTATGACAAATATGACGTTAGAAGAACGCGTACAAGAGGTTTTAGATAAATTACGTCCATATATTCAACGTGACGGTGGCGATGTTGAACTAGTTGAAATCGAAGACGGCATCGTTCGCGTGCGTCTGCTTGGCGCTTGTGGATCCTGCCCAAGTTCTACGATTACACTAAAAGCAGGTATTGAACGTGCATTGATGGAAGAGATTCCAGAAGTACGGGAAGTCGAACAAGCACTTTAATCATAAGGAAAGGCTATCTAGTAAAAACCATGAATGAACTGCACCCCAATTGTTGGACACGAAATTAAAACCCAACAGTTGGAGGTGTTTTTTCTATGGCTAAGTATTCAGTAGAAACTAAATTAGAAG
>NZ_FNPL01000025.1 GCF_900107305.1 Thermoactinomyces sp. DSM 45892
CCTCGCTCGACTTGCATGTATTAGGCACGCCGCCAGCGTTCGTCCTGAGCCAGGATCAAACTCTCCGTTAAAGAGAATGTTTAGTACGCGTTATCTGCGTGCTTAGCATTCTCTTAGTTCGACGGCACAGCCGTTCGAACTTCCGAGTTTAATTAGCTCAATTTAAATTAATTAACAGGTCTTGGTTCATTCACTCTTTAGTTTTCAAGGAACACTTGCTTATTTATTTGTGCCACCGTATCGCGGCGACATGTAATAATATATCATGTCCCAAAAAGGGAGTCAACAACTATTTCAAAAAATATAGGTTTAGATCAAAAAAAACTGTACTGCTAGTAAGTATGCTAAACCCGGAAGTCCTAAAGCACCTGTAATCGTCGCTGTAATTGGATTAATAGCTATCGTGAATCCAAAAAATGTTCCAATCCAGTTTACTACAAGTAACACAACACCACCAATCACCGAATACATAACACCTCGCCACATCCATCGTAACGGTTTTATAACTGATCTGCTTACAACCATAAACAAAACAATTCCTAAAAATCCCGCTAACATCCACCATTTAATAAGTTCCACAGCTTGTCACCCTTATCCAGTTTTGTTCTCATTCTATGATCGCAACCCCCAACGTATGCAAAAAGAAAAAGCAGCCAACATAATCAGCTGCTCTTCCTCTATAATGATATGCTATAATTCTCTTCTACCTTCTAATGCTTTTGTTAGTGTAACTTCATCTGCGTACTCTAAATCCCCACCCACCGGTAATCCATGAGCAATCCGAGTTACTTTTAACCCAAAAGAACGGACTAATTTCGAGAGATACATAGCCGTTGCCTCTCCCTCAATATTGGGATTGGTGGCCAGAATCAATTCCTTAATCGTCTCGTCTCCTAGCCTTCTAAGGAGATCCGGTATTTTTAACTGTTCTGGACCAATGCCTTCTATAGGGGAGATTGCGCCGTGTAACACATGGTATAAACCATTAAACTCCCTCGTTCTCTCCATTGCCATCAAGTCTCTCGTATCTTGAACCACACAGATAGTGCTACGATCTCGCTTGGAATCGCTACAAATATAACAAGGATCTTGATCGGTGATGTTTCCGCAAACCGAGCAAGTACGTAAATCCCGCTTAGCACGCACCAACGCCTTAGCAAAATCCATTACATCTTCCTCTTCCATCCGAAGAACAAACATCGCCAAACGTTGAGCCGACTTCGGACCAATCCCTGGCAAACGAACAAAACTCTCAATTAGTTTCGAGATTGGTTCAGGTACATACACTGGGCGACACCTCTATCCTGTTTCTCTAAAACAATCCTGGGATATTCATTCCACCTGTAAATTTACCCATATCTTTATTTACTAGCTCTTCCACTTGTTTAAGTGCTTCATTGAAAGCGGCCGTGATTAAATCTTGAAGCATTTCTGCATCGTCTGGATCAATTACTTCAGGAGCAATTTCAATTCCGCGAAGTTGTTTATGACCATTCATCGTCACTTTCACTACTCCGCCTCCTGCTGTCCCTACTACTTCTTTGTGTTCTAATTCTTCCTGAGCTTTTGCCATCTCTTGTTGCATTTTTTTAACTTGTTTCATCATTTGATTCATGTTACGCATTCAAATCATCCTTTCTTGTATAAAACTAATCCTTTTTAATCTGGACTAGATCTTTCCCGAATATCGTAATTGCCTGATCCACAATGGACGAATCCATTTGATTAGGGGATTCCTGTCTCTTAGATACTACACGATCCTCTACCATTTCAGAAGAGCTTTTTTGCTCCTCCTTTGGCTGAACTAACTCCCAGTCACTCCACATAACCGTTTGAATTTGATAGGTATGTTGCAGAGTTTGGGAGATCACTCTCTCGATAATTCCACGATAGGGTTGTCGTTCTGTGGTTTCACGGTGAATCTCCGTTCGAAAAGCCAAAATCACCACTTGATCCGTAACAGCCACGGGTTCTCCATTGACGAGCCACGCATAAACGGCCATTCGTTCGTTACGCAATTTATGCAAGATATCGCTCCATGATTGCTGAACCTTTTGCAACGCTGTCGGTGATGTTTTTGCGAGTAGTTCCGGAGACAATTTTTTACCTCTTTGAACCGTAGCCCTCGGAAGGGATTGTCTTGGCACCACTTCAACCTGCTGGGAATCTCGACCCTCTACTACTTGCGGTTCATCATGCGACGATTGAACCAACCTCTCCACTATTTTCTCCAATTGTGCTATTTTTTGATGTAGCATTTGGATTTCCTGTGAGAAAGGTCCGATATCTCGATCAGAACTAGCACCCCCATTCATCGCTTTAAGCAGGGACATTTCCAAAAAAATCCTCGGGTTGCTTACATGCTTCAAGTGAGGTTGGTCCTGAAGCAAAGAATCAAGAATTGCTTGGAGTTGCTTAGTTGTTACTTTCGTTTCTAACCCTGCAGTTGATCCATTTTGCTCTGCTCCTTGCAACTTTGCTACTTTTGGTGCTGTTTGGATAAGTAACAAATCGCGACATGTATAAACAAGATCATAAAGAATACGATCAGGCTCATTTCCTTCTGCCGAAAGCTGATCCAACAATTGAAGTATAAGACCGGGATTCCGCTCATGTATGCCTTGAATTAGCTGGTACATCATCTCTTTACTCACAATTCCCAGCACCGACCTAACGACTTCTTCAGTAAGAACTTCTCCCCCAAATGCAATCGTTTGATCTAACAGACTTAATGCATCCCGCATTCCACCATCAGCCGTACGGGCTAAGGTGAATAAAGCCTGATCTTCATATCGAATCTGATTCGTGTCACAGATCAACTGTAAACGTTTCACAATCACTTCAAAGGATATCCGCCGAAACGAAAATCGCTGGCAACGCGAGATAATGGTGGGAAGCAATTTATGTGGCTCTGTTGTCGCTAGAATAAAAATAACGTGGGGCGGTGGTTCCTCTAGTGTTTTCAATAAGGCATTAAATGCTTCTGTCGTCAACATGTGTACTTCATCTATAATATACACTTTAAATCTAGCTTCGGTGGGTGCGTATTTTACTTTATCACGTAGATCACGTATTTCATCTACCCCTCGATTCGATGCGGCATCCATCTCAAATACATCCATCGAAGCACCATCCGTAATTTGACGACAAATTGCACACTGATTACACGGCTCTGCCGCAGGGCCACTTTCACAATTTACCGCCTTGGCAAAAATTTTCGCCGCACTCGTTTTCCCCGTCCCTCTAGGACCACTAAACAAATAAGCATGCGATAACTGTTGCTCCACAATTGCATTTTGCAGCGTTCGAGTCACATACTCTTGTCCTACCAGATCTTCAAAACGTTGGGACCTCCATACTCTGTATAAGGCGCGATAGGACATAGAAAAAACACTCCATATCGATTCAAATTCTACTTCATTCATATTTGCTTCTTTTATGATACTATATCGGGCAGCAAACACCAAAAAGAAAACCCACTAAAAAAAGTGGGCTTTCTTCGCTGGAAGGAAAATCGTAAAAATAGTACCCGTAGCACTTGATTCAACGGAGATGGTACCGTGAAAGCTGTCGATTAACTTCCTACAATTATATAGTCCGACTCCAGTACCATTTTGCTTAGTCGTATAATAGAGATCAAAAATTCTAGAAAGATTTACTTTAGGAATGCCGCACCCTTCATCCTTTACATGAATCGCAACATTCCCTCTCTCGGAATCGTAATCTAATTCCACTATAACCTCTCCCTCTTGCTTAGAGGCTTCCATTGCATTTATGCAGAGGTTCATAATCACATGCCGAAGCTCAAGTTCATTTGCGACAACAGGGGGGATGTCTCGATTCCGATCCTCAAAATGAAGATGAATTCCTTTATTTGAAGCATGACCTTGTAAAAATCGAACGGTATCTTGAAGAGTCTTTTGGGGATGAATGATTTCTAAACTGTTTTGTTGCTCCACTTTGGCAAAACTTGAAAACTTTTCTAATGAATTTTGTATAAACTCTAAGTAATGATGCCATTGTTCTGGTTTGCTACCGCTTTCATTTTCCTTTTCCATCTGAAGGAATCCCTTAAAACAAGTAAACGCATTTTTTAAATCGTGAGCCGTATTTGATGCTATTAACCCCAAATGCGATAACCGATCCATATGCTTGATGTTCTCTTCCAGCATTTTGGGTACCGTTATATCTTCGATGGTTACATAAAAATCATTCTTGCTTTCACATTCAAGGGGAACCGATTTAAATAACAGATATCGATCACATCCCTTAACCGTCCATTTAATTTCCATTTGCTTTTCCACTTGCAGATCCTCAAAAAAATCATACAAAGCTCTTAGGTTGTTTCGATCCATCGGTCGTAAATTGCAAATAACAAACCATTGTCTGTCAAGAAGCGTTTTGGCTGTAACTCCTAGAAAACGCTCTGCACAACGGTTCATTTCACGAAAAATCAGATATTCATCTAAATAGAGATATCCAATTCCCATCTTTGACAACAAAATCTGTTCAGGACGCTCCGTGTTGTAGTTTGGCAATAGAGTCCGTAACTGGTATGCCCTCGGACTATTCGTACTAACTAACGTTTGTCGATCCGTATTAACCATACCTTTTCCACCACACTATAACTCGCCTCAAGACCATGGCATCTCAGATCCTCCGGGTTTGAATGGAAGGAATCCCTATCGCATCCCTACCATTTTCAAGTATTTACTTCACTAATTCGCTTCTAACTTCTAACTTCCTTCTTTTGGTAAAATATATTTTATTAAATTTGAGTTCATGTAAATGGGGCCGGATTCCTCTCACCCTTCCTAAATCGAAAAAAGCCAACTCCATCATGAAGTTGACTTAACTCTCATATGTAGCCGTGCACCAATCTCTGACTCAAACAACCTATACGGCACCTATCATTCTTGCTCGGACCAGGCAACCCTACGGCACACGAACGATCTCCCTTAGTGCTGCTTCCTTCCAGACCTGACACGGTTCAGAAGTGCTCGTTGCGTAGGACCCAATCTTCAACACAGGACTGATAGACCTGCTATAAACTGAATAAAGCCTCGGATTGGAATTCAGCCCCGCTACAGCGGATTGCGGGTTACAGGGCACCGCTACCTCCCCACCTAGCACGGTAATAGTTACTATAACACAGAAACCACATACAAGGCAACGTAGGTGATGGGGATCCCGAGTAACATAAGGATTTGATGACATAAAATGGATTCCCTTAGGAGCCATTATAGCCATTGTACTTGCTACTTACTCAAAAAACAAAAAGACAAGCAGAGGTAGCAAGTCAACTGCTTAGGCTACTCTCAATAGGAATATCTTTTACCATGGACACTTACTCCCTCGTAACGCCAAACACGCAAAAAAAGCCGCCAAGAAATTGGACGACTTCCTATTCGGGAATTAGTTTAACACTTTATCGAACTAAAGGTTTGCATTTTGTTTGCACTTTCCTTCTTCTAACGTTATAGGTAAAATGTTAGAACTCCCCAAACCCTTGCTATGGCAGAGAGGGTGGGATTTGAACCCACGGTACGCCGGAAGACGTACAACAGATTTCGAGTCTGCCTCCTTCGGCCTCTCGGACACCTCTCCATAGTAAAAATCTTTACAAGATATAATTCTATGTGTATCTATTTTTCTTGTCAAGTATTGGATTGACCTAACACGCGGTTTTTCTTTGCTTCTTTTCTCTTTTCACGAATCCCTCGAAAAAATTGAGTGAGTAGATCACTACATTCTTGTTGCAATACGCCTGATTGAATCTCTGTCTGATGATTAAAACGAGTATCTTGGAGCAGATTCATCAACGATCCCGCACAACCTGCTTTCGGATCGAGGGTTCCGAAAATGACCCGTCTTATCCTCGATTGAATGATAGCTCCTGCACACATCGGGCAAGGCTCTAATGTAACGTATAAATCACAATCAATCAGACGCCAACTACCTAGTCGCTCCGCGGCCTCCTGAATCGCGATCATCTCCGCATGGGCGGTGGGATCTTGATCCTTTTCTCGTACATTATAACCACGCCCTACAACTTCTCCCTGAAGCACCACAACTGCACCAATAGGGACCTCGTCAATCTCCTCTGCCTTCCTTGCCTCTTCAATCGCAAGCTTCATATAAAACTCTTCCATATCATTTTCCTCTCGATGTCATACAACTTGCTATAGGGGAAGCAACCTTCCCCACATCTCTCCTTTTAATGACTCGCCGCCCCATTAAAGTGAAACGTCGACAACATCAAATCAGGTGCCTTCACCGTACTCATCAAACCTGTCCAACTATGCAGTTTCGATTGATCTCCCACCGCTACCACGTGATTAAAAGCACTTGGAATCTTCTCTGTAAAACGCAGGTTCTTAACTGGTGAAACAATTTTACCATTTTCAATATAAAAAGTCCCACCGCGTGTCATGCCTGTAAGTAAGATCTCCTTCGAGTGAAGTACACCTACATAGTGGAAACGGGTAATAAGGATTCCTCTCTCCATCTGCGAAATCATATCCGCACGAGACGTTCTTCCTGCTTCCATGTGAAGATGAGACGGACTGATCCCCACATAAGATGGACTCAGGGGATACCTTGCATTCCCTGTTGATTTACACCCGTACTTCTTGCCAGTCACATCATCATAGACCATACCTGTCGCGACTCCATCTTGAATCAACGAAACTTTTTGCTTTGGTAGCCCATCCCAATCAAAACCATCCGGCAATCCTTCTTTTCCCAAAGGATCTTCACTAATAGAAAGTTGTTCACTTAATACACGGTATCCCATCCGATTTGATAGAAAGCCGTTCCCTTGATGATACGTAACAGGATTAAATGCAAGCACACCCCAATAGGATAGTAACTCTGCCGTTGCCTTCTGCTCCAATATAACAGGATAGTCACCAGCAGGTAGTTCGATGGCACCCTCACTTAATTGGCATTTCTCAATCGCTACTCGCGCCACTTCTTCTGCCTGTAGATCATAAAAGGATTTTTTAGTGTCAGATGCATAGCCTGATCCTGTTTTTCCTAGGACAACGGCATGAACTTCTGCTTTAGTCCGTCGCCCGTACACCCTTACTCCTGAGCTATTGGCCACTGCTTGATCGACCACTTGAACCTGAACGGCGCCCGCAGCTCGCAGATGATTAGCAATTGAATTTGATACAATGACATCTACCATTTTAGCCATTTCAGCGGCCGTTACTTGCTCCGTCGCTTCATCACAACCATTCACTTGAGGAATAATTTCCTGCTCAGGGAATCCGGCTACTGTAGGGTGAATCGGTGCAAATTTAGCTAACTCCACCGCTTGTTTTACAGTACGATACAAAGTTTTTTCATCTAATTGGTTACAAGATGCCATTCCAATCCGTCCAGATAAAATCACCTTTACCATCATCGTATGATCTTGCTTTCGTACATTTTGAATCACTTGATTGTTAGCGTATCTGGTTAAGGTATGTTGGTCTCCCAGTAAAAAACAGGCAATGTGATCTGCTAACCCTTGTCCTGTATTAATGACAAAATCGCATGCTTGTAAAAAAGCTTTCGCAATCGTATGCTCCTGAATTTTCACCTTAATTCACTCCAATCTGTACCTGACGAAATCTAGCAGTCGATGCACCGTGACTCACAAAAATGGTTTGGTAAGGCTCGCCTTTTCCACAGTTGGGAACGCCCCATAATTGCCAATCATCATGGGCGATCGCATCACAACGAGACCAAAATTCAGGACTATTCGAAGTATAGAAAGGATTCTTTAGCATTCTAATTCTCTTTCCATCCTTAATCTCCCACGCAATTTCACAACCGAACTGGAAATTATATCGAATATCATCGATACTCCAGCTTTTTATACCTTCCATGTAAATCCCAGACTCTGTAGAGGAAATGATTTCGTTAACCGTAAAGTCACCGGGTTCTAAATGAACGTTGGTCATTCGTACGATCGGCACGTTTTGCCATCCAACCGCTCTCATCGCTCCTGAGCTTTCGCTATGAATGCGAGGAGCTGTATCCCTGCCACTTAGATAACCAACAAACATTCCATTCTCCACAAGCGGGGTCCTCTGCGCAGGGATCCCCTCGTCATCATATAAATAGGTGCCCACTCCGCCTTCTGTAGTAGCATCTGCTGTTAAACAAACCATTTCCGAACCATACTGAAAGTGACCCAAGCAATCAGACGTAAGAAAACTCTCCCCTACAAAGCCAGACTCCTCGCCGAGAGCACGATCCAACTCGACAGCGTGTCCACAAGATTCATGAATCTGAAGTGCAAGCTGGGATCCATGCAAAATCAGAGTTTGAACCCCCTCCGGACAATTATCTGCTTGTAACAGTTGCGCCGCCTCCTGTGCCACCCGCGCCGCCTCTTCAACTAATCCCAAACCTTCTATATATTCATAACCCGCTTGCTGAAAGTTACCTTGAAACGTATTCGGATAAGACCGAACTTGTACATCCTTCCCATCCGATGCCACCGCTTGAATTCCTGCACCTACAATGGTTGTCTCCTGATAAATATGAGAGCCCACACTATTTAAAAAGAGCTTTTCTTCCCGATGCATATACATCATCGATTTAGCCACCGTCACCTCAGGCTGTACCCGTAAGGCTGCATTAGCGATCTCTAATAACTCCATCTTCTCTGCTAAGGGAACGTCAAATGGGTCCCTTTTGAAGGGAGTACGATATTCCGCAACTGCTTTATCAATTGGACTTAATACCAACTTTTCTTGACGAACAGACCCACTTGCTTTCGCTAGCCCGATTGCCTGCACGATACATTTTCGCACCTCTTGTTCACACTGCTTCGGGGTACTAACAAACCCCCATCCTCCTTCTACCAAAACTCGAATCCCAATCCCTTGATCCTCATGATAAAGAAGCTTTTCTAATTCCCCATTTTGGATTTCGAGTTCCTCTTTGATAAATTGAGAAACACGAACATCCGTATACTCGGCCCCTAGCTTCTCAGCCTCTTGAATTGCGAATTTAGCTATGTGCTCCATAGGTTCCTCCTGAACAAGGGTTCAAATCTTATCTAAATAATTCATTTCTTAATCGTATTTTCCTTTAAAATTGAAAAAAGACCTAGATTCGTTCCTAAGTCTTTTTCTTACATGTTGGGTACAGCTACCTCTGTTTTACATGATGAGCAAGTTCCATAGATTTCAAATTTATGTCCTGTTATATCAAAGTCTTCAGGCTTCCCCAAAATGGCATTCATCGGGCAAACATGGATCGTCCTCGTCTTTCCACAAAACGTACATATCAGGTGATGGTGGTGCTCATCTCCTCCGCAACAAAAACGATAACGCCGCTCCCCGTGCCATTCGGTTGCCTCTACTATACCAATATCTTCAAATAAAGCTAGATTACGATAAATCGTATCAAAACTAAGTCCTGGATAATCCGCTTGCATATAATCCAAAACTTCTTTCGCGCTAAGATAACGACTCTCCCTATAAAAAACTTCTACCAAACTTTTACGCTTTCCCGTATATTTATAGCCATTTCTCTTCAGTATCTCGAGTGCTCCTTGTAAATCCATCTACAATCGCCCCTATCAGAATCTATGGAAACCGCTCTTTATCTATTTTTCCGTATTCGTGAGATCAGATAAACAACCTTTTTGATCAAAAACACACATAACAACATCATGATAGAAACTAGTACAATCGCCCCTCCAGAAGCTAAATCAAAGCGGTAGGCAGCCAGTAGCCCTAAAATAACAGATAATTCACCATATAAAACAGAAGCAATCAATGTTTGTCGAAAACTATTCGTATGTTGTAAAGCAGTTGCGACAGGTAGGGTAACCAATGCAGATACTAATAAAATCCCCACCACTCGAATGGAAGAAGCAATCACAAGCGCAACCACTACAATAAAAAGAAAATGAACCAACGAACGATTTACACCTGTTAAAACAGCATTTTCTTCATCAAATGACAAAGCAAATAATTCTTTCCGAAATAAAAACAGTACCAATAGTGTGATTGCCGCCACCATCAAAATCATCTGCAATTCATCGGTTCGTACTGCCAATATATTTCCAAATAAATATCCAGTAATATCAACATTAAATCCATCTGCCGCGCTAATCAGCACAACCCCTAGCCCAATGCCACCAGACATAATAATGGGAATCGCAATCTCCGAATAAGTACGATACATCCGCCTCAATCGCTCTACAAACAGAGAACCTATCACCGAAAAGCCCATCCCTATGTAAATGGGATTGATCTCTGTAAACAGATTCAATTTCTTTTGAAGAAATAAACCTGCTGCCACCCCGGATAACGTAACGTGGGATAGCGCATCAGCAATTAATGAAAGCCTCCGCACGACCAAATATACGCCAATCAACGGAGAGATTAATCCGATTAAAAGCCCTGCATAAAGAGCATGTTGTAAAAACTCATACTGTAAAAAATCCTCAATCAAACTTCTTACCTCCTTCCCATCCTAATGGTGATGGTGCTCTACTAGTTGAATATCGTAGTCATATGCCGCTGAGAGAATTTCCTTCTGACGTCGCTGAAACTCAGCCGCCTCTCCGTGGAAAAAGAGTCTCTTATTCAGACACGCCACTCGATCCACATAAGAAGAGATAACACCAATATCATGCGTTACCATGATCACTGACAACCCCTGATTTTGATGAAGAAATCGCACTAGCTCATAAAATTGAGTGGTTGATTTCGCATCCACTCCAACCGTCGGCTCATCTAATATCAAAAGCTCCGGATTCCCCACCAAAGCCCTAGCAATAAATGCTCGTTGTTGCTGTCCTCCTGATAACTTCCCGATATTCCGATTCGCCAAATGAGACAACTCTACTTGCTCCATTACTTCATCCACACGTCGCCAATCAGACTTTTTATATCTTTTAAACAGCCCTAGCTTTCCCGTAAGCCCAGACGCTACAATCTCCCGCACTGTGGCCGGGAACCCTAGATTAAAGCTATTCGCCTTTTGTGAAACATAACCAATTCTTGAACGTTCCCTAAAATGAGCAATCGAAGAACCAAAGAGATCGATTTCCCCTTGCTGTGGCCGCATCAACCCCAGTATCATTTTCATCAAAGTAGACTTCCCAGAACCGTTTGGCCCTACAATCCCTAGAAATTCCCCTTCTTCGAGAGATAGAGACACATCATCAAGTACTTTTTGATTCCCATAGGAAAAATAAAGATGGCTCACCTTTAGTATCGGAGTACTCATATTACATCGCACCTAATGCTTTCGCTAGATTTTCCTTATTCTTTCTCATCACGCTAAAATAATCTTGTTTACTCTTAAGCTCTTCTGCTGTTAATCCCTCAAGTGGATTTAAGATGAGCGCTTCTGCCTTCACTTCATTTTTTACTACATCCGCCATCTTACCGCTCACTAGTGTTTCGAAGAAAATGTACTTCACCTGATGCTCCTTCACTTCATCAATAATTGCTTTTAGCTCTTTCGGTGTTGGCTCATCCTCAGGTGAAAGCCCTGATATGGAAATCTGTTTCAAACCATATCGATGAGCTAAATAGCTAAATGCGGCATGAGACGTAACAAATTCTTTCTTTGTTGCCTGTTTCACCATCGCTTGAAACTCCCCGTCCAACTGATCAAATTGCTTTTCAAGCTCAGCAAAATTTTTAGTATATTCCTCTTTATGAGCTGGATCCACTGATACAATCGCATCATAAATCTTACGGGATTCTTTCTTAGCCAAAGTAGGATCTAGCCATAAATGCGGGTCCATTCCTTCGTGATCGTGGCCATGATCTCCTTTGGCTCCGCCTTCTTTTTCCAAAGCTAGTCCATCCGATGCGTTCACTATTTTCGTCTTGTTCTTATCTAGATTAGAGGCTGCCTTCTCCGTCCATGACTCAAATCCTGATCCGTGATATAGAAAGATATTTGCCTTACTTAACTTCGCTAAATCTTTAGCAGATGGCTCAAAATCATGGGACTCCGTTCCGACCGGAACCACATTCGTCACTTGAACATGACTCCCTCCGATTTTCTTAGCGAAATCTTCTAATGGATATAGTGTCGTCACAATCGATACCAAACCATTCTGATTTGCACCATCCTTCGATTCTTTTGACGAACAACCTATTATAGATGTTAAAAAAAGACAAGAAGCAATTATTCCGTAAAAATACTGTTTTTTCATACCTATTTTCCTCCAAAAACGTGCATCTTTTAAAAGTAACATCATTATATAGGAAGGGATGAACGGTTGTAAATCGTAAATATTACGTTTTAAATGTTCTTTATTTCATTTTTTCTTACCTATTATTTCCTTAATTGAAGTTAGCTAACAAAAAAGCCTATAGAAAAAGCCCGCTACATGCAGGCTCTCATCAACAAAGTATAACTTGCTATACAGCTTAACTAGCTAGCGACTGCATAGACGATTCTTGTTTCGCTGCTTTTTTCTTCCCCAAGTATCTTCCACCTATCTGGGTCAAAATCACCGCTCCAACGAAATAACCCAGCAAAATAAGTGCATCGTGATACACAACAGCTTCGTTACCATTTGATAGAATAGCTCGTAATCCGTGTACTGTATACGACATCGGTAAGAATGGATGGATCATCTGGATGAAGTCCGGAGAAAGTTCAATCGGGTACGTTCCCCCACTTGATGCCAATTGGAACATCAAAATGACAATCGCCATGAAGCGTCCAACGTTACCCAGATACGTCACCAACATCTGGTTAATAGCGATAAATGTCACACCCATTAACATCGTAAATACATACAACCAGATAGTAAGTTCCACTTTAATTCCCAATCCTTGCGTTAGAGCTAGTGAAGTAATAACCGCCTGAACCATCCCAACGATACTTACCATCCCGAGTCGCACAGGACGATACGAGATCTTCGATGAGAATTGGAAAATATCAAAGATAGTAAAGAGAATCATCGCTCCTACCCATAAAGAAAGGGAAAGGAAGTAAGGCGCAAATCCAGTTGCATAGTTTGGTACTTTATGAAGCTCGTTTTCCTTTACATGAACCGGATCAGACATAACGGATCCCTTCTCCGTATCCGCAACCAATGATTCCTTGGCCTTATCTACACCGTCTTGTAGCTCTGACGCTAGTCTGTCTGAACCCTCATTGATGATCCGGCCTAATCCTTTGGATAAGTCTCCCAATCCTTCTTTTTGTAGTTTCGTAACCCCTTGCGCTACTTTAGCACTACCATCTGCTAATTCTTGTGCTTTTTTCAATCCGTCTGGAATCTCTTCTTTCTTTTTTTGCAGATTCGCAATCTCAGCATCAAGGCTATTAGTCAACTTCTGAAACTCTTTTGCAAAGTCTTCATATGAAGAAGCAGAAGACAACTTTTTTAATTGCTTATCCAGCTTACTAGCTTCAACCTGACTTCCTGTATTCCGTTCTTGGAGCAGATGAAGAGTATCTTGAAGACTCTTTACACTTGGTTCTTTTGCTAAGTCAGGATGTTTTTTTATCAACTCCTCGAGATTTTGACTCGCTTTTCCCTGCAGTTGAGATGCTTCTTTCAATCCTTTAGTAAGAGGAAATAGATCCACTCTCTCTCCTTTATCGATCGCACTTTTTTTGTTTTGAATAAGATTATTATATTCATGTACCTTGCTCTGTATCTTTTTAATATTTTCCTCAGTAATACGGAGTTTTTTTAATCCCTCTTCCACTTCTTTAACAGTCTGTTGAAGATTGGAAACCAACTTCGCATTTCCTGCCGCAACCTTCTGAGCACCATCTTTCAATACTTCTGTCTTTGCAATCATTGTCTCGGTGCCATCTTTAGCTTTTTGTATACTGTCCGTTAACTTTTGGGCCCCATCCGCTGCTTCTTGTAGTTTGTCTGTGCTTTTATGTAACTCAGCAAACATTTCTGTTAAAAACTCTTTCGTAATCTCATTTCCTAAATCCGTTTTTAAAGTTTGAACTACGCTATTTCCTAATCGGCTTGTTAGATAGTTTTGACTCGGATCCGATCGGTATTCAATCATACCTTGAAGTGGCTCAGGGCTATCAACTGTTAATGCCTTCTCACTAAAGTCTTTAGGGATGATAAGCGCAAGAGCAAAGGATCCATCTTGAAACCCATCTTCCATCTGCTTACGATTCACAAATTCCCATTTCACTTTCGAATTATCTTTTAGCTTATCTACTATCTTTTTTCCTGCTTCTACAGTGCGATCAGACTTATGCACACCCACATCTTCATTTACCACAGCTACAGGTAAATACTTTACATTTTCATATGGATCAAAAAAGGCCCACAAATAAATAAAGCTGTATACGAGAGGCAACGCCAATACCCCCAGCATAGCCAACCGCATCGATTTAATTTGCCAGATCTTCGCAAAATCGGAGTACTCCAGAAGGAGAGCCTTTGCTTTTTTTCGTTTGAGCATTACGTACATTCCCTTCAAGGTCGGAAAAACTTTATTTTCATGTATAATAAGGTCGCTTATTTATAATACTGACTGGTCAGTCAACACGTATTATAATATAAAAATATGCACAAAGGAAGTACTTTGTGCCTTGCAATATCATCTATTTTATTAACAAACTACGAAAAACGAGTTGGCTCAAACTTTGAATAATCATTTGAGTAACTTCTTCCGACTCATCAGAAGTCCAAGCACTATCCTCGAGAGTATAAAGTTTATGCAGAACCAATACGCTCCCTGCTCCAAAGATTGCAATAGCCATTTCAGATGGATAATCAAATTGGAAATCGCCAGTAGCAATCCCTCTCTCAATCAGTGACTCAATTAGTTGAATATATTCACGAATGCTCGCACGGAACTTTTGTTGTCGCTCCTTTGTTCCAAAAGCTTCATTCAAAAGTAGCTTGGCCAACTTTCCATTTTCCATAAAAAATTGACTATGGGCTCGAATCAATCCGTGCATCTGATCAACTGGGGAATCCCCAATATCGATATGGCGCTTCGCACAACCAATCAACTTCTCCATACCTTCATCCATTAATCCGGTAAACAAATCCTCTTTACTCTTAAAATGATAATAAATCGTTCCCTTTGCTACACCTGCCGCCTGTGCAATATCATCCATCTTTGCTTGGTCAAAGCCTTGATCAGAAAATACCTCTACAGCCGCTTGAAGTATAACATCCACTTTTTGATGGCGCATGATAAGCACACTCCTATATCCGTTCGATGTTAAGAACATCTTACACGGAAATGCAAACGTTTTCAAAGGTAAAATTTAAAACTCTAATGAATATCATAAAACAATGGGATAAAACCATCTTGATAAAAATTGTTATTTTTTATCCTTTACATCATAAGATGAAGTAGGAAGCAATTGCATAAGGAGGGTCTTCATGATATCCATTCAACATGACGATAAAATAATGAAAGTACCATCCGACTCCCTACCCATCTATCGCATATTGTATGAACAAATGGGATTCACAACGAAATGGGATTCACAAAAAAGGACACTAAACCTCTCCCCTCTTTTACAAGATAAGAAAATATACATCGTTGCCGAAGCACATGATTTCCTAGATTCAATTTTAGAAAAAATTCAAACATACTTCAGGAAAATCGGGATAGCGATTATTCAATTAAAACCCAATTCCACACTTTCAAAAGCCGGTGAGCTTTCCCTCCATATCACATACACTATTTCAGACAACTTAACCTCGCAATTCTACATTTCCTATAGCGGATCTCACTCAAAGTCGTGGGCTCTTATCCTTCAAAGAGAATTTGAAGAAAATGGATTTTATCAAGAAATCAAGCAGAACATGAAGAAAAAACCTTCCATTCCTTTATTAGAAATACAGTGCCACATCCCTGCATCTACTAAAAACATGGAAGAAGTTCAAGAAAATATAACCCAAACCTTGATATCAGCACTTCTTAGAGGCTTAACAAGAGAACATCCTTGGAGTCTGCTTCCGTACACCTCCGCCGACACCCTCAGCACTTTTCTTTTTCATAGTAAAGGGGATCAACCAGCCCCTATCCAGCCAGCAACCATGACCAAGTCAGCCATCCCTCTAAGAGCCGAAAGAGAAAAAAGAAACCTTACCCATATAAGTCCAAATCAAATGAATGCAGAAGTATATTTGGATTATCAAATCCTAGTTCCAAATGAGGAAAACACCCCTTTCTTAGTTATAGGAAGTATCTATATTAAAAATACTGGGACCAGTCATTTGCTTAATCCTGTCATTTGCATTCATACGGCTCCCAAAGAAAACGTAAAACTCAGCGGACAGATTATCCCACCCAAGCAAGTAGAAAATCTAGGAGTACAGTCTTTTGATGGAAATGGCGTCGTTGGCTGGAGGTATCTTGAGGATGATTGGTTCGAAAAAGCAAATCAGCGAGGTGAATATTGGGTTCGCCCCATTCAATCACTCCAAATCTCCCCTGGTGATCAACATTCATTTCCCAATTTTCAACTCTCCATTCCAAAGCCTAAAGATGGTGTCAGCGTCACCATTCAAGCTATCGTCTTCTTCCAAGAACAAGATCTTCAGTTTCCTTCCCATAACAAAATCGTTTTATCTTTTTAAGAAAGGGGATTCTCCATTGGACTACATGAGCTGGTTTGATTTTATCGTATTGATTCTCTCATCGTTTCGACTTACCCGCTTAATCGTATTTGATGAGATTACTGCTGTCCTGCGAAAGCCCTTTTTAGAAATCTCATATCAAACGAATGAAGCCGGACAGTTAGTAAGGAATGTGGATATAAAGGGATCGGGTTGGCGCTACAGGATTGGTCTACTTCTGAGTTGTTACTGGTGCGTGGGTATTTGGTCTACCATCCTCCTTTTTTCCTTCTATGTATGGATCCCATTATCCTTTCCTCTCCATATAATCCTAGCCATTGCCGGAGCAGCAGCTTTGATTGAATCAAAACTATATGTAGAGTAAGGAAGGGATTCGTACGTATCATTTGGATGATTTATAAAAATAAGATGATTTATTTTTGACAATGTACCATATAAAAAAATAGGCAAAAAAATGCTATTCGACTCACACAACATTTCGATAGTTTGCGTATATATATGTTGTGTACCAATAGTTTACTAAGGAGGAATCAAGTATGGTAAGACCGATCCGCGGTGGTCAGAATCTTATTCCGCCGATTCCCAATAACGTAGAGGCTGAGTGCATCTGCGTTCCCAAGGTGTTCGATTTCGTTTATTTGACAGAAGACATCACCGCCTCATTAGCAGTACCAACAGTCTCATTACTTGAATGTGGTGTTAACGGTGCGGTTGCAACTGTTACCTCCATTACATGTAGTGTCCTATCAGAACCATTCTTCCCACTCGATTGTGTAGGAAATCAAGGCTGTACTGTCTTAGATGTCCGTCCTGCCAATATTGACGGATCAAGTGCAAAAGTGGTGAAGGTGCAACAAACGATTCCTGTTGAAATTAGTTTAAACGGAACAAGTGAGCTTGGTCTCGAAACCACTTGTACCTTCGAAGCAGATGCCTTATTTGTTCAACAACTCGTTCTTAGCTTCCCAGATGGATTTACCAGTGACAACCTCATCTGTCGAGTTATCAGCGGTGATTGTGCGGTAACTACCCTAGTACCAGCAATAGGCGTCCCACTTGCAAGCTTACTTTCTGTAGATGTAGAGCTCTTCATTTGTAAGGAAATCCAAGTATTGGCGCAGGTGAAATTGGAAGTATTAGCGAAGTGTTGTCAACCACGTCCACCGATTCCAATTCCACCAACTGTCTGCCCACCACTGCTTTGCCCACCAAGCAGCGACTTCTATCCACAAGCTGGTTGTGACTGTCAAGCAGTAGTCAACACATTCTGTGATGTGGGCTCAGCAACCTGTACACTAAATCTAAATGGCGAAGACCTTACTACTGGTACCCAATACTTGTTAGCTACAACTTGCAACAGCTGTTCGGCATTGAACACGACTATCTCCTACAACTATGTAAATACAGAAGACCCAACTCAAAACATTTCCTTCACTGCAAATGGCGCGGAAGCAGAACATTGCGAGACAAATGCGATAGGTCAAACGCAAACAATAACAGGAACGGGTCTCGTAACCGTTGGCGGTTCAGCATCCTCTGTAGCCTACTCACTACAATTGCGTGAAGCACAAGTTGGTGCGGATGCTTATGAATTGATCATCCAAAGCCCAGGTGGTCTAGGAGGAGTTAGCATTACGGCTGTGAATTCTGCAGTTCCTTCAAATGAACTTGTAATCAATCATTGCGGAAACTTCCCAACGTAAAAACGGACCTCTTGATGTAACAAAGTATGACCATGTGATTTTAGGGAATAGCTGTTATCCTGTAGTTTGGCTAACAGCTATTTCCCTTGATTACTTCTAATGCGAAAATATGGGCGTAATATGTATAGAGTAGCTCCGTTTATTAGTCAAAAAGATAACTTGGGGGCTATAAGAAAATCTTTCAATGAATAAAAGTGATGTCTAAACAGACTATATTGTGAGAACACGTGTGAGGTGTTTGAATAAACTGTTATAGAAACCATCACTAGAGGAGGGAATGAAACCTCATGGCATTTTGGAATGGGAAAAATTTATTAAATGAGAAAGACAAGATTATAAATTGGTACAAGACGAAGGAAGAAAGTCATCGAAAAGAACTAGAGCAAAAGGATCTACTTGTCCTACACTATAAAGAGAAAGCTATCAAATACCAAGAAGAACTCGAGCAAGCTCAAAAGGACCTCCTACGTTATAGAGATCAGGAAGACAAATATCAAGCTGATCTCAAACAACAGGAGGAAATGATTTCCAGATACAAGGAGCAGACAGAAAATTATGTAAGTGTTCTCAAACAACAAGAAGAAATGATCAAGGAATTCAGAGCGCAGAAAGACCAAAATCGTTTAGAGGTAGAAGGAAAGGCTCGATTGATTCACGAGTTACAGCAAAGATTGAGAGTGGGGCGGGTCAAGGAAACCAAAAATAGCATTACCAATTATAGCGGTGCATCCAGTCCCAGCCAACCCGTTCCAGCAGAGTATCCTTTAGCAAATATCCGCTCAGATGGTTTTAAGAAAATGGAGAGACTTGCAAAACATGCAGTCCAAAACAGATAAATTCATAACAGGATGCCCACACTAGACATCCAGTCATGTTGTCCTTTTAAAAATTTGATAAAAGAAAGGGCGTAGGGAAATGGACCCTCGTATGGAACAATGGAGGACATTTAAACCTCGAAAATCGGTGTTACCTGTGATGCCACCAAGCACACCATCTATGCCTCCGAGTTCACAACGCTTTGCAAGGCCTGTTCAAACACCCAGTCAACAACCTAGCCAATGGCAACAGAAAACAGGTGCTCGAAAGGGGTGTTGTGGGGGACGCAGGTCGTCATAACCCACTAACAGGTGCTCTTGACCTTACGTTTGATCAGCATGTTTTTAAAACGATGATTCAACATTGCTTGGAATCTCGTCCTCTAGAGGCGTGTGGATTGTTATCAGGGAAAAACGATCAAGGGGCTACTACCATATTTCCTATGATCAATATCTTACAAAAACCAGATCGATTTGAAATGGATCCCAAACAGATTAGAGAAGTACTTCAGCATATAAAGAGTAAATCCAATAAATTAGTAGGAATCTATCATTCACATCCTACAGCCCCTCCATACCCATCCAAGATTGACGTAGCTTATGCAAATTATCCAGAAGTCGTATACATCATCGTATCCCTCATGAAACCGGTTCCAGAAGTCCGTTGCTTTCGCATTGTGAATCATCGTATTATCCCAATTCAGCATAGAGTTATGTAATCGGATACGGGGCTGTTCCAAAGTAGAAGATCTACTCGGGACAGCCCCATGCTCATGCAATTGGTTAGAAGATTCGTTAGAAGTTAAGGGGTTTGAAGCATAAAACAACTTCAAACCCCTTGATATCACTGGCGCACCCGAGAGGACTCGAACCTCCGACACCCAGTTTAGGAAATGCGAATTAAGTGTTTTTTAGGTTTTTTTCATCATTATGCATGTCTAGAAGCCTTGAAAATCATATGGTTCTACCAGTGGTATATTCCATTTGTATGCAGAGTTTGTTTGCAATTGGTTTGCATTTATATCTTATCTGCGTTGCTGATAAGAATCTATCGATTAAACATTTTTTCAACCCTTTGTTCCACTTCTTGATAGTACGTCTGACTCAACAGCATCATATCACTTACTGGGTGTCCCTCTCCATACCGCCTTACCACATCTCGTACACGCTCTTGAAGTGTGATCTCTATTCCTGTTGGAGATGTATGAATATCGCAATAAGTGATAAGATCGATAAACATATGATCTGTCTCATCTAGTAAATCATAGTTGTCAGAATACACCTCGAATAGATCAGGTCGAATATGTTTTGCACTGGTATAAGCATCTGAATGAAAAAGAATAGCCGCCAAAACAGACTTTGAAATTCCTATCTTCTGCACAAAAAGAGCTCCATCTAATGGATGGAAATTATATTGATTCAACTGTTCGCTATACCCAATATCATGTAAAAAAGCAGTTTGAATAAGTTGAGTCCTCCATTCATCAGGAATCACGATCTTTTTGACTAGCTCTTTCATTCGGTCAACCACACCTAGTATATGGTGATAGCGATCTTGTGTAGGAGGCAGATAATAACTAAGCTCTTGAGGATCAAAACTAGTTTTTATTGCATCTTGCGAGTCAACAAGCAACGATATCATATAATCTGTCTCCTTTATTCTTTATACTGATGCTTATATCACGCTATCTGATAAAAGCCCTTTCTTGATTTCGGAAAAAGTCATTAATTCGAACCGATTGAGCTGGATGTAAGTTCATTTTGGATAATTGTTCTTTTGAAAAAAATTCAACACATGTAGATTCATGACTAACAAATTTTTCACCACAGATAATATGACATTCAAAACAAATTGAAAATTGCTGACGAACCTCACCATCTGAGTACTCAATAAGATGCTGAGGATCAGTATAAACACCTACTAATTTTTTTACTTCAGTAATAAAACCAGTTTCTTCTTTTACCTCACGCATAATTGCGTCTTCAATCGTTTCTCCTATCTCCATTACTCCTCCCGGGAGAGACCATAATTGATTATCTTTTCGCTTGTGTAATAAAAGCTTTCCCTTGTTATTTACTACAATTGCCGATGCAGCAGGAACTATCAAATTTGCTCGAGGGGAATTTGATTCGTGATAATAATCTGTTCTAGCCAATAGTACAACCTCCCTGCCTTGTTAGATCTAGCTTTTTTCTGTGTTGATATCGTAATTGTAATGCAACTCATTTAGAGAAGCGTTACATATTATCTTGCTATACTCAAAGAGCACTTCTGTATCCTTTGTATCTGAATAGATTCCCCAAAGTAGCCGATCAATTTCTATAATCGGTGCAATGTTAGAAATGTTGAGTTGCTTTGCTTCTTCTTTAGTAGGAATACGACAGTTGATTGTTTCTGACGCTCTAGTAGGATGAAAGTTTTTGCTCTTCAATAGATCAAACAGTGGAATTTGTTGATCGTCTTTACCGAGGAGTCCTTCTGCTAGATCGGTAAGAAGATAGGTTTTAATGATTCTATAAGGTAGACCATCAACAATTTGAATGCGATGTCTTAAAATAACCTCACAGTTTTCTATAATGCCCATTTTTCCTGCTATCTCACTACCCGCAGGGGTTTTCTTTGTTTCTTCTAGATACCTGCTAATCACTTTTCTCCCCTGTTTTCTCATCTGAGAAATGAAATTACCTGATTTCATGGGGTCCATTTTCTGTTTTTGTTGAGTTGATTTTACGAATATCCCTCCTCTAGGAACTACATCCACTAATCCCTCTGCTTGAAGGCGCAAAAGAGCCGCACGGATTGTCCCTCTGCTTACTCCAAATTCTTCTGACAGATATCTTTCAGAAGGTAACTGTTGACCCGAAACATATATACTCTCATTGATTCGTTGGCGGATTGTTTCTACTACCTCATCAATTTTAGTATTCTTTTCCATTTAATGTGACCTCCTCAATAATAGAAACCAATTGGTAAAGACCAGTAACTATACAAATATATTATCAGAAAGATTATTATCATGCAAAAAGAGAGATTAGTTAGATATGTTCTGTTTATTAAACAATATTCAAAAAAGTATTGCATTGGTACATTCCATGTGGTATATTTCATATAAAGGTACATACCATATGTTATGTACCAAAAAAGAAAACGAGGTGCGTAAAATGAACACAACAAATCATATGAATCAACTTCTTCAAGAAGTAGCCGAACTCAATGCAAGAATACTTCATCTAAAACATCAACCAATCGAACGCCAATTAGAAACACGATCAGAATCTATTAAAACTTACAGTGCAAAAGAAACGGCCGAAATACTTGGTATTAGTCGGTCTAAAGTTTACGAACTATTGCGTAATCCTAGTTTCCCTGTCGTTCACATCGGCAAAAGAAAAGTCGTTCCGAAACACAAACTTGAAGAATGGTTAAATCAGCAAGCCCAATAAATCATAAGGGGTGAAACTTAATGAATCCGGTTCTATCTAAAATTGAATACCGCTTAGAAGTTCTCCAATTCCAGATCGAGACCCATTCCCATGGATTTCTACAAGGCATGTGGG
>NZ_FNPL01000027.1 GCF_900107305.1 Thermoactinomyces sp. DSM 45892
AAGATAAAACTAAAGGGCATGAGTCCGGTTCAATACCGAACACATACCCTACAGGTTGCTTAAATCTTCGTGTCTAACTTTTTGGGTTCACTTCAGAACTAGATAGCCTTTTTTCTTTGTTTATCGATTTATTTTCTATCTACGAGTCGATTTTGTATCAAAAGCATCCCGCAAACCATCTCCGATGAAGTTAATGGATAATACGGTTAACACAATCAGAACACCAGCAGGAATCCATTGCCACGGTCGCTCCGTCATGATGGTATAATCCATGCCATCATTTAGCATGCCTCCCCATGCAGGAGTCGGATCAGGAATACCGAATCCTAGGAAGCTCAATGCTGCTTCGATACTAATCATCTGCGCCATCAATAGAGTTGCATTCACGATGATCGGTGCGATTGCATTCGGCATCATATGCCTAAAAATAATACGGAAATTTTTATTACCGATTGCTTTTGCACTTTGTACATACTCCATCTCACGAAGTGATAAGAAGATTCCTCTTACGAGACGAGTCGTCGTAGGCCAAGATGTCAGCGCTAAGGCCGTGATCAGTAGCGGAACGGTAGTCTTCTCAAAAATGGAGATTAAGAAGAGAACAAACACGAGGAACGGGAAGTTCAACATTAAGTCTGTAAATCTCATCATGAGACTGTCTACTTTCCCTCCAAAATAACCGGCTATCGATCCAAATGTAATCCCGATGACAACGGTAAAAAACATGGTGCAAAAACCAACTACTAGAGACACTCGGCCACCTGTAACCAAGCGAGAATAAATGTCATAGCCCATCGAGTCAGTCCCTAAAAAATGCTCACCACTCGGAGGTAAATCCTGACTCGTAAGGTCTGTTAGCTCCGGATTATGTGTAGTTAACCAAGGAGAAGCAACGGTTAGAAGTACAATAATGGAAAGAACGATCAAGCCCACAAATGCCATTTTATTCTGCAGGAATCTTTGAAATCCTAGCTTAAAGGGGGATGCGTGTTTCTCTTCCTTTAGATTCTTCCTGTTTCCCAATTCAACACTAACCTTCATATGAGTCACCTCCTAGTCATATTTAATTCGTGGATCCACAAATGCATATAAGATATCTGCAATTAGATTCCCAATGAGAACCGCCATAGAGGTCATCATCGTGATCGCCATCACAACAGGATAATCCCGAGTTGTAATGGACTGTATATATAATTGGCCCACTCCTGGGAAACCAAAAATAGTCTCGGTTATGATCGCACCACTGAGCAAGAGGCCCAGATCGATTCCAAATAGTGTAACGAGGGGAATCAATGCATTGCGCAATACATGCTTCCTTAAAACTTTACTCTCTGAAAGCCCCTTTGAACGAGCTGTTCTCGTATAGTCCTGTGCTTTCGCATCTAGAACACTTGCCCTGACATAACGATTATACTGCGCGATATTAATGATCGCTAACGTCATAGCAGGCAAAATAACGTGATGCAATCGATCCATTATATATTCTAAACCCTCATATCCAGAAGCTTCTGTCTCCGAACCACTATACGGAAACCATCCTAACTGAAATCCAAATAAATAGATTAATAATAGCCCTGCAAAAAATGATGGCATCGAAAACCCAATGAAGGAAGCACTGGTAAGGGTATAATCCAATTTGCTATAAGGTTTATTAGCTGAAAGGATTCCAAGCGGTATCGCAATTATATATGTAAAAATTAACGCAACTACTCCAAGAAATGCGGTCTTCCCTATACGTTCACTCAGTAAATCCTGAACTAACACTTTCTTATCAAATGAGACTCCAAAATTCCCTTGTAGGAAATTTTTAGCCCAAAAGAAAAACTGTTCCACAGGTGGTTTATCAAGCCCGAAATCTTCTTTTAGTTTAGCAATATAGTTGGCATCTGTGTGTTGGTCTAGTTTACCAGCTAACGGATCTCCCGGTGCTAATTGCAACAAGGTAAACAGAATGATGGAAATAAGAACAATCATTGGAATCGTTACAAGTAATCGACGAGTAACATATTTAACCAAGCTCTTCACCTCTCTCTACATGATAATGAAAGACGCGTAGCCGTGCAGACTACACGTCTTTCATTTCAAAGCTGTATATCGACTACTTTACATCCCAATCCACAAAACTTGGATGCCCTAACGCACCACGGTAGTCGTACTGAACTCCAGTGATACGCTTGTTATAAGCATCGATAATATTTTGAGAGTATAACAGAACGACTGGAGAATCTTGTTGGAAGATCTTCGTCCAATCTTTAATCAATTCTTTACGACCTTCTTTCGTAAATGCTTTTTGGTCGTACATCGAAACACCGATTGATTTATCACTTTCTGGACTCTTCCAACGATAGTAGTTAGACTCAGCTGTAGAGCCATAGATGTTTTTAGGGTTTGGATCTACATCAGTTGTCCAACCCATCAACCACATTTCCATCGTTTTATCTGCTTTTTGCTGTACCACTTCAGCTAGAGCGGCGAAGTCTTTCGGTTGCTTTAGATCAATTTTGATACCAGCTTTTTCTAAATCTTCTCGGATCAACTTAGCCGATTGTTCACGCACTTGATTTCCTTTAGGAAATTCTAAAGAGAGTACATATGGCTTACCAGATGGATCTTCTACAAATCCATCTCCATTTGTATCTTTGTATCCTGCTTCAGCTAGAAGAGCTTTCGCTTTTCCTGGATCATAGGAATACTCAGCATCTAGATCCTTGCTGTAAGCCCAGCTCTTAGGAGAAACGGGAGTACTAAGCAATGTACCGTGACCCTTTAAAAGACCTGTTACCATTTGTTCACGATTGATCGCATATGCGATAGCACGACGTACTCTTTTATCTGTGAGTTTTGGATGGTCTGTTCTAAAACCAAGGTATTGATATCCAAGATCGGTGTCTTCTACAAGCTCAACATCCTTAAAACCTTTGATGGTTTCAAAACTTCCAGGCTTAATCCGAGAAACCATGTCCACTTTTCCTTCTTTTAACGCCCCAATCGCTACATCTTCTTGAAGCACTTTCCAAACGATTTGATCTAACTTTGGCTTCCCTTCCGCAGCACCATAGAAATTTTTGTTTTTCTCAAGCACTACAAACTCTCCAGCCTTGATTTCTTTAATAGTGAAAGGACCACTTGTTACAATATTTTCTGCTTTTTTCACCGCTGGGTCATTCTCAAGTGTTTTAACTGGCTTGTTCTCGAAAATGTGTTTTGGCATAGGTGTGCTAAACACCTTGGTGCTAAGATCACGAGCATCGCTCTTCTCGAAGGTAACTTCTAGATTGTAGTCGTCTACCTTTTTAATCCCTTCGATGTCCTGAGCTTTCCCTTCGCGATACTCTTTTGCACCTTTGATTGATTCCACATATTCAAAACGGGAACCACTATATTCTTTGTTGGCGATAAACTTCCATGTAAAGATCACATCATCCACTGTAAGCGGCTTGCCATCTGACCATTTTGCATCCTTACGCAATTTGATAGAAACGCCATCTTTTTTCTCGGACTCTTTCCAAGACTCAGCTAAGTCAGGGATGCTGGTTTCTAATTTCTCATCCTGTTTCCACAGGGAAGCAAATGTTTGATCCAGGATATAAGCATCGTACACACTATCATAAAGTGCGGGGTTAAATTTTCCATCAAATGTACTGTTCATCGTTGCTGTAATGGATTTCTTTTTTGCCCCGTCGCCGGAAGATTTGCTACCACAAGCAGTTGCGAATACGGAAAGGCCCATCACGACTGCCAGAGAGAGAATACCGATTTTACGTTTCTTCATGCTTTTTCAACCTCCTAATTAAATGGAAAAAAATAATATAAATCCTCCGAAGTCCTTCGAGGCATCACCCCTTTGATAGATTCCGTTCTACTAATCGTAGAGGTGACACGCTACATAATGTTCACCGCCAAGATGCATCATCTCTGGACGCTCCACCTTACAACGATCAAATGCTTTTGGACAACGTGGATGAAATGCACATCCTTGTGGCGGATTAGACGGACTCGGTACATCTCCCTTTAAAATAATCCGTTCACGCTTTAGACGTGGATTCGGGATCGGTACAGCCGAAAGGAGTGCCTGCGTATACGGATGGGCTGGCTTCGTATATAACTCTTCCTTCGGTGCAATCTCTGCCATACGCCCGAGATACATTACTCCCACACGATCGGAAATATGACGGACCACACTTAAATCATGGGCGATAAAAACATAGGCCAGTCCAAACTCTCGTTGCAAATCTTCCATCAAATTTACAACTTGCGATTGGATCGAAACATCTAATGCTGAGACAGGTTCATCCGCCACAATTAATTTAGGTTGTAGGGCAAGCGCTCTAGCAATCCCGATCCGTTGTCTTTGACCACCCGAAAATTCATGTGGATAACGACCACCAAAGTTTTTATTTAACCCAACCGTATCCATAATCTGAAGCACACGATCCTGACGATCTTTTTTTTCTCCAATGTTATGAATATTGAGGGGCTCCTCAATTAGCTGTTCTACGGTCATCTGCGGATTTAACGAGGCATATGGATCTTGGAACACCATTTGTAAATCACGACGAGCTTTTCTCAAAGCCTCACCTTTTAATGTAGTAAGATCGATACCATTAAAAAGGACTTGTCCATCTGTTGGTTCCATCAACCGTAGAAGCGTCCTCCCAGTTGTCGATTTACCACAACCGGACTCCCCAACTAAGCCAAAGGTCTCACCTTTTTTCACATAGAAACTAACTTGGTCCACTGCCTTCACGTCACCCACTTTACGTTTGAAGAGACCACCCTTAATAGGGAAATACTTACTCAATTTCTTTACTTCTAATAGGTGGTTACTCATGGCTGAACGTCCCCTTCTCTGGATGATACAAGAAGCATCGTACTTGATGGCGATCTCCTATACGGTATAAGTCAGGTGCATGATCAAAGCAGTGATCCATCGCTTTATCACAACGTGGTGCAAAACGGCAACCGATAGGAAATTCCTCTGGGGTTGGCACGTTTCCACGAATGGAGTAAAGTCTTGTTTGATCTGCTTCCAAATTGGGAACAGATTTCAAAAGGCCTTCGGTATAAGGATGGGATGATTTCTCAAAAACATCAAATACGCTTGCTTCCTCCACTACTTTTCCTGCATACATAACCACTACACGATCCGCCATCTCAGCTACTACACCCAGATCGTGGGTAATCAATAGAATCGAGGTCTCAAATTCTGCTTTTACATCCCTCATCAATTCAAGAACTTGCGCTTGAATCGTTACATCAAGAGCAGTAGTAGGCTCATCCGCAATCAATAACTGCGGGTCTGTGGACATCGCCATCGCAATCATGACACGTTGCCGCATACCACCAGATAATTGGTGTGGGTACTCGTTCATAATATCTGCGGCACGAGCAAAACCCACTAGATTTAATCGCTCAATCGCGCGTGCTTCCGCCTCCTTTTTACTGAGCTTATGATGTAGGATCAATCCTTCTGTCATCTGATCCCCGATTTTGAGCACAGGATTGAGAGAGGTCATCGGTTCTTGAAAGATCATCGCAATCTTATTTCCGCGAATTTTACTGATATCTTCAACTGACTTCTTAGTCAGATCATTTCCCTCAAACATAATTTTCCCTTGTGCAATTTTCCCAGTACCTGGCAATAGACCCATAATGGATAAGGAGGTCATACTCTTTCCACAGCCCGATTCTCCTACTAAAGCAAGCGTTTCTCCTTTATTCATCGAGAAACTAATATCATCGACAACCGTGATTGCGCTTTTTGTATTCTGGAATACTGTTTTTAAATTCTCAATTTGAAGTAAAGCCTGCGACAATCCTATCCCTCCAATTCTAAAAGAAAGAAAAAATATGTAATCTAATTAATTAGATATAACAAAATATAAAATGCTATATTTCTATTCTGATAAATAATATGAAATATATGATATAAGGAGATTTTACCCGAATCTGGAAAAAACATTTCATTAGATTAACACTAAATCTCCTGCTAATTGTAACAAATTTTATTTGATTTCTTTTTATATTGCAATAGGTCTCACTTATCTTTTAGAAAAAAATTTCACTTAATTATTTAGATTCTCGTAGTTTTGGTAAGTTGAAATTTTTATAAAAAAGAGATATTTAATTTGGTATTTTACTTAGGATGTTGCTTTATTTGCATCCATTTCAAAGAATACTCTGGACCGTATGGATGATAAACAATACCTTGTACATACGGCTTTTGAAGTCGAGGAATCACCCTTTGATACAGCGGAATCACTGATTTATCCTGATAGGTCAAAATATATTCCGCCTCCGCTATGAACCTAGCTTGTTTTACTGCATCGATTTCCTTATGGGCTTGAGCTACCAATTGATCGTACGTTGGATTTGTATAACCTGTTGTGTTTTCTACAGCACCGGTCGTAAAAATATCGAGAAATGTGAGCGGGTCATAGTAGTAAGATTTCCATAAATTCACTACTAAATCTAAACCACGTCCCTTCATTTGCTCTCGAATTTCTTTTGCCTGTACTTCGTTCGTAGTACAAGCCTGACACATTTTTTCTTTGAATACTTCACAAACCTTCTTTACCTCTGGTTGGTCAATACACGTAACTTCACTGGGTTTTGTTGGACTGATGATATTTTCTTTTTCATCTGTTTTTGCCAAATCATTTCTTTGATAAGTAAGATCAGGCATAATACTCTTACTCTTAACAAATGAAGTCTGATCCATTAACTTCTCAACAGCATACGCATAATATTTCTTTGTATTTCCATCTAGCTTCGGGTTTACATACAAGTAGTAAATGGTGGTTCTAGGCACTGTTATCATGTCACTTTTGATCGTCGCTTCGTCCATTTTATTATGCATCTGCATAAAATCCACTTCATTAGATACATATTTATTGTCTGAATCTCTATTGTTCTTGCTAACAAATATGATGAAACCGTTACTCTTCACCGATTGATGATCCCAGTAACTACTGTTTTTCACTGCTACTAGTTTATTTAATGTAAACGTTTCTAACTGAAAAGGCCCATTAGAGACCAATGTCCGAATGTCACTTCCAAATACATCTTGATACTTTTCGTATAGATCTTTTCGCTGTGGAAACATAGCGCTATTCGTCGTCAATGACAAAAAGTTTCGATCTGGCTTACTCAATGTTATCGTCAATTTATTACCATTTGAAGCCATCATTCCTTGTTCTATCTTTCCTTCTGTAAAGCCTTTTATATTCTGAAATAGATAACTATTTTTAGAGATTTTAGAATCGACAGCCCTCGTCCAAGCAAAGATAAAGTCCTCTGCTGTGACCGGTTGACCATCACTCCATTTCGCATTTTTTCGAAGCGTAAACATGTAGGTTTTATAGTCAGGACTCACTTCTACTTTTTCAGCCATACCGTAAGTTGGTTTGCTATCTTTATCTAATCGCATAAGCCCTTCCATGATATTATGTAACACATTTTGGGTGCTTTGATCGTTTACTAACGCACTGTCTAAATTACGTAGTTCTCCCGTCTCTACGATACGCAACATATTCGGAATCTTCGGCTCATCCACTAGAACAGAAGAATCATCTGCTCCTTTTTCCATAGAAAAGAAGCTGGTATAAACCAAAATAATCACAATCGAAATCGCGACTAACTTACCTAGCTGGTAATAATGTTCCCTTGGCTCTTTTTCACTCCATTTGTGGATGAAAGCTTGTTTTAGTTTCTCAAACCCTTTATATGAAGTTGATTTACCTATTTTCGCTATGTAATGAATGATCCGTTTAAACCGTGTCATGTAGCCTTCCTCCTCTTCGTTCTGGAATGGGTGGCTCATATTTCTTCATTATAATATAAATTTTTTGAATATCAAATAGATCAAACAACTAGTTTATTCAGATGTTTCTCTTATTACTTTAGGCTGTAGACGATGTCTGATGTCAGACAAGACTACAGCCGCATTTCAATAATACCTATGAAACCTACACAAAGTGAATCCACCCATTCACTTCTACCATCTCCAGAAATTTAGCCAGTCGTGGGAGAATCGGTTCCGCTTCTTCTCCAAAGTGATTCAATAGATCATCGCTAATCTGCTGAACGGTTCGAACTCCTTCACATCGTTGGATAACGAAACTTCCTAATGAATCTAATTGCACTTTGATCACTAAAGGCTGTTTTAGAAAGCGAATCGAAAACCGCTCGATCCAGCTCAATCTAGGCAATAATACTTTACACAAGTTCTGGTTTTCTTCGTTTTTCTCAATCTGAAAATGACTCCGTAAACACGGCTTCATCTCAAGTAGATTAAGAGTAGATGTTTTCTTCATACGGTGTAACATAGTAAACTCCTATCTCTGTTGATACTAGGTAGTAGGTTTCTCCTTAGAACTAAATCGAGTAGCTGCCCATAAGAGAGAGATGGCTAACAATGCGAACACGGTAATGGGCATCCAGTTATTATCGAAGGCAATGGGTTTATCAGGATCGATTACTTTCGGCACAATTAATAAGGCGATAACCACACTAATCAAGGCTTCCCCTGCTATTAAGCCTGAAGCAAATAACGTTCCTACTTCTTCCCGTCTACGTCGAATCTTTTCATCTTTCGCAAAGGCTTCGGACAACCAGCGGATGATCCCACCTACCATGATCGGGGAACTAATCGATAGGGGAAGATAAAAACCAACTGCAACCGTTAACGAGTTCAATCCTAAAAATTCGATCGTAATCGCTAGGCCAATACCCATAAAAATAAGGTCCCATGGTAGATTTCCACCCATAATTCCTTCCACGATGATGCGCATTAATACAGCCTTAACCGCGGGTAACTCGGTTCCACCTAACCCATAAGTGGAATCAAATAAAGTTAATACATACCCAATCAATAATCCACTCGCAAGCACCCCGATCATCATCGCAATCTGTTGTTTCCAAGGGGTTCCACCTACTAGATAGCCTGTCTTCAAATCTTGCGAGATATCACCAGCGACTGCTATAGCTACACAGACAATAGCCGCTACAACTAACGCCGCTACACTACCTTCTGTTCCAGAAAAACCTGTAGCTTTGTATAAAATGGTCACGATTAACAAAGTAGCAATCGTCATTCCCGATACAGGCATAGAAGAGCTTCCCACGATCCCAACAATTCGAGAGGCCACTGCTACAAATAAGAATCCAAAGATTGCAATGGCAATCGCACCTAGAACGCCTACATTGGTTACAGGAGTAAAAGCAATGATCAATATTAAAACCAATACACCAATCCCAATATATTTGTATGAAAGATCCTGGTCCGTACGTTCTAAGGTACCCTGTTGATCCTGGGTACGAAGACTGACGATCGTATCTCTTACCGATTTAATGAGTAGCGGGAGTGTCTTAAGCAAGGTGATTAATCCACCTGTGGCTACTGCTCCTGCACCAATATACCGAATGTAGTTTGAATAGATCCCACCAGCATCGATCGTACTAATCGGCTCAATAGCTGGGAAGAACGAAGTAGGACTCCCTGTAGTAAAAAAAGAAATCATCGGGATAAAAACAACGGATGCAAACAAACCACCTGCCATCATCTGACCTGCAATGCGGGGTCCTATAATGTAGCCGACTCCTAATAAAGAAGGCATCACATCCATCCCGACAGTAGCACCCTTATAACCAGCAATAGCGGTTCCGACCGAATTTTTGATCCAACGAAGCCCATCAAACACCTTTACAAGCCCACCGATCGCAAATCCCGCAAAGATTAAGGCTGCGCTACTTCCACCTTGCTCGCCGGACTTTAGAACTTCTGCACAAGCAGTCCCTTCAGGATAGGGGAGAGTTTCATGTTCATTTACAATCAACAGTCGGCGTAATGGGATCATCATGAAAACGCCTAAGAATCCTCCTGTTAACGCTATAAATGCAACCATTCCCTGCGAAGGGGTTAACTTCATAAGATACAAGGCTGGGATGGTAAAGATCGCTCCAGCTGCGACTGCCTCACCCGCAGTGGTCATCGTTTGAACGATATTATTTTCTAAAATCGATTCTCGACGGAATATTCCTCTTAAAATCGCCATCGAAATCACGGCCGCAGGAATCGAGGCAGTGACAGTAAGTCCTATCTTTAGTCCTAGATATGCGTTAGCTGCACCGAAAACAATTGCCAATACAACTCCTAATATAACGGATACAATTGTGATCTCAGGCAGAGAACGCGAAGCAGGTATATAGGGAACAAATTTTGATTCGCGCTTCAAAGAAAATCTCCTACCTTCTTTTTTCTATGTATCCTTACATTGCCCATTTATTGATAAAATATAAAAACAGCATCCTTCATCATTAGGATACTGTTCTTGTATAACAACATATATTTATAAATGTACCCAATAAAGTGTCGGTACCTTTTTATTAAATTCCTGTTTCATCATCTCAACATACCAACTTGCAAAGGCAATTTTTTTACTTGTAATCTCTTTTGCTTCCGTTAACTTTTTACATGCCGTCGTTTCAAAGTAAATCTGTTCTTCAAAAATCTGCTTGCACTCAAATAAATAGTGATCTGGGTAAATGAGCCTTGAATAAATCAAAGCATGCTCTTCTTCTTCAATGGGATGAACTTGATCGTATTGCTTGATAATTCGGGTAATTAGCTCTTTACTTCCGGTAGAACGATACGCAGTCAGCAGCCAATCACCCACATCTTTCGTTCGTACCTGATAGCTTAGTTGATTCCAATCAACTAGCTGGGCCCTATGATCCTCATCTCGAATCCAATTCTTCCGCGAACAGTTACTATGACAAAGCTTCCCATTTACCCTACTTTGTTCCCGAACTACTTGGCCTGCAATCTTTTCATCATATTCTTGAATCGATTCCAGCAAACTTTGGTAGTAGGTTCCCATTCGTGATAAAGCAAGATCTACTTGATTCGGTATCTCTGTCCATTTGGCGGCAAGGGTATAGATTTCGTGTTTATGTGCTTCTTCTTTTTGAGTCTCGGATGAGTCCATCCACTTTATTTTTTTCTTCGTCTCTGGCTCCCATTCCGCGCTCTGTTTATGAAAAGAAGCCAATTGTACCGTAGCATCTAACCAATCTTGTTCCTGATCCCAAGATATGCTTTCCCCGTGAATCCAAGGATAAATCACGTAATTCCGAGCAAATCCTGTTAGGACATGTTTTTTATTTTTTATAGAGCTAAGTGGCATCGGCATTTCCATAACGCGGTCAGGCAGTGACTCCATCCATGGGGCTACTTGGATCAGCAGTTTATAACTATCTAGTTCGCTTTTCTTAATACGTTTACATCCATATGAGCCTTGATCTGTCTCCAGATAGATAACACCCGATACGGGCCGGGCTGAGAGCACCTTAAAACCATAGTGATATTCAAGTAATTGGGTTAAATGAATCTCTCCTGTCCACTGGTCAAGCTGCTCTGATACCTCTTTTGAATCCTGTGAAAGCATATACCTTCACCCCTACTTCTTCATTCACTTATGCCCATATTGTATGTAAAGAATCGTAGTCTGTGCTTACTGAATGGAAGTAATTTGCTTTTTAGAGCGTGGATGGATCACATCAAGCCCTCCCGTCGCATTTAACACACTACCCGTAATAAAATCCGATGGTTCTTGTAGTAAAAAATGTACGATCCTCGCTACATCTTCCCCCGAACCGGGCCGACCACGCGGCGTCTCTTCATCAAAGATGTTGGTTACTTGCTCACGTGTCATCTCTTTATATTCTCCAATAATATCTCCAGGACTTACCATATTGGCAGTGATCCCATATACAGCTTCCTCAACAGCAATACTTTTCATAAATGAAACCAAACCTGTTTTCGCTGCTGCATACACGGATCTATCTGGCCACGCAGGAGCCTCTGAAACGCGACCAAATCCAAAATAAATCAGCCGACCAAATAGTTCTTCTCTCATCATCGGGATCATTTCATGCGTCAACCATAAGCTACTCATAAAATTTCCTTGAATTAATTCCTCTATCTCCTCCGCAGAATGGTCGGTAAATAATTTTCTCTCTCGTAAAAAGGGGCCAACAGCATGTACCAAAGCATGAACCCCGCCAAAATCCTTTTTTACTTCTTGTACCAATGATCTAATTTCCTGACGACTTGTTACATCTGCTTGATAAAAACAAACTTTTTGACCCGTCTGATCAGATAGCTCATTTGCATAGAAAACCCCTTGATCATACGATCTCGCAGCAATCGCAACACTCCATCCAGATTCCGCCATAACCTTGGATATCATTCTCCCGATCCCTTTATTACCACCTGTAATGAGTAATGTTTTCATGTATGGTCCGCCTTTCCTTCCTAATTAACATAATTCCCACATCTTCGGTAAACCTATCAATTGAAGAGAAAATGGAGTGTGATATATGAATCAATCAGTCTCAGCTTCGACAAAAGACGTTCATCAAACAACCATTGAATGGATTCATCGACGTGGAATCAATGAATCCCAGATAGCCGAACTCACATTATATTTACAGAAAGACTTTTTTCCAGACCTAACGCTAGAAGAATGTCTTGTAAACGTAGAAAAAGTACTAGAAAAAAGAGAAGTACAAAATGCGGTTTTAACCGGAATTCAGCTAGATATTTTAGCAGAATCAGGTAGTTTGATTGAACCATTACAAGATATGATCGTGCGGGATGAAAGTTTGTATGGCATTGATGAAGTATTGTCGATAGCGATTTTAAATGTTTATGGAAGCATCGGTTTAACGAATTACGGCTATATTGATCGGGTAAAGCCAGGAATCTTAGCCAAATTAAATAGTAGGACAGATGGTGAGATTCATACGTTTCTCGATGATTTGGCTGGTGCCATTGCAGCTGCAGCGGCCTCTCGAATCGCTCACAATCGACAGCAGTAATGGGTAAAGGTCATCTCCTTACATACGAGATGACCTTTCCATTTGCTACTGTCGAAACGGAACATAAAAGTACCGTTTCCCTGCACTTTCTACTTCTATCTGTTGATTGTTTCGTAGGTATTCCAAATGGGCCAATGTTTCAGATAGTGCAAAACGAATATTATGAATTGACAAGTCCTTACCAAAAATATGATCACATACTTCAGTAGCCGAAACACGCCCCGCTGTCTCAACAAAGTCTTGCATATGTTTTAATCTGCTCTCGTGATGATGCCGAATTTGTTCAATTCGTTCTTGATAATTTTCAAATATAGGACCATGGGAAGAAAAAACCCTCTTTACAGGCAGTGATGCCATTTTCTCAAGTGTTTTCAAATAGGATTGAAGAGGGTTCTTATCACAATTAGGCCACATACTAATATTAGGTGTGATGCGAGGGAGTAAGAAATCCCCACCAATTAGCCATTCACGCTCTGGATCATAGAAACTAAGATGACCATCTGCGTGTCCCGGTGTATGGATCACTTTATATGTACGATCGCCTAATTGAATTTTCGAACCCGCACGAAGAAAGGTTGGGGTTGGATGCGGTTCGATCCATGGAATAAAACTAGCTAGATGTTTCGGAATTTGCTTTACCACGCTTTCATCTAAGCCATGCCGTCTAAACGCACTAGCGAGATCTTGTGCCATCTTGCTATCCCGATCCCAAAAAAGCTGAGCTTGCTGAAAATCAACTTGCGAGATGTAAACAGGGATCCCACCTGCTAATTGTTGGATCCTCCCAGCTAACCCGTAGTGGTCTGGATGGTAATGAGTGAGGACGATCTTCTCTACATCTTTCCAAGTGATTCCTAGCTCCTTCATCACCGACTCCCACACGGTAAAGTCTTGCTCGATATTTAACCCCGTATCCACGATCGTAACGCCATTTCCCCCCATAAATAAGTACGCCTTGATCTCTTTTAAAGCAAAAGGCAACGGCAATGGCACTTCCACAATATCTTCCCAACGATTCAACAATGGATTCCCTCCTATTTCTCTAAATCTCCCATTTATCTAAATGATCCACTACAAAAGTGGGGGTTATATTGTATTTCTCTACATCCAGTCTCGTATGAACACCCGTTGTGACCATCAATGTATCTACGCCACCACGTACACCCGTCAAGATATCCGTCTCCAGATTATCGCCCACAATCAAGGTCTCATCCGCTTTGATTCCCAGAAGCTCCAGCGCATATTGCAAAATAATCGTTTCTGGCTTTCCGATTACAACAGGCTTCGTATTACTGGCATGCGAGATCGCGATATTAATCGTCCCACTACCCGGAAGATACCCCTCTTCAGTGGGTAAAACCCGGTCCACATTCGTCGCAATATAGGCAGCGCCAGCTTGAATGGCTAGACTGGCTCGTTTACATTTCTCATAATCAAAAGAGCGATCGATTCCGGCCACCACTACATCTGGCTCATGATCTACCACAGTCATCCCAACTTCTTTCAGCGCATGACGTAGGCCCTCTTCTCCTACTACAAACACCTTCGACTCTGGATGATTCTTCTGCACATACTGTGCTGTTGCCATAGCTGATGTATACACTTGTTCCGGTGTGGCAGGAAGCCCAAAGCTCCTTAGATACTTCGCAACTTGCTCAGGAAGACGAGAGGAGTTATTCGTTAGATACAGATAGGGGATATTTTGCTCCACTAATCGTTTCATAAAGTGGACAGCCCCCGGAATGACCTCAATTCCTCGGTATAACGTACCATCTAAGTCAATCAAATACCCTTCATAACGCTTCTGATTCATCCTAATTACTCCTATCCAACTAACCTTCTGCCATGATACTATTCAATATTTCCTTTTTCTCTCTCTATCCGCAAGAACATTTGAACTTGGTGGTCAAATTGAATCATTACTTGGTATTGCTCGGTAAAAGCCGCAAGCTCATCTATCTGAACTTCGGTATAATGCCGTACTAAGCGATCACGTAATAAAATCCATTGCTTCCATACAGAACCGACTGATGACTCGATCACTTGTTCATCTTCCATGATATCTACAATATCAAGATAGCCACCTGGATCACGCATAATAAAGTCATCAATGATCGTATTCCCTACATCAATCATGCATTCTACTGCTAGATGGGCCGCCCGCTCTAATGCAAAGCGTTCTATCATGCCTTGGCTCCCGATTTGTAACTCTGAAGCCATCGAATGACAGGCGCGCAACATGTCTAATTGCTCTTGAATTCTTGAGATGTTTAGTTTGTATAACATAGTATCCCTTTCCTTGTTCACTCTTATCAATTCCATTATAAACGATCCAGTCACATCGAAACCACACTAGGAACCACGCAACTTTACGAAGTACAAAATATACATATAAATTTAATATAAGATGTTCTGCATGATTCAAAGACTGATCACTAGCAGGGTCAATCTGATTACAGAGACTGAGAATAAATCAGTTTACATCATTCTTATTTAACATAATTTTCTAATATGTTTTTGATATTTAAATGAGGGAACTACACACAATGTGTGTTAAAACAATTCATTCTTTCATGAGGTGATCTAAATGAAACAAATCGTGTTTACCTACAGCCCCTTATCTCTTCCAAGTAACCATTACAAACAACATAAGGAGGAATTTTTGTGACTTTCTTAACAAAACTAAAGTCCTTTCTTGAATGTACGGACTTCATGATTCACAAGCCAAAGAAAACGCTAAATGTGATGCACTCTCAAGAATTTATCGAACTCATGATAAATCGTCACATTCGGTAAAAAGAAGTGGAGCATAGCACATCAATTAAAAAAAAGCATCCCTAGCATTCACTGTCTAGAGATGCTTTTTCTATCTGCCCAACCAAGCTAAGGTAGAAGCATATCAATGACAGCTTTGTTTTCGCAGGAACTGCGGGTAGAGCCTGCTAAGACGGGTGTTCGCAGGAATCTACCACTGGTGGTTTTTCAATCAATAGCTTGCTCCTCTAACATATCCCCTCACACGATAGGAAGCAGAGCCGTCTGTAATATCAATTCTGTACGTCCCCGGTTTCATCCCATCGAAGACCGTTGCGTAGCAGTCCTCTGAACCGGCGAAGTGATGATTAGACGTACAAGCACCTGTTTCAGTGTTACATAGTCGGACTTTCAGCGTCTTACCATCGACTGACATCCCGCCCACTGTAATCGGCCCCCGACCATCCTTTGCTCCCAAATTAACCTCAACATCCCTCTTCGATTTTGTGGTAACGATTGGGCGCCCATCCCATTTGCCATCTTCTGTCTCAAAGTAAGTCCAATTAAATTCATTTGCTCTTACGATTTCATTTGCTCCAAACAAAACAACAAGTGCTAAACTAAGTATAAATAGTACTTTTTTCATAGGAACACCTCCTAGTATTGAATACTCCCACCACCTACGCTTAAAAACACTAAGAGGTGGGGGATTCTTGGGTAATCCTTGGTAACCCAAGGAAATTTACCAAGCTTACACCGTAGTCCCTACGGCGAGAAGTCTCAAACCTTCTTGCAAAATATTTTTAGATGCATTGATATACTTGGGAGCATTGATTTTATTGCCATTCGTAAGGATGGCAAAGTGCTTTAGCCCTAAATCAATTCCGATTGCACTTTCTTTATCTACTGGAA
>NZ_FNPL01000026.1 GCF_900107305.1 Thermoactinomyces sp. DSM 45892
TCACATTTTCGGTGAATGCAACATGACGGAAGACTCATGTGTTTAATGATGTCTTCTATCTTTCTTCATTTCTGTATCTAATTTTCAAGGTGCATCATTTCGTTGTTTTGTGCACCGCATCTCGCGGCGACATGTAATAATGTATCATGCCAAAAACAAATCGTCAACCACTATTTTTTTAAAAATGAACTCAGAATGTAAAAAGCGAGCGAACTTCTATTTCCGCTGTAGATATCTCTTGTCCTTTAAGAACAGAGCCCAGAAAACAATAAAACCAGGAAGCAAGATCGCGAGTCCCAAAGCTAGTACATTTAACAAGGAATAGAAAGTATTAATGTTAGTGAAAGCATCTCCCACTGTGAGATACGGATACACAATGTACGGAAGATGTGAGGTTCCATATGCAAAAGTAGCAATCCCATATTGAAAAATCACAAAGATAACAGCAATCCTCGGCTTACCCTCTAGCTTCTTTCCTCGGTCGTTCCACCATAATGCCGAATAACCGATAACGAACATGATAATCGAGAGAATAAACCAATTCTGATAACGACTGATGTTACTAAGTAACCAGCTTGCTTCTGGTCTAAAAGACAATAATGTAACAACTGCCACTACTAATGTAATGGGGCCAAATAAGATTGCATTCCGTCTATAAACTTTATAAGCCCCTTGATCTTTGCTTTCTTTTGAGTAGTCTGCCAAAAACAAAGAGGACAAGAATAACTCAGAAGTAAGTCCAAATAACATGTACATATAGACAGATGGACTTGTGAAAAAGATCTCGAAATCCAGCTCCGGTCCTCGGGGGCCTATGTGAACAAATCCACCTTCGGTCACAGGCAGCGCACTAATTAATAAAGCTGGAACCAATACGCCTGTTAATCCAGACACGGTGCGTAAGGTTCGGCTATAACCCTGTACAGAGTAGGCAAATACCATAAAGGAACTTCGAAGCAAAATAAGTAATAGGATTAAACTTACTGGTACAAGCAAAACGGTTCCAAATGTAAAAGCCGCTTCCGGGAAGAACCCGACGACTGCCACAACCAGCAATACTAAGATTGTGTTATTGATCTCCCAAGTAGGAGAGAGGAATCGATTCGCAATTTCACTTGACTGTGTATTTTTTCTGGTGTAAATCATAGCCCAAAAGCTAGCTCCAAAGTCAATCGAACCTGCAATGCTATAGATAAATACTAAGATCCAAATTACTAATATCGCAATTTTCGGCTCAATCATGTACATACTCCTCCTTCGTTCTCACCTATGATAGATATCGCTCGATATCCTGTTGAATTGGATTTCGATGAAAATAGGATTTCATTACAATCACGACGAGAACTGCTAGGAACAAGTACACAGCTCCAAACATAAAAAATAAGAATCCTAGATGTGGCGCTGTAGTTGCTGCTTCACTGGTTCGTTGAATCCCATAAATCGTCCAAGGTTGCCTTCCGCTACAACTGAAAATCCATCCAAACTCAATCGAAAGGATAGACAAAGGTCCTGTAAAGGCAAGTATCCATAATAGCCATCTAGGATAAGGATCTCCTCTGCGTACCATTCTCCGCCAATACACATACAACCCAATTGCCGCAATCATAAGCAATAATGTTCCTAACCCAACCATGACATTAAATAATAAATGGGTATAAAATGGTGGCCATGTATCTTGAGGAAAGTCATATAACCCTTTCACTTCGGTGTCAAAGCGCCCTGCCGCCAACCAGCTTAATAAGAACGGAACCTCTACACCAAACTTCACTTTATGAGTTGTAGGATCTACATATCCTCCAACTGCAAGGGGCGCGTACTTTTGGGTCTCAAATAATCCTTCGGCCGCGGCCAGTTTAGCTGGGTTATGGAGATGAAGCATTTGAGCAGATGTGTGTCCGCTTAAAGCAGTTAGAAATGAAAAGAACAAGGCAACTACGAGTGAAAGCACCAATGCCTTTCGATGAATCGTGGATTCTTTTGAATCATTTTTCTGCTTCAACCACTTATAGGCGGCGATGGAGACAATTGCAAATCCTCCTGTCATCAAGGCAGTAACCACTACATGGTAGGAGGTACTCCAGAAGGTAGGATTGAAAAACGCCTTCCATGGGTCTACGTTGGTAATCGTTCCATCTGGTCTCATCTGAAATCCAGCTGGTGTATTCATCCATGTATTGGCTGATGTAATTAAAACAGCAGAAGCAGTAGCCCCTACCGCAACTAAAAATACGGAGAATATTCTTGTCACAGGGCGTAAACGATCCGCGGCATATACATAAATGGATAGAGCTAGTGCCTCTAAAAAGAATGCAAAGATCTCAATTTTAAACGGGACTGCAATGACTTGACCAACTATCTTCATAAATCCAGGCCAAAGTAGGGAGAGTTGCACCCCTACAATCGTACCGCTGGGGATGGCAACACCCAGTAAAATGGCAATCGCCTTGGTCCATCGCTTGGCCATGATAAAGTAATCGTTATCTTTTTTCCACAGATGAAGCACTTCAGCTAGGAAGACCATAAACGATAGACCGATGCCCAGTGTTGCAAAAATAATATGAAAGGCAAGAGAAGTTCCAAAAAATGAACGAGCTAATGTTACTGTATCCATATAACCAACCTCATTTAATCATTCCAATTTGCTGATATTATGCGATATAGATCGTTGTGGTATACAAATCAACAGCAAAAAAGCCAACTACATCTTAATCCGAATGTGGTTGGCTCTGTTATCATAGATCAGATTTTATTTTTTTATGGAATAAGTTTTCTCCAAACAGCTTGGGATGCCTTAAAACCCAGACAACCAATCCAATTAATAAGCACACAGTACCTGCTAGGAAATATCCCGTTGACAGGGATTGATCAGTACCGTAACTGACCAGGGGAACCAAGATACTGGTTAAAAATAAGACAGATAACTGCCGAAGTGACGATATTCGACCCCGAATCGGTCCGACACAGCGTTGTTGCAACGTGCTAAGCATTACAACAATCGAAAGCACATTCCAAGAGGCCAGCCAGAAACTAATGATCATAATCCCCAGCCAGTGATCCACGAAAGCGTATAGAAAGAGTAATATGCCCTGCATCATAATCCCCATGAAAGATAGTCTTGTCGTTCCCACTCGTCGAATAATACGAGTTGTAAACAGGGATGTAACAATCGCTCCCGCGGCGAAGCTAAATTCAAAAGCAGACAACCAAAAATAGTTCTCTTGAAATTTCTTCGTCACCATCGGTACCAGAGTCAAATTAAAAAACATGATAACGAGAAAGTCGGTAGCGGATATAAGGGAGTGGAGCCAAAGTGATGTTTCACGTTTGAGCAGATAGAAAACTTCTTTCCAATCGTGCCATAAATTTCTGATCCAAACATCCGTCACGGTAGACTCTTTTGTCTCGATTTTAGGAATGACTGCCCACGCAATAGCTAGTCCAGCTAGGACATAGGTAACGCCATTGATCAAGATGACAAAACTAGTATCCATAAATGCAATAAGTGGGGCGGCCGAAACGGTTCCAATGATCGTTCCAAGCTGAGAGCTGGTGCCTACCATGGCGTTAAATTTTTGCAACATCTCCCCTTTACACAAGTTAGGTATGATACTAAATGTTGCTGATTGATAAAAGGGTTTGCATATATTAATCACCAATGTAAGAGCGATAACAAAGTAAAACCATTGATCTGTCAAACTCATCGCGGCCGCAATCACGATAATAGTAATCCCTCTCCCTACATCACATATCACACATATCCACTTTGGGTTTCCGCGATCCACCATCGAACCCGCTACGAATTGCAGTAAGAAAGAGACTAAATGTTCAAATATAATGATAAAACCAAAGGCTACGACAGAACCCGTATTTCTGTACATTAGCAAACTCATTGCTATGGTATGTGTGCCGTTACCAATATTAGTAAGAAAAATAGAAAATAATATTTTCTTAGCCTCGAGTGAAAGCTGGGTTCTCATAAATTTTCTCTCAATCCCTTTATTTTGTAAAAAAACTCTTTGTCATGGTTAAGTATATTTTTATATCATATATTAAAAAAATATTTTTTATTTATTATTGCATAATATTTTTTAAAAATCAATTATCTTTCAATTGCATACATCTATTCATTCAGTGAAAATGCGAAAAATGGGACAAAAAAAATAGAAGGGTACATTCTCCCTTCTACGTAAACTTGGTTAAGTTAACATAAAAAGCATTCTACTAGGTTCTTGGGTGAAGTTTTGTAATGCCTCTGTAAAGCGAATCGCATCCGCCCCATCTACAATCCGATGATCAAAACTAAGCGATACGTTCATTCTCCAACCCACAGCTAGTTCACCGGATTCATTTACAATAGGTATTTGCCGAATGGGATGAATCGCTAAAATCCCGATTTCGGGTGACTGGATAATGGGGGTGGCCCACTCTCCCCCTAATACGCCTGCGTTGCTTATAGTAAAGGTACTCCCTGTCATTTGATTTACTCCCAGCCCCCCCGATCGTGCCAAAGTGGTGAGGTCTTGTAACTCGATGGAGATGTCATCCAATTTTTTCTGTCCAATATCCTTTATAACAGGGACTAATAACCCTTGTGGCGCATCGGTCGCAACTCCGATGTGAATAGATGAGTGTTGATAAATTATTTGCTCCTCTTCATCAAAATGGGAGTTCCATATTGGGTATTTTTTCAAAACACACGAAATCATTTTTAGCAAAATAGCTGTGTACGAAATCTTTGAGCCATTTAATTGGGTTGCTCGCTCTCTCCATCTAACCAATCCTGAGACATCTAATTGGTCAAAGTGGGTAGCATGTGGTTTGGTAGTAGTAGATAAAAGTAATCGTCTGGAAATGACTTTTCGAATGGGTGTAAGCGGTATTGGAATGATTTCAGTTTCGAATGGATGGATCATTTGGCTAAAGGAATTAGGTAGGCTGGAACTGGAAATCGGGATATCGTGGAGTTCTTCTGCTTGGGTAAATTGAAGGGGGGAAGATGTAGCATTTAGCTGTCGTTCTAAATCGCTTTGTAAAACCCTACCTCGTGGACCCGAACCTTTTAGGAGGGTTAAATCAATTCCTAGCTGTCTAGCTCGTTTTCTTACTGCGGGTGAGGCCAATATTTTTTTAGACAGGGGTTGTATAGACGTTTGACCGGATAAAGGGAAGGGTTCTTGGATATCTGTCTCCAATGTGGAGTACCTGTCATTTTCTTGCTCCTGCTGTATAGCTGCATCGATATAAAATAAAGCTTCTCCTACTTTCACGATCTCATTTTCCTGACCGTATAGCTGGCAAACCCGCCCTTCTTGGGGAGAAGGTAATTCGACAACCGCCTTATCTGTTTGTACTTCCACTACGGCTTGATCTTGCGACACGATTTCTCCTTCTCGGACAAGCCACTTTACAATCTCAGCCTCTGTCACACCCTCGCCAATATCTGGCAATCGGAATGGAATCAATTTTATTTCCCTCCCTCTTGAACCACTTTATACACTGCTTGGGCAACTTTATCAGCGGTTGGTCGAAATTCGTCTTCTAGGGCGTACATCGGTACCGGTACATCATAGCTAGTTATCCGAACCATCGGTGCTTCTAAAGAATAAAAAGCCTGCTCTTGAATCATCGCCATCAATTCAGAAGCAAGACCTAGCGTTCGGGGTGCTTCTTGAACAATGACAACCCGCCCCGTTTTAGTAACTGATTGAATAATCGTCTCCTCATCTACAGGATCTAGTGTTCGAAGATCGATTACCTCACAGGAAATGCCACTTTTTCCGCACTCACTTGCTCCCTGTATCGCGACCGGAACCATGGCTCCCCACGCTAAAATCGTGACATCCGTACCTGTTTGCACCAATCGAGCGGAGCCCAAAGGTATCTCATACCAACCAGTGGGAACATCTTCTTTAAAAGCACGGTATAGCTTCATCGGTTCTAGAAAAATAACGGGATCGGGTTGTTTAATCGCGGCTAGTAAAAGTCCCTTGGCATCACTAGGTGTAGAAGGCACGACTACTTTTAATCCTGGAGTATGGACAAAAAAGGTCTCTGTAGAATCGGAATGTAGTTCAGGTGCTCGAATCCCACCCCCATAAGGAGCTCGGATCACGATCGAGTTAGGAAATGCTCCTTGCGTTCGGGTATGAAGCCTCGCAACATGTGAGATAATCTGCTCGAAAGCAGGATAGATAAACGTAAGAAATTGGACCTCTGCAACGGGTTTAAAGCCATTTACCGCCAAACCAATGGAACTACCGATGATCCCCGCTTCTGCAAGAGGGGTATCGATCACTCTCTCATCACCAAATTGCTCCCATAACCCATCCGTGGCACGAAACACACCGCCATTTTTCCCGATATCCTCTCCTAAGAGAAGTACCTCTGGCATCTCCTCAAGAGCAACTTGCAAAGCATCGCAAATCGCTTGTACCATCGTTAGTTGAGCCATGGTATTTCCCTCGTTTCACATTCTGTTTTCTGTCTCAATAATTTTCGAGATACTTGGTGATAAACGTGTTCAAATAAATGGGTAGCCAGTGCAGGTGTGGAAGCTTCGGCTTCTTTGATTCCGTGGTCAACCTGCTCGTCACAGTAATGCGTCCAACTTTCCACTTCTTCTAAGCTAATGAATCCTTCATGCAAGAGACATGTTTTCCATCTTTCAACAGGGTCTCTTTCTTCAATCCATTCCTTTACCTCATCTGATGGGCGATATCGAGTAGCATCATCTGCCGTCGTATGAGAACCTTTGCGATAGGTAACCGCTTCAATGAGAGTGGGGCCATCCCCGTTACGGGCTCTATTAATCGCTTCTTCCATGACACCGCGTACGGCAAATACATCATTTCCATCTACGAGGACGCCTGGAATTTGATATGCCTTCGCGCGCTCAGCAATCGTTGCGCTTGCAGATTGACGGCTAAAGGGAACACTGATCGCATATCCGTTGTTTTGGCAAAAGAAGATCACTGGCAACTTAAACACACCGGAAAAGTTTAATCCTTCATGAAAATCTCCCTCTGATGTAGCACCATCGCCAAAATAGACAACCGAGACAAACGTTTCTTTCCTTAGCTTACTGGCCCAAGCCGCACCGACTGCCTGAGGAATCTGTGTAGCAATTGGCACCGTTGGGGGCATTAATCTAACTCCCTCCGGTGGCTTACAACCTTCTACCCTGCCCATCCAATAGAGAAATACCTGAGAAATCGGCATCCCTACTTTTAGTGCTACCCCATGTTCTCTATAGCTAGGAAAGACCCAATCTTCTGAGTGAAGCGCCATCGAACTTCCTATCTGGGCCGCTTCTTGACCTTCTAAAGGTGCGTACGTTCCGATCCTTCCTTGCCGTTGTAACAAAATCGCACGACGGTCAAATTGGCGGGTCAGTATCATAAAGCGAAGCCATTCTCTTTTTTCATCGCTAGAGAATTTTGACCAATGCTGTAAGCCCTGTTTGGTCAACTTCCCATCTGGTGTTACCCACTGAATCAAGTTTATCTCCTCCCCACTTATGTCGATGACTATCCAAGATAAATTCTGTGAATATCGGCTATCTTTTCTAACCGCTCCTCAACCATTTCATTGGCAGCCTGACAAGTTGAGATCTGCCGTTGTTCAGCTCGTTTGTATACCTGGAGAAGCATCTCGTAGATAAAGCGAGCCTTTTCTTCCGCGCATTCTTTCGTTTTCTGCAAGATCTCCATCGCGACTTGGATTAAACCACCTGCATTTACTAAATAATCCGGAGCATATAAAATTTCTCTTTGGGCTAATAAATCCGCACATTGATCATTTTCTAACTGATTGTTAGCCGAACCGATAATCGCACGGCAACGAAATTGATCTATGTTGGAAGTGTTTACAATCCCACCTCTAGCACAAGGGGCCAAGAAGTCACAAGGTGTCTCTAAAATTTTATGAGTCGTTGTGATCTCAACGGATTCGGGGGCCATCCGTTGAATGATTAAACAAGATGGGAGATGTACGTCAGCGATAATTAACTCGGCCCCTTCAGCCAATAAAAGGCCAGCAAGTCTCGCACCCACTTTTCCGATTCCTTGAATGGCGATCACTTTTCCCTCTAATGACTCAGATCCATATAAATACTCCGCCGTGGCACGCATGCCTTGTAGGACACCCATCGCTGTGGAAATAGAAGTGTCTCCACTCCCACCGTAATATTCTGGTAAGCCTACGATATACTTTGATTCTTTCGCCGCATGAATAAAGTCTTCGGGAGTGGTACCCATATCCGTTCCCGTATAAAATCGCCCTTGTAAACTCTCTACAAATCGACCCACTGCTCGAAATAGCTCGGGAGATTTTTCAATAGGTGAAGAGTCAGGTAAGATCACCATTTTCCCGCCACCGAAATCCACATCTGCAATGGCACATTTATGAGTCATCCCTTGTGAAAGTTGCAGTACATCATCAAGAGCCTCTTGGGTAGAAGAGTAGGGAATCATTCGACAACCACCTAGTGCCGGTCCCAAAGTAGAATCATGAATCGCTACAATCGCACGTAGTCCTGATTTATCATGGCGGAAAAAGGTTACTTGCTCGTGACCTCCTTCCTCCATGCAATCAAATATATCTTTCATCACATACTCAGTTCGATTCTCTTCCACCAGTCCTTCACCTCTTCTGTTTTAATACTCAGAAAAAATAGATTCTGCCCATACGAAGATGGGCGGTTTAGGACTTGCTTGAAAAGCGTTTCGAAGAGTTACTTTCCTTGGAAATCTGGCAAACGCTTCTCAGCAAATGAACGTACTCCTTCAAGGAAGTCTCTAGTACGTCCAGACTCACCTTGATTGATTGCTTCTTGCTCTAACATCTGTTCTAATGAAGACTCCATGGATTGATACGCCATTTTTCTGGTCATGGCAATGGCTTTGGTAGGGCCTTTAGCCAGTTGCTTTGCTAACTGCAATGTTTCGCTTTCTAATTCGGAGGCTGGAACCAATTGATTCGCCATCCCGATTTCCACTGCTTCTGTAGCAGAAACATCTCTACCTGTAGTTAGAAGTTCTAAAGCACGACCCACTCCCACTAGACGCGGTAAGAAAAAGGAAGCTCCACTGTCTGGGACTAATCCGATTCGTACAAAGGCGAGTGTAAATTTTGTTTGGGAAGAGACAATACGCATATCACATGCCAAAGCCAAACTACATCCAGCTCCTGCGGCAACCCCATTTACTGCAGCAATCGTCGGTTTATCCATACTATACATCTGCTGAATAAGCGGGTTGTAACGTTCGCGCACTTCCACCTCAAGCTTTGGTTGCCCCTTCAACAATTGGCTTGCTTCTCTCAAATCTTGACCCGAGCAAAAAGCTTTTCCAGATCCAGTTAAAACCACTACACGTACTTCTGGATCTTGGTTTGCCACACGAAATGCTTCTGTTAACTCCCTTAATAGATCCGTGTTAAGGGCATTAAATAGTTCTGGACGGTTTAGTGTAATCGTGGCTACACCGTCCTCTAATTGATATAACAATGTTGAAAATGTCATGTCATCTTCCTCCTGGCGCGTTAGTTTCCGTAAAATTTGGGCTTCCGTTTCTCTAAAAATGCTTCGAATCCTTCATCTTGGTCATTCGTTGAAAATAAGAGATAAAAACTATTTTGTTCAAGCAATAATCCTTCAGCAAGACCCACTTCTGCGGCATTTAAAACTGCTTGCTTTGCTAGCTGAACAGCAAGCGGAGCATGGGCGGCTATAGACTTTGCTAATGATCTGGTCTCTTCTTCAAGCTGATCTGCAGCAACCACTCTACTAATCAACCCCGTCGTTGCAGCCACCTGTGCTGTGATCGTTCGACCGGTTAAAATCATCTCCATTGCCTTCGATTTTCCAAGTGCTCGGGTGAGACGCTGTGTACCTCCTGCACCTGGTATGACACCGAGACGGATCTCAGGCTGACCAAACACCGCTGTCTCAGAAGCAATGATACAATCGCAAATCATCGCCAGTTCACAACCACCACCCAAGACAAATCCGCTTACTTGAGCAATAACGGGCTTCTTAATCTGCCGAATTCGTTCCCAATCTTTAAAAAAATGGGAATGAAGGAAATCACTTGGAGAAAGCGATTTCATCTCATGGATATCAGCCCCAGCAGCAAATGCCTGATCGATTCCCGTCAGAATCATACAACGAATCTCTCCGTTTCGATCACATTTCTCCAATGTATCTGCAATCGCACGAACCAATTCCGTATTAAGTGCGTTTAATGCTTCAGGTCGATTGATTTGAACTCTACAGACTCCATCATTTATTTCTGTGATTAACCAACGGTTCTCCAGCTTGGATCGCCCCTCTTATTATCATAATGTTGATAAACATTATCACAAAAAATAGATGTATTCAGACATCACCATTTTATCAAATATGCTTTCTAGTGTCAGGTAATTATATTAACACGGTTATGCTTTTAAGTACTTGGAAAAAGAAAAGGAGCCTACTACGGCTCCACACATATCGTTATTTCTGTTGGCTTTATTCATTTTTTTTACTGTTATCCGTTTTCGACGCAGATGGATCCGATACTGAATCATCTGGATTACTAGATTCCGGCTTCTGTGTTTTTGAACTTTCCCCATTCTCTTTTGGCTGACTAGGAGGTGGAGCTTGTTCCTTGTTCTGTTTGTCGTCAGACTGTTTCTTTAGGTCACTTCCTTCTGTTTGAGGAGCTACTGCTTTGAATTGCTTTAATTCAATTTGCTTCTTATCTGCTAGTATATTCTCAATCGACTTATTCTCTTGAACCACTTCCGAGATGGGCTTATTTCTTAATTCTCTCATCGGAATCGGCTGTCCCTCTTTTTTTGCTAATGCCCATACAGCATATTTACTAGGTGTCAGATTTTTAGATTTTACATGACCCTTCGCTTCTGCCGGGAGTGTAATCGCCGCTAGTGTGACATGATGAAAATTAGTTTGATCAATAAATTCCTTTTGAATCTTTTTTTGCTCAGATCGATGCTTATCATCATCAAATAACGAGAGAATAACGGTATCATTCGCATTAATTAATCCTTCGCGCTCCGCTTCATAAATCATTTGTTTTGTAAATCTACTTATACTTTGTTTATCATTTTTCAGTTTCTGATTCAGTTTAGTAGCCAAGTTTTGGGCTTGTATATCATTTCGATCCATAGCTACGATAGAAACAACATCATTTTCCTCGTTAATCCCAACCTTCATTCCAGCATTAATGTCTACATAAAAATATGTCTCAGACGCATGTGTTTCTTCTGGAAAAAGAGACGAGAAGAAGAAGATCGCCGCACAAGCCACTGCAGTTGCTACTCCACCAATCGGAGCAAGCCACTTTTTCTTTAGTAGGGATGGTTCCCGCTCTACAATACGAGGGAGTTCTACTTCTTCTCCCACCTTAGCAAGCGGGTCTATGTTATTTACTTTTTCAAAAGATCCGTCAGCACTCATGACGATCCAATGCTTTTCTTTTACTTCTAAAATGATACCTCGACGCATCATTGCTCCTCATTTCTATTGACAAGGTAACTTTTCATATATGGAACATCTTCTGACAAGATGATCGTCAAAGCAATTAAATATACCCTATGCCTCGTAAGTGTTCGACGATGATACCCTAACTCCTTCACTAATTCTTTATCTAGTTTGGCCGATTGGTAAAAAGACTGAAGGTATGTAGGCTTTGACACTATCATCTTCGCAATTTCAAACATACTTTCACGTGTGTCTCGATGTTTCGGACACTTTTTTACTACCTCTTCCAATGTGATGCCGTGTGCCTCTAAAGCACTTGTAAAAAACGAAATGTCGTTACGAATTTGCTCAGCTTGTCCTATCGCTTGATATCGCTCAACTGAGTGATGATTTAATTCTGGATGTAGCATTTCACGCTCAGAATCGGCATACCCCGGTACCTCTAGCGGTATTTGACTCTGGTGTTTTTTTTCATGACGATAATAGTCAATAAGACGCCCTCTGATCACTACAAAAGCAAATGCTAGAAATGAACCCTCTTCTATGATTCGAAATCGTTCGATTGCCTCATCCATAGCAGAGTAGGCAATCATATATTCATCATCATGCTTAGTGATTACTCGTTTACAAACTCGTGAGGCCATCCGCGCCACGTGGGGTTCTAATTCGCGTAATAATTGATCTCGTTGCAGTGGAGAGTCGGTAGATTGGGTCTGTTCTACTCTCTTTTCAAAATCGGGCTGGTTGATAACGTTCTCTTTAAACACCCGGAACATTCGATAACCGACACCTCTCTATATATATTAATACGTAAGTAAGGTCTTATTTGAGTCACATTTAAGTTGACGAAAATATGAATTTTACATTACAAACTACTTTATTTTATTATCTAAATATATGTAAGTATTTTTATATATGTTAACTATATAACTAACTAGCTGATAAGTTAATAATATGAAAATATAATTATACTACTACCCATTTTTATATTACCAAAACTAACTTCTTTTTCCCCTATAATTTAGGAAATAAAAGAGAGAGCTTTGTAGAATTTCCTACATAGCTCTCTCACAATCTCGACCTTAGTCACATACCATTGACACTTTATGTATCTCTTCCACCGAATTCGGGTTTTCGAGTGAGGATAGATCCCCTAGTGACTGCCCCGTATAAGCTGCTTTCACGACACGACGCAGGATTTTTCCGTTTCGAGTCTTAGGAAGCTCCGGAATCAAATGGACTATTTTCGGACGTAATGCTTTTCCCATCCGCTCTCCAACAAAATTTCGTATTTCTAAGGCAAGTTCTGCGGGTAGATGATCGGGATCTGCTTGCACCACGACAAAGCAAACGGCCGCTTCTCCCTTATCCGCATCTGGAACGCCGATAGTAACCGCTTCGATCACCACTGGATGTGCTACTAGAACGGATTCCATCTCAGCTGGTCCGAGACGCTTTCCGGCGATTTTGATCGTATCATCTGAGCGTCCTGTAATATAGTACATGCCTGATTCATCCATCTGAATCCAATCACCATGCACCCATATCTTCGGCCAACGACTCCAATAAGCTTCCAGATATCTTAAATCATCCTGCCAAAAGCCCTGCGTCATCCCCACCCACGGCTTTCTGATAACCAACTCGCCTACTTCGCCTCGAACCGGCTGACCCTCTTCATCGTAAATTTCAATATCCATCCCTGGGATCGCCATATTAAACCCACATGGAACTTGTGGTTTTACGATTACATTCCCTAGAATCCCACCTGATATTTCAGTGCCTCCCGAATAGTTAAATATCGGAACCTGTTTCTTCCCTACTTTTTCAAACAACCAATGCCATGGGTCTGGATTCCAAGGCTCACCTGTAGATCCAAACACACGTAAGCTGCTTAGATCATGCGCCTCCACAAAACTCTCTCCTTGTTTCATCAATACACGAATCAAAGTGGGAGAGATTCCAAGATGTGTAATTTGGTACTTTTCTACTAACTCCCAAAGTCTCCCTGGGTTCGGGTAATCAGGGGTTCCGTCAAACAATACGATCGTGGCACCATTTAACAGTGTTCCAAACACTTTCCACGGTCCCATCATCCAACCCATATCCGTAACCCAGCAAATCACATCCTCTGTACGTACGTCCATACAATACCCTTCGTCAAATGCTGCCTTAATCGGAAATCCTGCGTGTATATGAACTGTGCCCTTCGGACGGCCTGTTGTACCGGAAGTGTAGATAATCATAAACGGATCATTTGCATCAGTTAGATAGCATGGAAGCGGGTTCATATCTGTCATCATAGAAACCCAATGAAGATCTCTATCGTCCGTCATAGAGACACCATTACCTAGATTCGATACAACAATCACTTTTTCAATGGATGGTGATTGTTGTACAGCGCGATCAGCTTCTTCTTTCATCGGCACTACCTTACCACGACGAGTAAAGCCATCTGCGGTAATAAGGAATCGAGCTTGACAGTCATTGATCCGAGTCGATAATGCATCGGCTCCAAAGCCGGAGAAGCAAGGGGTGAAAATAGCCCCGATTTTCGCTATCGCAAGCATAGACACTACATTCTCTACAATCATGGGTAGATAGATCGCTACACGATCACCGGCAGCTAGACCCAATGACTGTAAGCCATTCGCACACTTATTTACTTCTTCCCACAATTGTTGATAGGTCCACTGATCCTGTTTTCCTAATTCGTTTTCATACACAATCGCCACTCTATCACGCGAAACAGGGTCTTCTAAAAATCGATCCAAGGCGTTATAGGTTAGGTTCATCTTGCCATCGATAAACCACTTCGCATGCTCGATTCCATCTGTTTGATCTAAAACCTGACGGTACGGGGATGCCCAATGAATCCCTAAATCTTGAACGACTTCCTCCCAAAACCATGCTACATCGTGAATGGATTGCTTACGAAATTCCTCAACATCGGAAAAGCCAAGCTTTTTCATTAATTGGTACAGTCTACTTTGTTCTATTGTTTGCTGACTAGGCGTCCATGCTGGTTGCGACATTTAGTAGATCCCCTTTCATAAGGTCACTTACTACGTATTTTATATGTATTGATAACTTTCGGTCAAAGAGAAATCTCAATCTTTTATTCGCGATGAGAGGATTATTTGGGTATATTGTAATGAAAGCATTGTTTTCGTATAGAAAGGGCAATGAGAAATGGATACTAAATATCTAACTAGAACGATTAAGAAAGAAAAGCTGACAAGTTCTCATTTAGAGGAGACGAAGGATATTCATGTTTATCTGCCACCGGAGTATGACGACTCCTTACTATATCCTCTCCTTATTCTCCATGATGGGCCGGATTATCTTAATTTAGGTAGGATTGCTACGCAGGCAAATCAATTGTTGTCTAAAAATGAGATGGTACCCGTTGTGATGGCATTTGTGCCGGTGGATAAAACGAAAAGAACAGCACAGTATTCGCCTACTGGGGCATTTCATGAAGCACATGAGCTAATGATCGTCGAAGAGTTATTACCGCTTATGCAACAAAGGTATGCGGTTGATACCTCCACTGATAAATTGGTCATAGGAGGCTCTTCTTTAGGAGGGACCGCCTCTTTACATATCGCCCTTGAGTATCCAGAAATCTGTAATCGGGTGTTATCTCAATCGGGGGCTTTTCTCGAACAGACGGTACATGATCTCTCACGCGTCTATTCCCTACAGTTTCTTGAAATCTATCAGTCTATCGGGCTATCTGAAACAGCTATTGAAACGCATATGGGAACCTTAGATCTCGTAGCAAGGAATCGTGAGGTCCACCAACTTTTATTAGAGAAGCGCGCACATGTAGCCTATCACGAAGAAGCAGGCGACCATACATGGGGCTTCTGGCAACGGGAACTCCCGCGAGCATTGAAGTTTTTCTTTTCTACGAATTAATCCACATATTAAAAAGGGGCAGATTTGATCTTCGTTCTGTCCCTTTTTCCATAACAGGTAGCTCCCCGGTTAATTCTACCCAATCGTACAGATCATGCTCCTCTATCATCCTTTCAGATCTGATTGATCATTTTCATGCTCATCGGAAGATTTGTTAAGCGCATTTTGATTAATATCATCGTCGTGCCATCCCATCCTAGCTTCCGCCACCACAACCACCGCCACCACAGCTACTTCCACCACAGCTGCTTCCACTGCTACCTGAGCCACTACTCCCTGAGTCACTGCTACCTGAGTCACTACTGCCTGAATCATCGCTACTTGAACCATTATCACCTGTACCATATACATGGTTACTACTATAGGAACTAGATTGCGCATTCAGGAGGGCATATTGGGCAAGAAACGCATCATAATGATAGGCAGATAAAAATAGAAAGCCAACAAGGATGTAATCAGGTGCTTTTATGTTATGGTATTTTTTAAACGTTTTTATATTGGATCCGTGGGTCACATAAAATTGGTCAATCTTCTCTAATTTTTGCTTTATTTGTGTGATTAACAACATTTGTATGTTCTCTATTACGGGAAAAAGGGATGCTGTGTGTGTGTTAAAGTACCGTTCCTGTATCTTCTTCACTGGTAAGGTTCGAAAATCATGAATAACTTGTACAGAGGCTGGGTGTTTTAAAAATTTTCCCCAGGTGTGGTTTGTATATTTAGTTGGCTCAAATAGGAAATGAAAGATAAGGTCAAACCATGCACGATCGTCTGGAACAAGCTTCTGCTCTCCTGGGCTGTGCGGTTGATGATGGAGAGTACTTCCTAATAATTTCTTGGAGAACTGTTCATAGTCTTTGGTAAACATTAGCATCTCGTGCCAAATGACATCAACATCTCGGCTATACATCGGCACGTATGGGAGAATAGAAACCATCGCTAAGTAACGTTTCCACTCGAACCAACGATTTTCGAAATCGTCTTGTGAAATCTGATATTCGCGGATCACTCGTTCTCTTACCTGACTTGCATAGTACTCAGGAATCGATTGTTCAATATGCTCCACCAGCTTTTTCATCTCTATTTGGAACAATTCTTCATTCTTTTGTAATCCTAAGTTAGGCAGCACATGTAAACCCATGTTCCTCCCTCTTTTCTTATTGTTCCGTACAACGACATTCACGATAATGGTTACCATGATAAACATAAACAACAAGATACCGATTAATAGCTCCAAATCATTTCCCCCCTATTTGATCTCATTGTATCAAGATGAATCAAGTTATGATCTACCTACTATTACCCACAGCTACAAACAGGTAATGTAAATTTTTGATTACAAATAAAAACATCTAAAAACGAAGCATATTTGGACACTCCCCACCTACGCTAGAGAGCACTAAGCGGTGGGGGATTCTTAGGTAATTTTCGGTAAGCCAAGCCCATTCAAATATGTAGGAATCGTAAAGCATGTCGGCGTTTACGTTTCTGAACAAAGTCCAACTGCGGTGGTCTGCTTGCTTGCAGTAAATAATCCTCTGCTTTAAATAGGTAGGCTAACCAAAAAGTTGCGGAGTCTGGTAGTAAACCCCTGCGCAAATATAATAGATAAACCCCCTGCTAAATAAGGTAGGGGGGATATTTATTTGTGAACGGAAATCAGATAATCCTACAGACTTGGGCTTATGAATCTAATATCTCATCCCAGAAACAGAGAAAATAGTCATTTGTTAATATCATTAATTGCTATGAATTCGTATCTTACTATATCAAAAGTTTAGGAGTGAGGAGATGAGCCAACGTAGAAGATATATCCTACCCTTCCTACATGGTTATTCTAGAAAATACAGGGGACGACGTGGACCTCAGGGACCTCAAGGGCCTAAGGGACCTAAAGGATGTCGAGGTCGATATGGACGACGTGGACCTCAGGGGCCAAGAGGACCAAGAGGACTTAAAGGACTTAGGGGACTTAGAGGACTGAGAGGACCTCAAGGTAGAGGACTAACTGGGAGAAACGGAGTAATGGGACCACCAGGCGTACAAGGAACACAGGGACCTCAGGGACCAACTGGAGGACCTATCATTCCAACAGGTACTTTCTTAGTGACGGGTCCGACCGGACCTACGGGCAATACTGGTCCTCAAGGTGCTGGAACTCCCGGTTCCACTGGACCTCAGGGTAATACTGGACCCCAAGGTGACACCGGACCTCAAGGACCTACGGGCGCTGGATCTCCCGGTTCCACTGGACCTCAAGGTGATACCGGGCCTCAAGGACCTACGGGTGCTGGATCCCCCGGTTCCACTGGACCTCAGGGCGATACCGGACCTCAAGGTGGTACCGGGCCTCAAGGACCTACGGGCACTGGACTACCCGGTTCCACTGGACCTCAGGGCGATGCCGGGCCTCAAGGTGGAACCGGGCCTCAAGGACCTACGGGTGCTGGATCTCCCGGTTCCACTGGACCTCAGGGCGATGCCGGACCTCAAGGACCTACGGGCGTTGGATCTCCCGGTTCCACTGGACCTCAGGGCGATGCCGGGCCTCAAGGTGATACCGGACCTCAAGGTGATACCGGACCTCAAGGACCTACGGGCGCTGGATCTCCCGGTTCCACTGGACCTCAGGGCGATGCCGGACCTCAAGGTGATACCGGACCTCAAGGACCTACGGGCGCTGGATCTCCCGGTTCCACTGGACCTCAGGGCGATGCCGGACCTCAAGGTGATACCGGACCTCAAGGACCTACGGGCGCTGGATCTCCCGGTTCCACTGGACCTCAGGGCGATGCCGGACCTCAAGGTGATACCGGGCCTCAAGGACCTACGGGCGTTGGATCTCCCGGTTCCACTGGACCTCAGGGCGATGCCGGGCCTCAAGGTGGAACCGGGCCTCAAGGACCTACGGGTGCTGGATCTCCCGGTTCCACTGGACCTCAGGGCGATACCGGACCTCAAGGACCTACGGGCGTTGGATCTCCCGGTTCCACTGGACCCCAGGGCGATGCCGGACCTCAAGGTGATACCGGACCTCAAGGGATTACCGGACCTCAAGGACCTACGGGTGCTGGATCTCCCGGTTCCACTGGGCCTCAAGGGATTACCGGGCCTCAAGGACCTACGGGCGCTGGATCTCCCGGTTCCACTGGACCTCAAGGTGATACCGGACCTCAAGGTGATACCGGACCTCAAGGACCTACGGGCGCTGGATCTCCCGGTTCCACTGGACCTCAAGGTGATACCGGACCTCAAGGACCTACGGGCGCTGGATCTCCCGGTTCCACTGGACCTCAGGGCGACACCGGACCTCAAGGACCTACGGGCGTTGGATCTCCCGGTTCCACTGGACCTCAAGGTGATACCGGGCCTCAAGGACCTACGGGCGCTGGATCTCCCGGTTCCACTGGACCTCAGGGCGATACCGGACCTCAAGGACCTACGGGCGCTGGATCTCCCGGTTC
>NZ_FNPL01000028.1 GCF_900107305.1 Thermoactinomyces sp. DSM 45892
AACTAAATGCCTTTCGGCTAACGCCGAACCGAAATTCACCACCCACTTAACTAACGTTTGAAGTGGGTGTACTCTTTCAGAAGAGGGATAGAAATCAAGTATATAGCAATCAAGATGAAAGACGAAGTTAACTATTAATAAATATTTACATGCTAATTAATAATATAACCAATGAATAAAGATTGTTCATTTATGATAATAACTAATATTTGTTTATTGAAACCGATTTCATCTACATATATAGTTAAACTAAATATTAGTACAGCTAAATGTTAAATAAGGAGACTCACCATGAAATATGATCAACTAGCACAAGATATTTTACAAAATGTTGGTGGCAAAGAAAACGTTAACAGTTTGGCTCATTGTGTAACTCGTTTACGCTTTCAGTTGAAGGATGAGAGTAAGGCTAATACGGAAGCACTGAAAAACATGGATGGTGTGATCACGGTTATGCAAAGCGGTGGTCAGTATCAAGTTGTCATCGGGAATCATGTGCCTGATGTATACAAAGCTGTAGTAGACGTAGGAGGACTAGACACGCAAACTCCTGTGAATGCGAAAGAAGACGAAAAAAAACAGGGCTTATTTAATCGCATTATTGATATCTTCTCTAGCATTTTCACACCTATTCTCGGAGTTTTAGCAGCTACGGGGATGATCAAGGGCTTTAATGAATTATTTGTAACGCTGGAATGGTTCACACGCGAGTCAGGAACGTACCAGATATTAAACGCTGTTGGGGACTCACTCTTTTATTTCTTCCCGATCTTCCTAGGATATACAGTAAGTAAAAAATTTGGTGGCAATCCTTTTATAGGGATGGCGATTGGAGCGGCATTGGTTTATCCAGCCCTATCTGGTATATCAGGAGGGAAACCGCTTTATACCTTATTTGCTGGAACGATGTTTGAATCGCCGATTCATATTACCTTCTTGGGCATTCCTGTAATCTTAATGAGTTATGCATCGTCCGTGATCCCGATTATCTTTGCCGCTTCTTTTGGAGCAAAGGTAGAAAAAGGGCTAAACCGAGTGATTCCCGATGTAGTAAAAGCATTCTTAGTTCCCTTTTTAACTTTACTAATCGTGGTACCGCTTACCTTCCTGATAATAGGACCAATTACTACGTGGGGAGGTCAGCTATTAGGACAAGCTACACTCTGGGTTTATCACTTAAGCCCTCTCGTAGCTGGCTTACTCCTTGGTGGTTTTTGGCAGGTCTTTGTCATCTTCGGTCTCCATTGGGGCATCATTCCGATTGGCATGAACAACATTGCCGTTAATCATATGGACCCAATCCAGCCACTAGCCTTTAGTGCAGCCTTTGCACAAATTGGTGTTGTGCTCGCGGTCTGGCTTAAAACATCCGATAAAAAAATCAAGACCCTCGGGATTCCAGCCTTTATTTCAGGTGTTTTCGGGGTAACTGAGCCTGCCATTTATGGGATTACACTTCCTTTGAAAAAGCCATTTATCATCAGTTGTATTGCGGCTGGTATAGGTGGAGCGATTTCGGGTGTATTTGGTTCCGTAAACTACATGGTGGGGGGCCTTGGGATCTTTGAACTCCCCGTCTACGTTAGTCCGAAAGATGGAATTACAGCAGGGTTTTGGGGCGCTATCATCGCGATGACCGTTGCCTTTATCCTTGGATTTATCCTTACTTCTCTGCTCGGTTTTAAGGAAGCTCCGAAGAAAGAAGACGTTAAGAAGGAAGGGAAAGATGAAAAAACTTCTGGATTAGAGCTATTGAGTCCTCTCACCGGCGAAGTAAAACTTCTACCAAATATAAAAGATGCTGCCTTCGCATCGGGTGCTCTCGGTAAAGGAGTTGCCATTGAACCTTCAGAAGGCAAACTATTTGCTCCTGTTTCTGGCACTGTCTCCGTCCTCTTCCCGACACATCATGCAATCGGAATTACTACAGACGATGGGGCAGAAATTTTAATCCATATTGGAATGGACACAGTACAGTTAAACGGTTCCTTTTTCACACCTCATGTTGAGCAAGGTTCCCGTGTCGAGAGGGGACAACTATTAATTGACTTTGACATAGAAGAGATTAGAAAAGCAGGGTTTGCTTTGACAACCCCAATCGTGATTACGAATCAAGATCAATTCATTATCACCACAGTGAGTGAACAACGGGTTCGTGTAGGGGATCATTTGATGAAATGGGAGAGGGGACAAACAACATGAATCATTTTCCAAAAGGATTTCTATGGGGAGGAGCCATCGCTGCCAATCAAGCCGATGGCGCATATCTAGCAGACGGAAAAGGTCTAACCATCGTTGACCTTCTCCCTACTGGTGAAAAACGTTGGCCTATTATGGATGGCAGATTAAAATCTTTTACACCTGAGCCAGGAGAATTTTACCCATCTCACGATGCAATCGATTTCTATCACCAATTTAAAGAAGATATTGCTCTATTTGCAGAAATGGGCTTTAAAGCACTTCGCATTTCCATCTCTTGGGCACGTATTTTTCCAAATGGCAATGATGAGAAACCAAATGAAGCTGGCTTACGATTTTATGATCAATTATTCGATGAACTCCTGCGCCATGGAATCGAACCGATCGTCACCCTTGCCCACTTTGATGTACCGATTCACCTTGTAGAGACATACGGAGGCTGGAGAGATCGGAAGCTAGTCCATCTCTTTGAAACCTATTCGAGGACTCTCTTTACTCGCTACAAAGAGAAGGTTACATATTGGATGACCTTCAATGAAATTAATATGCTCCTACACGCACCATTCCTCGGGGCTGGTCTGATATTTCAAGAGGGAGAAAATCGAAAACAGATTCAATACCAAGCCGCTCATCATCAGCTCGTAGCAAGTGCGCTAGCTGTAAAAGCATGCCACGAAACCATTCCCGAGGCAAAAATCGGGTGCATGCTCGCTGCTGGAACGGTCTATCCATACTCTTGCAATCCAGACGATGTCTTCCAGGCGATGGAAAAAGATCGCGAATCCTTCTTCTTCATTGACGTTCAGTCAAGAGGAGAGTATCCTGGCTATGCGAAACGCTTCTTCCAAGATCACCAGTTAACGATTGAGATGGAAGAAGGCGACGAAGAGATTTTAAAGAAATATACTGTAGATTATATCGGATTTAGCTACTACTCTAGCCAAGTAACCAGCACTGATCCAGAAATCCTTAAAAACACAACGGGGGGCAATATTTTTGCTTCGATTGATAACCCTTACGTAGAAAAGTCCGAATGGGGTTGGATCATTGACTCTAAAGGCCTACGGATCACTGCCAATCAACTCTATGATCGTTATCAAAAGCCATTATTCGTAGTCGAAAACGGTCTAGGAGCAGTAGACGAATTAACTCCTGAGGGAGAAATACACGACGACTACCGAATCAACTACCTACAAGCCCATATCAAAGAAATGGCCGAAGCGATAAAAGACGGCGTAGATATCATCGGTTACACCAGTTGGGGGCCTATCGATATCGTCAGTGCCTCCACAGGTGAGATGAAGAAACGATACGGCTACATCTACGTTGATCGAGACAACAATGGCAACGGTACCCTAAAAAGAATACGTAAGAAAAGTTTCTACTGGTACAAGCAAGTTATCGAATCCAATGGCGAAAATCTTGATTCATAACACTGCACCTTAACGGAAAGAGAGCTATTCCAAGTAAAATGTATTGCTTGGAATAGCTCCTTAATATCTAAATGTATAAAATTTTAGTGACGAGATTCAGTAAACCTGACTCTCGTCATTCATGATGAAACTTGCTCTGAACTAGAACGCAAAACACGCCCAGTCTCCACCTCATCTAACACATACATTTCACCTAACTCGCGAATCACCACACAATCCTCCTTCTTACTAGCCTGCGCAGCATCTATCAAGCGTTCGAGGGGCTCCTCTACCGGCTCAAACGATAAGACAAATGTATTCCAATGAATCGGAACTAACTTCTTCGCACCAGAGTCTACAAACATCTTCCACGCTTGTTCCGGTGTACAATGATTTACTTGAAACGATGCCGGCTCATAAGCCCCTATCGGCATAAAAGCGAGGTCGATTTCGCCCCATCTCGGTAACTCCTTACATACATCTGTATAAGCTGTATCTCCCGGATAAAATATCTTCTTATCTCGATAACTAAGAAGAAAACCCGTATATCCCTGCTTTCGACTCCATGGATATCGCTTTCCCCAATGCACCACAGGGATCGCTTGGATCACAAGACCATTAGACAGAACCATGTTATCCCACTTTCCATCTAATTCTCGAACTTCCTTTGCCCCTAGCTTCCGGAGCAAATGAGATATGCCAGAAGTCGTAATAATCACGGTTTCGGAAGTAACAACCTTTCGTAATGATGACAGGTCCAGATGATCCATGTGCGCATGTGATAGAAGCACCACATCGACAGGTTCTATGCCCTCTACATCAATAGCGGGACTTGTATGACGCTTGGGCCCCATTTTCCAATTATCTCCCCAACCTAGAGGAATCCCTATGCGCTCCGTTAAAACAGGATCCGTTATAATCCGAATCCCATAAAACTGAATCAGCACCGTAGAATGACCGATCCATCCCACCGTCACACGCTCTTGATCCCACTGAGCTGGATCGATTCTCTTAGGCGGCACTTGATAAGGTGGATTCGGCATTTGCGACATTTTATAAAATAGAAATCCTACTACGAGCAGGATGAGGGTAACCACGCAAAATAAGAAGGTAAACAATATACCCATCTAGCTCACTCCTTTTACCTTGTTTCTCTACTATAACGGAACTGCATTAAACAATCACATCAAAAAGATTAAGTCTTTGTTATCAATTCATCCTATTATCTATTCTCATTTTGACAAAAAAGATAGAGAACCATACGTAGACCATCAGTTTTATATACTCAACTAGGCAGATGTCCTGGCTGTAGACTAAAATTCCTTGGTATCTCCACTCTACTAGACAAGTGCCTTTTAATTAGGCCAGTCCCCTCATTCCTTTCTGGGACCATACCCAGCCCACGGGCATACACATAGTAGAAAATAAACACCTATTCAGGAGGAATGAACATGTCTCAAGCGAATATCCCTAATATTTCCCCTAACATTACCATTACAAGAGATGACGCAATTAATCTACTCTTATCTTCGATTGCACTTGAAGAATTAGGACTTAGCCACATTATTAATGCGGAGGGCGAAAAGCTTCAGTACATCTTAGGAACCTTGCCAGGTTTTACTCCCCCAGCACAACCCACTATAACGGATTTACTTGTTATCAATAACAGTGTCCGTGAAACCATTCGTGAGATTAGAAAGAAAGAATGGATCTTAAACGAGAAATTAGAAACCGTTTTAGGGGCAGACAATACTTAAACTGGAATCATTTAGTATATAACAAAGAGACACATCCCTGATGGATCCGACCTATCAGGGCATGTGTTTATTAAAATCATTGCTTATTACTCCAATACCTTTCCTTCACGCACGATCAGGGATGTTCTCTTTAGAGCATATGTTTGTATATACAACCCATTCCCATTACAATAGAATCACTCTATATCATTTTTTCATCAATAAAAATTTTGATTTATAAATAGTTTGTTTCCTTTTAGCAAGAATATAGATAACAAAACCATAAGAGATGAGCGATACGATGATCCAATTATTTGTAACAGACCTAGATAATACCTTACTAAATGACCAAAAAGAAATTAACCCAGAAGATCAACTGGCACTCGAAAAGCTAATGGCAACAGGTGTGAAGATCTGTTTAGCATCTGGACGGAGCGATCATGAGCTGATTAAAGTAATGAATAACCTAGAAGCTAAATACCATCGAATTAGCCAAAATGGCGCCTATGTTCGCACTCCAGAAGGGATACACCTTCGTTCAACTGTATTTGAAGGCGATCTGGCCAAGCGAATATATGAATCTGCTGAGGAAAAAAATTTATTTGGATTTATTGCAACCGAAGACCGCATCCTCATACCCAACCGGGATCATCCCAGCATCCCACAAATTGAAGAAGGACTTAAAATCGAGTTTGAAGAATACCCAGAAGCGCTCCTTGAAATTGGTCAACAGCTCCAACCAAGCAAATTATGCTATTTTGGCACAGAAGATCAATTATACGATCTTCAAAGCCACATCGAATATCATTTTCCAGATGAAGTAGACAGCTATATTTCGGATGTCCACTGTGTAGACTTTATGCCTAAACATGTATCCAAAGGCACTGCGTTAGCATATTTATTGGACTACCTTCAAATCCAGTCAGACGCCGTGGCTTGTGCAGGCGACTCCTACAATGATATATCCATGTTCGAACTCATTCCACATAGCTTCGTTATGAAACATGCCCATCCAGAAGTGAAAGCTTATGCCAATCGCGAAATTCAATCTGTTTCAGAAGCCGTAGAATGGGTCCTTCAGTATAACAAAAACGTGTAAAATATAGAGAACATGACGGAGAGGGAGGGGAAAAATATATGCGGATCCAGTTTTTAGGCACAGGGGCAGGAATCCCTTCCAAACAGCGAAATGTGTCATCATTAGCGATTCAATGGTACCAACACGGCGGACAAACCTGGTTGATCGATTGTGGAGAAGCAACACAACACCAAATCCTTCAATATCCAGTCAAGTTAAATAAAATTAATCAAATCTTTATCACCCACCTACACGGCGATCATATCTACGGGTTACCCGGACTACTTGGAAGCCGTTCCTTTCAAGGCGGTGAATCCCCCCTACGCATCTACGCACCAAAGGGGTTACGGGAATGGATCCATATTTCCTTACAAATTAGTGAAACGCACCTTCATTATCCTCTGGAAATCATCGAGATTTATGATGGGATGACTTGGTCTGATGACTCCTTTCACTATGCAGTAAGGCAATTAGAACACGGCGTCCCTTCTTTCGGATTCCGCTTCGAAGAACAGAGTCAGTCAGGAGCCTTACAAGTACATAAACTACAGCAGAGGGGAATTCCACCTAGTCCCCTTTATCAACAGTTGAAGAAGGGAAAGAAAATTCAGCTAGAAGATGGGACCTGGCTAAATGGTGCTGATTACTTATCTGATCCAGTACAAGGCCTTCATATGGCTGTAATCGGTGATACCCGATTCACCTCAGCCATCCATGAATTAGCAGAGGGTGTAGACCTCCTCATCCATGAAGCTACCTTCCGTGCAGAACAAGAAGAACTTGCCCGAAACTTCTTCCACTCCACCAGCACACAGGCCGCCACGATCGCCAAGCTAGCAAGCGTGAAACAATTAATTCTGAATCACATCAGTTCTCGGTATCAATCCGACGAGATCGAACAACTACTTGCCGAAGCGCAGGCCATCTTCCCTCAGACCCTCATTGCTCATGATGGATTCTCCTTTGAGTGGGATCAAAAACAAGTACAAAAAATAAGAGCCTGTCCAAATTGACAGGCTCTTACCTCTAACTAGCTTGCTTTTCTACATTCGAGCTCGGTTCAAGTCGAACTGCTCCTCGAACTGGATATACGATTGCCAATATCACAAAGGCCAGCAAACTACTTCCGAGGAAATAGAATAAACCATTTCCACCAGTACCATGGATTAAGAGAGATCCCAGATAAGGGCCTGCGATCGAACCACAGCTAAAGTGCATTCCTGCAACAGCATTCCCTAGCGGTAGATAGCTTTTTGGTAATAAGTCAGTTAAATAGGTTAACCCGAGCGAAAAAAGTGAACCTACTAACCCTCCAACAAGCGCAAATGCGATGACCAGTGCAAACATCGAGTCCATCAAGTACGGGATCATCAACATCCCTAATCCACCTATCAGACAAACGATCATCAGCAGATTTTTCCGCCCCCACTTTTGGCTTAACATCCCTAGAGGAACTTGGAAAAGCAAACTTCCCAAGACAAATGTACCGATCAAATAAGCGATCGAATCTGCTGATAGGTTCGAGCGAAGTCCGATGATCGGAAAATTCCCAGCAAGTGCCGTTTCCAAAAAAGCATATAAGATAGGCGGACAAAGAGCGATCAGTCCGACTCGATAAACCACCGAAAGATGTAATTTTTCTTTACTCGCTTCAGGTTGACTTAAGAATGAAGTGCGTCCACCTTCCAAACGCATCATCAAAGGTACTGTTATCGCTAGTAATAAACCAACTGCCATAAACGGAACATGAAGCCCAAATGGTAACAATTTCAAAAATAAGGGTCCAATACCAAATCCAAGACTATAACTAAATCCATATAGCGATATCCGCTTCCCTTTTTGATCATCAGGGCATGTAGAAGTAATCCATAATTGAGTGGTAAAGTGCAATAGGCTGTCCCCAGCTCCTACTAAAATTCGAAGCAATATCCAGACCCAGAATCCCGTCACATACGGGAATAAAAACATACAGATTGCTGCGCTTAATAAGCCAATCGCAATAGCTGTACGGTATCCGACCTTCCGAACCACTTTCGCAGAAAAAGGGGTCATGATCAGCATACCCACATACAACATCGAGGTTCCTAGACCATTCTGAGTCGCGCTCATACCTTGCTTCTCGAGTAGAATAGTCAGTAGAGGAATCAACATACCTTGTGTTACACCTGCCACTGCTACGATCCAAATCAATATATAAAACCGCTTCTGTGACCATTGCTGAATTTGAATCATTCGCATCCCCTTCTCATCTAGTAGTCAATTTGACTATTATATCGATTTATTAAATAATGAGCAAGGCGAAATAAATGGAGGGTCTAAAAAATAATAGGGTATAATATCATAAAATTTTACCTCAAAAACTTGACTAAATTTCAACTTCGAGGTATATTTTATTAAATATTAGAAATTTTTTCTGGTATTTGGGTTTTTTTACATATTGTTTAACTACTTAGAGGTGGTTTGCTGTGCGGAAGTTTGAGCTATCTGTTTTTGGAAGCTGGACCTTAAAAAAGTTTGCATCAAAGCGAAAATTAGAATTGTGGGCAGATCAACAGTGTATCGGGGCAATAAAATTATACAACGTTATCGCTAGAGGAACACATTACTCAGGGAAAATAGAAGTAATTACCGATTTGGATCTATCTAGCTTTTTTCAAAAGCATAGACACTCCTATATCAAACGTAATTACACCGATAACGGAAAATATACAGAAGAGCGTACCCCCGTCTACATCAGTCCAAGTGTATTTATTTATTAAATAAGACAGATCCAATAAAAACAAGGGTAGTAATGCCTCTCTCTCTACTTGAAAACTAGATATGGAACCTTACTACCCAATACGAACTTATTTTACCTATCCCACAAAAGGGACAACCTATTATTTCTTACTAAAGAGAATATTTTTAATATTAATTCAATATGGTAAGATATATTTTGCATGGTATCCTTTTACAAAAGGTGGGAATCCGATGCGTTCACGAAAAGCTAAGATATGGGCAGTGATCAGTGCTGCCGTTTTCCTCGTCATTTTTTTGACCTCTTGGTTTATCGTTTGGAACTGGACAGAAGAAAAGCCAGCTGAAACAGAGAATGAAACCACACCCATCGCTCAATCAAGAATCGTTGTAAAGGTAAAACCCTCCATCCAACTCCCTTATCAAGATAACGCCGAACAATCCCTTAATCAAGAGCATAAGTCATCCTTTCCTTCGGATCTAAAATTAAAAAAACTATTTACCTCCGCTGATCCAAAGCAACTTCAATCCATGCAACAGCAAACAAATAAGAGCCAAAAATCAGATGATCAAGTAGATCTCCTCCGTTACTTTGTAGTCGATGTTCCCCAAGGTTCAAACCCCGATGAGCTAGCCCAGCAACTAGCCAAGTCCCAGTTCGTCGAAACTGCTTATGTAGAAGGAATCCCCGTCATTCCCCCAGCTGTGAATCCTAACAATGATCCCTTATCCCCCAATCAAGGTTATCTCAATCCAGCTCCAAACGGCATCAATGCTAAATTTGCTTGGAATCATCCCGGGGGAGATGGCACTAATGTTACTGTGGCCGATCTAGAGCAAGGATGGAATCTATCCCATCAGGATCTCATCGCCCAAAATATCTCCATTATTTCAGGACTAAGCCGAACCTCTCATAGTCATGGAACCAGCGTTTTAGGCGAATTAGTCTCCACCGATAACACAGTCGGCACAGTTGGAATCGTCCCACATGCCACAGCCAAAGTCGTCTCCCAATGGCGCACCAACTCTATCTATAGCACTGCGGATGCCATCCTAAGCGCGGCGCAAAACTTAGCAAAAGGAGACGTCCTACTATTAGAAGCCCAAACCACCTATCCAACCATGTCGAATTATTTACCAGTAGAAGTAGAAGACGCTGTTTATGATGCGATCCGTTTCGCAACGAATAAAGGGATAACCGTCGTGGAAGCAGCCGGAAATGGCTCTAATAATCTAGACAACTTCCGCAATCAAGCAGGCAAATATATCTTGAATCGCAATCATGCTAACTTTCGGGACTCTGGAGCCATCATGGTCGGAGCAGCCTCTTCCTCTGTTCCTCATGCACGATTATCTTTCTCAAATTACGGTAGCCGCATTGATTGCTACGGCTGGGGCCAAAATGTCACCACAACCACCGGAAACGTCGGGCAAAACACAAGCTATACACACTCCTTTAGCGGTACATCTAGTGCCTCGCCTATCATCGCTGGAGCCGCGGCTTCCCTAAATGGGATCACTAAAGCAGGCTATAACGGCTTCACATACAGTCCCGCTGATATCCGTACCATTTTAAAATACTCTTCCTTCTCTACACCTTCAGCTAGCGCTAATGACAGAATTGGCCGTATGCCTAACCTAAAGGCCATCACTGAATACGTGCTACGGATCGAGTCAAATTCCAAGTCACAAAATGTAATCCCCCCAAAACTTCCTATAAAGGAATAAATTCAATTTTTTATCGCTGGATAGCAGGCATTTACCCTGTATTCAGCGTATTTTTTATGTGAAGTTATCTAATATTTATTTTAGAGAGGAGGGAATCGTTTGAAAAACCTTATGGTTCTCGACGTGAAAACCACCTGCTACGCTCTCGGACAAGCACCCGCCGATTTTATCCCCGAAATCATACGCATCCAAGCGATTATTCTACACACAGATCGTATGCGTATTCTCGAAAAATACCACTGCCACATCCAACCGACCATATTCCCTCGCTTATCTCCATTTTGCACCGAATTCACCCATATTCGGCAACAAGAAGTAGACAGAGGGATCCCTTACCAAGAAGCCATGAAATCCATCAGCAAACTCACTACGCAATACCAAACCATTCCTGCTTTTTGGGGATATTATGGCCACCTACAATTAGTTCGCCAATGTAAGAGACTTCAAGTTCTACTTCCGATCCCCAAGCGCTTTATCACCATAAAACATAACTACAGCAAATTTTATCGACTAGAGTATATGAAAAAATTAGGTCACGTCCTCCAATATCATGGTCTAGAATCCTCAGTTCCTCCTACAGATCCGATAGCAGATGCGAAAAAAGTAGCCAAAATCATATCCATCCTACTCGAAGAAGGCTGGGAGCATCGTTATCTAAAATAAAACACGAAAACATAAAGAAGCCACCCAACCCCTGCATCGGATAACAAAGGTAAGGTGGCTTATGTATAAGTACTGGTACCGAAGGTGGGACTCGAACCCACACTCCTCGCGGAACGCGATTTTGAGTCGCGCGCGTCTGCCATTCCGCCACTTCGGCATATAGAAACCGTTGAAAGACAAGGCTTTCGGTACGAATTTAACCTATAAGTTCATTCGTATTATTCGTTTATATTCGCACTATCTTTGAAAATCTCATGAAATCTATTAACTAAGGTCGTGCGAACTATGTTTTTAATCCTAACATCTTCGTGAACCCCCTGTCAATATGCAAAAAACGATTCTCCATATAAAAAAGAGAAGGCATCTCCCTCCATTCAATCTTTCTTATTGATTCTAATTTGACTAAATCTGAGTCAAAATTCGCTTGTCTTTCTGAAATAAAACCTAACCCGAAAAAGACCCCTTATTATAAGGAGTCACTTCAACAAATTGGGCGCAATTCAATAAGAAACCATCTACCCACCTACAGGTTGTGTAGCGGATGAAACTGCTGTTAGATGAGTAGGTTCGATTTCTAAATTTGTAGACAAGAACACGCTTGCCCAAACTAATGCACACACAAAACCAATTCTACTACACCCCTCGGTAGCCCATCACAAGGAACATAAGTCCGTTTTTTGTGAGGGTGTACTTGGAATATGTTCTTCCTTTCAAATCTGTGTGGGAGATCTCCGCAAAGTTGCGGAGATTGAATTCGGTACTAGAATCAAGGTTTCTAATTGATCTCAATACATCATCATGACGCTTTCCAAACACTTCGGCCACCATGAGGGAATCTGTCACCACCTTCTCATTTTCGATAAATACTAGCTGGTTGTTATTGCTGTTGTCCATTAAAGAATCATCCTCTTCTGTTTGATTTATGATTATTTCCTTCTACTTACATAAGCGTAGAGATCAGAGAAGAGGGGACATTTAATTTTTAAAAAAGATTACTTGTTTATTTTTCTACACATCTACTCTATCAATGCCATCCATTATGCCTTTACATATATACCTGTAATACACAATCACTACCGAATCATTAACACATGTGAACTTGCATGTGTAATTACTTGTTGCTCTTTTTACACACCCTACAGGAAGGATAATGCGTAATCCCTCCTGCGAGGATAACCGTTAATCCCTCCTGGGGAGATAAACGGATGGATCTGGTATGGTCTTTTCTCCATCTAGACTAACTAAATACCCATCATCACTAACTCTCGGGCTCCAGCTCGGAAAGTAGAGTTTGTACCTCTTCGTGCCTTCATAGTAGTGAACCGATCTAATTATCAAGCCATTCGCTTCCAGCACGTCAGCAAAGTACTTAATCCGATCCTTCGTCTACATAAATCCTCGGTTATCCTCTTGTAACTGACGAAACATGCCCCGTACTTCTCGTTAGGTTCTCCGTTTTCCTTATAGGCTTGTCCATTTACATATGATAGAAGATAGAAATAGAATGCTACAACGTCCCTGATCTCTGGGAGCCGACCAACCTTCTTTGCCCCTGTTGCGAGCTTGGCTTTCGTATTAGCTTCGTTAGATTCTCGGAAGATGCGAGGAAAGACTAGACGGATTACCTCTCGCTTGTAAATTTCATAGTTTTCGCTCGCCATTGCTTCGGCTTTGTCGTTCGGATGAATGGTTTTACTCTCCATATATAGTCCCCCTATAGTTTAGTGCCTTCACTTCTGTTAGCGTATGGCTACTAAGAAGAAGGACAAATATAAATAGAA
>NZ_FNPL01000010.1 GCF_900107305.1 Thermoactinomyces sp. DSM 45892
CCCGTTCGCCGCTAGGAGCTAAAAGCTCCTCGCTCGACTTGCATGTATTAGGCACGCCGCCAGCGTTCGTCCTGAGCCAGGATCAAACTCTCCGTTAAAGAGAATGTTTAGTACGCGTTATCCGCGCGCTTAGCATTCTCTTAGTTCGACGGCACAGCCGTTCGAATTTCCGAGTTTAATTAGCTCGATTTAAAGTAATTAACAGGTCTTGGTTCATTCACTCTTTAGTTTTCAAGGAACACTTGCTTATTTGTTTGTGCCACCGTATCGCGGCGACATGTAATAATATAGCACAGACAAACTTACCGAGTCAACATCATTTTTATAAAAAAGATAAAGGGGTTCATTAGGATTCCGTTTCTACCTTCAAAATCAAACAAATTTAAAGACGATTACATAGTAAAACGTTCGCCATTCACCTCAAAACTAGCCGTAATATGGGCAGACAGAGAGCTGGATACAGTACAATACTTCTCAACAGATAGCTGAACAGCTCGTCTCACCTTCTCAATCGGAAGATCACCCGTTAAGCAATAGTGCATATGGACATTAGTAAACTTCTTGGGAAACTCATTTGCACGCTCCCCGCTTACCTCCATCGAGAAAGATTGTACTTCTAGACGCATTTTCGTCAGTATGTCTACAATATCAATTCCCGAACAAGTCCCGACAGCAGACAGCAACATTTCTGTCGGGCGAGGCCCTAAGTTCTCTCCACCTACGTCAGAAGATGCATCCATCGTAATATGATGCCCGGATGGAGTGTCCGTCTTAAATTCCATTTTCCCCTGCCATTGTATATCGATCTTCATGATTTCTTCTCCTTTTTATACAGAAGTGATCAACAGCCCTTCGATGCTAGCCGCTACGAGCAGTAATAGGACAATAAACCCCAGCAATACAGGAAAACGCTGCCAGATCTCTTTCCATGCCATCTTGGACTGAATCCGATTGGCTGATTTAAATAGTGAAACGACTGACGAAAACACAGAGATTCCAATTCGTAGTCCTAAAGCAGCTGCAAGAAAAATAGCCGGTAATTCAAAGACTCCATGGGGCACAATCTTCGTAAAGAATAAGCTCCAGCCTGAGATTCCTGTCTCTTGGCTAGAGACGGTATTGATATATCCTAACAATAGTCCGTTTGTCATCAGGCTTGAAATCGTTGGGATTCCTAATAATGCACCCATTCCTATTAGCATCAAACAAGCTGTAAGATTATTGATGAAGATTTCTTTACTAACTTTAAACCAACTGGGGTTTGCTCCTAAGCCCTGAATCATTTTCTCAAAGTGATCAAAAATCTGAAGTTGATCGAAAAGCTTCCGCCACTGTTCCGTATTCACACTGCCCATAAGCGCAGAAACCAGAAATAGGGCTGTGACAATCAGGATAAGCCTTTTTTCTGCTTGCAAGGCATACCAGAGTCGTTTCAATTTAATTTCACCTCCCATATATCATATCTCTTGTCCCCCACACATACACTACCACTAGGACAGGTTTCTAAATGAATGGAGGGTGTCAAATGAACTATTTTATGGTTTTATCTGGCAAGAAAATAAAGCGCATTTTTCTATTAGCACTGGTTTGCATCTTCGGTATTGGTGTTTATTATGCCGAAGCGAAGGATTTGCCAGTCTTTTTTTCCAAAAAAGCCCCCGATAAGGAGCCATCTGCCATCTACAGTGTAAAAACGGATAAGAAGGTAGTTGCATTAACCTTTGATATAAGCTGGGGTGAGGAACGTACCGCTCCTATCTTAGATGTACTTCAGAAAAAGGGGGTTAAGAAAGCAACCTTTTTCCTTTCTTCCCCTTGGGCAGAGACCCATCCCGATTTAGTGAAGAAAATTGGAGATGAGCTAAAATTCGAGATTGGCAGCCATGGGCATAAGCACGATAATTACAGTCAACTCTCTGAAGACCAAATTCGAAAACAAATTACAACATCCGATACGATTTTAAATAAAGTAACGGGTAAAAAGATGAACTTGATTCGCTATCCAAACGGGGATTTTGACAAGCGTGTATTAAAGGTAGCTCAAAGCCTTGGATACACTTCGATTCAGTGGGATACCGACTCTAGAGATTGGATGAATCCTGGTGTTAAAGCCATTGTAGATCGCGTCGTAACCAAAGCACATCCCGGTGATATAATCCTCCTTCACGCAAGCGATTCCTGCCGACAAACACATGAAGCACTACCTCAAATCATTGATCAATTGAGAAGCAAGGGATACGAATTTGTCACTGTCTCTGAATTAGTATCCAGCACACAACAAAAAGTGAAGCCAGTTCAGTAAGCTAGACGATTTGGTCTAGCTCTTTTTTTTCTGTTTCGTTACCGACGATGGAGTCTCATCCGATTTCTCTTCTTTTCTGGCACGAGTCCAGCGCTGGAGATTTAAAATTTGCCATGCATTACAGGTCACCAAGACGAAAACAGTAGATGTAATGGATAAAACAGGCGCTTCCCCACCCTTGATGTTCATAGTCGGAATGGCTTCTAACATGGTTACGGTAAACATAAAGAAGAGGGTTGGAATAAAGGCTGCCTTCTGTGTAAAGCGCACTTTTTGTTTTCCAATGATTACACTAACTACAAATAATATGATCGGAATCGATAAATGCATCCATAAGTCTGTACCATTATATTTATTGACATTTAAGTAGACTACACATCCAAATACAACGAGCAAGAAAAACACTTGGATAGTATTAAAGGTTTTTTGATTACGTACTAAGCCCATACTAAGCCAGTTAAAGACGAGATAAGAAAAGAAACCGAGCTGAGTAATAGAGGGAAGAAGAAGTCCTGTAAGGAGTAGGAGATTAACCGGTCCAAATAGCGAACTCCCTGTAATCCAATATGAAACCAAACCGAGTATACACGTAACACTTGCACCAATGAGAAGTGTGGAAAAATACCATTTAAATAAACTTTTTAGTGTCATGTCGTTTCGCTCCCTGATATCTAACTGAACCGATTGTAACAAAGTTGGTCTTCGTTGGCTATGAATGAACTTCCTTTGTTTGGATGGATAAAGAAAAATCACAAACAACATACTATAGGTACATAGGCAAACTGAAACGGGGTATGAAATTATGGCTCTCATACGTATCATTTCACTTATCGCAATCATGTTATTGGTAACTTCTTGTGGTTCCCAAAAAGAATCGGAGTCTGTGGACTATCAAAAGACGAAAGGAATTGTATTAGATGTCCTTCAAACTCAAGAAGGGAAGCAAGCATTGCAGAAAATGATGACCGATCCTGAATTTAAAGAGCAGATCGTTGTCAATTCACAAGAAGTAGAGAAGGCTATGTCTAAGGTAATGACAGATCCTAAAGCACAAGAAGGGCTGGGTAAGTTACTAACAAAGCCTGATATTGCGAATAGCTTCGCCAAAGCGACTGAGAAAGAAATGAAAAATCTATTTAAAGCCTTGATGAAAGATCCTGAGTATCAAAAATCGATGATGGATCTTCTCAAAGATCCAGAGTTCTCGAAGACAATCCTTCAGTTGATGAAAAGTCAAGAAAACCGAAAAGAAACCATGAAACTCATCGAAGAAGCACTAAAGTCTCCAAGTTTTCAACAACAACTGATGAAATTGATTCAAGAAATCTCTAAAAAAGGAAAGCAACAGTCTTCATCAGATCAAGGTAGTGAATCCGAATCAGGCAGTAGTTCAGGAGATGAAACTAGTAACTCACCAGCACCATAATCACTCGAATAAACAACTCTATCAAAGGCGAAACCAGTCCCGCTTAGGACTGGTTTCAGACTGTAAACTTATGTTTTAACAGCTTGAGTCACTTTTCGCGCTAGCTCATCATACACTTTCCCTGTTGGATGATTGGACGAATAAACAGACGGTGAGTACTCTGGGTCTTCTAATACATTACCCGGGGCTCCTAGAGGAATTTGGCAAAGCAGCTCTACATTTAATGATTCCGCAAGCTTTTCCCCGCCTCCACGGCCAAACACATACTCTTTATCACCGTTTCGATCTGTATACCAAGACATGTTCTCCACTACGCCGAGAATCTCGTGCTTAGTCGTACTAAGTGCCATCGCACCAGCACGAGCTGCCACAAATGCTGCTGTAGCATGCGGAGTGGTTACGATAATCTCTTTACTCTGGGGAATCATTTGGTGAACGTCGAGAGCAATATCTCCCGTGCCAGGTGGTAGATCGAGTAGCAGATAATCTAATTCCCCCCAATGTACTTCATGAAGGAAGTTACGCAACATCTTACCTAAGATAGGACCACGCCACACAACAGGGGCATTATCCTCTACAAAGAATCCCATCGATATCACTTTGACCCCATACCGTTCTACAGGGAGAATCACTTCATCGATAACGGTGGGTCGTTGTTCAATCCCCATCATATCTGGCACGCTAAATCCGTAGATATCGGCATCAATAATCCCGACTTTTTTACCTAAACGTGCTAAAGCAACTGCCAAGTTAACCGTTACAGTAGACTTTCCTACGCCACCCTTTCCTGAAGCAATCGCAATGTAGTTCGTTTGGGGAATGCCTGGTGCAGAGGGCGCCTTTCCGCCTTGCGTAGTAGCATTTCCACGACTTGCGTGTTGCTCTGCACGTAAGGAAGCAGATAGTGCTGCCCTCTCTTCATCTGTCATGGCTCCAAATGTGACCGTCACACGTTCTGCACCTAATTGCCGGATTGCATTTTCCACGTCTTCCTGAATCTTTATTTTTAATGGACACCCTCGGATGGTTAGAATCACATCTAACGAAACATCGTGACCCTGTATCTGGATATTGCGAATCATATTCAAACTTACAAGACTTTTATTAAGCTCGGGATCTTTTACCTCCCGTAAAGCTTCCATAATGCTTTCAGTCGTTAGCATATTTTAAACACACCTCGGAGTTATATACTAATATTCAGGTATGTTGAATGAGGATGAGAACAAGCTCATCCTCATCTTTTTTCCTCAACATATCCAGATTGATTATAGCATACTGAAGATCAAAACTGTTCTTTCTTCACATTCTACTAGTAAGTTACTGCGATTTAACTTCCTTTCCATCGTAGTAGGCAAGCATACCATAATAAATCGCTGAAGCAACTTGTTTTTGATAAGCTTCTGTAGCTAGTAACTTAGCTTCTTCATGATTAGATAAGAACCCTACTTCCACTAAGGACATGGGTACAGGTGAATACTTCATGAGAAATACATCATTTTTAGCCTTAGGCAGGCGATCTGTATTTGCAATGGTACGAATGATTTCAGATTGAATGAGGGAAGCAAGACGTTTATTCTCTTCCTTAATCGGATTATAAAAAGTTTGGGCACCCCTCCACGGTCCTTTTGCCATCGAGTTAAGGTGGATGCTGATAAAAAGCTCTGCTCCACTCTCGCGGACCAAGCGAATCCGATTAGATAAGTCTTCTGCTTTACGGCGTGAGATTTTCTGAGTATCAGGACTTGCAAGGTCTGTATCTGTTTCTCTCGTCATCACAACCTGTGCCCCAGCTTGTCCAAGGAGTTGTTGTAGATAAGAAGCGATCTTCAGTGTGATATCTTTCTCGATGACCCCCGAAGGGCTAACCGCTCCTCCATCTACTCCCCCATGACCTGCATCAATAGCAATTACTTTTCCAAACATCGGTTCATTCTGTGATATCCAAGTGCTCCGAATGGGCTCAATCATAAAGCTACAAGTAAATAAGATCACTCCCATCAGAGGAATCCAATATATTCTTCGCCAACGAAAGGTACTGATTGTGCGATAAAGAGATTTAAATAGTATCATGCAAGCGCCTCCATACACAGCTATATTACTAATGTGTATGCTTCCTTAGTACAGGCTATGAAAGGAATGAAAGAAACATCTAATGGAATCCCACTACTATGCATCAGCAATCATCACAAACGGCAATTCAAACGAATAGTTGTATTTTTCAAAATCCAATTTATATATTTGTTGCACCAAGTCGGCAGTCTCTTCCGTATAAAAGCTTTGATAGCTAGGCATTTGAGTCTTCAGATCAGAAAACGAAAACATTTTAACTGCCACACTTCTTTCAACTTCTACAGGATTCCTATGATGCTTCGATCGGCAAAGATCCTCTAGTGGAGAGTGTAATAAACCATATTTACTTTCTATGGTTCGTATTTCGCTTTCGAATTTTTCCAAATAAATATACTCTATGTTCATTCTTTGCTCAAAAGGATAATACTGGGGCGCTAAATGGCGATCCAACCCCATATTTTTCTCTCGATATTGCTTCATATGAAGGAGAAAGTCTTTAAAACTACACGGATTAGGTGCCTTTAATGTAGAGGGATTTTCTAAGTAATAAACAAAAGAACTTACCGCTCTTGTGTAAGGATTACGTACAAGTTTATATACTTTCTTAGTTCCTTCTCGAATGTGCTTAGTCCATATAGCGTAGTTCTCTTGCCCCATATACTTAATTCGAAAGTGATGAATCCACGGATTATACGAGATTGCTTCATCTAACAACCCTATCTGAAAGAAAAACCATTTGTTTAAACTCGTACACCCTGCCTTAGGACTCCAAAATAGGATAATAGGTAGATCTTCATGATATAAAGGTCCATACATCAACTATCAACCTCACTTTAAATAGTCATAGTCAAATGATTCCAAAACGAAATATCACCTATCATTCCACTATTACTCCCTAGTTGAAGAATATATGCCCAAAGACAAATAAAAGCCCCCAACCATCTACATGATTGGAGACTATTATGAAACAGCTATTACCGTTTAGAGAACTGTGGAGCACGACGAGCTGCTTTAAGACCGTATTTTTTACGCTCTTTCATACGTGGGTCACGAGTTAAGAAACCAGCTTTTTTCAGTGCAGGACGAAGCTCTGCATCTACTTTTAGAAGTGCGCGTGCGATTCCGTGACGGATTGCACCTGCTTGTCCGGTAAAACCACCGCCACCTACATTAACAAGTACGTCATAACGTCCAAGAGTATCTGTCAATACAAGTGGTTGACGAACGATCGCTTTCAAAGTTTCAAGTCCGAAGTAAGTGTCCAAGTCACGACCGTTTACCACGATGCGGCCATCGCCAGCAACGAGACGTACACGGGCAACCGACTCCTTACGGCGACCGGTTCCATAAAACTGAACTTGTGCCAAAATCGGTACCTCCTTTTTATTAACCGCGTAGTTCATACTCAACTGGCGATTGTGCCTGATGAGGATGTTCGGTTCCTGCATATACTTTTAGTTTTTTCAATTGTTGACGACCTAGGCTACCTTTTGGAAGCATACCTTTTACTGCTAGTTCGATCATGCGCTCTGGACGAGTTGCACGAAGATCAGCTGCTACTGTTTGCTTCAATCCGCCTGGATGACCAGAATGACGGTAGTAGATCTTTTTGTTTAGTTTGTTACCGGTAAGTTCGATACCGGAAGCATTGATTACGATTACGAAATCACCTGTGTCCACATGCGGGGTAAACTCAGGTTTATGTTTACCACGAAGTAGAGTAGCAACTTCAGTAGCTAGACGACCAAGTGTTTTACCTTGAGCATCTACCACATACCATTTACGTTCCACTTGATGTGGCTTTGCGATAAATGTTGTACGCATCGTATATTTCCCTCCTCTATGTGCAATGGACTACGGCTAAGCCGGCCCTATTCAATGATATCCATTCAAATTTCGCTCATCCTTTGAAGCGGAAGGATGGGCGGAACGACGAGTAAAAAGAACAATCTTTTTGTTTGCGCCGAACTAATTCCACCGGGGCGTGGAGTGGAAAATACCAAGCGTAATCATATACCACTTATGAAAAAATGTCAAGTTAAGAGCTTAAACTTCTAGAGGTGCATAGCCTACTTCAACTAATGTAAGTCCTTCAGGTGGATAGGTAGGGCCTGCAAGTCTTCGATCACAAGCTCTTAATAATGCAGGGATAGAATGAGGATCTCGCTCCCCTCTACCCACTTCAACCAATGTACCTGCAATAATCCGGACCATGTTGTAAAGAAATCCACTCCCCGATACTTCAATGGACACAATACCTTGATCCCCGCGAATGTTGCAACGATAAATAGTACGCCTATGATCTGGGACAACCGTTTTAGTCGAACACAACGAAGTAAACACATGGGTTCCCACTAGATAATTCGCTGCTTCTTGCATCAAAAACGGATCAAGTGGTATAGGATCATGCGTTTGGAAGCGTCTCATAAATACATTGGGTACACGATTGGTATCAATGCTATAGCGATACGTTTTCCAATACGCACTTTTTCGCGAGTGAAAGTCTATCGACACTTCTTGGCTAAAACGGATCACCAAATCCCGAGGAAGCATCTTACGTAATATATACGCGTATTTCTCTCCCGGAATAGGTGAAGCCGTTTCAAAGTGGCACACCTGTCCTAAAGCATGAACACCTGCATCTGTGCGCCCCGAACCATGAATGTGAATCTCTTCCCCGGTTAAGCGTTTCAATGCTTCTTCGAGCGTTCCTTGTACGGTTCTTTGCTCCGGTTGACGCTGATATCCTGCAAAATCAGTGCCATCATATGAGATGATTAATTGAATCTTCTTCATGATTGTCCTACCTTCTCATCCAAAAAAGGGCAGTTGCCACAATAGCAAAGCTTACTATCAAGAGAATGTCTGAGCGGCTTATGGAAAGTATCCGCAACTTCGTACGGCCTACACCACCCACATAGCCCCTTGCCTCCATCGCAGTTGCCAGATCTTCTGCCCGCCGAAAAGACGAGATCATAAGTGGGATTAAAACAGGAATATACGCCTTCACACGACGGTATAGGTTTCCGCTTTCAAAGTCCGCCCCACGCGCCTTTTGTGCTTTGATAATCTTATCCGTCTCTGCCCATAGTGTAGGAATAAAACGCAAGGCAATCGACATCATCATCGCAAACTCATGAACAGGAAACTTCCACCTGCGAAGAGGCGAAAGAAGCGACTCCAATCCATCCGTCAAGTCAATCGGTGAAGTAGTAAACATTAACAAAGATGCGAAAACCATTAATAAGATAAAACGAACCGAAATAATAGCGGCCTGACGAATTCCTTCTTCATAAATCGTAAGAATCGGTGTTTGAAAAACAATCTTTCCACTCTGCGTAAAAATCAGGTGAAAAAGGGTTGTAAACAAAATCATCCAGATAATCAATTTCATCGAACGCAAGAAAAGAAGGGGTGAAACTCGAGAGAGAACCACTCCGATTAATCCAACGAAAAGTAAAAGAGTATAGCTTTCTACATTGTTAGCGAAGAAAATCAAAATCAACATACAGAAGACATAGATGCATTTTGCACGCGGATCGAGTCGATGTAGCCAAGAGTCTATCGGTATGTACTGTCCAATGACAACAGAGTTCATGAGCCTTTCCTCCAACGATGGACGAGTTCATCAGCAAGTGTAGACAACTCATAAATCTCGGTTGAGATCGGTGTAGATAACTTCTCATTTAACGACATAATCCACTTCGTCACATCTGGAACATCTAGTCCGCTCACTTGTAGATATGGCAGATTCCGAAAGATTTCAACCGGTCTCCCAGTAGCAATCACTTTTCCATCACTCATGAGCACGACCTGTTCAGCCAGTTCGGCAGCTTCATTCATATTGTGTGTAACATGAACCACTGTACATCCAAAGTGCTGATGAAATCTCTTTAGAATAGACAGCAGATCTCTCTGTCCTAGGTGGTCTAATCCCGCAGTAGGTTCGTCCAGAATCAAGATGTCCGGACGCATAGCAAGTACTCCGGCAATCGCCACTCGTCTCATTTGACCACCCGATAACTCAAACGGTGATCGATCCCTTAAATCAGGAGACAGACCCATCCACACCATCGCTTCCGTCACCCGATGTTCGATTTCAGCTACATCACAACCAAGGTTATTCGGCCCAAAGGCGATATCCTTAGCCACTGTTTCTTCAAAGAGCTGATGCTCTGGATATTGAAAAACAACGCCAACTCTTTTGCGATACTCCCCCAGTTTCTTAGAGCGAGAGTGAATTCGAGTATCTCCTACCTGTAAAACACCTCTCGTAGGGAGGAGCAAACCCGCCAGAAGTTGAACCAACGTAGATTTGCCTGAACCCGTCTTACCAATCACCGCAACATAGGTACCTTGCTTAAATTGCACATTTATATCTTGAAGTGCTCGGTGTTCGAACGGAGTCCCAGTGAAATAGGTGTAGGTTACGTCTTTGAAAGATATCTCCATATCTGATCCACCATTTCATCTGAATTTCCAATCGGTTCGTTCAGTTCCACTCCCCGCTCCTTCAGCAATGCACGTAATCGAATCGGAAGAGGAACTTCTAACCCCCAACGCTCTAACAAATTAGATTGGTTATATAAATCCCTAGATGGACAATCTAACTGTAGACGATGATGAGCAATCACAATGACTCGTTCTGCTAGAAAAGCTTCTTGCGCAGAATGAGTAATATGAATCACGGTCCGACCCTGCTGATGAAGCTCTTTCATCAGCTCTCGTACTTCTTGTCGGCCTTGTGGGTCAAGCATAGAGGTAGATTCATCAAATACAATCACTTCTGGATTCATCGCAAACACACCAGCAATCGCAAGGCGTTGCTTTTGACCACCTGAAAGATGGGCTGGTTCACGATTTTCAAAACCAACTAATCCAACCTCTTCCAGAGAGCGTTTTATACGAGGAATCATCTCTTCTCTTGGAACACCTAGATTTTCAAGTCCAAACGCAACATCGTCACGTACCGTTGTCGCTACAATTTGATTGTCTGGATTTTGAAAGACCATTCCTACTTTTCTACGAATATGAAACCGTCCAAGGTCGTTCGAAGTAGAAAAATCCCCCACTCGAACTTCGCCTTCTGTGGGGATAAATAACCCATTTAATAAGCGAGCAAACGTGGATTTACCAGAGCCATTTGGCCCCATTACAACTACATACTCACCTGATTGAATCGTAAGATTTATGTCTTGTAGAGCCCACTGCTCCTTCATTTGGCGATCTGGATGATAATCAAACCATACACCAGATAGTTCTATGAGAGATTTTAAGTGCTTCATATATTCCCACCTAAAGAAAAAAGGGTAAACGTCAGGACCGGTTAGATCCTGCCCTCACCCTTTCAACATAGCAAGCAGTTTATTTTACAAGTTCAAGGAATACCATAGGAGCTCCGTCACCACGACGAGGTCCAATTTTCAAAATGCGAGTATAGCCACCATTACGCTCTGCATAGCGTGGCGCAACTTCATCAAACAATTTTTTTACTGCATCTACATTCTTATGATGGGTTAATTCTTCGCCATCTTTTTCGGTATAAGAACGCTCAGTACGAACGAATGCGGCTGCTTGGCGGCGAGCATGTAAGTCACCGCGTTTACCCAAAGTGATCAATTTCTCAGCAATGGAGCGAACTTCTTTCGCTTTGGATTCAGTCGTTTGGATACGTTCGTTGAGGATTAGATCGGTTACGAGGTCACGGAAAAGAGCCTTACGAGCTGAACTATTGCGACCTAATTTAGAGTATGCCATCTATTTTCCCTCCCCCTAAAAGCGGATTAATCTTCGTTGCGCAAGCCAAGACCAAGCTCAGCAAGCTTTTCTTGTACCTCTTCTAAGGACTTACGTCCGAGGTTACGGACTTTCATCATATCTTCTTCTGATTTTTGTGTAAGCTCTTGGACTGAATTAATTCCAGCGCGCTTTAGACAGTTATAAGAACGAACGGAAAGATCAAGTTCTTCGATGGTCATCTCCATCACTTTTTCTTTCTTATCTTCTTCTTTTTCAACCATAATCTCAGCATCTTTTGCTTCTTCGGTCAAACCGACAAAAAGCATAATGTGATCGTTGAGAATTTTTGCACCAAGGCTAACAGCTTCATCAGGTTTTAAGCTACCATTTGACCAAACTTCTAATGTCAGCTTGTCATAGTTAGTAACTTGTCCAACACGTGTATTCTCAATTTGATAGTTTACACGTTCAATTGGAGTATAGATAGAGTCAATTGGAATCACACCAATTGCCTGATCTTCGTTTTTATTCTTGTCAGCGGCCACATATCCTCGTCCACGATTCGCTGTCATACGAATGTGAAGATGTGCTCCCGATTCAAGCGTAGCAATGTGTAGATTTGGATTCAAAACCTCCACATCACTATCAGCTCGAATATCACCAGCAAGAATCTCATAACCATCCGTTCCGCCATCAATATCAATCTCTAGCGTTTTTTGTTCGTCGGAATGAATTTTGAGGGCGAGCTTTTTCAAGTTGAGAATTAGTTCTGTTGTATCCTCGACTACACCAGGAATTGTAGAGAACTCATGTAATACACCATCGATTTGGATCGCTGTAACAGCTGCTCCTGGCAATGAGGAGAGCAGTACACGGCGCAATGAGTTTCCTAGGGTAGTACCGTATCCTCGCTCTAAAGGTTCTACCACAAACTTCCCATATCGATGATCTTCGCTTATCTCAACAGCTTCGATCTTTGGCTTTTCAATTTCAATCATACGGCTCACAAACCCTCCTTCAGAACGTCGTAGTTCTGGATCTATCAGGTTACATAGGCTCGTTCATCGTTTAACAACGCCAATCACACGTTTGAGAAGACGTGTCATCCTACTCTAACGTGCCCGTGCAACTACATGTGCATAAGTAAGAGTGCTGAAAATAATTTCCAGTCCTATCCAGTATACACAATCTGGCTCTAAGATAAACCCTAAAGTTATCTTGTCAACGCATTATACACGACGACGTTTCGGCGGACGACAGCCATTGTGAGGGATTGGTGTCACATCTTTAATTAAGCTAACTTCTAACCCTACTGCTTGAAGAGAACGGATTGCTGCTTCACGACCGGAACCAGGTCCTTTTACCATTACTTCAACGGTCTTCATACCGTTTTCCATAGCGGTCTTTGCTGCCACTTCTGCTGCCATTTGCGCTGCGAAAGGTGTACTTTTACGGCTACCTTTGAAGCCCATAGTACCTGCAGATGCCCAAGCAATCGAGTTACCACGTGGATCGGTAATGGTGATGATAGTGTTGTTAAAAGTAGAACGAATGTGTACAACGCCAGACTCAACATGTTTTTTTACACGGCGCTTCACGCGTTGGTTCGCGCCTTTACGTTTTGGTGCCATTGGTAAGTCCCTCCTTATCTAATTATTTTTTCTTGTTCGCAACAGTACGACGTGGTCCCTTACGGGTACGTGCATTCGTTTTCGTTTTTTGACCACGAACTGGCAAGCCTCTACGGTGACGAATTCCACGATAGGAAGCAATCTCCATCAAACGTTTGATGTTGAGGGAAATTTCACGACGTAGATCCCCTTCGATTGTAAGAGTCTTGTCAATGTGAGTACGAAGTTTGTTTACTTCTTCCTCCGTTAAGTCACGGACACGAGTATCTGGGTTTACACCAGTCTCAGAAATAATTTTTTTAGATTGAGAGCGACCAATACCATAGATATAGGTTAGGGCGATCTCAACGCGTTTTTCACGTGGCAAGTCAATACCTGCAATACGTGCCATACGCTACACCTCCCTTTCTGTTAACCTTGTTTTTGTTTGTGTTTTGGATTTTCACAGATTACCATTACTACCCCTTTGCGGCGGATGACTTTACATTTTTCGCAAATGGGCTTCACCGATGGACGTACTTTCATTACCGGTTTACCTCCTTCTCGTTCCCGAAAGGTTACTTATAACGATAAGTAATCCGTCCGCGGGTTAAGTCGTATGGAGAGAGTTGAACCGTCACTTTATCCCCCGGAAGAATTCGGATAAAATGCATGCGAATCTTTCCTGATACAGTCGCGAGTACTGTATGACGATTCTCCAACTCCACTTTAAACATTGCGTTAGGTAGGGATTCAACTACGATTCCTTCCACCTCAATTACATCTTCCTTGGCCATGACTCACACTCCTTTCTGTTCTTTAGAACGTATTTGGAGCAGGTATTGGTTCAGGGCGTACCGCAACAGTGCATTGGTGACACGACCTGTAACCTGCAAGCTACTAATTACCTCTTGCGCCACCTGAATGGTTGGTTGTACATGCTTCTGGTTTTTTCGCTTAGGCTTCTCAGCCAATCGCTTTTTACCATCCGCTAACCATACAAAGTGAGGTTCTTCCAAGCCGATGACAACCGCGTAAGCACCAGCTTCTCGTCCTGTTTTCACTTGAACGATCTGACCAACACGTATACGACTGTCAACACCCGTCACATCCATCACCCTTCACCTTACGCTGTGGTAAGTATCTCATAGCCATCATCCGTAATCGCGATAGTGTGCTCGAAATGAGCACATCGAGAACCGTCTGTGGTTACAACTGTCCACTGGTCATCTAATGTACGAACAAAGCGGCTTCCCGCATTCACCATCGGTTCGATTGCTAAGGTCATCCCTTTAGAAAGACGTCTGCCTTTTCCAGGTTCACCGAAGTTTAGAACAGAAGGAGCTTCATGAAGCTCACGACCGATCCCATGTCCAGCGTACTCCTCCACAATCGAAAATCCCGCTGCCTCAGCAACAGATTGAATCGCATGAGATACATCACCCAACCGAATTCCTGGTTTACATACCGCTAAACCAGCATACAACGATTGTTCAGTGACGGCAAGTAAACGCTCTGCTTCAGGTGTTACGGTTCCTACTGGATAGGTCCACGCAGAATCACCATGAAAGCCTTCGTAATAAGCACCAATATCGATAGAGATAATATCCCGATTTAACAGTTTACGCTTGCTCGGGATACCGTGCACGAGCTCATCGTTTACGGAAGTACATACACTTCCTGGAAAACCGTTATATCCCTTGAAAGAAGGGGTGGCTCCCAAACTTCTGATAAACTTCTCTGCAACGTGATCAATCTCTCTTGTCGTGATGCCCGGCTCAATCCATTTTTTTAACTCTTGATGAGTTAGATAAACAATTTTACCGGCTTGCCTCATACGTTCGATCTCAGTTAACGACTTAACCGTGATCATAACTCTGTTCCTCGAACCACAGACAAGATATCCTTACTTACATGATCAATTGGCAGTGTTCCGTTTACACGCTCCAGCTTGCCAGTTGACTCGTAATAAGCAAGTAAATGATTTGTTTGTTCAAAGTTGACCTTTAGACGGTTCATAACCGTTTCTGCACGATCATCCTCGCGTTGGTATAGCTCTCCACCACAATGATCGCAAACACCTTCCTTTTCAGGAGGAGCAAACACAGCGTGGTAGGTAGCACCACAATCACGACAAATCCAACGACCTGTGAGGCGGCGTAAAAGCTCATCCATCGCTACATCGATGTAGATAACGTGATCTAATTCGCGATTCAAATCAACTAATAACTGATCCAATGCTTCTGCCTGAGGTACCGTTCTCGGGAAACCATCTAACAAGAAGCCTTTCGCACAATCATCTTTTGCCAGGCGCTCACGAACAATTCCAATCGTTACACGGTCAGGAACCAATTGCCCTTGATCCATAAACGATTTAGCTTCTAATCCTAGAGGCGTTTGTTCTTTCACAGCTGCACGAAACATATCACCAGTTGAGATATGTGGTATATTCAACTGCTCTATCATCTTCGCAGCTTGTGTACCTTTTCCTGCACCGGGCATACCCATCAAGATAATATTCAAGCGTCTTACCTCCCGGTGAATTCTGCGGGCGGTCCGCAATGAAAAGTTAAAAATTGTAAGTCCCAAGCGCACACGAGTCCCCGGAGATTTCTTACCGGGGCAATACTCATGTTACTTGGAAGACATGAAACCTTTGTAATGACGTTTTACGAGTTGAGCTTCGATCGTCTTCATCACTTCAAGCACTACACCAATCACGATCAAGAGCGAAGTACCACCTATTTGTACAGAAGTTGGTAAACCAGCTAGCTTGATAAAAATGACTGGTAGAATTGCGACAGCCGCTAAGAAAAGTGCTCCTGTCAAGGTAAGACGATTCATAATCCGGGTTAAGTAAGAAGTAGTCGCTTTCCCTGGGCGTACACCCGGGATAAAACCACCGTTCTTCTTTAACTGATCGGAAAGCTGAATCGGATTCATCTGAACAAACGTATAGAAATACGTAAATCCAAGAATCAACAGAACATATAGGATCATGCCTAATGTGGAACTGGTATAGTCGAAATGTTGGATAACCCAATTCGCAATTGCGTTACCCTCCCAAAATCTAGCGATCGTTGGAGGGAACATAAGCAAAGATACTGCGAAAATGACAGGAATCACACCCGCAGCATTTACTTTAAACGGAATATGTGTGGACTGACCTCCATACATCTTACGACCTACCACACGCTTGGTGTAGTTAATCGTAATTTTCCGTACGCCCTGCTGAATGTAGATAATCCCGACAATCACTACTAATACAACCAGTAGAATCCCAGCAAGCTTAAGGATTCCCATCGTCATATCAGCTTTACCCGCAAAGAATGTTGTCCATACTTGCGAGCCAACTCCGGGAATCCCGGCAGCAATCCCGGCAAAGATGATAATGGAAATACCATTCCCGATTCCTTTGTCCGTAATTTGCTCACCTAGCCACATTAAGAAAGCCGTTCCTGCTGTAAGCGTCAAAGAAATCGACGCATAGGTCCAAAAACCCTCGCCTATAATGAATGCTTTGGCAGCACGACCAAACCCGATAGACAACCCGATGGATTGGATAATGCCCAGAGCAATCGTAAAATAACGAGTTACTTGTGCAATCTTACGTCGTCCCGTCTCTCCCTCTTTAGCCCAACGAGCAAAGGCAGGAATCACATCCATCGTCAAAAGTTGCACAATAATCGAAGCAGTGATATACGGCATAATCCCCATCGCAAAGATCGAAAAGTTATGCAAAGAGTTACCCGAGAAGGTATTGATAAGTCCGAAGACTCCTCCTCCTTGTGTCTTTAGGTATTCCTGTAATGCACTTGCATCCGTATTAGGAACAGGAATATAGCTTCCGATACGGAAGACAACAAGCAACAACAACGTGAACAAAATACGACGACGAAGATCTTCCACCTTAAAAATGTTGCCTAGGGTTGTAAACATATTAGATTACCTCCGTCGCTCCACCAGCGGCGGTAATTTTTTCTTGTGCGCTTTGGGAGAACTTATGAGCTTTAATGGTAAGCTTTTTCGTTAGTTCGCCATTCGCAAGAACTTTTACGCCTGCTTTTAGGTTTTTCACAACACCCGTCTCTACTAAAAGCTCTGGGGTTACTACAGTACCATCTTCAAAGCGATTCAAAGTGTCTAAGTTGACAACTGCATACTCTACACGATTTGGAGAGGTAAAGCCTCGTTTTGGCAGACGACGATAGATTGGGTTTTGGCCCCCTTCAAATCCAGGACGAACACCACCGCCCGAACGAGCGTTTTGTCCTTTATGTCCACGACCAGAGGTTTTACCTAAGCCAGAACCTGTACCACGACCTACACGCTTTCTCGTATGACGAGAGCCTTCAGCTGGTTTTAACTCATGTAGTTTCATCTTCGCACCTCCTCTTCAACATGTCCTACTATTACTCGTTAATTTCTTTCACTTCAACCAAGTGGCTCACTTTATTAATCATACCACGGATCGCAGGATTGTCATTGTGGACAATCGTTTGTTCACGTTTGGTGAAGCCGAGTGTCCGCAGGGTAACACGTTGGGATTCCGGACGTCCGATCATGCTACCTGTAAAGGTAATCGCTAGTTTCTTTGCCACGGTGATCCCTCCTATCCTAACAACTCTTCTACTGTTTTTCCACGCAATTTAGCAACATCTTGAGGGCGTTTTAGTCCTGCAAGACCTGCGAGGGTTGCGCGAACCATGTTAATTGGGTTATTGGAACCCGTAGACTTTGTGAGGATATCTCCCACACCAGCTACGGCTAGTACGTCACGAACTGGACCACCCGCGATTACACCAGTACCTTTGGAAGCTGGTTTTAGAATAACGCTACCAGCGCCAAAGCGACCAATGATATCGTGAGGAATGGTGCTACCTTGCAATGGAATAGAGATCAGATTCTTTTTTGCATCATCTACACCTTTGCGGATCGCTTCTGGTACTTCAGCAGCTTTACCGATGCCGACACCAACACGTCCTTTGCCATCACCCACTACTACGAGTGCGCTAAAGCTAAAACGACGTCCACCCTTAACAACTTTGGATACGCGGTTAATGTTAACCACTTTTTCCACAAACTCGGATTGAACTGCATCCTTTTTGCGTGGTCTGTCTTGTCTGCTCAAAAGTCTAGACCTCCTTTCCTAGCTCCTTCAGCCAGTGCTTGCACACGTCCATGATAGATGTAACCACCACGGTCGAATACAACAGATTTATAACCCTTCTCGATTGCACGTTTTGCGATCAATTCACCTACAGCATGTGCAGCATCAACGGTAGTTCCTTTTCCTTCGAAATCTTTATCTAAGGAAGATGCTGCGATCACTGTTACGCCAGTTTGATCATCAATCAACTGGGCGTAGATGTTTTTCGATGAACGGAAAACATTAAGGCGAGGACGCACAGCCGTGCCAAAAACTCTTTTACGTACGCGTAAATGACGTTTCTTACGACCTTTATTGCGCTCCGGCTTTTGAATCACGGTCTAGTTCACTCCCTTCAACTAGCAAATTTATTACTTACCAGTTTTACCTTCTTTACGACGAACCACTTCATCGCTGTACTTGATCCCTTTACCTTTGTACGGTTCAGGTTCACGTTTCGAGCGAATGTTTGCCGCCATTTCTCCAACCACTTGCTTGTCAATCCCTTTGACGATCACTTGTGTTTGAGAAGGAACGTCGAACTCGATTCCTGCTAAAGGCTCAACCTCTACTGGATGAGAGTAGCCAACGTTTAGTACAACGTTGTTGCCTTTTTTAGAAGCACGATAACCAACACCTACGAGTTCCAAGGTTTTTGTGAATCCGTTCGCCACACCTTCAACCATGTTCGCAAGCAAGCTACGAGTTGTACCATGAAGCGCACGGTGTGTACGGTGGTCACTAGGACGGTTTACTGTTAGTTGATTATCCTCAACGGTGATCGTGATGTCTGGATTGAATTCGCGTGTAAGGGTTCCTTTTGGACCTTTTACAGTCACAACGTTACCCTCTTGCTTGAATTCCACACCCGCTGGAATCACAATCGGTTTTTTACCAATACGAGACATTCGAAGTCACCTCCGATCTTCTATAAGAAAATTACCAGATGTATGCAAGAACTTCGCCACCAACGTTTTGTTGACGAGCTTCTTTATCAGTCATTACACCTTTGTTGGTAGAAATAATTGCAATCCCGAGTCCACGAAGAACGCGTGGGATCTCAGTAGATTTTGCGTATACACGCAATCCTGGTTTCGAGATACGTTTTAGACCAGAAATAACTTTTTCGTTACTTGAGCCATATTTCAAGAAAATACGTAACACGCCTTGTTTCGAATCCTCAACGTACTCAGCGTCGCGGATGAAACCTTCACGCTTCAAGATCTCAGCAATCTCACGTTTCATGCGAGAAGCAGGAACTTCCAAGCTTTCATGGCGAACCATGTTTGCGTTACGAATACGTGTTAACATATCTGCAATTGGATCTGTCATCACCATTGTGAGAACCCTCCTTCCTCAAACAATTACCAGCTAGCTTTTTTCACGCCGGGAATCTGCCCTTTGTAGGCCAGTTCACGGAAGCAAATACGACAGAGACGGAACTTACGGTATACAGAATGCGGACGACCACAGCGCTCACAGCGAGTATAGCCTTGAACTTTAAACTTTGGCGTACGTTGATTCTTCACGATCATCGACTTCTTGGCCAACGGATTCCCTCCTTTAGCATTAGGATTTCTACTTACGGAATGGCATACCCATAGCAGTAAGTAGTTCACGAGCTTCTTCGTCAGACTTAGCAGTCGTAACAATGACTACGTCCATCCCACGAACTTTATCAACTTTATCATAAGAGATCTCTGGAAAGATCAACTGTTCTTTCAAACCGAGCGTGTAGTTACCGCGTCCATCAAACGATTTTGCGGAAACACCGCGAAAATCACGAACACGTGGTAGCGCAACGTTTACCAATCTATCTAAGAAGTGGTACATACGCTCACCGCGTAAGGTTACTTTCACACCAATTGGCATACCTTCACGGAGTTTGAAACCAGCAATGGATTTTTTCGCTTTGGTGATAACTGGTTTTTGACCAGCAATCAAGGTAAGGTCTTCCACTGCATTGTCCAATACTTTAGAGTTTTGAACGGCTTCACCAACACCCATGTTGATTACAACTTTTTCGACTTTAGGTAGCTGCATTACAGATTTGTAACCAAACTTTTTCTGCAGCGACGGAGCTACCTCATTCAAATAAAGTTCTTTTAAGCGAGCCATCTGGGTACCTCCTTTCATGCGAAGAATTACTTATCTAGAATTTCACCTGATTTTTTTGCATAACGAACTTTCTTTTGTTCGCCGTTCTTGCCATCAACGAATTTATAACCAATGCGTGTTGGTTGTTTCGTTTTCGGGTCTTCGATCATCAAGTTAGAAACATGAATAGGTGCTTCTTTCTCAATAATGCCACCTTGAGGGTTCGCCTGTGTTGGACGGCTATGGCGTTTTACCATGTTTACGCCTTCCACAACCACACGACCTTCTTTAGCAAGAACCTTGATTACACGACCTTTAGTGAATACTTTTTTACCAGCTGCATCGAAAGTTGGAGCTTCTTTCCCACGCATAACCAGTACAGTATCACCTTTTTTGATGTGCATTTTTGCGCTCACAATCGGCACCTCCTTCATTCAGAAGTCATATATTTGATCCGATCAATTAGAGAACTTCTGGCGCTAGGGAGATGATCTTCATGAAATCACGATCACGAAGTTCGCGAGCCACTGGTCCGAAAATACGGGTACCACGTGGGCTCTTATCTTCCTTGATCACAACTGCGGCATTTTCATCAAAGCGAATATAGGAGCCATCTGGACGACGTACAGGACGTTTCGTACGCACGACTACACATCTCACTACATCACCTTTCTTGACAACGCCACCGGGTGTTGCTTGTTTCACGGATGCAACGACGAGATCGCCGATCCCAGCAGTGGCTTTATTAGAACCACCCAACACACGGATGACCATTACTTCCTTCGCGCCGGAATTATCTGCTACACGAAGACGAGATAGGTTTTGAAGCATGAGTTTCCCTCCTTCCCGCTACTCTTTACGTGTCAATCATTAGATGATAACCGCTTCTTCTACGATTTCCACCAAGCGCCAACGTTTGTCCTTAGACAACGGACGAGTTTCCATGATTTTCACGAGATCTCCAGCTTTTGCTGTGTTCTCTTCATCATGAGCTTTAAATTTCTTGGTAAATTTAACACGCTTTCCATATTTGGAGTCACGTTTGTAGGTTTCTACAGAAACGACGATGGTTTTATCCATTTTATCGCTTACCACTTTGCCGATTCGAACTTTACGGCGTGTTGTGCGTTCGCTCATCCCTGTGTCCTCCTTTCGATTCCTAGTTCGCGCTCACGGAGAGCCGTTTTGCAACGAGCAATGTCCTTGCGAACTTGGCCCAAACGACTTGGGTTTTCCAATTGTCCAGTAGCGGACTGGAAACGAAGGTTGAACAGTTCTTCTTTGAACTCAGCAAGCTTTTGCTCGATTTCGGCGGTGGTCAACTCTAATAGCTCTTTCGCTTTCATTCGTTACCCCCCGCTTCACGTTTCACAAATTTCGTTTTAATTGGTAGTTTCATCGCAGCTAGGCGCATAGCTTCACGAGCTACATCTTCAGGTACACCAGCAACTTCGAACATGATTTTCCCAGGTTTTACAACCGCTACCCATTTTTCCGGGGAACCTTTACCGCTACCCATCCGTACCTCTAGAGGCTTTTGAGTAACTGGCTTATCTGGGAAGATCTTGATCCAAACTTGCCCACCACGCTTCATATAACGAGTCATCGCACGACGCGCTGCCTCAATCTGGCGGTTAGTGATCCAAGATGGCTCAAGAGCTTGCAAACCATATTCGCCGAATGCTACTTCCGTACCGCCTTTTGCTTTACCGCGCATCTTACCACGGTGTGGGCGACGATATTTTACGCGTTTTGGTAATAGCATCGCTTATTTGCCTCCTTCCACTTCTCCCTTTGGAGTGTTTTTTGTTGGGAGAACTTCACCACGATAGATCCAAACTTTAACCCCGATTTTACCGTAAGTCGTATCTGCTTCAGCAAAACCGTAGTCAATGTCAGCACGTAGTGTATGGAGTGGTACAGTACCTTCGCTATAACCTTCGCTACGAGCGATATCTGCTCCACCCAAACGACCGCTTACTAGGGTACGAACACCTTTCGCACCAACACGTAGTGTACGACCGATTGATTGTTTCATAGCACGACGGAATGAAACACGACGCTCTAATTGTTGAGCAATACTTTCAGCAACTAGATTTGCATCAAGCTCAGGGTGTTTAATTTCGTGAATGTTAATGTGTACTTTTTTGCCTGTTAGTTTCACAAGAGCATTACGAAGTGCGTCTACTTCTGTACCGCCTTTACCAATTACCATACCTGGTTTCGCGGTATGAACAGTGATGTTCACACGATTCGCTGCACGTTCGATTTCTACTTTAGAAACGGCTGCATCTTTCAGACGCTTTTTCACAAAGTCACGAATTTTTAAGTCTTCATGAAGTAGATCTGCGAAGTCTTTTCCGCCGAACCATTTGGATTCCCAGTCACGAATGACACCGACGCGAAGTCCAATTGGATTCACCTTTTGACCCATAGCTTATCCCTCCTTATTTAGAGATTATTTTTCTTTTACAACCACAGTAATGTGGCTTGAACGTTTGTTAATTCGGCTTGCACGGCCCATTGCACGAGGCATGTAGCGTTTCAACGTTGGCCCTTCATCAACGAAAGCTGTTTCTACAACGAGGTTGTTTGCATCCATGTTGTAGTTATGCTCTGCATTCGCAACAGCAGACTTTAACACCTTCTCGATGACCGGCGAGGCAGCACGGTGGGTAAACTGAAGGACTGCGAAAGCCTCTTCTACAGACTTACCGCGAATCAAATCAATTACCAAACGAACTTTACGTGGTGCAATTCGAATGTTACGCGCAATCGCTTTTGCTTGCATGCGTTGACCTCCTCTCTCGCGAATCGATCATCTACCGACGTTTCGTCTTCTTATCATCGTTACCATGACCTTTGTAGGTACGGGTTGGGGCAAACTCACCAAGTTTATGACCAACCATATCTTCCGTTACGTATACAGGAACATGTTTGCGTCCATCGTGAACTGCAATGGTATGACCAACGAAGTCTGGGAAGATGGTAGAACGACGAGACCAAGTTTTGACAATACGCTTTTCGCCTTTTTCGTTCAGCTCAACCACTTTCTTGATTAAGTGATCATCTGCAAAGGGTCCTTTTTTCAGGCTGCGGCCCATAGCTGAAACCTCCCTTCGAGTGAGGCTAGATAATAGTTTTTATTACTTCTTGCGACGACGTACGATGTACTTGTCAGACGCTTTGTTTTTCTTACGAGTCTTATAACCAAGAGTTGGTTTACCCCAAGGAGTAACAGGAGACTTACGACCGATTGGTGCACGTCCCTCACCACCACCGTGTGGGTGATCTACAGGGTTCATTACAGATCCACGTACAGTTGGGCGTTTACCTAACCAACGAGAACGACCTGCTTTCCCGATGTTGATCAATTCATGATCCAAGTTACCGACTTGACCGATTGTCGCGCGGCACTCAAGAAGAATCATGCGAGTTTCACCGGATACAAGACGAATGATTGCATAGCGACCTTCTTTACCAAGAAGCTGTGCACTAGTACCTGCAGCACGTACAAGTTGTCCACCACGGCCTGGTTTTAGCTCGATGTTATGGATCACTGTACCTACTGGGATGTTGCGAAGTGGAAGAGCGTTACCTGGCTTGATGTCTGATTCAGGACCGGAGATAATCTCTTGCCCTACTTTCAGACCGTTCGGAGCTAGGATGTAACGTTTTTCACCATCAACGTAATGAATGAGTGCGATGTTCGCAGAGCGGTTTGGATCGTATTCGACCGTTGCCACTTTTCCTACGATACCATCTTTATTACGTTTAAAGTCGATCACACGGTATTTACGTTTATGGCCACCGCCTTGGTGACGTACCGTAATTTTACCTTGGTTGTTACGACCTGCTTTCTTATTTAGAGGTTGTAATAGCGACTTCTCAGGAGTGCTAGTAGTAATCTCTTCAAAAGTAGAGCTGGTCATATGACGACGTGATGGAGTCGTTGGTCTGTATTGTTTAATACCCACTTCGATTTCCCTCCTTTTTTAATCAAATGTGTAATTAAGCTTGGAAGATTTCAATCGCTTTGCTACCTTCAGCAAGTGTAACGATTGCTTTCTTACGTTCTGGCGTCCGACCTGTATAACGACCATGACGCTTTTGTTTTCCTAGAAGACGATGTGTATTCACAGAAGCTACTTTTACGCCGAAAATACTTTCAACCGCTTTTTTCACTTCTACTTTGTTCGCACGTACGTCTACTTCGAAAACGTATTTACCTTGTTCCATCATCTCAGTAGAAGCTTCTGTTACTACTGGGCGACGGATGATATCGCGTGGATCCTTCACTGGCCAAACACCTCCTCAACACGATTTACAGCACCACGAGTGAAAATCACTTTATCATGGTAGAGGACGTCGAGCACGTTAACACCATCAGCTACGATCAATTTCACACCTGGAATGTTACGTGCAGCAAGAGCTGCTTTCTCCTCTAAATCGTCTAATACGATCAAAGTCTTTTTCGCCATGCCAAGATTTTTTAGCACTTGTACTAGCTCGCGAGTTTTCGCAGCTTCAAGAGCTAACGCATCTAGCACTACTACTTCGTTATCCAATACTTTGGAAGAAAGAGCAGACTTGATCGCTAGACGACGTACTTTCTTTGGCAATTTGTAAGCATAGCTACGTGGAACCGGTCCAAAGACTGTACCACCGCCAACCCATTGTGGGGAGCGAATGCTTCCTTGACGAGCATTACCAGTACCTTTTTGTTTGTATGGCTTACGACCACCACCACGAACTTCAGAACGTCCTTTTACCGCATGGGTACCACGACGCTGGGATGCTTGTTGCATAACAACTGCATCATGTAGTACGTGTTGGTTTGGAGTGATTCCGAACACCGCATCCGCTAGTTCGATCTCGCCCACTTCCTTACCATGCACATCTAATACAGTCAATTTAGGCATGTTATGTCCTCCTTTCTTTGCTCAGTTATACGCTTTTCTTAACAGATGATTTAACAATTACATAACCATTCTTAGGACCTGGAATACTACCTTTTACCAAGATCAGGTTCTTTTCAGCGTCTACACGTACAACCTCAAGGTTTTGTGTCGTAATACGCTCATGACCCATTTGACCTGGTAGAGTTTGCCCTTTGAATACACGGTTAGGAGCAACCGCACCCAAAGAACCGGGTCCACGGTGATAACGAGAACCGTGACTCATTGGTCCACGAGATTGATTATGACGTTTGATCGCACCTGCGAAGCCCTTACCTTTGGATGTTCCAACTACGTCTACAAATTCACCAGCAGCGAATAAGTCGGCTTTTAGAACACTTCCAAGCTCGTAGCTTGCAACGTCAACCCCACGAATTTCTTTTACGAAATGTTGTGGTGCCACACCTGCTTTTTTTGCATGTCCAATCTCAGGACGAGTAGCACGATGTTCTTTCTTTTCTTTGAGACCGATTTGGATTGCTTCATAGCCATCCGTACCGATTTCTTTCTTTTGAAGAACGACACATGGCCCTGCTTCAACAACCGTTACAGTCGCAACTGTACCATCTTCATTGAATACTTGAGTCATGCCGATCTTTTTACCAAGAATACCTTTCACGCCGTACACCTCCTACCCTATCGAAGTTAAGTATTACAATTTAATTTCGATGTCAACACCCGATGGAAGATCTAATCTCATCAGTGCATCTACGGTTTGTTGCGTAGGATTCACGATGTCGATCAGACGCTTATGAGTGCGCATTTCGAACTGCTCACGGGAATCTTTATATTTATGAACCGCCCGCAAGATCGTATAAACAGATTTCTCTGTTGGAAGCGGAATCGGACCTGACACGCTAGCGCCCGTACGCTTTGCAGTATCAACGATTTTCACCGCTGATTGATCTAGGACACGGTGGTCATAGGCTTTCAGCCGAATGCGAATCTTTTGTTTTGCCATTTGTAACCCTCCTTCGCTCATTTTTCTTAAATGAACTTCTCCGCAGAAATTTCTCCCGACCTAGGCCATGGCAAAGGGGCCGGGTGTGTCGGCAACCTTCTGCTTCATCGCTGTTCATGACCAACATTCGCTATTATATAGAAAATATAAAACAGATGCAAGGAAAAAAAGCATCTGTCTAATAGGTAAATTCTATGATGTAAGCGAAGCGGTGTAAGTAAAGTTATAGAGAAGACCGCAGGTGATATTCTATCAGATTGAAATGGGAATGACAAGGATGTTTGAAGAAAATGGTATATCGGGTTAAAAAGCTATTTTGATAAACTCATTTATAAGTCCACATACTTTTTCAAAACATGTGAACCAAGAATGTAAAACAAAATTGTGAGAAGAGGTGATCCAATCCATAGATAGATAGGAACAGAAATCATTTCTCCCTTTGCGGACGGCATAACCAATTCGCTAAAAAAGTTAGGCATAAAAGAACCTACAAGAGTACCGAATGGAATCCAAAAGAGGAAGGAAGTCTTCGTAAATTTCCTTGCTAGCAAACTCACAGAAGTGGTGAAAGCGCCCACTAATATCACACAGAGAAAGCTGGTCAAGAGAAAGATCTCATCATTTCGGAAGAGCTCCTCTAACGGAAACTGATTCCATTTATCTGTATAGATCGTAGCCACGATGCACGAAATTTTGATGACTAAGTAAAGTTGTATATAAAAATAGAAGTAAAAAAGTAAAAGAGAGGCCCCTTTTGCTCGGTAAAGCAATTCTCGTGGATAGGGAAGAGTCAGCCACCAAGAAGCGGTATTTTTCTTGAACTCCTTTTGAATAATCCAACCACCTATACCGAAAGCACTAAAAATTACAGAGACGTTAAATTGATTAAGATATTGAAAGGTTTGCATGCCATTATTGAGACCTATCACAAGACCAGTCGTTAGCCCTAAAAATACTACCACAGCAATTAAAGCATTTATTCCTAACCCTCGAGAAGTATTGGGCAATATATATTTCAGCTCATGCCGTACTAGTTTTAAAAATGTACTCATGCATATACCCCCCGATAAAGTTCCTTTAGGGAACCATGCTCTTGGCGTAGTTTCTCCACTTCTCCCTCTATCACAATCTTTTTATCCTTTATAAACGCTACCCTATTTAAAAGCCCTTCTACTTCATTAATCTCGTGTGTTGTGATGACCAATGTCAATTCTCTCTCGGAGATACCGTCAATGATTAACTCAATCATTTTTTCTCGAGTCATTAAATCGATTCCAGAGAATGGTTCATCTAGCAACATCAGCTTCACATCGCGAGCGAAGCAGAGTAGAAATTGCAATCTAGCTTCCTGACCCTTTGACATCTCTTTTGCCTTTAGTCCTTTATCTAGCTGAAAAAAATCAACTAATTCCTTTGCCTTCTCAATCTGGAAATCGGGATAAAAACTTGCTCCAAACTGTAGCGTTTCTTCAACCGTGTAGTTAGCAAACCATTTCGCCCGATCCGATAAATAAGCAATATGTTGATACAATTTCCAACTAGGCTCTTGCCCTAGTACTTCGATCTCTCCATGATCCGGCAGGCATAGATGGGCCATCATTTTCAACATCGTCGACTTCCCCGCACCGTTTTCTCCTAAGATCCCATACACTTGACTTCTAGGAACCGTAAATGAAATATTCTCTAACACACTCTTTCCTTTAAAAGACTTTCCTACTCCCTGAAAACGAATAGCCGTATCACTCATTTCCAGTCCACCTCCGCAATCATTTTTTGTGCCTCTTCTCGAGTAACACCTAGTATCTGTAAGGTTCGAACGAATGACCCTAGAGCACCCTCCGCCATCTCTTTCCGTAGCTCTGATACTTGACTAGCCGAGGAGGTGATAAACGTTCCTTGACCACGTCTCTTCTCACAAAGCCCATCCCTTTCTAACTCTTGATACGTTCTGACTACTGTACTTGGATTGATTTTCATCTGTACTGCAAAATCACGAACAGAAGGAAGTTTACTGCCCAATTCGATCTCCCCTTTTGCTAACATCTGACGAAATTGTTGTACCAATTGCTCGTAGATCGGTTGCGAAAAATCAAGGATAAAGCGATAAGAACCGACAACACGAGTCTCCATAAGCTTCACCGCATCTTTGTGTTATATTGTATCTATAGTATGGCTACACACCATACACTTTATTTGTATGTATGGTATTACACCACACACTATATTGTCAACCCTTTTCATTGACAGATATAAACGACATACTGTATATATAAATATATAGACTATAACATATTTCACAACTAGCAGGAGGGGAACAAATGTCACAAAACGTCGCAATCCAGACAATAGGGCTATCAAAGCACTACGGCTCTACGAAAGCTTTACAGAACATGGATATCTCCATACACTCGGGGGAATTAATTGCATTACTCGGAGAAAATGGAGCTGGTAAGTCTACTCTCTTTCAACTTTTAACTGGACTTATTACACCCACCACCGGCTCCATTAAAATTGGAGGGCAAGACTTATCGCAAAATCCAATCGCTTGTAAAAAACAAATCGGACTCTTATTTGGCAATGATTCTGGACTTTATCATCGTTTAACCGCCTATGAGAACATCTTATATTTTGCAAAATTTTATGATGTACCCGATGCTGTCGCCCGTAAGCGAATCGATGAGTGGGCAGAGCAACTTCTACTTACCCCCCATCTTCACAAAAAAGCAGGAGAACTCTCTAAAGGAAATCTACAGAAAACCGCTATCTTACGAACACTCATCCATAACCCAGACTATCTATTTTTTGACGAGCCAACTACAGGCCTGGATATTGCCGCGTCACTTGCGTTTCAAGACTTAGTAAAATCACTCCAACAATCTGGGAAAACCATCCTCTTCTCCACTCATATCTTAGAGGAAGTGACTCACTTAACGGATAACATTATCACCTTATCACAAGGAAAAATGATCTATAACGGAACCATTTCCAATCTCTATCAGGAGCTTCAAACCGATAACTTGCGGGATATCCTGCGGAATTGGATTCAAGGAGGAATTTCATCATGAAGCTAATGTGGCATATTGCGAAGAAGGAATTAATAGAGCAATTTCGAGATAAACGAACACTCTGGCTGTCGATCCTGATTCCTCTATTACTGATCCCGGGAATCTTTCTGTTAATGGATCGCATGCAATCATCGGATGAAGAGAAAGTGGAAATAGGCGTTAGCTCACAAGTACCTACGGAACTACAAACGGCTATTACAAAATCAGCCCCCGGCAAACTGGAACTAAAAACCATGTCACCCGAAGAAGCAAAAAAGCTCATGAAGCAAGGAGACTTAACAGCATACCTAGGAGTAGAGACAGATCAACCGGGAACTACGAAGCTGTGGACGCTAGATATTCCGGATGGTTCAGGATACAAAACAGCTCTCCAATCCCATATCGAAAAACAACTTTTACAGCAATATCTAGCCCAGAAAAGCATCGCCCCTACTGAATTACCTAAGCTACAAATAAAATCGGCTGAAGGGGCACCCAACATCTTTTCTGGCTTCTACCTGATTTCCATTCTCATCGCAATCACTCCACTTTCAGGAGGGATGATGATTGCCATTGACTCCATTGCCGGAGAAAAAGAACGTCGAACGATTGTCTCCTTACTCGGACTACCTATTCCGACATGGAAACTATGGATTGGAAAATGGATCGGCGTGACAGGAATGATTATGGTAACCACCTTAATCTCTTTAGGCTCTGTTCTAGGAATCCAGCCATACTTGACCCATCCAGCCGTTCAGCTTGATCAACTAGCTTCTATCGGAACCGTTCCATTGATCGGCTTTGCACTTTGTATTTTCTTCTATGTACTCGTTATATCTGCCTTATTACTTATCATGAGTACATTTGCACGTAGTTTTAAAGAAGCACAAAACTATATCAGCCCACTCATGTTTTTGGCGATGGCAGGAACCTTTATCATCATGCAACAAAGCGGTTCCCAGTTACCGAATTATCTATTCTGGATTCCGCTTTGGAATGTGCATGCCGTTCTTTATGAAATCCTTCATCAAAGCGTAGGGCTTACGGACATCATCATCACGTTTGCTTCCTGCTCTGCTCTAAGTCTTGCACTAGTAGCGTACGGAGCCTTTCTCTTTCAAAAACCAAAACATATGCTTTAGGAGATGGATTTCATGTGGAAAGATGCTTGGTTTTTATCAAAGCGGGATTTATCGGGAGCGATGATTCATATAGCCCCTTACTTTTTAATCAACTGCTTTGCATTTATAATACTAGCCAGCACTTTTATAACGGAAAAGGAGGGCGTCTTAGAACGCCCTTTGACTTGGATCACGACCGTTTTTTTATTATCTTTAATCACTTTTCCTTACTATACAAAGCGCCATCATGCCTCTTATAGGCTCGTTGGAAGCGACTTGAGTCGAAGAGAAATAGCCTTCTTTCGCACCTTTTCTATTCATCCGAACGCGATCGTGTACAGCCGACTTCTCAGTATTTTACTAGTAGGGTGTATATACCTAATGATCCTAGTACCCATAACCTATATCGGCTTAAAAAACTACTATCCGTTCTCAGAAACCCATATCACATCCATGATACTTCTTTCTTTAGCCATATCAATTCTATTAATCACGGTTTTACTCATTACAGAAATCGTGTTGCCCTATAAAACTTTTTTCTGGAGCTCACTCATTATCTATTTGATCCCATTATTTACTCTAATAATCCTGCAATATAAGTATAATCAACACCTAATTCAATTGCTGGCTACTGGAGCGAGCTCACTTACGAACACTGGTTGTGTCACCCTGTTCTTCGCTTCACTAGTAATCTTGTATTTCGCAACACAATCGATGATTCAATACGTTCGCCTCAAATAGGGAGGGAGCAAACAACATGCAACTACCTATCCAAGTCAAATTAGATCATCCCATGCCGATCTATCAACAGATACAAGATCAACTGAGTCAGCTCATCCTAAGCGGGCAACTACCTCCCGGGAGCCCACTTCCTTCGATTCGCGCTCTAGCTATTAACTTATCTTGTAGTATCATTACAACCAAACGTGCTTATCAAGAACTAGAACAAAAGGGCTTAATCGTTGTCAAGCAAGGACGTGGCACCTTCGTCTCCTCGCTTGAAGAGATTGACGTGCCTTCAGCACAACAAAAAGAAATCGAAAAAGCGATTCAAGAACTTTTCCTATTTCTAAAACGAATTCATGCTTCTCCTGAAAAAGTAGAGACCATTTTTATGAAGCAACTCCATTCGTTTCAAAAATGGCACCTAGAGAAAACAGAGGAGGATACTTGATGCTCCTAACAACCCATCAATTAGAGAAAACATATCCAAACAGAGAGATCGGTCCTATTAACCTATCAGTAGAACCGGGAATCATTTCCGGTTTAGTTGGACCAAATGCCTCAGGAAAGAGTACCATTCTACAGATGGTTTCTGGAGCAGAACATCGCGACTCTGGCCAGATTACTATCTTCGGAAAGCCTATCGCCGAATTACAACAATCAGAAAAGCGGATCGCCTATGTACCAAGCCATTATCAAGCATCCCCTTACTGGACTGGAAATGACCTAATCTCTTGGTATCATCATTGGTATCCCAAATGGAATCAGAATCAAATGCAACAGCTTGTGAAGCAATTTGATTTTGAGTTACATATACCCTATGAAAAGCTATCCACAGGGAATAAGCGAAAACTTTTAATCAGTCTCGCTATGTCTACAGAGTCTGATCTATTACTCCTAGATGAACCATCTAATGGTCTAGACTTTCTATCCAAAACTGCCTTATACGAATCGATACAAAATTGGATGGAGAATTCAGAGCGATCGATCCTACTTGCGTCTCATGATGTAGATGAGATTAATAAGCTAATGGATCATATCACACTCATCCATCTGGGAAAGCAGGTTCGGTCCTTTGAGAAAGATGAAGAATTAGGTCAATGGGCGTATGTATGGATCTCGAATCAAACTGCAATCTCTCCTCCAGAAGAGGTCGTAACGACTATCCCATCAAGTATGACCCAATGGATCACTCAGGACCTCTCTAAAACACGATCCATCCTCGAATTAAAACAAATCGATTATCGATACAACGTTATGCAGATGAATGAGATTCTGGAATGGATGTATAAAACAATACAAACAAACATGATAGCCAAATGATTATTCAACTCCACATCAATCGCACCCTTATCCTAAAAAGCCTTATGGTCTGTCCGGATCAGACCATAAGGCTTCTCTTCTGTAAGGCAATTCTCATATGATAGGCCACATCAACGGCTACAAGCGGCGGTACCTCTATATGAAGGATAGTGTAGTAAACGTAAAGATATCCTTGATTATTGACCTACGTTATTATCAATTAAATATCTCTTGGCTGTAAAGTTAACAGGGGTGTGGAAAAACATATTGGATACATTTGCATGAATAGATAGAGTATATTCTACATTGTCCATACATCTGGAAAGTAATGGGTCAATATGCTTGAATGTGACAAACGTATAATCATCTACAGCTTCTCCATCAATTTCAATATTAGCTTGATAGATCAACAAAGCGCCTCTTCTAATTTCCACTGTTACATATTGGGTACTTGTAACATTCGTATTATCATTATTCACATGAATAATTCCATCTAACTCTATTAGATTTGCTCCACAAATTTGAGGGAATCTAACTGTTGCAACTCGTGTTGGGGCAGTTCCACTTGTAGAAATTGGCGTAGAAGATCCTCCAGGTGTCGTGCTTCCATATTGATCATACCGAATATCCACCAAGTGGGCCATCCTCAAATTCCCCCTATATGATTTTTGAACATAGAGGGCATATTTCTATATGTTAGCTTTAAATGATACTACCATTGTTCCCTGCTATCATATGAGAATAGAATGAAAATGGAAGTGCATTTCTCCCCCTCGATTCACCTATTTTTCAATACAAAAAAAGCCTTACAGTCTGTCCGGATCAGACTATAAGGCTTTTTCTTATTAAGGATAGTCAAACATCGTTTACGAAGCAAAGACTACTCGATGATGGTTGTTACGGCACCAGCACCAACAGTACGTCCACCTTCGCGGATAGCGAAACGTGTACCGTCTTCGATTGCGATTGGAGCGATAAGTTCAACAGTCATTTCGATGTTGTCGCCAGGCATACACATTTCAGTACCTTCAGGAAGCTGGATAACACCCGTTACGTCAGTTGTACGGAAATAGAATTGTGGACGATAGTTAGAGAAGAATGGAGTGTGACGTCCGCCCTCTTCTTTGCTCAATACGTATACTTGTGCTTTAAACTTGGTGTGTGGTTTCACAGAACCAGTTTTAGCAAGTACTTGACCACGAGCGATGTCTTTGCGGTCTACACCACGAAGAAGAGCACCGATGTTATCACCTGCAACTGCGGAGTCAAGAAGTTTACGGAACATCTCAACACCGGTTACGATGGACTTACGAGTTTCAGTAAGACCGATGATTTCGATCTCGTCGCCCACTTTAATGGTTCCACGTTCTACACGACCGGTAGCAACGGTACCACGACCAGTAATAGTGAATACGTCCTCTACTGGCATCAAGAAAGGCTTGTCTGTAGCACGTTCTGGTTCTGGGATGTAAGCATCAACTTCGTTCATCAATTCAACGATACGATCAGCCCACTCGCTACCTGGATCTTGAAGTGCTTTTAAAGCAGATCCTTTTACTACTGGGATATCATCGCCTGGGAATTCGTACTCAGAAAGAAGTTCACGAATTTCCATTTCAACTAGTTCAAGTAGCTCTTCATCGTCAACCATGTCTACTTTGTTCATGAATACAACGATGTAAGGTACGCCTACCTGACGAGATAGCAAGATATGCTCACGTGTTTGAGGCATTGGACCGTCAGCTGCAGAAACAACTAGGATCGCTCCGTCCATTTGCGCAGCACCTGTGATCATGTTTTTCACATAGTCAGCATGTCCTGGGCAGTCAACGTGTGCGTAGTGACGGTTGTCTGTTTCATACTCAACGTGTGCAGTAGAGATGGTGATTCCACGCTCACGCTCTTCTGGTGCTTTATCGATTTGGTCGTAAGCGGTAGCAGTTGCTCCACCTTTTTGAGCCAATACAGTTGTGATTGCAGCAGTCAATGTTGTTTTACCGTGGTCAACGTGACCAATTGTACCAATATTAACGTGTGGCTTATTACGCTCGAACTTGGCTTTTGCCATGATAAAATCCTCCTCAGATAAGGAAATAAGTATTTTGGTTTTTGATTTTGGTAAAAAGATGTATAGGAATCTGGTAAAGTGATCGGGGTGACACTCTACCAGGTTCTTGTTAAATTAGTTACCAGAAGCCTTTTTAATAATCTCTTCTGCGACACTCTTTGGTACTTCTTCATAATGACTAAATACCATAGAGAAAGTACCACGACCTTGTGTACGAGAACGTAGGCTATTTACATAACCAAACATCTCAGATAGTGGAACCATACCACGTACTACTTGAGAATTACCACGAGCATCCATGCCCTCTACCCGTCCACGACGAGAGCTGACATCACCCATGATGTCACCCATGTATTCTTCAGGAACCGTTACTTCGACTTTCATCATCGGCTCCAAAATAACAGGGTTACACTTGGACTTCGCAGCTTTTAGCGCCATCGATCCAGCGATCTTAAATGCCATCTCAGAGGAGTCAACATCGTGATAAGATCCATCTACAAGTCTAGCACGAACGTCTACTAATGGGAATCCAGCAAGAACACCATTTTTCATAGACTCTTCGATACCAGCTTGAACCGCAGGGATGTATTCACGCGGAACAACACCACCGACGATTTTGTTCACAAACTCGAAGCCTTCGCCAGCTTCCATTGGTTCAAATTCAACCCAGACGTGACCGAATTGACCACGACCTCCGGACTGACGAACAAATTTTCCTTCGACTTTCGCAGCAGTACGGAACGTTTCTCTGTAGGCTACTTGCGGTGCACCGATGTTCGCTTCTACTTTGAATTCACGTTTCATACGGTCCACGATGATATCGAGGTGAAGCTCACCCATACCAGCAATGATCGTTTGACCTGTTTCTTCATCGGTCCAAGCTTTGAAAGTTGGATCCTCTTCTGCTAACTTGGTCAATGCGATAGACATTTTATCTTGATCGCCTTTCGATTTTGGCTCGATTGCGATCTCGATTACTGGATCAGGGAACTCCATCGATTCAAGTACGATCGGATTTTTCTCATCACAGAGAGTTTCACCAGTAGTCGTATCTTTAAGACCTACTGCTGCTGCGATGTCTCCAGCATATACTCTGCTAATCTCTTCACGGGAGTTCGCATGCATCTGAAGAATCCGACCTACACGTTCACGCTTCTCTTTAGTAGAGTTCAAAACATAAGATCCTGACTCTAATGTCCCAGAGTAAACGCGGAAGAATGTAAGTTTCCCTACATATGGGTCTGTCATGATTTTAAATGCAAGAGCGGAGAATGGCTCTTCATCGCTCGATTCACGAGCCGCTTCAGTACCATCTGGCAACTGACCTTGGATCGCAGGAACATCGAGTGGAGATGGCATATATGCCACTACAGCATCTAATAAAGGTTGAACGCCTTTGTTCTTGTAAGAAGAACCACAGGTAACAGGTGTAATTTTCACTTCACATGTACCTTTACGAAGTGCTTTTACAATTTCCTCTTCAGTGAGTTCTTCACCTTCCAAGTACTTTTCCATTAGCGCTTCGTCAAGTTCTGCTACAGCTTCTACCAATATCGTACGATACTCATCCGCTTTATCCTTCAACTCAGCTGGGATTTCCCCTGATTCAGAGGTAGTTCCCAAGTCGTCGGTATAAATAAGGGCTTTCATGGTTACCAAGTCCACAATCCCAAGGAACTTATCTTCAGAACCAATTGGAAGTTGGATTGGTACTGCGTTTGCACCAAGGCGCTCACGCATTTGCTCTACAGCACCGTAGAAGTCAGCTCCCAAGATGTCCATCTTATTCACATAAGCGATACGAGGAACACCATAACGGTCAGCTTGACGCCATACAGTTTCAGATTGTGGTTCTACGCCACCTTTAGCGCAGAATACACCTACAGCTCCATCGAGTACACGTAGGGAACGCTCAACCTCAACGGTAAAGTCTACGTGACCAGGAGTATCAATAATGTTGATACGGTGGCCATTCCACTGTGCAGTGGTAGCAGCGGAAGTAATCGTAATTCCGCGCTCTTGTTCTTGTTCCATCCAGTCCATGGTAGCTGCACCTTCATGCACCTCACCAATTTTGTGTACACGACCGGTATAGAAAAGAACACGCTCAGTAGTAGTAGTTTTACCAGCATCGATATGAGCCATGATCCCGATATTCCGTGTATCTTTTAAGGAGAACTCACGTGCCATCTGGAATTTCTCCCTTCATCTGTCAAACAGATAAACAATTATAATTACCAGCGGTAATGTGCAAACGCGCGGTTTGCTTCCGCCATACGGTGAACATCTTCTTTTTTCTTCACAGCAGAACCAGAGTTGTTTGCTGCATCAAGAATTTCATTCGCCAAACGTTCTTCCATGGTTTTTTCGTTACGCAGACGTGCATAACTTACCAACCAGCGTAGTCCAAGACTTGTACGACGCTCTGGTTTTACCTCAACAGGTACTTGATAGTTAGAACCACCTACACGGCGAGCCTTTACTTCAAGTACTGGCATTACGTTTTTAAGAGCTTGCTCAAAAACTTCCATTGGGTCATTACCAGAACGTTGTTGGATTAGGTTAAAAGCATCATACAAAATAGTTTGCGCTTTTCCTTTTTTTCCATCGTACATCAGACGGTTGACTAAACGAGTAACCAACTTGCTGTTGTATATTGGATCTGGAAGTGCATCACGGCGAGGTACTGGGCCTTTACGTGGCATGCTTTTCCCTCCTTCTTATAAGTAGTTAATATAAATTGATAAATACATTATTTCTTAGGACGCTTTGTACCATATTTGGAACGACTTTGGTTACGGTTGTTCACACCTGCAGTATCAAGTGCACCACGTACGATATGGTAACGTACCCCTGGTAAGTCTTTTACACGACCACCACGAATGAGTACAACACTATGCTCTTGCAAGTTGTGACCGATTCCCGGGATGTAAGCAGTTACCTCTGTACCGTTTGTCAAACGCACACGAGCATATTTACGCAACGCGGAGTTTGGCTTTTTCGGAGTCATCGTTCCCACACGAGTACATACACCACGTTTTTGTGGAGAACTTTGTAGAACAATGTCCTTTTTCATGCTGTTGTAAGTGTACTGAAGAGCTGGAGATTTTGACTTTTTCACTTTGTCAGTACGACCTTTACGAATCAACTGGTTAATTGTTGGCATCTTTGGCACCCCCCTGCTTATCTTGTAAGTCCACAGATCCAGGCGGATCGTAGAAGAGTAAAAAACATCCATGAGAACAAATAAGGGGAGACGAACTGCATGATTGCCTAGGATACATGCAGTTCGACCCAATTCATCTCAAGTGTTTCATCGTTATTTGCAAATCGCTACTGTTGCTGCACCGACATCGATGCCACACGCTTTACCTAGCTCCCTCATCGAAAGCACGCGCACAACAGGGATTCCCCGAGCCTGGCACATAGAGAAGATCAAGAGCTGAATCTTTTGATCTGCATCATCTGCTAGAATCACTTCTACAGCAGACAAATTCTCAATGGCCTTTTTCGTTTGCTTGGTTCCAATCGCCATTGCTTTTGCTACTTTCACTTTTTCATAAGACATCAAGTCATCAGCCCTCCAAAGTGAAACGTTCCAAGCACACGAATGTATCTTACCACCCGTTATTCACAATGTCAACAAGATTGTATTTCTATCTACTCTAGTCGATGAGCACGGAATCAGACGCTCGAAGATCATTTACTTCATTCGCCATCTTCACCTGTAGATTGCGGTAACGAGACATACCCGTACCAGCAGGAACTAGCTTACCAATAATAACGTTCTCCTTCAGACCTAGCAAGCGGTCCACTTTTCCTTTGATTGCCGCATCCGTTAGAACACGGGTCGTCTCTTGGAAGGAAGCAGCCGATAGGAAGGATTCTGTTTCAAGGGATGCTTTGGTAATACCTAACAAGAGCGGACGTGCAACAGCAGGCTCTTCGCCACGGAGGAGTACATCACGGTTTGCGGCTTCAAATTCATGTATATCTACCACGGAACCTGGTAGAAGAACGGTTTGACCTGCATCCGTAATTCGTACTTTTCTCATCATCTGGCGAATCATAACCTCTACGTGCTTGTCGTTAATTTCTACCCCTTGTAAGCGGTATACTTTTTGTACCTCTTGCAAGATATAACTTTGAACACCATGCACCCCTTTGACACGAAGCAGTTCTTTTGGATCAATTGAACCTTCCGTAAGCTCATCACCAAAGTCGACTACATCGCCAACAGATACACGAAGTCTGGAGCCATATGGAATGGAGTGTACTTTGCTTTCTACATCATTTTCCACTTCTACTTCACGACGATCTTTTACCTCTCGGATATCCGTTACCTTACCAGTGATCTCACTAATAACAGCTTGACCTTTCGGGTTACGAGCTTCAAATAGCTCTTGAATACGAGGTAAACCTTGCGTAATATCGTCGCCCGCTACCCCACCAGTATGGAAGGTACGCATCGTCAACTGAGTACCAGGCTCACCAATCGATTGAGCCGCGATAATCCCGACTGCCTCACCAATCTCCACCTGTGTACCAAGTGCCAAGTTACGTCCATAACATTTCTTACAAACTCCATGCTTAGTACGGCAACTTAGAACAGCACGAATGACTACTTTCTCAATCCCCGCCTCTACAATCTCTTCGGCGTGTTCTTCTGTGATCAATTCGTTACGATCCACAATCACATGGCCATCGGCTGGGTGTTTCACGGTCTCAAAAGCGGTACGACCTACGATACGATCAAATAATTCCTCGATGATCTCATTGCCATCATGAATGCGAGATACTCGCTGACCGCGGTCCGTTCCACAGTCATTTTCACGAACAATGACATCCTGAGCTACGTCTACGAGACGTCTTGTGAGATAACCAGAGTCAGCTGTACGAAGAGCGGTATCCGCCAAACCTTTCCGTGCTCCGTGAGTAGAGATAAAGTACTCTAATACGGTCAAGCCTTCACGGAAGTTCGTGCGAATCGGACGCTCAATAATCTTACCAGCTGGGTTCGCCATGAGTCCGCGCATCCCTGCAAGCTGGGTAATCTGTGAAACGTTACCCCGCGCACCTGAGTTAGCCATCATGAAGATTGGGTTATATTTACCCATGTTCTTCATCAAGACCTCCGTTACACGATCTTTTGTCTTGCTCCAGATGGAAATAACACGTTCATAACGCTCATCATCGGTAATCAATCCACGACGATATTGCTTCACGACTGCATCTACTTGTTGATCTGCTTCTTTCAAAATATCGTATTTTGCAGCAGGAACGTTTACATCTGATACAGCCATCGTGATACCGGCACGTGTGGAATAGGTATACCCAAGTTGTTTCACTTTATCTAGAATGACAGAAGTCATCATCGTCCCAAAACGACGGAAACATTCTGCGATAATCGCTCCCATATCCTTTTTCCGTAATGCACCTGGATCCGGTAGTGATTGAATAAACTCACGAACATTTATACCTTTTTCAAATATAAAGTGCTGATCACTTGTTTGAACAAAGTTCTTTTTACCAGGTTCATTGATATACGGAAATTCTTCTGGGAAAACTTCGTTGAAAATCAACTTACCGGGAGTGGTTACCAGCAATGCACCTTCTTGCGCTTCTGTGAAGGAGGTTTTCTTCAATGTTTTCGCCTGGATGGCAACACGACTATGCAACGTTACATACCCATGCTGATAAGCGTTAATCGCTTCTGCAATGGATTGGAAAACAGAGCCTTCGCCCTTTTCGCCTTCTTTTTGCATCGTAAGGTAGTAGCAACCTAGTACCATATCCTGCGAAGGTGTTACAACAGGTTTGCCGTCTTTGGGGTTTAAGATGTTTTGTGCCGCTAGCATCAATAAGCGAGCTTCCGCCTGAGCTTCTGCAGATAAGGGTACGTGAACCGCCATTTGGTCCCCGTCGAAGTCCGCGTTATACGCAGTACATACGAGTGGATGTAGACGAATCGCACGACCTTCTACTAAAATCGGCTCAAATGCTTGAATTCCAAGACGGTGAAGCGTAGGTGCACGGTTCAAGAGAACAGGATGTTCACGAATAACTTCTTCTAAAACGTCCCATACTTCTGGATGAACCCGTTCTACTTTTCGTTTTGCACTCTTAATGTTGTGAGCGAGGCCTTTTGAGACTAACTCTTTCATTACGAATGGTTTAAAGAGCTCCAGTGCCATCTCTTTTGGGAGACCACATTGATACATCTTAAGATTCGGTCCTACCACGATTACAGAACGACCCGAGTAGTCTACCCGCTTCCCAAGCAAGTTCTGACGGAAACGACCTTGTTTCCCTTTTAACATGTGGGAAAGGGATTTGAGTGGGCGGTTACCAGGACCTGTTACAGGACGACCGCGACGACCATTATCAATCAGTGCATCAACTGCCTCTTGAAGCATCCGTTTTTCATTTTGGACAATGATATCCGGCGCTCCTAGATCAAGTAAACGTTTCAGACGGTTATTACGGTTAATCACACGACGATAGAGATCATTTAAATCAGATGTTGCAAAACGCCCTCCATCTAACTGCACCATTGGACGCAGCTCTGGCGGAATAACAGGTAATACATCGAGAACCATCCAGTCTGGTCTATTACCAGAACTACGGAAGGCCTCTAGTACTTCCAAACGTTTTACAGCACGATTCCGACGCTGTCCTTGAGCCGTTGTCAACTCTTCTTTGAGACTATCCACTTCTTTCGTGAGATCGATATCAGCAAGCAAACGACGAATCGCTTCTGCTCCCATCTTCGCCACAAAAGAATTACCATATTTTTCACGATAGCTACGGAATTCTTTCTCAGATAAAAGTTGCTTTTTCTCAAGTGGGGTTTGACCTGGATCGACAACCACATAGGAAGCAAAGTAGATTACTTCTTCCAACGAACGTGGAGACATATCGAGAACCAGACCCATACGGCTAGGAATTCCTTTGAAGTACCAAATATGAGAAACAGGAGCAGCTAGCTCAATGTGCCCCATACGTTCGCGACGGACTTTTTGTCTGGTTACTTCTACACCACAACGGTCACAGACAACACCTTTATAACGAACGCGTTTGTACTTCCCACAGTGACACTCCCAGTCCTTCGTAGGACCAAAGATTTTCTCACAGAAAAGCCCCTCTTTTTCTGGCTTTAATGTACGGTAGTTAATTGTTTCTGGCTTCTTAACCTCACCACGAGACCAAGAGCGAATTTTTTCTGGCGAGGCCAGACCGATCTTCATATACTCAAAGTTATTCACATCGAGCATGTGGGCATTCCTCCCTCTGGGTTCCTCCTAGCCGGAGAAGTGACGCTTACCGGCTCACCTCTCCACATCTAGGACTACGAAACGGACCGAGGTCCTTCATCACTACTTTCTAGATCAAAGTGAAGCCTTTCATTGCCTGGCTCATCATCTTCGTCCAACTCACGCATCTCGATTTCTTCTTCGTTCTCAGCAAGAATCTTTACATCCATACCGAGAGATTGAAGTTCTTTGATCAGTACTTTGAATGATTCAGGAACACCAGGTTCTGGTACATTTTCACCCTTGACAATCGCTTCATACGTCTTCACACGACCCACTACATCATCCGACTTAACAGTCAAGATTTCTTGTAGTGTGTACGCCGCACCGTATGCTTCGAGCGCCCAAACCTCCATCTCCCCGAAACGCTGACCACCAAATTGAGCTTTACCACCCAATGGTTGCTGAGTAACGAGAGAGTATGGACCCGTAGAACGAGCATGGATCTTATCATCAACCATGTGCGCAAGCTTAATCATATACATGACCCCAACTGTTACACGGTTTTCAAACGCTTCGCCCGTTCGTCCATCATACAACATCGTTTTTCCATCGCGATCCCCGCCGGACTCTTCTAAGGCATCAAATACCTCATTTTCACGAGCACCATCAAATACTGGGGTAGCCATATGAAGTCCTAGTGACTTTGCCGCCATACCGAGATGGACTTCTAAAACTTGTCCGATGTTCATCCGCGAAGGAACACCTAGAGGATTTAAGACGATTTGTACAGGGGTACCGTCCGGCAAGAATGGCATATCTTCTTCCGGCATAATCCGTGAGATAACCCCTTTATTACCATGACGTCCCGCCATCTTATCCCCTTCAGAGATCTTACGCTTCTGCGCAATGTAAACACGTACAAGTTGATTTACTCCCGGTGGTAATTCATCGCCGTTTTCACGAGTAAACACTTTCACATCCACGATAATTCCATCTTGACCGTGTGGTACGCGGAGCGATGTATCGCGAACTTCACGTGCTTTTTCACCAAAGATTGCATGCAAAAGACGCTCTTCAGCCGTAAGTTCCGTTACCCCTTTTGGAGTTACTTTCCCTACTAAGATATCTCCAACTTTAATCTCAGCACCGACACGAACAATTCCACGCTCGTCCAGATTCCGCAGAGCATCTTCACCCACGTTTGGAATATCACGCGTGATTTCCTCTGGACCTAGCTTGGTGTCTCGCGCTTCTGATTCATATTTTTCAATATGGATCGAAGTATAGACATCCTCTTTCACGAGTTTCTCACTTAAGAGAATCGCATCCTCGTAGTTGTAACCTTCCCAAGTCATAAAGGCCACGACGACGTTTCGACCGAGAGCCATTTCCCCTTGTTCGGTAGATGGACCATCAGCGAGAACAGCACCTTTTAGTACTTTCTCACCTCTGCTAACCACAGGGCGTTGGTTAATACAAGTACCTTGGTTGGAACGAGAAAACTTGGTCAATTTATATTTATCCAAGTCACCCTTTACGAGACGACCATCTAATACTTGTTCCTTACGAACCCAAATCTCGTTAGCTGTAACGCGCTCAACTGTACCCGGATTCTTTGCTAGGATCATAACACCAGAGTCTGCCGCTGCTTTATGCTCCATACCTGTACCGATAAATGGAGATTCAGGAACCAATAATGGTACCGCTTGGCGCTGCATGTTAGAACCCATCAAAGCACGGTTGGAGTCGTCGTTTTCCAAGAATGGAATACACGCTGTCGCCACCGAAACAACTTGTTTGGGAGATACGTCCATGTAATCGATTCGATCTCTCGTAACCGTTAATAGCTCATCACGATAACGAGTGATAACGGTATTAGTGAGGAAGTTTCCTTCTTCATCAATTTCTGCATTTGCCTGAGCTACATAGTAGTTATCCTCTTCATCTGCAGTCAGATAATGGATTTCGTTTGTTACTTGGTTCGTATCTGGATCTACTCGACGATACGGCGTTTCGATAAAGCCATAATTGTTAATACGAGCAAAGCTAGATAAGGAGTTGATCAAACCAATGTTCGGACCCTCCGGAGTTTCAATCGGGCACATACGACCATAGTGAGAATGGTGGACGTCTCGAACTTCAAAGCCCGCACGCTCACGAGTCAAACCACCAGGTCCTAGTGCCGATAGACGACGTTTATGAGTCAATTCAGCGAGTGGATTGGTTTGGTCCATAAATTGAGACAACTGGCTAGAACCAAAAAATTCTTTAATCGAAGCGATAACCGGACGGATATTAATCAATGCTTGCGGTGTGATCGCATTCGCATCTTGAATGGACATCCGCTCACGAACCACACGCTCCATACGGGATAAACCGATGCGGAACTGATTCTGCAACAGCTCCCCAACAGAACGTAGACGACGATTCCCCAAGTGATCGATATCATCGGTATCCCCTACACGGTGCAAGAGGTTCACAAAGTAGTTAATCGAGGAGATGATATCAGCAGGTGTGATATTTTTCACAGACATATCAATTTCTGCATTGGAAATCACTTTTATTACTTTCTCTTCATCGATCGGAGAGAAAATATGAATCGATTGTAAATGGATTGGACCTTCATCAGGAACTCCGCCACGTACGGTCGTTTCTGTTAGACCGTATGGACTCTCACCTGTTAAAGCTGGTAATAGTTTATCAAGCACTCGGCGCTCGAGCACCGTGCCTGCTTCTGCTAAAATCTCACCTGTTTCAGGATCAACGATTGCTTCTGCTAGCTTTTTATTTAATAAGCGATTTTTAATGTGTAACTTCTTATTCATCTTGTAACGACCTACGCTTGCTAAATCATAGCGCTTTGGATCAAAGAAACGAGAGAATAGAAGACTACGAGCATTATCTGCCGTTGGTGGTTCCCCTGGACGAAGACGCTCATAGATTTCAATTAACGCTTTTTCGGTGTTGCCTGTGTTGTCCTTATCTAACGTATTGCGTACATACTCGTCATCACCTAGTAGATCAATGATCTCAGCATCAGAACTAAAGCCTAACGCACGCAAAAGAACCGTCACAGGAATTTTTCTTGTGCGATCAATCCGCACATAAATAATATCCTTCGCGTCGGTTTCCAACTCCAGCCATGCACCGCGATTCGGAATCACTGTAGCTGTGTAAGTTGGCTTACCGTTTTTGTCGACTTTCGTGTTATAATACACACTAGGTGAACGAACCAACTGGCTGACAATGACACGTTCCGCTCCGTTGTAGATAAACGTACCCGTTTCTGTCATGAGCGGGAAATCACCCATAAAGACTTCCTGCTCCTTCACTTCGCCTGTTTCTTTATTGATCAGACGAACTTTTACACGGAGTGGAGCCGAATAGGTAACCTGATTATCTTTCGCTTGTTCTACGTTGTACTTGGGTTCTCCCAAACTGTAGTCAACAAACTCCAATACGAGGTTTTTCGTAAAGTCCTCAATCGGTGAAATGTCATGAAACATCTCACGAAGGCCTTCCTCTAAAAACCACTCGTATGATTTTTGTTGAATTTCAATAAGATTGGGTAATTCTAATACCTCTTCAATGCGGGCATAACTTCTTCTTTGCCGCCGACCGTACTGGACAAGTTTACCAGCCAAACAAATTCCCCCCTCGGATCCTGACGCAATTGATTGCGTACTAAGGATAAAAGCGAAAAAAGAAAAATGGGTCGAATTACCACATTTTTAACTATAAAGTAGTCTATTTTCCTATCTTAACCAGTGATTTCCATATTTAAACAAATCTCACTAGTTTTCCTGTAATGGCACAAAAAAATGCAGGAAATATCATCTAAACTAGACTTTCTGCATTTTATAACACTAGCACACGCCGATTTCGTTTGTCAACGATGTTTACAAATTTTCTCAGAAACCAGCCCGAATTACCCAGTACCCTTTTTTTCGTTCCACTACTTCCACAGACGGAAATAGATCATGTAATTCTGTACATGCTGACTCTGCACCTTGTTGCTTACGAATCACAATCCAAAACGAACCGGAGTCATGTAGATGTTTTTTTGCCTCAGCGAACATCTGGTAAATAACTGCCTTTCCTGTTCGAATCGGTGGATTCAATAAAATACAGTCAAACTTCATGCCAGCTACTTTTTCGAATCGATCACTAACGAAAATGTTCACTCGCTCGGAGAGTCGATTATACACAGCATTTTTCTTCGCAAGTTCAACAGCACGTTCATTTATGTCAACCATCGTAATGTGGATATTAGGATTCATTTTTGCAATCGATAAACCAATTGGGCCATAACCGCAACCTAGATCAAGCAGATGCCGAATCCCTTCTAAGTCTACCGATTCAATCAAAAATCGACTGCCAAAGTCTAGCCCTTTCTTCGAAAATACACCTGCATCTGTCTGAAAGGACAACTTTTCTCCTCGAACCATCACTTCAAAATCGCGTTCCTCTTTTTTAGAGGTAGGATTCTTCGAGTAGTAATGATCACTCATCTAGACAGCCTCCTATATAGAAATGACCCGCCGACCGATGACGACGGGTCAAACCGGAACGAAAAGTTAATTACTTAACTTCTACGTTAGCACCAGCTTCTTCAAGTTTTGCTTTGATAGCATTTGCATCATCTTCGCTAATGCCTTCTTTAATTGGAGCAGGTGTTCCATCAACAAGTGCTTTCGCTTCTTTCAAGCCAAGGCCTGTGATTTCACGAACTGCTTTGATTACGTTGATTTTGCTGCTACCAGCGCTGGTTAGGATTACATCGAACTCAGTTTTCGCTGCTGCTTCAGCTGCTACTGCTCCGCCACCCATTACCATAGGTGCTGCTGCAGTTACACCAAATTCTTCTTCAATTGCTTTTACAAGATCGTTCAATTCTAGAACGCTCATAGTTTTAATCGCTTCAATGATTTGTTCTTTAGACATTGAGTTATACCTCCCAGTAAATTTATCAGTAAAGTTTCATCATACGTCAATCACATTTGAGCGAAAGGAATATACCCTTACGCCTCAGTAGCTTCTGGAGCTTCTCCGTCTTTATCGGCAACTGCTTTAACAGCAAGCGCAAAATTGCGGACCGGAGCTTGCATAACAGAGAGAAGCATGGAAAGAAGACCTTCGCGAGATGGAAGTTCAGCAAGAGCTTGGATATCTTCTAAGCCAACTACTTTCCCCTCTACTACGCCACCTTTAATCTCCAACGCTTTGTTATCTTTTGCAAACTTATGAAGAACACGAGCCGGCGCTACAACATCATCATAGCTAAACGCAACCGCGCTTGGACCAGTCAAGTACTCGCCAAGTTCACTCAAACCAACTTGCTCAGAAGCACGACGAGTCATCGTGTTTTTCAGAACTTGAAGCTCTACACCAGCCTCACGCAATTCTTTGCGAAGTTCGTTTGTTTGTTTTACAGTTAAACCGCGGTAGTCAGCAACTACAGTCGTTTTGCTACGTTCTAGTTTAGAAACGATATCTGCTACCACTAGTTTTTTCTGTTCAACTGCTTTGGACATAGGGGACACCTCCTTACGAGTTGTAGGAAAAAGAAAAGCCTTCGTAGACAGTCGAAGGCCAAGGGTTCTATTAAAACACCTCGGTAGGAAACATTAAGTGCTTCTCGCACTCCTACTGTCTACGGTTCTATTCGATTTCAATCAGCTTTATCAGTTTACTAGAAACTGTAAGCCTTTGTCAAATAAAAGCCAAATCTATTTATTAACGACCAGAAAAGCGAAGTGCGTTAACCGAAACCCCAGGACCCATGGTCGAAGAAACGGTTACACTCTTCATGTAAGTGCCTTTCGCAGCCGCTGGTTTCGCCTTCATAAGAGCATCAGCAAGAGCTTGCAAGTTTTCAGCGAGTTGTGCTTCTGTGAAGGACACTTTTCCGATAGGAGCATGAATAATACCTGCTTTATCCCCACGGTACTCGATTTTACCCGCTTTGATCTCATTGATTGCTTTTTCGACTTCAAATGTTACTGTGCCTGTTTTTGGGTTTGGCATAAGACCTTTTGGTCCGAGTACACGACCTAGGCGACCTACTTGACCCATCATATCAGGAGTTGCTACAACAACATCAAAGTCGAACCAACCTTGTTGGATTTTGTTGATGAGATCCTCATCACCTACATAATCCGCTCCAGCAAGTTCAGCTTCTTTTGCTTTCTCGCCTTTAGCAAAAACAAGAACGCGTTGAGTTTTACCAGTACCATGTGGCAACACAACGGCACCTCTCACTTGTTGATCTGCTTTTTTGGTATCAATACCTAAGCGGAATGCAGCTTCAACCGTTTCATCAAATTTAGCTGTAGAAAGTTCTTTTACGAGAGTAAGCGCTTCGGCTATATCGTATTGTTTGAGACGATCTACTTTCTTGGTAGCTTCCAAGTACTTTTTACCATGTTTAGCCACTTCAATTCCTCCCTTCGTGGTTGTAACGGATGATCCTCCCACTTACCTAGACAATCGTGGCAGAGAGCCTAGGCAACGAAGACGTTTATTAGTCCTCGATGACGATCCCCATGCTACGGGCAGTGCCTTCTACCATACGCATAGCGCCTTCAACATCAGCTGCGTTTAGATCCGGCATTTTTGTTTCAGCAATTTCGCGAACTTTATCACGTTTAACCGTTGCTACTTTTTTCTTGTTAGGCTCTCCAGAACCGGATTCGATTCCAGCAGCTTTTTTCAAGAGAATTGCAGCTGGTGGAGTTTTTGTAATGAAGGTGAATGAACGATCTTCAAATACAGTAATCTCCACAGGAATGATCATACCTGCTTGATCAGCAGTACGAGCATTAAATTCTTTACAGAATCCCATGATGTTAACACCAGCTGCTCCGAGAGCTGGTCCAACAGGTGGCGCTGGGTTAGCTTTGCCAGCAGGGATTTGTAGCTTGACCACTCTAAAGACTTTCTTGGCCATCGCTAACTACCTCCTTCAACACAATGTGGTATTTTGCGGGGAATTCCCCTCCCACGATCACAGCAAGCGAATCAACGCTTCTGTTCCGCCTTACGCGGCTGGGTAATAACTATAACAATCTATCATACTTTCAGGAGAAACAAAAGTTTTTCCTGATGTTAAATTTTTTCCACTTGGAAATATTCTAGTTCTACTGGTGTTTCTCTACCGAACATGTTGACTAGCAGCTTCAACTTACCATTTTTGGCATCGACTTCTTCGATTAGTCCAATCGTACCTGCAAATGGACCCTCTTTCACACGTACCGATTCCCCGACCTCGTAATCTACGATGATCTGAGCTTCTTCTACGCCCATCGAAGCAAGAATGACCTGAACCTCGTCTGGTAAAAGGGGTGTTGGTTTCGAACCAGCACCAGAAGAACCAACAAAGCCGGTTACACCTGGTGTATTCCTTACTACATACCAAGAGTCGTCTGTCATGACCATTTCGACTAGGACATACCCAGGAAACACTTTTCGCATGACAGTCTTCTTCTTACCATCTTTCAGTTCCGTCTCTTCTTCCATGGGAACGAGTACGCGAAAAATCTTATCCTGCATCTCCATTGATTCGATGCGTTTCTCTAGGTTTGTCTTTACCTTGTTTTCGTAGCCGGAATACGTGTGAACGACATACCAATTCTTTTCCATGTAATCCAGGGTAGCTTACCCTGTCCCCCCTTACGACAATCGATTCAAATCAATCTATTTTTTTGGAATCAAATTCAATACCTCAATAATCCCTAAATCAACTAGGAACAAAAAGATGGTTAGAACAACAACAGTAGATACAACGACCAGTGTGTAGTTTACCATTTCCTTACGAGATGGCCAACGAACACGTTTGAGCTCTTGAACGCTACCGCTAAAGAAACCCACAGTACCGCCCACGCTTTTCTTGATACCACGTCCGATATTAGCAAGAAAAGTCATATTGTCACCCCCATCTTTCCTTAAGGAAGAAGTTATTACTTGGTTTCACGATGAACAGTATGAGTGTTGCAACGAGGGCAATACTTCTTCAACTCCATACGATCTGGATGCTTACGCTTGTTTTTGGTCAACGCATAATTGCGCATTTTGCAAGTTACGCAAGCCATAGTGATGTTTACGCGCATTGAAAAACACCTCCCCTACAAATATCAGTCCGATCAAATCATGATGGTAAATGATTAGAAAACACCCAAGTTAATTTATCATAACCTCGCATCCTCTGTCAATGAAAGCCTACTTCTTACCATTATGGGCCAAATTTTCTTGGTAGAAACAAAAAAAGGAATTTGTCCTTTTTTGTCGAATGAAATAAAAAACAGGCTGGTCCCCTGTTTTTTATTTCATTCGTTATTTTCACTGTTATAGAGAGATTTCTCTTACTTCTAAGTAACGTTCTAGTTTCCTTTTCACACGTTGTAGCGCATTATCGATGGACTTTACATGACGGTTTAGGTCCACAGCGATTTCTTGGTAGCTTCGCCCATCTAAGTATAACATCAACACTTTTCGCTCGAGGTCACTTAAAATTTGGGAAATTTGATCCTCGATATCGCTATATTCTTCTTGATTAATATAAATCTCTTCTGGATTTAGCCTGCCACCGGTGAGCGTATCATATAGTGTACGATCCGAATCATCGTGGCTAGGCTTGTCCAATGAGACATAAGAATTAAGCGGAATATGCTTTTGACGAGTTGCTGTTTTGATGGCGGTGATGATTTGTCTGGTTATGCAAAGCTCAGCAAAAGCTTTAAACGAGGCTAGCTTGTCCCCACGAAAATCACGTATTGCTTTATACAAGCCAATCATGCCTTCTTGCACAATATCTTCATGGTCTGCCCCAATCAAAAAATAGGAGCGAGCTTTTGCTCTAACAAAGTTCTTATACTTATGAATTAAGTATTCGAGGGCTTCTTGGCATCCAATCCGAACTTCCTCAACCAGCTCTTCATCTGGTAATGTTTTGTACTCGACTACCTTCTCATACTGAATAGCATTACTTGTTTGTAGGTCTACACTCACTGCGATCCCCCCGGCAAAAGTAGCATGTAAACCGCATGTAAGGCTATTATATCTGAAATGAAACAAAATCGTCAATTTTCCACCTATTTTTTCCTTCTCAACTTTTCGAATTCTTTCTGCAAATGAGTAGGTAGATAATCCCCTAGCTTATTTTTCGGACTTGTTGACTCTTGAGAGCGCAAATCCTCCCCTAATTGAACTCTTGCACTTCGGATCTGCTCCAACAGTTCCCTTGAAGAAACCCGATACGCCCCTTGGCCAAATACCATTCGTTGTTCCAGATAATCAGAGGTGGCAACATATATTCTACGATGTGGATTTTTACTTTTTCTTACAAATTGCTCAATATATTCATCTGCCGTCTCATCCTTACATGTAAAGACCACTTCCACCTTTTCCTGTATTTTTTGTACACGCGCTCCGTGAGTCTGGTGAGCATCGAATACTACATATACTTTACGACCTGTCATCGCCTGATACTCAGATAGTTTACTAATTAACTGATTTCGTTGCTCCTCTAGTCGTCTTTCCTTCCGCTGAATGTTTGACTGAAGGCCGATCACATTATAGCCATCGACCACCAGCCATTCCTCCCGCCTGCTAGCCATTATCTCGTCCGAGTGCCACTTGGTACATACAAATCCCCGCAGCCACAGATGCATTGAGAGAAGCAACACGCCCCTTCATCGGAAGTCGCACTAGGAAGTCGCACTTTTTCTTCATTAACTGGCTTATCCCTTGGCCCTCATTGCCAATGACGAGCGCAACCGGCATATCAAAATTCACCTGATTGTAGGATTGCTTTGCAGATCCATCTGTTCCTACCAACCAAATACCTTCTTTTTTAAGCTCGTCTGCAACCCGGTTTAAATTGGTAACTTGTGCCACTGGTACATATTCAATAGCCCCCGCAGAGGTTTTTGCCACGACCGAAGTCAGACCGACTGCACGCCGTTTTGGAATCACGACACCATGGACACCTGCTGCATCTGCCGAACGAAGAATCGAGCCTAGATTATGTGGATCTTCAATCCCGTCTAGCAAGAGTAAAAACGGCTTCTCTCCTTTCTTCTGGGCGCGCTTTAAGATCCGATTTACTGTGCTATATTCATAAGCCGCGATCTGGGCTGCTATTCCTTGATGGTTTCCTCCATCCGCTAGTTGATCTAACTTCGAACGAGGCACCCATTGGTACGAAATCTTTTGATCCTCTAATTGTTTAAGAATGTCGGCAATGGTCTTTTTCTGAACTCCCTCCGCTACAAACACCTTCTCGATATGTCGCCCCGAGCTAAGCGTCTCTGATAATGCTTGTCTTCCGATGATCCAATCTGTCCCCATGTTGATCTCCTCCTAGCATTCACACGCTGCTATAATTTGTTTCATCAATTGCTCAAGTCTCTCTTGTCTGCCTGATAGATACAGATATCCAATCAAGGATTCCAAACCTGTACTATAGCGATACTGTGTCACGGAAGCGCTTTTCGCCACGCTACCTGATTTGGCATTACGCCCTCGGCGGAGCACATCCGCTTCTTCCTCTGTCAATTCACCTTCAATGATACGACTTGCTTTTGCTTGTGCCACCGCTGATACATATTGGACCGCTCTTTGTTGTAATTCGTGAGGCTTGACCACCCCAATAGCAAGAAGGTGGTAACGTACATATACTTCATACACGGAATCCCCTATATATGCTTGTAATAGGGGATGGATTTGAGAAGGGGGCCTAGGCAAGTCGGTTTCCCCCATCCCCAGTAAATACGAATTTATTTTCTCTTCCATCGCACACCTTGGGGAGTATCTTCTAATACAATCCCCTGCTCCATTAATTGATTTCGAATCGCATCCGCTAAGGCAAAGTCGCGATTTTTTCTAGCTTGTTGTCGCTCTTCAATAAGCGATTCGATTTCATCTTCCAAAAACGTCCCATTCTGATGAATCAAACCTAAAATACTTCCAGCAAACGTTTCGAACCAGTTGATTACCCGTTTACCCGTTTCTTGGGTGATTACTTCTCGAGATACCAGATCATTCGCCAGTCTGACACAATCAAACACGACCGTAATCGCATTGGCTGAGTTAAAATCATCGCTCATCTCTGCAATAAATCGACTAGTTAAACCCTCTACTTGTGACACAATGCTTCCATCCACTTCTCCCGACTGTGCAGCTTGGATGCGATGCTGTAGATTTTCATAGGCTGTCTGGATACGCTTTACACTCTCATCCGCTTGTCTGAGCGTATCTTCCGTAAAATTCATCGGGTTCCGATAATGAGTTGATAGCAGGAAATAACGCAGAGCAAGTGGCTCGAAATGCTTGCGTAATTCCACTACACTCATCACATTCCCAACCGACTTGGACATCTTTACATTGTTCATATTGATAAATTCATTATGCAACCAATAACGAACAAACGTCTCACCCGTCATCGCTTCACTCTGGGCAATTTCATTTTCATGGTGCGGAAAGCAAAGATCGATCCCCCCAGCATGTATATCCAAAGTATCTCCAAGATATCTGCGTGCCATAGCCGAACATTCGATATGCCAACCCGGACGCCCCGGTCCCCACGGAGTCTCCCAGCTAATCTCACCTGGCTTCGCAGCTTTCCATAGTGCAAAATCAAGCGGACTCTCTTTTAAATCATTTACCTCTACGCGAGCACCCGATTTCAAGTCTTCTAGCGAGTGATGCGATAGGCACCCGTATCCTTCTTTCTTTAAGGAACGGAAGTAGACATCGCCGTTTTTTTCATAAGCATATCCTTTTCCAATCAAATCCTGAATAAATTCAAGCATCTCTTGGATGTTTTCAGTCGCCCTCGGATGGGTGGTTGCCCTTTTTACTCCCAGAGCATCCATATCCTCAAAGTACGCTTCGATGTATCGCTCCGCAATCTCTGGAACCGAAAGCCCTGTCTCAATCGATGCATTGATCAGGCGATCATCCACATCGGTAAAGTTTTGTACGTAGTTTACCTCATAACCCTGGTGCTCCAAAAAACGTCTCACCACATCAAAAAATACAAAGCAACGAGCATTCCCGATATGAATATAACTATAAACAGTTGGACCGCAAACATACATATTGATCCTATTTTTCTCTAAGGTGGTAAGAGTTTCTTTTTGTCTAGTCAGTGTATTGAACAGTTTGATTGTCATGGTGGTTACCTCCTTGTTGTCCTTCTGGTATCAGCTTCATTTGTCCATTTTGTTCTTGTTTTAAGTGTTCTATCTCCTGTTTTAGTAGCGCGATCTCTCCCTGCAAGCCGCGAAACATCTCAGCTACTGGATCCGGGAGATTTACTTGGTCGAGATCGGTTTGAACACGCACTCCATCCTGTACCACAATCCGTCCAGGAACACCCACAACAGTGGAGTTAGCAGGTACCTCTCTTAACACGACAGACCCCGCTCCAATGCGAGCGCAACGCCCCACTCGGATCGATCCTAACACTTTCGCACCTGATGCAATGAGTACATGGTCGTCAATCGTAGGATGACGTTTTCCTTTTTCTTTCCCAGTACCCCCTAATGTAACCCCTTGATAAATGGTTACATAGTTACCAATCTCGCACGTTTCCCCGATCACCACACCCATCCCGTGGTCAATAAAGCAACCAATCCCTATTTTGGCACCTGGATGGATTTCGATACCTGTGTGGAACCGATTACTCTGTGAAATCAAGCGGGCGACAAGGCACCAGCCCTTCTTATAAAACCAATGCGCTACCCGATGAGCCCAAATCGCATGTAACCCTGCATACGTGAAGATGACTTCAATCGTATTTCTTGCCGCTGGATCTCGATCAAAGACGGCTTGGATATCCGCTTGGATCGTTCTCCGAAGCGTGCCCATTTTACTCAACCATGACATACAACCTTCTCCCCTCATCTGCCGAATAAAACAAAAAACCATCTCCATAGCACATCTGCTACAGAGACGGTTTGCCCGCGGTTCCACTCTGTTTGAACCCACCTAACAAAAGTGGATTCCCCTTAAATCCCGATAACGGTAGGATACCGAACCTCCCTACTAAGATAGGTGAATCAACACCATCCGTTGGAGAAATTAGCTCTTGGGGGCACTTCTAGATGACATCGCTAAGGCCGTCTCACCGTTCGACCTCTCTCTGAAAAACAACGATCATCTATACTTTTCCCAATCATCGCAAAGCCGTATGAATTTAACTCTATTCTCTCCGATTCTAGGAACGTTTGTCAACGAAGCTTTGTAAACGTTTTACAACAATGTCTTTCCCTAGGAGTAAAATCGTTTCAGTCAAATCTGGGCCGTGTGTCTCTCCAGAAATGACCGCACGCACTGGCATAAAGAGCTGCTTCCCTTTAAAGCCAGTCTCTTTTTGCACTGCTTTAAACATCGATTTAACAGTCGCAGCGTCTAAATCGTCTTGAGCTTGAACTTCCGCCACATAGCTTGAAATAACCGTCAGCACAGACTCCTCAGCCAGAACCTGCTCCGCTTCTGAAGAGTAATGGACATCTTGACGGAAGAAGATATCTGATAGCTCCACGATTTGAGAAATCTCATCCATCTGCTCCTGATAAAGACCTACTAACCGTGTGATCCATTTCTTTTGCTCCGGGTCAAGAGTGGATGAAATTTTGCCTGCCTTCTCTAAATAAGGTATGGCAAGATCCGTAATCCGTTCTAGGCTTGATTTCTTAATATAATAGTTATTCATCCACTTCAACTTAGCTGTATCAAATGTTGCAGGTGACTTCGATACTCTCTCTAAGGAGAAGAGGTCCGTTAATTCTTCCAGCGAAAAAATCTCTTCTTCCCCTTCAGGAGACCATCCCAGTAAGGCCAAGAAGTTCACAATTGCTTCCGGTAGGTAACCAAGATCACGATATTGGCTAATAAATTGGACGATCGACTCATCACGCTTACTCATTTTTTTCCCTTCATGATTAAGAATCAATGGGATATGGGCAAACTTCGGTGCTTCAAATCCGAGCGCCTGAGCGACACATAGCTGACGAGGCGTATTCGAAATATGTTCCTCCCCACGGATTACATGGGTGATGTTCATAAGCGCATCATCAATCACAACTGCGAAATTGTAAGTAGGACGACCATCTGGACGAACGATGATAAAATCACCAATTCCATTGGAATCAAACTCGACATCACCACGCACGTAATCAGAAAATGCTAGCGTTTGATCTTGCGGAACAGCCAAACGAATACTAGGCACACGTCCCTCTGCTTGATATGCCGTAATTTGCTCCTCACTCAGATGACGATCCCAACCGCTAAACTTCGGCGCCTCACCACGGGCCAATTGCTCTTCACGCTCTTGTTCTAACTCAGCTTGGTTTGCATAGCTATAGTAAGCTTTCCCCTCTGCTACCAGTCGATTCGCATAGTCTGTATAGAAATCAAGACGTTGCATACAACGATACGGCTCATGTGGTCCGCCCTTTTCCGTCGACTCATCCGCAATGACACCTAGCCATTCTAAGCCGTTCATTTGCTCTAGATCTGCGCCTTCTATATTACGCTCTGTATCCGTATCCTCGATTCGTAGGATAAATTGTCCGCCATTCTTTTTGGCGAATAAGTAGCTAAATAAGGCGGTACGTGCTCCGCCGATATGTAGGTAACCAGTAGGGCTTGGTGCGTATCGAGTACGAACTGTCATAGATTTTTCTCTCCTCATAGTAAATTAATCAGTTAATTTCGTTTTATAGAATCCGCTCAGGCCTAGATCACTATCTAAACTACCTCTTCTCAAGCAACACAACCGCCATTGAGGCAATCCCTTCACCACGACCAGCAAACCCTAACCGCTCCGTCGTAGTCGCCTTCACATTCACCTGCTCCAACTCCGACTCAAGCAACTCTGCAATACGCCTTTGCATAGACGGAATATGAGGAGCCATCTTCGGCCTCTGTGCAATGATCGTTGCATCTACATTTCCCAGCCGATAACCCTTCGCCTTCACCAATTCCCATACATGAGTCAATAACTCAGCACTATCTGCACCTTTATAAGCCGGATCTGTATCAGGAAAATGCTTTCCTATATCACCTAAAGCAACTGCACCTAAAATAGCATCTGTAATCGTATGTAATAACACATCTGCATCAGAGTGACCAACCAGGCCCTTTTCGTACGGAATCTGAACTCCCCCTAAAATAAGAGGGTATCCTTCTGCCAACTGATGCACATCAAAGCCTTGTCCAATCCGAATCATACTTCTACTCTCCTAATCTCCCATATTTTCTCGGCAAGCACAAGGTCTTCAGGAGTCGTGATTTTAATATTATTATATTCACCCTCTACTACTTTAACGGGAAATCCTAATTGCTCGATCAACATCGAATCATCCGTCGCCCATTCTGGGTACTCAAGGGCTTTTTGATGAGCTTGTATAATTAAATCCCTACTAAATCCTTGCGGTGTCTGTACCGAGATCAATTCACTACGCGCCGGAGTATTCGTTACCCAGCCATCACTATTTATCTGTTTAATCGTATCTTTTACCGGCACTCCTAAGATCACTGCCTTAGTCGCTTTTACCTCTTTTATCAAGCGATCTAGGGCTTCATGGGTGACAAACGGACGCACAGCATCGTGAATAAAAACCCAATCACTTTGGCAGTATTGCAATCCCTTATACACACTTTCTTGTCTTTCTCTTCCGCCTTCCACAATCGCCTTCACCTTAGCAAATCCATATGGCCTAAGCATTTCTTCTGTTCCACGTACCTCTTCTTTTTTCATGACCAAAATGATCTCATCCACCTGAGGATGCGTCTCAAAAAGTCGAAGCGTGTGAACCAAAATAGGTTGTCCATCTAGTAAGAGAAACGGTTTACTAACCTTGCTACCCATACGCTTTCCTTGGCCAGCAGCAGGAATGACCACTCCAACACTCATGATCTATTTCTCCTCTTATATAAATAAAACAGTGCCCGTTGGCATCCGAAGACACCATACGGGCTATTGTTTATTTCTTATTATAACGCACGCTCTAGGAGTTTGGGCTTAGCAAAAATCATTCTGCCTGCCGAAGTTTGGAGTACACTCGTTACAAGGACATCAATATGATCCCCTATATACTCCCGGCCACCCTCGATGACAATCATCGTTCCATCATCTAGATAGGCGACTCCTTGGCCATGTTCTTTTCCGTCTTTAATCACTTGAACGTTAATCTCTTCACCTGGCAACACAACTGGTTTTACTGCATTAGCTAAGTCATTGATATTTAGTACGCTAACACCTTGTAGCTCGCATACTTTGTTCAAGTTAAAATCATTGGTTACCACTTTACCTGATAGTACTTTAGCCAACTTCACTAATTTGCTATCCACTTCCGTAACATCCTCAAAATCACCTTCATAGATTAATACTTTCATATTAAGCTCTTTTTGGATCTTATTGAGGATATCAAGTCCCCGACGACCACGGTTTCTCTTCAGTACATCAGAGGAATCCGCAATGTGTTGCAGCTCTTCCAGAATGAAACTAGGAATGACGATCGTTCCATCTAGAAAGCCCGTCCGACATATATCAGCGATCCGTCCATCGATAATGACGCTGGTATCCAAAATTTTGTGTTCCACGATATCTTGATTCTCTTTTTTAGCTTGTTTCTCTCTTCCTTGCCGGCCAAACGTAATGATCGTAATAAGCTCATCCTTTTTCTTATAGCCGACACTAAAACCAAGATACCCAAACAAAATCGATACAATAATCGGTAAAACTCGTTCAACTCCTGGGATTGAAAGCTCAGAAATTGGTTGTTGAATTAAAAACGCAATAAGAAGACCCATAATTAAGCCAAATACACCAAATAATCCATCCGCCGCTGGAATCTTTACAAGGTGTTCTTCAAACCACTTAATCCAGCTAATAACACTTTCTGAAACACGAATCGCTACTACAAATAAGAGTGCAGCCCCAATAAAAGCACCAACATAACCTGAAAACGGAACTTCTCCAAAATTCAGAGGAGATTCTTGAAGCACCCGAAAAAACTTCGGACCGAGTACCCAACCCGCGGATGCTCCTAGGAGTGTGAATGCTAATTGTACAAAACGATTCATCATGGGGCTTCACCTCCCCTCTCACATCAAATCTAGTATTCAGTATAGACAAATTAATGAAATACAAACCTATTGGACCTTCATAAAAAAATAAGGATGAAAATGTAAGCTATGTGTGGGATGAAATAATGTCATCAATAAGTTCAAAAACCTGTTCGGCTTGTAAATCCCTAGCCAGTGCTAACTCGCTAATTAAAATTTGTCTTGCATTGTCTAGCATTTTTTTCTCACCTGTGGAAAGTCCTTTCTCCTCATCACGAAACATCAAGGAACGAACAACTTCCGCAACTTCATAGATGTCTCCGCTTTTCATCTTGTCCATATTGGCACGAAAACGGCGGTTCCAGCTGGTTGTTTCTTCTTCTTCGAAATTTTTCATACGATCTAATACTTTATCTACCGTACTTTCGTCGACAACCTCACGCAAACCGATACTATTGATACTCTGCAAAGGAACCATCACTTTCAGATCTCCAATTGGCATACGCATCACATAGTATTGTTTACGCTCCCCTAAGATCTCGCGCTCTTCAATGGATTCAATAATCCCAGCGCCGTGCATCGGGTAAACCACCTTGTCACCAATATTGAACAAATAGATCCACCCCCAGAGACAATATCTATTTCCAAGATATCACAACTGAAAGAAACTGTCAACGGATTTTAAAACGAATATCTTAGCACATAACTTTTATGGGAGTCAATATCTTTTTGCATAATAAATAGATTGTCAAAAATAAATGAGAATTCAATATATCTAATAGAACCCCTCTAGACAAAGAGAAACAACCCAAACCATCCTAGTATGAGTTGTTTCTTTGTCAATACTATTTATTCTTCAACTGGTTCATCATGCTCTTCCGTACGTTTTTTCCGTTCAAGTGTCTTCTTAACACCGTATAATGCATAGATACCTAACGGAATAAAGATCACCTTTGGAAGCTCTTTCGGGTAATAGATAGCTGCTATTCCAACGGCAATCAAAAAGAGGGGAGCAATCCAATAAACACTTTTTGGAATCGTTGTTTTCTTGAAAGCCGGATAACGGATCTGACTTACCATCAGATAAGACAGGAATAAGGTAGCAACCAACAAAATCACTGGGCTATCTACATACGTCTTATAGAGCGCCAATGTAGCTAAAATTCCACCCGCCGCAGTAATCGGAAGTCCAATAAAGTAGCCTGGTGCTCCAGGATGAACGTTAAATCGAGCAAGGCGCAATGCTCCGCAAATAGGGAAAATCGCAGTTACAACCCAGCCTCCGAAGCCCATAGGTTGTAGAACGGATACATACATAATAACAGCAGGAGCAACACCGAATGTAATAAGATCTGATAATGAGTCCAATTGCTTTCCGAATTCACTTTGTGCATTTAGCATACGAGCTACCCGACCATCCAAACCGTCTAACAACATCCCAATAATGACCATGATGGCGGCATATTCCCAATATTTCTCTTCATGAATCGCCAACAAAATCGCCATGATACCGAGGAATAAGTTCCCAACGGTCAAACAGTTAGGTAATGATTTTGTAAACATACAGGGAACCCCCTATTAGATTAAGTCCCTATACAGGACCTTTTCATTTTCGTTCATTTGTATAATGTTTCATTGTAAGGTATTTAGATATGTCTGTCAATAAAGACCTGTTCTTGTATCCTCCGCAAGCCTTCTTGAATCGCCCTTGCTCGAACATCTCCAATTCCTTCCACATCATCCAATTCATCGATTGTTGCCATCATAATTTTAGGTAATTTCCCAAAACGAAATGTAAGTTTCTGGATAATACTGCATGGCAGTCTAGGGATTTTGTTTAAAATCCGATATCCTCTAGGTGCAACCGTTCCTTCTTGAAGATTGGTGTTACCTGGATAGCCTAGAATCCGTACAATATGGATTTGTTCTAACAAGTCATCGCTCGACAGGTGCTTTAAATCCTCAAACACCCTCGTTGGCGTTTGGATAACGGGGTCTTTGGCATAGTCTTTGATCAACCATTCTGCTTCTTCTTCCACATGGGAAACCAACTCTTCTAGTTGCATATGGATCAGCCGGCCTTCCGATCCTAACTCATTGATATAGCTCTGAATCTCTCGTTTGATCCTGAGAACCATCTCAATCCGTTGGATCACCAGAGCTACGTCATTTAGTGTGACCAACTCTTCAAACTCAAGCGCACTTAAATTAGTTGTAGCTTGATCTAGCACTGATTTATATTTTTCTAATGTTTGTATCGCTTGATTTGCTTTTGTCAAGATCACACGAATATCTCTCAAGGCATATCGAACACTACCTTTATAAACAGTAATGGTATTACGGCGCTGGGAGATAGATACGACAAGCTTACCCGTCTGTCTCGCCGTTCGTTGCGCCGTTCGATGACGAATTCCCGTCTCTGTAGAAGGCATCGAAGAACTGGGAACTAGCTGTGCATTTGCATAATGAATCCGCTTCACATCACTGCTTAAAATAATCGCACCATCCATTTTACATAGTTCATACAGATGTGCAGCAGTAAAAGGGCTATCTATATGGAATCCACCATCCACCAGCTCCTTTACAGAATCATCATATCCCACTACAATCAGTGCCCCTGTCTTAGCACCTAGCACATTGTCTAATCCTTCTCGAAAGGCAGTTCCCGGGGCAAGTAGTTTTAGTGCCCCACTTAAAATCGAATCAAATTCTTTACTCAATGATTGTCTACCCCCCCATCGCTTCTTTTAAAGCCTCCGTCACACTATTGACACCAATTAGCTGGACACCCGAAGGTGATGTTAGACCTCGTAAGTTCTTACTTGGTAGTATTACCTTTTCGAAGCCCAAATTAACAGCCTCTGCTACCCGTTGTTCGATTCTAGATACTGCCCGAACTTCACCTGTAAGTCCTACTTCTCCAATAAATAATTCACTCACTCCGGTAGGTCGATCACGGAAACTAGATGCCAGCGCTACGGCAATCGCTAAGTCCACCGCAGGTTCATCTAAGCGAACACCCCCCACCACGTTTACAAACGCGTCTTGATTCTGCAAAAACATACCAATTCTTTTTTCAAGAACAGCCATAATCATCGTCAAACGCTGATGATCGATGCCGGAGGCTGAACGTTTCGGAGTAGCAAAACTCGTAGGTGTTACTAATGCTTGTAATTCCACCAAAACAGGTCTAGTTCCCTCTACGCTTGCTGTAACGGCTGTACCCGGAACCCCCACGGGCCTCCCTGCTAAAAACACTTCAGATGGGTTATCAATTTCCTCTAATCCAAGCTCTTTCATTTCAAATACACCGATCTCATTGGTAGAACCAAAACGGTTTTTAACAGCCCGGAGTACCCTATATGTATGATGGCGCTCTCCCTCAAAGTACAGAACGCAATCCACCATGTGTTCCAACATCCGCGGGCCTGCAATAGCTCCTGATTTCGTAACATGACCCACAATGATAATGGCCACACCTTGTTCCTTCGCCCAGCGCATGAGTTGTCCTGTACATTCACGTACTTGAGCCACACTTCCAGGAGCAGAAGTTACTTCTGGATGATACATCGTTTGAATGGAATCGATCACAACAAGCTTGGGATTCGTTTCCCCTATTAATTCTTCAATCGCTGTAAGATCCGTCTCGGAAGCCACATATAATTCTTCGTGTAATGAATTCAAACGCTCAGCCCGCATACGAATTTGTTCAAGGGATTCCTCACCTGTGACATACAGGATGGAAGTACCCGATCGCGCTAATCGATACGTGGATTGTAGTAAGAGAGTCGATTTCCCAATCCCAGGATCTCCCCCGACTAAGATCAGCGAACCTGGAACAAGTCCTCCTCCAAGTACGCGATTTAATTCTCGCATACCGGTGTCCGTACGATCAGTAGATAATTTTTCCACTTGAGTAATTCGCGAGGCCTTCTCACGCTTCGCTTTTGGTTTGATATTCGTCCCAGGAATCCGCAGAGAAGTATTTTCGCGCTCCTCCACCATCGAGTTCCACTCTTCACATCCCGGGCAGCGCCCCATCCACTTTGCTGACTCATAACCGCACTCTTGACAAATAAATCGAGTCTTAACTTTTGCCAAAGGATTCACCTCAAAGCTCAAATGGAATTCATCCCTCATTATAGCAAATAAGGCATTCATCGGTTAGAAAAAAAGAACAGCCCCAATCCCTCAAGGCTGTTCTAATCGTTTAAGATTGTTTAGACTTGGTTGACTTAGCTGCTGATTTAATGGTTCCTTTTTCCACAACTAAGGCCCCATCTTTCAAATCAATTTGGACCGTATCCCCTCGCCCGATATGACCACGAAGCAACTCTTCCGATAAACGATCTTCGATATGCTTTTGGATCGCACGACGGAGTGGACGAGCGCCGTACTGTGGATCAAATCCTTCTTTTGCAAGGTAACTTTTTGCTGCTTGTGAAAGAGTAAAATCGATCTCTTGCTCCTTCAAACGGCCGCGAAGCTCTTCTGCCATCAAGCTTACGATCTCTTGAAGATGTTCTTCTTTGAGAGAATGGAACACAATCAAATCATCAATCCGGTTTAAGAACTCTGGACGGAAGCTTTTCTTCAACTGTTCCATGACGTTATTCTTCATTTGTTCATACTCGTCTTTGCTCGTATCACCAGTCGCAAACCCTAAGCGGGTGTTTTTAATCGTAGAGGCTCCGACATTTGAAGTCATAATAATAACGGTATTACGGAAGTCTACTGTACGACCTTTTCCATCCGTAAGCCGACCATCTTCTAACACCTGCAACAAGACATTGAATACTTCTGGATGGGCTTTTTCAATCTCATCAAAAAGTACAACTGAGTACGGTTTCCGGCGTACTTTTTCGGTTAGTTGACCACCTTCGTCATACCCTACATATCCCGGTGGAGATCCAACCAAACGGCTAGTAGTATGCTTCTCCATATACTCCGACATATCGATCCGAATCATTGCATTTTCATCACCAAACATTGATTCTGCGAGCGCGCGAGCCAATTCTGTTTTCCCTACCCCAGTAGGTCCAAGGAAGATAAAGGAACCGATGGGACGCTTAGGATCTTTCAATCCAGCACGAGCTCGGCGAATCGCACGGGCAACTGACTTCACGGCTTCCTCTTGACCAATCACACGATTATGCAGGATCGATTCCATATTTAGCAAACGAGCCGATTCTTCCTCGGCCAACTTGACGACCGGAATCCCTGTCCAGCTCGCCACGATATGAGCAATATCATTCCCCGTTACTTCCGAGTCTGATCGACCTTGGTCCTGCTTCCAGCGATTACGGGTCGATTCTAACTCTTCACGAAGTTTCTGCTCACGATCACGGAGGGAAGCTGCTTTTTCAAACTCTTGACTCTGAACAGCGGCGTCTTTTTCTTTCTTTACATCTATCATCTTCTTCTCTAGCTCTTTTAAATCAGGCGGAACGGTATAAGAGGATAGACGTACCTTCGAAGCGGCCTCGTCAACAAGATCAATCGCTTTATCAGGTAGATAACGATCTGTAATATAACGATCCGAAAGCTTCACAGCTTGCTCAATCGCTTCATCTGTAATCTTGACACGATGGTGAGCTTCATAGCGATCGCGCAGTCCTTTTAAGATTAAAACCGCTTCTTCCGCTGTAGGTTCATCCACTGTAATCGGTTGGAAACGACGCTCTAATGCCGCATCCTTTTCGATATATTTCCGGTACTCATCTAAAGTGGTTGCACCAATACATTGCAACTCGCCACGGGCCAGAGCTGGTTTTAAAATATTGGAAGCATCAATTGCTCCTTCCGCTCCGCCAGCACCAATCAACGTATGCAATTCATCAATAAACAGGATAATATTCCCTGCTTGGCGAATTTCGTCCATAATCTTCTTCAAACGATCCTCAAATTCACCGCGATACTTGGTACCTGCCACAACCGTACCCATATCTAGTGTCATAACTCGTTTTCCTCGGAGTGTTTCCGGAATTTCTCCAGCCACTATTCGCTGAGCCAAGCCTTCTGCTACTGCTGTTTTCCCAACACCAGGTTCCCCTATAAGCACAGGATTGTTTTTCGTACGACGTGATAAAACTTGGACTACGCGTTCAATTTCTTTCCCCCTACCAATTACAGGGTCTAGATGTCCATCCCGGGCAATAGCTGTAAGATCACGCGCAAGTCCATCTAAGGTAGGTGTATTGACACTCGCCACATGACCTCCCCCACCAACTGATTCATTACTCCCCAAAAGCTGTAGAACTTGTTGACGTGCTTTATTTAAACTTACACCCAAATTATTTAGTACCCTTGCGGCTACCCCTTCCCCTTCCCGGATCAAACCAAGGAGAATATGTTCTGTCCCCACATAGGTATGGCCTAACTTTCTTGCTTCATCCATGGATAGCTCAATCACTTTTTTGGCACGAGGAGTATAAGCAATATTGGTAGGTTGATTTGTCCCTCTACCGATTAGATTCTCCACTTCCTTTTGAATCTTCTCGAGTCCCAGTCCTAAAGCAACTAGAGCTTTTGCTGCGATTCCCTCTCCCTCACGTAGCAAACCAAGTAAGATATGCTCCGTACCAATGTTGCTATGACCTAGCCGTACTGCTTCGTCTTGAGCTAGTGCCAATACTTTTTGCGCTCGTTCTGTTAATCGACCAAACATCATAAGCTAACACCTCTTTTTAGTCTGTTTGTTTTTCCATACGTAGACGTTCTCGAATGAAATCAGCCCTCTGAATATCACGTTCTTCGGGATTCAAGCGCTCTCCTGCATATTGTTGTAAAAAACCTGGTTGAATCATCACCATTAACTCATTCATGACATTAGAGCCAACATCTTGAATCATGCCTAAATCAATCCCTAGTCGCACATCAGACAATCGCTTCATCGCCTCTTTAGAGTCCATGATCCGTGAGTAGGCTAAAATCCCGAGCGAGCGATATACACGATCCTCTAGTTGAATAATCGAAATACTGGTAAGCCTATTCCGAGCCGATTGCTCATGCTCGATCATCTGTAGCACGACTCCAACTAAATTCTCAATAATCTCTTCCTCTGATTGGCCTAACGTGACTTGATTAGACACTTGATACAATTGTCCCAATGCTTCACTACCTTCGCCGTAGATCCCTCGAACTGCTAAACCTACTTGCATAATAGCTGGTATCAGGCGGTTTAACTGTTGTGTCATCGCAAGTGCCGGTAAGTGAACCATGACCGATGCCCGAATCCCTGTACCTACATTGGTCGGACAATTCGTCATATATCCAACTTGATCGTCAAAGGCAAAGGAAAGTTCTTTTTCTAGTAAATTATCAATACTACTCGCTAGTTCCCACGCTTTTTCAAGTTGCAATCCTGGATATAACACCTGGATACGCAAATGGTCTTCCTCGTTAATCATAATCGAGAGTGATTCATCTTGGCTGATAATCGCCGCTCCATGCCTAGACTCCTCAGCCAGACTCGGGCTAATTAGATGTTTTTCCACCAAAACCCGCTTCTCTAAATCCGTCAAGTTTTCCATACGAATCAGTTCAGCAGATTGCAAAATAGGTTGGTGCTTCTTTATTTTTTTCCAAGCCTTTTCAATCGTTTTAACTACTTTTTCTCCTTGAGACGTGCCCGCCATCATCGGAAATGGAAGTTCGGTTAGATTTCTAGCGATCCTCACCCGACTACTAAAAACAATGTCAGATTGAGGCCCCTTCACTTTCATCCATTCACTCGTTGCACGTTGGATAAAGTTTTCTAATGACATCAGGTCCCCCTCCTACTCTGTTTCCAATTGTTTTTGCAGGGCTCGAATCTGATCGCGAATCTGAGCTGCTTCTTCAAAAGCTTCTTCATGGATTTTGCGATGCAATTGTTCCTTTAGCTTCTCTAAATTATGGCGCATGCGGATTTTTCCTTTGGCACGTTCAGGTACCTTACCATTATGTTTCGTGTTACCATGGACCTTCCGCATTAATGGATCTAGCCACTGCTGAAATGTTGCGTAGCAATCGCTACAACCAAAGCGTCCCATTTTTGAAAACTGATTATATGTTAGACCACATGATGGACAACGAAGTACTTGCGGTGAATGACTCGCATCATCTTGGGGATTCCCCATCTGCGTAATCGGCTCAAAATTCAAAAGACCAGACAATAGATGGTGGAACGAGAAACCGTGATCAAAACCAGGCATCTGTTCCCCTTTCTCCTGTGCACATAATTCACACAGGTGGTATTCTGTCTTCTGTCCATTCACTACCTTTTTGTAATGAATCGTAGCCGACCTTTTTCCGCATTCAGGACAGAGCACATCCATCACTCTCCTTTGTTTGCGAATAATATTGTAATCATCATCCTCATCATGCGCGCTCGCAACTGATCGCGCATGATGAGAGGCAGTTGAATCAAATCGCGTGAAATCATACTTTTCATCAAGTGAGCTTCCCTTGGAGTCATAAAACCCTCTTCAATCAGGCGGTGTATCACATGCTCGGCAGTCACTTGGGGAATCGAATCTCCAATCCGTTCCAATAGCTCGATATAGTACCTTTGACTATCCAACACAGGAACCTTCTTAATCCGAATGTAACCGCCTCCACCACGCTTACTCTCGACGAGGAAGCCCTTTTCCAAGGTAAAGCGAGTACTAATGACGTAGTTAATTTGCGAAGGAACGCACTGAAATGAATCAGCCAGCTCACTCCGCTTGATTTCCACGACACCCAGTTCGCTATCAACGAGCATCTGCTTTAGATAGTGTTCAATGATGTCTGAAATACTACTCATCGGAAAACCTCCTGCTGACTTTGACTATCTTTGACCTTCTGATTTTATTATATCGTTTTCCTCTGATAATGCCAATCATTTTTTATATCTACTCCACCCAATCTTCCTCTACAGTTTTCCCACGAATAGCAGGGCTTCATACCTACTCAAATGATCCTTCTCACCTCATGAACTCCATCTATTTCTTGTAGATCTCCGATCACATTGGTCAAACTTTCTTCACTTGAATCACTCAAACGAAGCGTAATGGTCAGACGAAATTCGTTTAATGATCCTTCCTCTTCATCTACACGTAGCTTTTTTAGTTGAATCTCCTTCCCCGCAAAATAAGTGGCTAAGTTACCGATGATTCTCCCTCGATCTTCTCCTTGTACGATAATTTCAAACCGATACAGGCAACGTTTTTTCACCATATATTTCTCAATACGATTTAATAACTCTAAACTAACCAAGACTAACAATGTGGTAATCACGGCCGCGAAATAAAAACCTGATCCCACAGCTAACCCAATCGCAGCTATGACCCACAGGGATGCCGCCGTCGTAAGCCCACTTACGGTTACCCCCTGTCTCAAGATCGTTCCAGCACCAAGAAAACCGATGCCACTTACTACTTGAGCGCTTAAACGTGCAGGATCGAACAAGAAACGACGATCCACTTCAATAAATGGGACAAAGGCATAGATCGAAATCAGCATAATTAACGCGGAACCGACACTTACTAAGATATGAGTCCGAAAACCAGCTGGATGATTATTTACCTCCCGTTCCCATCCAACAAGTCCACCAAGAATTGCAGCAACCATGAGTCGTAATACCATTTCCCACTCTGAAATATACCAAATACTGGACAATATAATCCCTCCTAAGGGCTATAGATTTATAATGAAATTCGTCATAACATGAGAATGTTTAGGACGATTCGAAGCTGTTGTTGAAAGAAGACCTATTGTTATAAAGCGTTATATGATTTCATGGTATGCTAAATGATTATCCTTATGGTACAAGAGGTGTGTGTATGTCATACAAGAGTATCCGTTGGTCGATTTTACTGTTGCCCACAATCGTGATCGGTCTTTGGGAGTATATCCGTCATGATTTTTTGTTATCCCATATCTCGATGGAAATGGGAAACTGGCTCTCTCCCTTGATCGTGCTTTTCGTCACTTTAACAGTCTCGCGATTATTATTTGCCCGATATGAACAACTGAAAAAACGCTTAGAGAACGAACTTGCCGAAAAAGCGGTCCTACAGGAACGGGAACGAATCGCAAGGGAATTACATGATGGAATCGCCCAGACTTTATTTTTATGCTCCGTCCAACTCGATTTACTCGAAAAACAACAGCCTAATCTCGAATGGAGCCCCATTCGAAACAACTTACATCAAATTCATAACTATGTACGCCACTCCATCGCTACATTAAAAGAAGGGACCCAATTAATTCCGATGACGTGGAGTCAGCAAATAGATGAACTCGTAAGCGAATTTGAGAAAAAGATGGGGATTCCCGTATCTGTTCAATTAAAGATTCATGAGGATTCCTTCACTTTAAAAGAACAGACAGAGCTCATCGCCATCATCCAAGAGGCCTTTACTAACGTATACAAGCATGCTGGACAAGCGACTTATGTTTTTCTTCACATCCGACCTACCACTCACGGATGGCGTCTTGAAATAGAGGATGACGGTCAGGGATATCAGACAGATCCCTTGGAACACGCCGATCGATTTGGCTGTAAAATGATGCGAGATCGTGCAGAAGAACTAGGAGCTACATTCTCCATCACGCACGAAATGGGAAAAACCAAAGTGTGGGTTGAAAAAGGAGTCTCTTAAAATGAGCAAATACCGAGTTTTAATTGGTGATGACCATGAACACGCTAGAGCCGCCATCAAAATCATTTTAGGAAGCGATCCTGCTTTTCATGTGATTGGGGAAGCAACAAACGGAAAAGAAATAATCCATCTTTGTAAAGAGTTATTACCCGACCTTGTATTAATGGATATCAATATGCCCGTACTAAATGGATTAGACGCAACCCGAATACTAAAAGCAGAACTACCTCATATCAAAATCGTCATGGTCACAGTATCGGACGATGTAGCCGATCTATTTGAAGCACTAAAAAAAGGGGCACAAGGCTACTTGCTAAAGAACTTAAACCCTTCGATATGGTTAGACTATTTACATGCCATCATGAAAGATGATGCCCCTATTTCCAAGGAAATAGCAAAAAGGATTTTAACTGAGTTTATGGGCCAGACGAAAACACAGCAAGAACATCGCTTAACATCTCGGGAACAGGAAATCCTATCGTTAGTGGCACTAGGAAATAGCAACAAGGATATTGCTCACTTGCTCACCATTTCGGAGTATACGGTGAAAAATCATTTGAAGAATATTATGCAAAAATTGCATGTTAGTAATCGAGTGCAGTTGACTCGATTTGCGTTTGAGCAGGGGTACATGAATACTCAATAGATGCTTTTAGACTGATCGGTCGACTTTAGGGCTTTTGTCTCTCATTTTATGATCTGAAATAGTCTGTTAGTTAGTTATAAATCATATCACTACTATTTTGAAAGGGAGTTTTTTATTATGAAAAAGAAAATGAAGTTATTGATCTCGTCTATCTGTGTTGTGGCTATTGTGTCGTTGGTAAGTGGATGTGGCGGTACGAAACCAACAGAGAATCAGAACAAACAGACTCAAGCGACTGGAGAACTATCTGTTTCATTCCGAGCAAATCCAGATAAATCAAATACGGGTGACCCTGTAACTTTCCAAGCAAATGTTAAGCAAGGGGAGAACGGGGTAACAAATGCGAAGGTGGAGTTTGAAGTTTGGAAAGGGACAAGCACAGATCATAAACAATACCCTGCAAAGCATATATCGAACGGAGATTACACAGCTAGTGACTCCTTTAAGGATGCAGGCACTTATCATGTAATCGTTCATGTATATACCGACAAGGATCATAAGATGGCCGAAGGAACGTTTCAAGTAGGAGAGCAAAAAGCGGAAGAGCATGGTCACCAACACGGAGAGCAAAAAGCCAGCCTTCATATCATGCTTCCAGATTCGATCGAAAAGGGTAAGTCATTTTCACTAATGGGCCATGTGATGGATGCAAAGGGCAAGCCGTTAACAGGCGCTAACGTGAAGTTTGAAATCTGGAAAGAAGGCGATAAGAAGCACCAATTTATCGATGTTTCGGAAGGTAAAGCTGGAGAATACACGAAGGACTATAGCTTTGCTGAGTCAGGTAAGTATCATGTACAACTGCATGTAGAAAAACCCTCTATCAAGTTACACGAGCATGTGGAGAAGACCGTTTCGGTCAAATAAACTCACGAACCCCCTGATAATCAATTTATCAGGGGGTTCCCTCTTACCTAACCTCCGGTACCATCGCTTGGGTAATCCACATCATATAGAGCAACAATGTAGCAAGCCCTAGGTAAGAAACACCATATAGGAGTCTATGTTTTTTAGAAACGTCATAATATCTCTTATCCTCAGGGGAATTCGCCTCATGCTCCTGATAAAAGGGACGATACTCCATTTCAATGACAAACTCTATTTTTCCATCATCCGTCATGAGAGTACGTATTAAGTGAACCCGTTTTATCTCAGCATGTAGGTCTGGTATGGTTGCAATTCGCCCTAAGCTAGGGTAAAACACATCTAAAAAAGCTCTCTTGCTTGCACGATCTGTATAGTAGCGATAATCAAGCTCTCGCCTGTGTAATTCACTTGGTATGTATGCTCCTACTTCTTCAAATCGATGTGGGTCCAACTTTACGGATAGCATCTCGATTCTCGATCTTTGTTGCCTCATCGGTTTCTTCTTTCTTACATACTTTGCATATAATTGATATACAAACATCACATAAATGATTGACAGTAAAATGCTTCTCAGATAGATAATCAACACTAGGCCCATTATTAAACCGAGCACCCAGAACCAGCGCGAAATCGCAACCACGATTCGTCCACCATCTAGTGGATGAATGGGAACGAGGTTAAACACATTTAAGAAAAAACCAATATAAGCAATCATGTAATAGAAGGAATCACCTGTCACATAACCAAGTATCCAACAGCCCAGCGCTCCAACTGTTCCTAGTAAAGGTCCACCCAAAGCGATAAAAGCTTCCGTTTCTGCATCCCGTGGTTGCTTTTTCATCGTAATAAATGCACCTACAAAGGGGATAAAAGCAGGAGCAGATACAGGCAACCCTCTTTGTTTAGCAGCTAATACATGTCCAATCTCATGAATCAAAATCATCATAACGAAACCAAAGGCCACTTGAAAAGGAGCAATCAACGTATATGCCCAAATCGAGAGGATCATCGAAAGAAGGGTAGGTAAAAATTTTCCTACTTTCAGGAGTGGAAAAAGTACTTTTAACTTGGAACCAAACGTAATGAGCAAAAGCGCCAAACTAGCTAACCATGTTCCGATCGAAGATTTCTTTTTCTTCGGATCCATTTGAATCCCCCATTCCTATTTAACTATCGTTCTCAGGGTTATGATACACTAAATAAAATCGCTTTCATCTTACATTATACAAGGAGGAATTATTCTGAATCGTAAAGTCATCCGTAGTTGGGCTCTTTATGACTGGGCCAACTCGGCATTTGCCACAACCATTATCGCTGCTGTAATGCCAACGTTTTTTTCCGATACAGCGGCCGAGGGGCTGGACCCAGGAACAGCGACTGCTTACTGGGGATACACAGATTCAATTGCCTCCCTATTCGTCTTACTCTTATCCCCAATCTTGGGAGCTATCGCAGATGCTAGTGGTTCTAAAAAAATATTTCTACGTTTCTTTACTTATATCGGTGCTATCTCTTGTCTACTCATGTTTACCATTGGAGCAGGCAATTGGATTTGGGCCTCTTTACTCATATGTATCGGAACGATCGCCTTTTCTGGAGCAAATGTTTTCTATGATGCATTTTTAACTGATATCGCCCCACCAGAAAAAAGGGATTACGTATCGAGTGTCGGCTACTCCTATGGCTATGTTGGTGGGGGAATCCTCCTCGCGGCCCAACTGTATTTTATCTTAAATGCCGAGATGTTTGGGGTCACCACTACCACTGCTACCCAAATTTCACTGGCTTCCGTTGGAGTCTGGTGGTTTCTGTTTGCCATCCCGCTATTTCGAAATGTCCCTGAAAAAAAGATAGCTTCCGAAAAAAGAAGTGCTTGGCAATGGACACGAATTGGGTTTCAAGATGTTCGTCACACACTTAGTAAAATAACAAAATACCCAGAACTAATAAAGTTTCTGATCGCATTTTGGTTTTTCAATGATGGAATTAATACGATTATTAAAATGGCTACCATCTATGGAAAAGAAATCGGCATCGGGACCACACACCTTATCACTGCTCTTCTCCTAACCCAATTTATCGGCTTCCCGAGTACCTTGTTATTTGGAAAGATAGCGGAGAAAGTAGGGTCTAAAATCACTCTATTTATTACGCTATTTACCTATCTCATCTTAGTTTGTATCGGATATTACATGCAATCGGCTATGCATTTCTATATCCTTGCTGGATTAGTTGGACTCGTCCAAGGAGGAAGCCAAGCCATTAGCCGCTCGATCTTTAGTCGTATGGTTCCAGTCTACCATAATACGGAATTTTTCGGTTTCTTTAGTCTAACTGGTAAATGCGCCTCTATCCTGGGCCCATTTGTTTTTGCTTTAGTTGGTCAATTAAGCGGTTCGAGTCGATTAGGCATTTTGTCTCTCGTGTTCTTCTTCGTCGTTGGGATTATTCTGCTATTTAGAGTAAACATAGCAAAAGGCGAGAAGGAAGCACTTGATGACGAAGCACCCCTTTTGAACGTGTAACATGACAATGACGAAAAAACCAAGTATAACCCATAGTAGGGCTATACTTGGTTTAAATCATGTTCTAACTCCTTCATCAATTCCATCACTACTTCTGTTTTATGATTCACTACTTGATCCATCACCGCTTCTTTCTCTTCCTGTGACAGGGATGCCCCCTTGCTAAATAAATGAGTCACAGTCGAATCCTCAAGCAGCTCTTTGGACAAGCCAGTGGCAATTTGCTTCTGGACAGATTTTAAGTCTCGTAATACGCCGCGCCAGTTAAATTTCCAAATGGGGGTATGACGATACAAATACTCTACCACGACACGCTCATCTTGAGTCGTTTTATTGTAGGTTAAGATCTGTTTCTGAAAAAGCTGTGCAACGGATATATGTAAAGCCTTTAACTTCATCAAGTTACTAGGGGTAATTTCATGGTTTCGATACATGTTACTCGCTAGCTGGTTTAACTCCTCGTTAGCCTTTTCTAAATCGCCTTGTTGCACAAATAATACATGTGATGTCTGGGTGACACGTTGAAACTCTTCTTTTGGGAAAAGGTCCATGTGTTCTTCATAATGATTCTTTATCTCTTCTAACATCTGTACCAAGCTTTGATACATCTCTTGCTCGCCTGTAAGAAGCACATATAATAAATCATTGGATTTTTTGAGGCTTTCATATTGCAATACGCGTTCGACAACGGGCTCTACTTCCTCGAAAAATGGCACAGAACCATCTTCTCGTACCACCAAGACTTTCCCTGAAGGATGGAATCGTCCAAAATAGTAAGCCCCTTCATGACCCTCTACAGGAATCTTAGATTCAAAGATCTCTGGCTGTTCTTCTGGTAACGTTTCTTTAAACAGATTCACTATAAAAGTAGGAATCATGCTAGTGTCTTGCATTTCATTTCCTCGCTTCCAAGTTTATCCTCAACAAATTTCCATGCCCCCATCATACCATTTCATTTTCTCTATGATCTATTTAAATTCCTTTTTTTTGTCACATTTCACTCTATCATCATCCTCTTAAAGCAAAAAAGGGACTTAACTAGAAAATCTAGTCAAAACCCTTTTTTGCTTCGAAACATCAACTTATAGCAAGTTGTGCCACCCGTTGTTGCTTCTCCATTACTTCCTCATCTGTCAGGTTAGAAGTACGTTCAATATTAATTTCGCCAAGCAGAGCACCCGCTGTTGAGTCGATGACGGATACATGGATAATTCCATCACTATCGTACTCAAATATCACTTCTAAGGGAGCACCCTTCGCATAATTAGGAAGCTCAATCATCCCATCCCCTACAACCTTTACAAAGTCGAGGTCGCTACTCTCTCCTTCTGTTACTTGAATATGAAGTTGGGTTTGATCATCTACTGTAGTCGTATAATGACCGCTTACCCGGGCAGGAATGACAGTATCTTTTTTCAGTACAATCGAGTTTACTTCCGCTCCATTTTCATCTAATGCAACCACACCCAAGCTATGCGAATTCACATCTTGAACTTCGACAGCAGGAAAAGCCTTGAGCAAATTAGGATCAGAAAGCCCCGCTTTCATATGTAAGAGGGTTCCTTGGATCGAGGCACCCATCGCCACAACCTCGTCCGGATTCACATCTAGCGACGGGCGGATTCCTGTCACACGCTCGATGAGAGCTGGCACAGACCTCATACGGGTAGAGCCTCCGACCATCAAGACACGGTCAATATCTTTCCATTGGAGGCCTGCGTCAGCTAGCACTTGTTCCATGATGACACGGGTCAATTGCAACAAAGAACTCGTTAACTCATCAAATTTTTGACGGGTGAGGGTAATAGATGCATTATGACCCCCGACCGAGATAAATACATTGGTACGCTCTCTGGAAGATAACGTTTTTTTCGCAATCTCCGCTTTATCCCGAAGATCTTGCTCATACATCGGATCCTCTAATAGGTCAATATCACTTTGTGCACGGAATTCTTCATTTAGATAATTCATAACCTCATTGTCAAAGTCACAACCACCTAGATTTTTTGCTCCACCCGTAGATAAAACCCGAAGCCCTTCTGGTGATAACCTCATGATCGTCACATCGAACGTTCCACCTCCGAGGTCATATACCATGATCGTTTGACGTTGATCCATTTTATCTAATCCATAAGCAAGAGCAGCCGCAGTCGGCTCATTGATGATTCGCAATACATTTAAGCCGGCAATCTTGCCTGCATCTTGTGTCGCTTTACGCTGGGCATCATCGAAATAGGCAGGAACGGTAATAACTGCATCTGTTATCTTTTCTCCTGTGAGTGTCTCTGCATCTTCCTTTAGTCGGCGTAAGATGATGGCAGATATCTCTTCAGGTGAATACACTTCTTTCTGTTCGGTAATAAAGCGCCAGTTCTTGTCCCCTACCTGACGCTTTACAAACTGGATCACATTAAAAGGGCTTGCCACTGCTGATCGTTTCGCGATACTACCTACGATAGGGTCTTCCCCATCAAATAAAACAACCGAAGGGGTGATACGTTCTCCCTCTCGGTTCACCAAGATTTCGGGCTTGCCAAACTTGTTCACAACGGAAATGGCGGAATATGTTGTTCCTAAGTCGATCCCTACTACTCTACCCAATGACTTCACTCCTTCAGGGAAGATGGTTCTGTTACTTATACACGATGTTTCTTTATAATCACTTTTGCAGGTCGCAGAATGACCTCTTTATAGCGGAATCCGTTACGGACTACTGCTGCAATCTCATTGTCTTCTTCTTGTACCTCAGTTGGTACCACTTGAACGACTTCTTGATAACGAGGATCAAATGTAATCGATTCTAAGAAAATAGGTTCTACTCCACGTCTATAGAGGATCTCCATTAACTCTCCATTTAACGATTTAAGTAACTCAGCTACTTCGGGTGAGAGGCTTCCATTCTCCGCACCATCTTTATAGATCATTTCCATCCGATCATGCAATAAGATCAAATCTATGTAAAGCGGCCTCAGATTCGTTAATTCTTGATCCTGCTTCATCGAATCCATCTCTTGATATAATCGTTCAAATGCTTGTTCTTTTGTTTTATCGTACGTTAGCCGCTTTTCAACTAAACGAACGAGCGAAGTAAAGTTTGATTGCAAACTAGATAAGAAAGAGAGAACCTGTTGCTGTTGACGATCAACGGGTTTTCCCTCTACATCGCCGGTCCGTTCGCGCATCTGCGGTAAATTCATGCGTTTTGGTTGTTGTGGTAGTTGGGAACCTTGTCCAAATAATCTTCGGTTCTCTTTTTTGGGACCCATACTTGTTCCTCCCTTTGTGCACTAGTTTACATAGATCTATTATAACAGCCTATTTCATAAAAAGTGCTTGGAAAAATGAAACCTAATAAAACTAACATCTTCCATCCCACGAAATTTCTTCTATTTATAGCCACTAACCCAATAAAAGTAATGTGAAAAATACGTCAACTCTATCTATTCCTATTCGTAACTCCATTTTTTCTTCTATTTTATTCGCAAAACGCCCCAGTTGGCAACCACTCTATCAATCTACAAATGTGTTTAGTAAGAATAAAAAGCACGAAAGACCATAATCCCCGTGCTTTTTATTTTCTATTCTTGCGTGTCGCGCATATGCGGAAAGAGCAACACATCACGAATCGATGGTGAATCAGTCAAAAGCATAACTAAGCGATCCATTCCGATTCCTAAACCACCTGTTGGAGGCATCCCGTACTCCATCGCTTCCAAGTAATCTTCATCCATAGGATGCGCTTCGTCGTTACCAGCCGCTTTTTCACTCACTTGAGCTTCGAAACGCTGACGTTGATCAATCGGGTCATTTAGCTCTGTAAAGGCGTTTGCATGTTCACGCCCAACGATGAACAGTTCAAAACGATCCGTAAATCGTGGGTCATCTACATTTTTCTTAGCCAATGGGGAGATCGCTACTGGATGTCCCGTTACGAAGGTAGGTTGAATCAATAAGTGCTCGATCTTTTGCTCAAAGAATTCATTTACAACATGTCCAAATGACATCGTAGGTTCTACATGCACACCATGTTCCTTTGCAATGGCACGAGCTTCTTCATCCGTCATCTGTGCCATGAAATCGACTCCTACATGTTCTTGAATCAGATCTGTCATCGATTTCCGCGTCCAACCTACGGAGAGATCGATTTCTTCCCCCTGGTAGTTGACTTTCGTTGTACCACAAACTTCTAGAGCGATATGCGCAATCATATTTTCGGTTAGGTCCATGATATCGTGATAATCTGCATACGCTTCATATAATTCCAGCATCGTAAACTCAGGGTTATGACGTGTAGAAACTCCTTCATTCCGGTATGCTCGTCCAATCTCGTATACTTTTTCTAATCCGCCTACAATAAGCCGTTTTAACGGAAGCTCTAATGCGATCCTCATATAAAGCGTCATATCCAGAGTATTATGGTGCGTTACAAAGGGACGAGCACTCGCTCCGCCAGCAATCCGATGCAAGGTAGGTGTTTCTACTTCCAGATAGCCATGGTTATTTAGATAGTTACGCATGGAGCTAATCACTTGGCTACGAGCAATAAACGTATCTTTAACCTCCGGATTCATAATCAAATCTAGATAACGTTTCCGGTAACGTTGCTCTACATCTTTAAGCCCATGATATTTTTCAGGTAGTGGGCGAAGAGATTTACTCAAGAAAGAAACCTCTTGTGCGCGAACACTTAATTCTCCGCGATTTGTCTTCATCATAATACCGTGAATCCCGATATAGTCCCCTATGTCCGCCGTTTGGAACGTCTCATACTGCTCATCACCTACTACATCAAGGCGTACGTAGATTTGTACACGTCCGGTTTGATCTTGAAGATGAGCAAAAGAAGCTTTCCCCTGTACCCGCTTTGCCATAAGACGCCCTGCAATGGCTACCTTCTCTTCCCGCTGGGCCAGCTCTTCTTTACTAAATGGTTCAAACCGGCTTGTCACATCCGCTGCATGATGAGTGCGAATAAATTTCTGACCAAACGGATCTACTCCACGATCACGTAGATTTTGTAGTTTCTCACGACGTACTTGCAACAACTCATTCAATTCCTCTTGCACTTGAACTTCAACTCCCCTTAACCCTCTTATTAAACAGCCTTCGCTTCTATATCAGCTTCGCTTTTCTCTACTTGCTCCGCAAAACCTACTAATAAATTCGCCATACCATCTCTTGTTTCTTGCTCATTTACTGCATCCTTGATGATATTCGAGTTACGCAGCCCTTTTAGGTACCACGCAGCATGTTTACGCATCTCACGAACTGCCACCGACTCACCCCGTAGCGCGACCAAACGATCCATATGAAGAATAGCAATCCTCATCTTCTCGCTTGCGCTTGGGTCTGGAGCGAGTGTTCCATTAGTCAAATATTCAACCGTACGGTAAAGCATCCACGGATTCCCCAGAGCCGCACGTCCGATCATCACACCGTCACAGCCCGTTAAGTCTAACATCTTACGCGCGTCTTCTGGTGATGCCACGTCTCCGTTTCCGATAACCGGAATCGAAACAGCTTGCTTCACATCGCGGATAATATTCCAATCGGCTTTTCCTTTGTACATCTGCACACGAGTACGGCCATGTACGGCTATACCTGAGCCACCTGCGCGCTCCACTGCTTGGGCATTTTCAATCGCATAAATATGATCTTCATCCCAACCAATGCGCATCTTTACCGTAACCGGCTTATCGACCACTTCTACTACCGCGGAGACCATTTCATAGATTTTATTTGGATCTAGAAGCCACTTCGCTCCTGAATCATTGTTTACGACTTTCGGTACAGGGCACCCCATATTAATATCAATGATATCTGCATTCGTACATTGGTCAACCACTTTCGCCGCTCCCACTAGGGTCTCACGATCTCCGCCTACGATTTGTAAACTAAGAGGCTTCTCTCGTTCATCGACAAACAACATTTCTTTCGTCCGTTTATTACCATGTAAGATCGCCTTATCACTTACCATCTCTGCACAGACGAGACCGGCTCCAAACTCTTTTGCGATCAGGCGAAAGGCAGGATTACACACCCCAGCCATTGGCGCTAAAACAACTTGATTCTTCAACTCAACATTTCCGATTTTCCACATTTGTTTTTTCCTCCTCCCTTTTCGTAAGCATAGGTTCTAGCTTGAGGATTCCCCGAGGATTTCCTATTTGTTTTACCCAATCACCCAGAGATTCACTGGTTCCTGGTATCAAAAAACGTTCTGTATCCCCCACGACCTCTGCCAATGGAAGAACCACAAATGAACGATCTTTCATCTTCGGGTGTGGGACTTCTAAATTTTCTTTTTGGATCAACAGCTGATCATAAAGTAAAATATCTATATCAATCGTACGAGGTCCGTAGCGGATCACCCTCACACGTTTCAATTCTTGTTCTACTTCCTGACATCGCCTAAGAAGTGCTTCTGCCGATAAAGTCGTTTCTAACTCTGCTACCATATTATAAAAATCGGGCTGATTAAGATAGTCCACTGGATCAGAGCGATAGATCGAGGAGCATGTTCGAACTTGTATATCAGGTGTGTCTTGAATCAGCCTTATGGCTTGCTTTAACTGCCGAACAGGGTCTCCTATATTGGCACCTAATCCTACATATGCACGTACCATTATCGCTTCCCCCGTCTAATCTCAACCCCAACCGATTGATAATACCCCGGAATGGGCGGATCTGGCTTCGTAACACGAACCACAACCTCATCAAGTGGATACCCAGATAACAGACGAGTAGCGATTTCTTCAGCAAGCTTCTCCACTAATTTAAACGGAGCCCCTTCGACAATCTGCTGAACCGTTTCGTACACTTTACCATAATCGACTGTGAGCGTTAAATCATCCGTGTATCCCGCTTCTTGTAAGGAGAGAAACAACTTTAGATCGATCTGAAAGCGTTGGCCTAGTTTATTTTCTTCTGGAAACGCTCCATGATAACCATAAAACAGCATTTTCTCGAAAAATATATGATCCATTCTCGTCTCCTCCTAGTCAAGGGGCGTGTACACCAAAGTATCCATCATTCGGCAGAATCGTACCGTTTCTTGGACATCGTGGACTCTCATGATCTGGCAGCCTTTTTGAATTCCAAAACCAACCGTAGCCAGTGTTCCCTCTACTCTTTCATCAGGGGGAAGATCTAAGATTTTCCCAATCATCGATTTACGGGATGTCCCCAGTAGTACAGGGTATCCCATCTCCACCAATTGATCTACATGTTGCATGACCTGCACATTTTCCTGCAAGTTCTTAGCAAAGCCAATACCGGGGTCTAGCCAGATCCGCTCTGGCTTCACTCCTGCTCGCATCACAAGCTGGATCGAATCTTGTAGATCCTTTTTCACATCTGCTATTAAATCTTGATACTCTGGAACCTCACGATTATGCATCAGGATTACCGGGACATCTAGCTCAGACATCACGCTTGCCATTAACGGATCTTTTTTCGCTCCCCAGACATCATTGATGATATGGGCGCCAGATTGAATCGCTTCCTTCGCAACTTGTGCCTTATACGTATCAATCGAAACAGGAATATCAAGCTCAGATGTAATTCGTTTTACAACCGGAATCACACGCGCTAATTCTTCATCCAATGAGACTGTCTCAGCTCCAGGCCTAGTCGATTCCCCACCGATATCAAGCAAGTCAGCCCCCTCGTCAACCAGTTTCTTCGCATGCAGGAGAGCACGTTCCACTGTTTGATAGTGACCCCCATCCGAAAAAGAATCCGGAGTCACATTTAGAATTCCCATGACCAATGTTCGTTTTCCGATAGGCAACTCTCGGTTCCCCACCCGGAATCCCTTCATAGTAACTGCCTCCTACTTGACATAAGTCTGAAGAAAATTAGCAAGCATCTGCTTGCCAGACTCACTTAAGATTGATTCAGGATGAAACTGAACACCCTCGATAGCAAAAGTACGATGCCGAATCCCCATAATCTCTTTCTCTAATGTCTCAGCCGTAATCTCGAGATCCATCGGGAGTGCATGACGTGCTACCATCAGCGAGTGGTAGCGGGTCGCGATAATCGGGTTTGGTAAATGAGAAAATACCCCTTTTCCATCATGAAATATCTCTGACACCTTCCCATGCATTGGCCTCTTGGCTCGGACCACATTTCCTCCGAAGACTTCTGCTATCGCCTGGTGGCCCAAACATACACCGAGTATCGGAATTTTTCCAGCAAAGGTACGAATCACTTCCATCGAAATCCCGGCCTCCTCTGGAGATCCCGGGCCAGGTGAGATAATGATTGCCGATAAAGAACGCTCTTCTAATTCTTCTATTGTGACTTGATCGTTTCGTACAACCCACAAGACTTCGCCCAGATCACCAAAATACTGGACCAAATTGTACGTAAACGAATCATAGTTATCGATCATACAAATCATTATTTCGCTCATCTCAACTCAAATATAATGTCTTCCTATTCTAGCATAAAAACGAGAATGGTTCATCTTTCGTTCTTGACAAACTGGGTGGATTCTGTTCTAGGTGTCAATAAAAAAGGACACGTATGAAACCAACTATGGTTGATACGTATCCCTTTTCTAGATTTCCCCTATTCAAACTGATATAGCGGTGTGGTTAAATACCTCTCCCCACTACTCGGAATAACAGCCACAACCTTCTTCCCGGCACCGAGGCGACGTGCTACTCTCAAGGCAGCTGATACCGCAGCCCCTGAAGAAATTCCTCCTAAAACTCCTTCTTCACGAGCTAATTTGCGAGCAAATTCGAACGCATCTTCAATATCAACTTGCATAACCTCATCGTAAATCTCGGTGTTTAAAATCTTCGGAACGAAACCAGCCCCAATCCCTTGGATTTTATGTGGACCCGGCTTACCACCAGATAAGACAGGAGAAGCGGATGGCTCTACCGCAACGACTTGAACATGTGGAATTTTTTCTTTTAAAACCGTTCCCACACCCGTAATCGTCCCTCCTGTTCCAACACCTGCTACAAAAGCATCCAATTCTCCATCAACCTGTTCCAATAACTCGAGTGCTGTGGTTTCAATATGCACTTTTACATTATCCATATTATTAAATTGTTGAGGCATAAAGTATTCTGGATTTGCTTCCGCTAGCTCCGTTGCTTTTACAATGGCGCCCCGCATGCCTTCCGCTCCGGGTGTCAAAATGATTTCCGCTCCATAGGCTCGAAGTAAATTACGGCGCTCCATGCTCATCGTATCTGGCATAACAAGAATAGCAGGATATCCCTTCGCTGCCGCTACCATAGCGAGTCCAATTCCGGTATTACCACTAGTCGGCTCAATAATCACACTCCCTGGCTTTAGTTCACCACGCTTCTCTGCTTCCTCGATCATGCTTTTGGCGATTCGGTCTTTTACACTTCCACCTGGGTTAAAGAATTCTAATTTCAAATATATATCTGCATCGGCTTTTCCTACGATATGGTTTAGTTTTACAAGGGGAGTAGAGCCGATTAGGTCTAGAATGCTATTTGCCACTTTCATTATTTGTCCTCCTATTTCCGAGTAAGGATAGGGATTTTATTGCCTTTATCTTATCAAGTTTAGAGTGAACCATCAATTAAATATGTTATCCATTAATCTAGGCCCGAAATCCCCTCCAGTATCTCCTCAAGCTCTTCCTTCGAAAAGTGATACTTAGAATTGCAGAAATGACAAACCACCTCTGCTTTTCCATCCTGCTCGATGATATCTTGTAGCTCCTTTTTCCCTAAGCTCGCTAACATCGATTTAGTCTTCTCCAGAGAACACGAACATCGGAACTCGATGGTTTTACGACCCAAGATTTCAGCATCGTCCCCGAGCAGACGATACAACATATCTTCAGGAGTTAACCCGCTTTCGAGCAGAGAAGTCACAGATGGTATCTCCATGATTCGCTTCTCTAATTCATTGATGGACTCATCACTCGCACCAGGCAAAACCTGAATCATATAGCCACCCGCAACGAGAATTTGATCCCGATTGACGATTACACCTAGCCCAATCGAAGAAGGTACTTGTTCTGAAGTGGAGTAGTAGTAAGTAAAGTCTTCTGCTAACTCTCCCGATACAATAGGGGCTGATCCTCGGTAAGGCTCCCGCATCCCAATATCTCTCATGATGTAAATATACCCTTGTCCTATCCCACCCGATACGTCAATTTTTCCATTTTCTTTTAACGGAATCATCACATCAGGTTGATCGACATAACCACGCACATGCCCCTCACCATTGGCCACGACCATGACCTCACCAAGCGGCCCATCGCCTTTTACTTGAATGGTTACTACATCTTTTTTGTTCTTTAACTCTAAACCCATGAGCGCACCCATCGTGGCCGTTCTTCCGAGGGCCGCACTTGCTGTAGGGAATGTAACATGCTTTCTTTGTAACTCTTGAACTAACTGAGTTGTATTCGCAGCAAAGCCACGGAAACCGCCATCTTTTGATATGGCTCTTACTACATAATCGGACATAAAAGAGATGCCTCCCTAAAAATGTTTCTTACTCTCGTACAAAAAAAAGAGGCGAATCACTCGCCCCCCTTTTTTATTTTGGATCGTCTTTCTTCTCATCTTTTTCATCTACATCAGTTGGCTTCACATCATCCAAGTCATTAGGAGTTTCTGGAGCTTCGTCAACTTTTTCCTCAATCGAAGGCTCTACATCCAACTCTTCTTTCCCTTGGATATTCACTTTCACATCATCGTCTACAGGCTTATCGTCAATCTTACCTGTATCGAGTAACTGCTTGATTTGCTCTTCATCCAGCGTTTCTCTAGACAATAGTGTTTGGGCTAGGAGCTCTAACTGATCTCTACGCTCATTTAAAATATCCATCGCACGCTTATAACATGTACGAATGAGTTCCTGCATCTCTGAGTCAATTTCATACGCCACTTGATCACTGTAGTTCTGCTCATGACCAATATCGCGTCCTAGGAACACCTGCCCTTGAGAACGACCAAACTGCATGGTGGCTAAGCGATCACTCATACCATATTCCGTAATCATCGACCGCACGATTGCCGTGGCCTTTTCGAAGTCATTGCTAGCGCCTGTACTAACTTCACCAAAGATAATTTCTTCCGCCACACGTCCCCCCAAGATCCCTGTCACGCGATCAAGGAGTTCTCCCTTCGTAGCAAGATAGCGATCTTCTTTTGGTAAGGACATCACATATCCACCTGCTTGCCCACGCGGTACAATCGTTACTTTGTGGACAATATCTGCATTTGGTACGTAATATCCGACAATAGCATGACCTGCTTCATGATACGCAACGATTTTACGTTCTTTCTCGCTAACCACACGGCTCTTCTTAGCAGGACCTGCAATCACACGGTCAACCGCTTCGTCGACTTCATCCATGGTAATTTTCTTCTTATTTTCACGAGCCGCAAGAAGTGCCGCTTCGTTTAACAAGTTCTCTAAATCTGCACCAGAGAAGCCCGTTGTACGCTGAGCAATCACTTTCAATTTTACGCTTTCAGCTATTGGCTTGTTGCGAGCATGTACCTTTAGAATCGCTTCACGACCTTTAACATCTGGACGACTCACGAGGATTTGTCGGTCAAAACGACCTGGTCGTAACAAAGCAGGATCCAAGATATCAGGACGGTTCGTCGCTGCTATCATAATGATTCCAGAATTGCCATCAAATCCATCCATCTCAACGAGTAACTGGTTCAATGTCTGCTCACGCTCATCGTGACCGCCGCCTAAACCCGCTCCACGTTGACGACCTACCGCATCGATCTCGTCGATGAAGATAATACAAGGCGCATTTTTCTTCGCCTGTTCAAATAGATCACGAACACGGGAAGCACCCACCCCTACAAACATCTCAACAAAGTCCGAACCACTGATGGAGAAGAAAGGCACTTTGGCTTCTCCAGCCACGGCCCGTGCAAGGAGGGTTTTTCCTGTCCCTGGAGGCCCTACAAGAAGTACGCCCTTCGGAATCCGTGCACCCATCGCGACAAAACGACGATTATCTTTGAGGAAGTCAACAATCTCAACAAGCTCTTGCTTTTCCTCATCAGCACCTGCCACATCGTGAAATGTGACACGCTTCTTCTCATCGTTATATAATCTAGCCTTACTCTTACCAAAGTTCATAACTCGATTGCCGCCACCCTGGGCGTTGTTCAGTAAGAAGAAAAACAGTAAGAGAACAATAACTAAAGGAATAATCGTAGAAAGCGCAGTAACCCAAATCGACTCTTGCTTTGGAGGACTTGTCGTATACGATATCTGATTCGTTTCCAGTAACTTAACGATGTCACTCTCCATCATAGGAGTCTGAGTTGAATACATCTTCGTTTTCTTTGGATCTTTTGGGTCTTTCATCTTACCATCAATACGGTAAGTAAATCCCTCAGGCAGAAGTTTCGCATCGATAATCTGCTTCTGCTCTATTTTTTGTTTAAACTGAGTGGTGTTAAGCTGCTCCAGGTCATTCCCAGAGTTAGCCACCAAATTTACGACCCCAATGGTCACAAGGATGAGAATTGCATATAGTATTCCATTCCTAAGGAAGAAGTTTTTCATCCCTGGCCTCCTCTCGATCCACTTTTTTCATTTTACCATAGCCATTTGAAACGAAACAATAGTTGGTCAAAAAAGATCAAACTAACTAAGAAGAATATACTTCTTCCTTCAAAATACCGATGTACGGTAGGTTGCGATAAATCTCACGATAATCTAGACCATACCCAATGACGAATTCGTCAGGGATTTCATATCCACAATAATCAGGGACCAAGTCCACTTTGCGTCGAGCTGGTTTATTCAGTAACGTAACAACTTTTACTGACTTTGCGTTACGCCCTTTTAACAACTCGATTAGATAGCTTAATGTTAGGCCCGTATCAATAATATCTTCCATAATCAAGACGTCTCTTCCTTCTACCGAAGAGTCTAGATCTTTCAGGATTCGTACCACTCCTGAAGATTTAGTAGACGCACCATAGCTCGATACTGCCATAAAATCCATCTCAAGCGGAATGCTTATCGCGCGTGTTAAATCAGCCATAAACGGAGCTGCCCCTTTTAATATGCCCACACAAAGCGGAAGCGTATTAGCATATTCGTCCGATAAGAGCTTCCCTAATTCCTTTACTTTGGATTGGATCTTCTCCTCTGAAATCAATACTTCTTTCACATCTTGATGCATGAATGGCCCCCCTAAAACAATCATTTATGTATACCCAGCAAAATCATTCTAACATTTTATAAGAATGCCATCGTAAATACAAATAGTAGCTCGTCTGATTTGTAACAGGAGCCATGGCAGACCTTCTCACACCCGGAATCCATAAGACTTGGTCATCTATGTGAACAACAGGGATTAGATCCCTCAAATGTCTAGGGATTTGTTTCTCGATCATGAGCTCTTTTACCTTTTTTGTACCGTGAAGGCCGAAACAACTCATTCGATCGCCCGCCTTTCGAGGACGAACAAAAAACGAACTAGTGGGCACCTGTTCATAATCAAAAACCGCAGATGGTAGCGAAAAGAACCATTCCTCTGGCGGAGGCTGGTCAAACAAACAAGCTTCTATTGCACCAAGAGATGGATGGTACTCCGTCTTTCCTGGTATATTCAATTTTAATTCTTCCCATGTCAGTGTGGTTGCTTCGTCCTTGCTGGATTGTTTCAGAATTGTGACGATCTCATAGCTTTTCCGTACTATAATCCCTTTCTCCAAATGGATTTCACCACTAGGAGCAGGTGATGAGATCCAATGACGAATCTGTTCGATACGAGAATATGTAATTTCTACATCTGACAACCATTCCAGACTACTTAATATTAGTTTAACTACTCTACGCTGTAAAGCAATAGATAGATCCTGAAACCTCTTACGAGACCATGACACTTGCCTATGATCTTGTGACAACGAAATTCCCTCTAACGCCTTATTCTCCCATTCTTTCCAAACTTCTTCTTCTTCAAGCATACGGGCACCTAACTGTGAGATGGTTTCTTTTACCTTCGGATTCATCTTTTCTAGCTCTGGGAAGATTTGAAGACGTAAGAAGTTACGCGTATATTCCTTTGAGAGATTACTTTGATCGGTTCGAGGCATAAGGTGCTGCTGATTACAGTATGTATCAATCATCTTTCTGGAGCTGGATAAGAGGGGGCGAATCAGCTCCAGATCGTCCCACTTCCTTCGGATCGGAATTCCAATCAAACCCGAAGAATGAGTTCCGCGAATCAATCTCATTAAAATCGTCTCAGCTTGATCATCTTGATGGTGTCCCAAAGCAACATAGCCAAATGATTCCCTCTTTGCTACCTTAGCAAGCGCCTCGTACCGAAGCCTTCTCGCGATATCTTGTTTATTTCCACCCTCTTGACGCAAAGCTCCCCTCACATCCACCCACTCAACCCAGCAAGAAACCCCTAACTGGGAACAAATCTCTTTTACATACTGCTCATCTAACAAGCTTTCTTCTCCGCGCAACTGGTGATTCACATGAATCACGCCCATCCTCCAGTTGTACTCCTGTGAGAGGTCTTTCAAAATATGTAACAATGCGATTGAATCAGGTCCTCCAGAAACGGCCACTAAAATGGAGGCATATTCTGGAATCCTTAATTCCTGTTGCATGACACGATCAACCATTTCTCTCAACATTGCAACCACACCTCCCGTTCTGTCACCTAATTTCAAGATAAAACAGTCCAAAAGCCCCTAGATCACTCTAGGGACTCCTTCACTCACTTATACTACTGATGTTATGTCTTTTCTCAAAAAGAAGCAAATCCCCTAGCTGTTCGGTACTTCCTGTGGACGTTCGATCGGTCGCACATTCGATAGGCGAATCGTAGACCATTCGGATGTGTGCTTCTCTACTTTGGATACTAGAACCGTCATATCATCTGGAATCTCTCCCTGACGATATCGGACAATCTTTTCTAGCAGACAATCGGCAAAGTCCTGTGGATCTTTGGTATCGATTTCGTTAATGATCTTGGTGATAAACGCATCCTTATTCACCGTATTATGTGCCGCATCATAGATTCCATCTGTCATCATCACGATCAGATCACCTGCTTGTAATTGCGTTTCAATCGGTTCTACATCAATCTCCTTCAAAATCCCAATCGGCGGATTAGAAGCAGAAAGTTTTAGGACCTTTTTCCCCCGTTTGATAAATCCGGGGGTTGAACCGATCTTCATAAACCGACCCTTTGCCGAATTCAAATCGATCATCGCCAAATCTATCGTAGCAAACACTTCATCAGACGTTCGCAAACTTAGGATCGAATTGATTGTCTCGACAGCTCGTTCTTCATTCATGCCCGCTTGGAGCAACCGGCGTAGTAACTTCAACGCTGCATTGCTCTCCTCTTGTGCTCTTTGACCATTCCCCATGCCATCACTTAATGCCACTGCAAACCGGCCCGTCCCCAAGTTCATGTAACAGTAGCTATCACCGGATACCATCGCTCCTCCCTTGGCTGCGTTGGCTACACCCGATTTCAACTCAAAACGCTGTGCAGATCCAAGGGTAATAATCGCTCCTTGTGTACCGTCCTGTACCACTTTCCGATATACGCTGATCGGCTCCCCTAACACTTCAGTCATCAAAGGGGCAATTAGTTTTTTACATTCATCAAACAAATCCTGATGAGGAAGGAAAACTTCTATCTCTACTTTCCCCTCCGCTAGATTTAAAATTTCGACTCGCTGAAACTGTATCCCTAATTCATCCAGAGCCGCGTGAATCTGTTCTTCTTGAGCGTGCATCACTTGTGTCTCGATACGAATCTCCGTCGCCAGCTTGTCCATCACTTCCGCCATACCCGTCAATTGATCCCCCACCAATCTCCGAGTATCTTTAATCTTGTCTCGCCAATACAGTGTGTGCTCATAATGCGCATACTGATCCTGAAAGCTACGAACAACCTGATCCGGCCTAATACAATATTCATCCCAAGCTTGTGGGATCGGCACATGATTCCGTGCCCCTACCTGTTCAACGACGGTCATCAGACTCGTCATCCCTTGATAGGTTTTCATGATATTGCCTTCCCAACATTGCTGAAATTGGGCGCACCCCATACAACTATGTTCCATCGTGGTCGTAACAAATTGATGGACTTGATCCTCATCTTCTCGCTGTTGCTTCGTCATATCTTCCCGAAAACTACTCGCCAGTTCATAAAATAGATTCGTAAAATGCTCCACTTTAGCCGCTGTCACATCACGCAAGCGCCTAACGTAGTCCTGTTGTTCCATCTGATTCTCCCACGTACCTGGAACAAACTTAGCCACTGTGTGAAACAAACGATCCGGTGTTAAGAAAAAGAGTAGCAGTGCTAGCAGTGTTTCTTGCATCGATATCCACAGGTTCGGTGGGGGAGCTCCGTACAAGCTTAGAATGGTTGTGCCGAGTAAAAAACCGATCGCAACCCCTAGCCTCTTCCCCTCCTTAAACAATCCAGCCAATAAGCCCGCAAATGCTAATAAACTAATCTGCAGAACCGATTTTGGATTCGATAGATGGAGAATCAAACCCGTCACAACCCCCATCGACGAACCCAGCATCGACCCACCGACAATGGCTAGAACAAGAATCAAGTAACGTGAAACGATATTTACAATCTCTAAGTCCGCGATCGCCCAGCCCAGCGTCCCTGTCATCACGGAGCCTAATAGAATCACCAAGCAGACCATTTCCTCGTGCTTTAAGCCGGCTTTATTCCGCTTTACCGTGAAAACCGGGAGCGCCTGAACAAAAATGAAGGTAAGAATAAAACTGATCAAAATGTCTACTCCAGCTAATAAATACTGATAATTGGTAAAGGTATCAAAATACCAGATGGCTACCATATTTCCAAGCATGCTACTGGTTAACACGATCATGGGAGCTGAATACAACGTCGCCTTGCCAAACGTTTGAAACAACTTATACACACCGAGCAACAAAACAAGATAGGCGGTAATCTTCCCCGCATGAATCATCGAGATGGTAGTGGCTCCCACGATGAGAGATGCCATCACAACTGGCCATTGCTTCCTACTGAGAAAAAGCATCACCGCTAGATACGCCAAAGCAAATGGGGAAACAGATTCCAATATTAACGCTCTACCCAATAAAAAGCCCATCACCATAATCGGTACATTCCATGAGATGAGTCTCTTATGAACTCGATGCGATCCGCTTCTTATCTTTTTCATCGGTGACTTCCAAATATGTTTGATCCGTGTCATCATTTCCATCATTTGGCTTTGCACCCCCGTTTAACAGTTTGTGTCACTCATTATAAACAGAGGAAATCAGATAAGTTTGTCAAAATCACACCCGGTCAAGAAAAAAGTTATCGACACACTCTGCCAAAGAACCATGTCAGGGGTTTCAAGCCCTTGAAGAAGAATGTATGTCAAAACGAAAGAAACCCTAACCTGTACATCGGGTGTACAAGCTAGGGTTTTATCGTCACATCTTGTCAAATCAAAAAGATGTCGCTGTTCGTCCGACAAATCTTCTTATTACTCGTCTTTCATAAAAGAAGATTTGTCGAGTTTCATCTACACACGTCTTTTACTTGGTGCAGGGGGTACTGGGAACATCTTCGCATCTTGGATAAACGGAGGGATCAGTTTACCCTCTGTCTGTAACCGAATCATTTGATCCAATGTTCGCAGTGCGTGAACCTGTTGCCGTTTCTTCAAATGCCCTTTTTCTAAGGAATCCGCAAACTCATCTATATCAATCAAGTCATAATGGCCGTCTGGATGTACAATTAGATCAAACAAAAGGTCAACCATAACGTAACGTAATCGCCCTGTCTGGTGCATTTGCATCACATCACAATAATAGTAAAGAAACTCCCCGTTCCGATGAAAAACTTTTGAAATCGTATATCCTTTGCGAACAAAGTAGTAAGTAAGGAAAATTCGTTTTCCATCTGGATTTGCATATTGTGTTGCAAAACAATACCTCCCGCGCCAGTCACGGACTAGTTCGGTGTATGTCTTGTTAATGGTGGTAAACTTAATTTTTTTAATTATGACATCCACACGAACTCCTACTTCCTTCATATGTATTTTACATCCACATGAAATCATTTCATTTTTTAAAGTCATGAAAAAAAGACGGAATCCGTTCCCTTTTCAGGGAGCTTCCCGCCTTCTCCTCTCTTACCATTTGGTAGCGGCGAAGGGGCTCGAACCCCTGACCTCACGGGTATGAACCGTACGCTCTAGCCAGCTGAGCTACACCGCCATATTTGGTTGCGGGGACAGGACTCGAACCTGCGACCTTCGGGTTATGAGCCCGACGAGCTACCACTGCTCCACCCCGCGACATTATTATATCTTCTAACAACATGCTTAATTCTATTACATATAAAGCACCATTGTCAACTGTTTATCTAAACTTTTTCTCTAGGGGATTCCTTAGGTAAAATAAAACTCCCATGGGGCGGGAGTTGATTACGATCTATTCGGATTCCAATTCAAAATTTTGTTCGTTCTTCTTGCCATAGCCTAGACGATGGGCTTGCTCTAGTAGATATTTTGGGTCCTCTAGTCTTTGCAAATCCTGGTCCAATCGCTGGGATTCCTGTCTAAGTTTCTCCAGCTCTTGGGACTTCTTTGCCAATATATCTTCACGATCCCAAATTTTCATCTGCTGGATCACAAGCTGTACTCCGAACCAAATAAAAAATAGGATCGCACTTACTAGCCAGATGAGCCGGCGTCGTTTTGCTTTTGGATGAAGTTTCCGAATGGGAGTACGTGCCTGAGTTGCGAAATCTAGATCTGGTGTGTCAGTTGTTGGTTGACGAAAGGTAAGTACTTTCGAATTATTACGATGTTGAGTCATTCTAAATCATCCTTTTTCTTACGCTGTCTCCATTTTTCTATCCATTTCTTCCCCAGCAGGACTCCTCGATTGATATAAGGACGTACATGAGGTTCGATTCGCTTCGTAATCGGTCTACATAGCCATAGAAGGGGCCTACAGAAAATCTGGAGCATCTTCCAAAAAAGTTGAAGTACGAACAAAAGAAGTTTGCGGATGAGCCCGATCGTAAACAGAATAGGGCGAATCACAATCACCTGGGTGGCTTTGATATGAAATTGAATAATCCATTCTACCACACGGATACATATCTCAATTAGACGTGTCGTGACTTTGCTTAACCATTGATAGTAGAGAAAAACTCCCAATATAATGGCCAGAAAAATATAGAAACGAAGTTCTCCCCAGTTACTCCAGAAGAGTACACTAAAAACTAAGCCACTACAAACAAACCAATAAAGCAAGTCAATCAACGACACTGCCCAACCACGTATGTGGAAGCGTCCTTTCAATACCCGATAGGTATCTAAGATAACACCTAAACAAAAGCCAGAACCTAGCATGAGAAGCATGGTCAGATACTGAGTATGTAGGGTCACTTAAATAACCTGCCTAACAAGTTTTTTTGCCGTTCGGATGGGGGTGTATTCGTATCTAGATAACTAATATCATCAAACTGCCCTTCAATCGTTACCATTCCAGACATGAGGTCTAGGTTTTTGATATGAAGCTCACGTCCCCGGATTCCCAAGTAACCGCAATCCGTCCCTAGCAAAAATTCCTCGCTATCAAAGCTTTCAACGCCAACTACCCCGCTCACTTCAAGCATGTTTCGATTTTTACAGATAATTTCATGAGGTCGTTGTCTTCGTTCCTCCATCTAACACGCCCCCTTTATGGTACATCTTATGGGGGGGAGGACAAGATTAGAACCCGCCTTCTCCTTCCGTATCAATCCGACCGGAATCAGCTACTTGTTCTTCTTTAACGATCTCATACATCGTATCTGCTTCTTCTTTCCTCACATGTTCAAGCAAGCGCAGTACATTTGCTGTCACCACTTTTTGGCCAAAACGAATGGATATTTCATCCCCTACAGCCACAACCGTCCCTGCTTTCACCACTTTTCCGTTTACTTTCACTCGTCCTTGATCGCATACCTCTTTGGCTAAGGTTCTTCTCTTAACCAAACGAGATACTTTTAAAAACTTATCTAAACGCATCTATATGTCTCCCCCATATTCGTCTTTCGCATGTGTGGAGGGATAACAGAGTTGTTCTGTTTACCTACTTAAAATCCTGCCAAACATGCGTTTGGTGTAGTAAGCGATCATCAAACATTTTTTGCCTCATTCCACCAAGCATCTAGCTGTTCCATCGATATCTCTTGAATAGACTGCCCTAGCTCATTTGCTTTTTCCTCCAAATAAGAGAACCGATACAGGAATTTTTGATTGGCACGAATTAGTGCTAGTTCTGGATCGACTTGTAGCCATCGTGCTAGTGAGCCGAGAGCAAATAGCAAGTCTCCCAATTCCTCTTCCCGTTCTGCTTGGTTTTCCGCTTGTACCACCTCAGCCAATTCCTCACGCACTTTTAATAAAACACCTTCCACGGAGTCCCAATCAAAACCGATCTTAGCCGCTTTTTTCTGCATCTCAAATGACTTTAAAAGGGTTGGATACTCTTTTGGGATTCCTGACAAGATCGACTCATCTTCTTGTCCATATTCCCCACGTTCCTGCTTTTTAATCTCTTGCCAATTCGAAATCACTTGATCCGAATCCGTTACCTCTGTTTCTCCAAACACGTGCGGATGTCGTCTGATCATTTTTTCTGTTAGATTCTCAATCACATCACGAATGTCAAACGTTCCCTCATCTCGTCCGATTTGGGCATGAAGGAGTACTTGAAGCAACACATCCCCTAGCTCATCCGCTAACGAATCCTCATCTCCATTATGGATCGCTTCGATCGCTTCATATGCTTCCTCAATCAAATAAGGGCGCAGGCTCTCATGTGTCTGTTTACGATCCCAAGGGCAGCCGTCAGGACTACGCAGGGTTTCAATCACTTCCACCAAATAATCAAACTGTCTGTATAACGAACTCTCTTGACGTACAGGAGGCACATATACCGTTGATAAATCCGTAAACAAATCCGCATGATCTAACTCGTACAGAGGAACTTCCACGACCTTTTCTAAGCTTGGAATCCCTAGAGCCGTACCGATTATGACATTGTGATCAGCTGGATATACCTCCATGAGGCTTAACTTCACATCAGACGCAATGAATCGATCATATACCTGTCCCACCAATATATGCATACGCGGATTCAATTGATGTGCCTTTACATCATTTCCGTCCACCATTTGAAATCCTTCGATCGGGTCAATCTGTAGTCTTGCAAAAGCCGCATCTAAGAAGCTCCCTCCACCCATGATTTCTACGTCGATTTCTGCCTCCGTCTGCTCTTGTAACAAGATCTGAACCGTACGCTCCGCCACCATCGGGTGTCCTGGAACTGCGTACACCACTTGCCGATGCTCTTTCGCTAATCCGATTAATTGGGATGCGATTTCTTCATACACTTCTTCAAATTGGTGATGCTTTTCATACACCTCATCAAACGAATGAAAGGAAGCCCCTTGGTTCTTCATCCAGTCCACAACTGGATGCTTTACGGTTCGAAGCCAAATCACAGGGGCATTCTGTAATAAATTCCACGTCCCGATATTTAAGCTTGTTTCATCCCCAAATCCTAAACCTACGATCGTAATAGTCTGTTTCATCACTCACACCACCTTTATCTTCTTAGCCAACGAAATTTATGAACCATTGATTGCAGTTTTGGGAGTTGTTCTAAGTCCTCATCTGAAATGAGATGAAAACGAAACAGCGCAAAGATATAGACCAAGACCCCAACTATTACCGTAACAAGAGAGATAAACGTCATGCTCACCCGACCATGGGCCTCACCAAATCCCAAGCGAAGCATCTCGAGGACTCCTTTCGTGCTAACAACTAACAAGAGAATCGTGAGTACACTGCCCCAGATCTGAGCCCCTTTGTTCCCCATTTTACCAGTAAACTGCTGCAGGCAGGCTCGCAGAGTCAGATATGTAGAAAGCGCATAAGCCATTACGGAAGCCCAAGCCGCCCCCTCTATCCCCAGATGTGGAATCAGATTATAATTCAATCCAATCTTCAGAATCGAACCCAAAAACAAGAAAAGAACGGGTAAGTATAGCTTCCCAAAACCCTGCAGAACCCCAACTGATGTAATCCCTAATGTAGAAAAAAAGGCGGAAAAAGCGAGTATCGCGAGCGCAGTAGAGCCCGCGGAATCCTCAAATAACATCACATTTACCGGCTCAGCTATCATAAACAATCCGATAGAAGCAGGCAATCCTAACATCCACGTAACCCGTAGTGCTAGGCGGGCTCGTTTCTCTGCCTTCTCCACTTCACCGCGTGCTCGCAGATCCGCTATCGATGGCACAAGCGATAATGAAATAGCCGCCGCAAAAAAAGATGCAAACTGAATAAGAGGTTGTCCACGATCGTAAATCCCCTTCTGAGCAATCGCAAAGGCTTCCCCCTTCTCCTGTTCTAAAATATTGGCCACTGTAAAGGAGTCCACTAATTGATATAGTGGTAATACCAGTGATCCCAGACAAATCGGGAACGCAATCAGAAATACCTCTTTTAATACTTCTCGTTTCCTTTTTAAAGGTTGTCTTATTTTAACACCTGCTCCCGCTGTCCGTTCAACCCCCTTCTTTCTCATATAGACCAGAAGGACGATAAAACCTGCTACCGCACCCGTAAAAGATCCAAACACAGCACCAGCCCCGGCATAAACCGGACCATATCCCAGCGTAATCATCAAGTAGGACAGAATCAGGATCGTAAAAACGCGCACAAACTGCTCAATCACTTGCGAGACAGCTGTTGGCATCATATCTTGATAACCTTGAAAATATCCTCTTGCCGCAGCCATTACCGGGATGACTAAGAGTGCAAACGAAACCGTTTCAATCGGCAGAGTCAACATCGCTTCATTCCCCATCCACTGCGCAAACCAAGGTGCCCCAAAAAATAAAAGGGAGAAAAAGAACACACCCGTTATGAGTAGACCCATTGATGATACATAATATACTTGCTTGGCACCTACCTCATCCCCTACCGCAACCCGCTCTGATACCACCTTCGAGATCGCAAGCGGAAATCCAGCAGTCGCCAATATAATCAAAGTGCTAAATAACGGATACACTTGCTGGTACACATACATGCCTTCATTACCTGTTATATTTTGATAAGGAATCCGATATATAGCCCCTAGTATTTTACAAACAAGCCCCGCCAAGCCTAGAATCGTGGCTCCTTTGATAAATGACTTCTCCACAATCTCCGCTCCGCCTTTCATTGTACATGTCCTCCATTATACACAAAAAAACACCCTATCCGTTTAGATAAGGGCGTTTCTCCAATCCTATTGTTCCATTTGCTTCCCAAGAAACGATGCGGCAGTACCTGCTAATTTCGCTTCCATATCACCAATCCTTGTACCATCCTTCTTGGAGATTAAAATCACAGCTCCAATAGGATCTCCACCTGCAATAATAGGGACGATAATATAAGATTGATACTCTTCGGGACTCCCTTTTAAAATTTCAACTGTACTTTGTGAAGTATCTGATTGGGGACGTCGATGCTCCATCGCTAACTCCACTATTTCACCTATAGGCTTCTCCAAATATTCTTTTTTGGATGCTCCTGCTACTGCAATCACGCTATCTCGATCACAGATCAGCGTAGTATGTTGCAAGTTTTCATACAAAGCTTCTGTATACTCTTGTGCAAAGTTACTAAGTTCACCGATGGGTGAGTATTTTTTTAAAATTACCTCTCCATCACGATCGACGAATATTTCCAAAGGATCTCCTTCACGGATTCGAAGGGTACGGCGTATTTCCTTGGGAATAACCACACGCCCGAGATCATCGATCCGGCGAACGATGCCGGTTGCTTTCATAGAAAATATTGCCTCTCTTTCCTATAAAGATTCAATCATTCCTTGACTTACCATCTTACGACCATAGTATGAGACTGCCTTCCATTATTTATTCCAAAAGGTTCAATGTATAAATATCAAAAAAGTGATTCTGTATAAATAAAAAAACGCCTCTACGAATGAAGCATCTAGAGACGTTTTTTCATCTAATCAAAAGCTGTAAAGCGGATGCTTTTTTAGCTGTTTGCGCAGATCCATTATAAGATTTTTACCTTAAAGTCCTTCATGAACTTTTCAAAAGCAGGCCCCGCATACTCGGCGCGCTTCTGCTCATCCTTAACATCCTTCAACTTCTTGGTAGCACGCTCTGTTACCTTAATAACATGATACCCATAGTCTGTTTTGACCGGATCACTAATCTTGTTTAACGGGAGAGTTTCGACTGCCTTTTTAAATTCAGGTACAAATTGAGCCGGAGATCCTTCATAAGAGCCTGCATTTTCCTTCGAACCAGGATCGTCGGAGTATTCCTTCGCAAGCGCCTTAAAGTCCCCACCCTTTTCTAGCTTCTGCTTTACTTCTAAAGCACGTTTCTTCGCTTCTTCATCTGTTCTTTTCTTACCATCTGGAAGCTCAAGACCGATCAAGATGTGATTTAACTTCGCATCCTCGTAATCGAAGTTATTATAGATATACTCTTCACGTTGTGCAAGTAATCCAAGGATTTCTTTGAGGTCCTCACGTGTAGTGCCTCTTTCTTTTAAAACCTCATCCACCGTTTTCGCTTTACTTCCAAATTGTTGGTACATCTTCAAGACATTCGGTTCATCCTTCTTGAAGTCTTCTTCAGCTTTTTTCGCAAAATCGCCTTTTTTACTTGGATCTTTCTCAGCTATAAAATGAAAGCTCGCAAAATTTTTCAGCATCTCTTCCTTTGCTTTCGGATCAGAAAGTCCCTGAACACCTTGAGGTTGTAAGAAGGCAAACACGTTCAAGAAAGCATTAAACTTTCCTTCTACCACTTTCCCACCTTCATATTCAGCAAGAACCTTGGGACTCTTGGTATCAAAAGGTTTAAACTCTGGGAGCTTCTGTTCTTGCCCTGTTGCATCTGGTTTCTTTTCGGTTTCTTTTTTAGACGTACACGCTGCTGCTAATGATGATAAGACAAGTGCAAGAGCAATCATTCCTGCAACCCACCTACGCTTTCGGAACTGTGACATTTGATTCGGCCCCTCTCATTTTAGGTACTGTCTCATATTGTATCAGAAACTGTTCAATCATTTCTAGAACAGCACGAGTAGACAGACCTGCCATCTTAAATGTTATCCCAATCTTTTGCCCTGCGGCAAGCCGAATCCGACCTGGGAAGTTCTGGGCAATCTTAAATAACTTCTGGCCATCGATTCGTTGATTCTCTGCTTCCCGTAATCGCAAGGTAATCTCTGTACCTTTTTGCTCGATACTCTCCATCCCATACCGAATCGCATAAGCACGGATTTTAGCCACTTTAAGTAAGTTTTGTACAGGTTCCGGTAAATCACCAAAGCGATCTTCCATCTCCTCTTCTAACTCTACCACTGCAGCCAGTTCCGTAACAGCACGAATCTTTTTATATAACTCAATTTTTTGTTTCTCATCGCGAATGTAATCGGTAGGCAAATATGCATCTACACTCATCTCAATTTGAATCTCTTTCTCTTCGACCGGTGTCTTCCCTTGAATTTCAGCGACAGCTTCTTTTAGCATCTGGCTATACAGTTCAAAACCAACTGTAGCAATGTGTCCGTGCTGTTCAGCCCCGAGCAGATTCCCTGCCCCACGGATCGATAGATCTCGCATCGCAATCTTAAATCCAGACCCGAGCTCCGTAAACTCCTTAATCGCTTGTAGGCGCTTTTCAGCCGTTTCCGATAAGATTTTGTCCCTCTGGTACGTGAAATAAGCATACGCGATCCGATTGGAACGGCCCACACGGCCACGTAACTGGTACAACTGTGATAGTCCCATCTTATCTGCATCATGAATAATAAGCGTATTCACGTTCGGAATATCGACTCCAGTCTCAATAATCGTCGTACTCACCAAAACATCATACTCACCATCGAGGAAATCAAGCATCGTTTTTTCTAGTTCATTTTCATTCATCTGACCATGAGCGATCGCCACTCGTGCTTCTGGCACTAACATGCGAATCTGTTCAGCCATCTGATCGATATTGTGAACTTGATTATATAGGAAATACACCTGTCCATCGCGCGCCATCTCACGCTCAATCGCTTCCCGTACTAAGGCGCCTGAATACTCCAACACATATGTCTGCACAGGGAACCGGTTCTCTGGCGGAGTTTCAATCACAGAGAGATCCCTTACCCCCATCATCGCCATATGAAGTGTACGAGGAATCGGGGTAGCTGTAAGAGTTAAAACATCAATATTATGTTTGAGTTGCTTAATCTTTTCTTTGTGTTTGACACCGAATCGTTGTTCTTCATCAATAATAAGGAGGCCGAGATCTTTATACTGAATCTCCTTAGAAAGTAGCCGATGCGTTCCGATGACGATATCAACGACCCCATTCTTCAATCCGTCCAATGTTTCTTTCTGTTCTTTCCGTGAACGAAAACGACTCATCACACGAACTTGCACAGGGAAATCGGCAAATCTCTCTCGAAACGTTTCATAATGCTGTTGTGCCAAAATCGTCGTCGGAACGAGTAGAGCCACCTGTTTTCCATCCATTGCCGCCTTAAAAGCCGCCCGCACTGCCACTTCTGTCTTCCCATATCCAACGTCTCCACATAAAAGCCGATCCATTGATTGACTGCTTTGCATATCCTTCTTAATCTCTTCAATCGAACGCAGTTGGTCAGGGGTCTCCTCATAAGGAAACATCGCTTCAAAATCCCGTTGTAACGATGAGTCTTTAGGAAAGGAATATCCTTTTGCTTCTTGACGTTGTGCGTATAACTCGATTAAATCCTGCGCGATATCTTGTACCGAAGTACGAACTTTATTCTTTACCTTGCTCCATTCACTACCACCTAAACTATAAACCTTAGGTGTTTTCTCTTCCGCACCTACATACTTTTGAACGAGATCAATCTGTTCAACAGGTACATAGAGCTTATCATTACTCGCATATTGAATATGAAGATAGTCTTTATGAAGTCCGCCCACATTTAGCGTTTCAATCCCTATATAGCGGCCAATCCCGTGATTCACATGTACAACATAGTCACCAGGCTTTAAATCCTGATAATCCTTAATTTTTTCAGCGTGATCCAGCTTAGTCGAGCGACGAGGGCGCCGTTGCTTTTGCGTAAACACTTCACTCTCTGTAATCACAACTAGTCGCATCGAACCTAGTTCAAACCCACTTTGGAGGGCATGCAAACGGACAACCGGCTTACCTGGCAAAGAAGGTTGTTCTGAATTATCCCGGTGCACATCCATTCCATAATCAGAGAGAACTCGTTCCAATCGATCAAGACGCTCTTCACTACTCGCAGTAAAAATGACCCGATAATTCGCTTTGACGAACCGGTCCCATTCTGCCTTTAAAACATGCATCTGACCATGAAACTGTTGCATCCCTTTACAAATGAATTGGACGATATTTTGGGGTTGTGCACCTGGAATCTGTCTCATAAATAAAGAGAGATAAACCCTGGAATGCTTCGTATGCGAAACCACTTCTTCAAACGAAAGCGAGACTTTTAACTGGGGCAGAAACTCTCCTTGCTGCAATAAAGCCGTCTGCCATTCTCCTTCCTCGCGCTCCATCTGACGAGCACTTTCCCCAATCCGCATCGGCTCATCTAACACAATATATGTATCCGCAGGCATGTAATCGATTAAACTATGGTAGTCTGGGTAGATCTGCGAAACATACTTATAAATCCCCGTCACCATCATCCCTTGACGAAGCTGTTCAACATCCCAACCAATCTGCTCCTTCAGTTTCTCTCTCAAGGTTTCATCTTGCACTTTTTTCAATCGCGCTTGTAATATTTCATCTACTCGCTCAGCAGACTGTCTCAGTATATCTTGACTCGCAAATAGCTCTCGAGCAGGAGGAACCGTAATCGCATTCACTTTTTCCACAGATCGCTGTGTGCTTACGTGAAACGTGCGGATCGAATCTACTTCATCATCAAACCACTCAATCCGAACGGGATCTACAAAGGGTACTGGATAAATATCCACAATCCCACCACGAACACTAAATTCCCCACGCTTTTCTACCAAGTCAACGCGTTCATAACCTACATTCACCAATCGCTCCACCAACGGATCGATCGGCAAATTTGCCCCCACTTCCATCTCAATATGGCTTTTTTCAAAAAGCTTCTTCGAGGGAAATAATTTCCGAAGTCCCGAAAAAGGAACCACTAAAACCCCACGAAACCTTTTCGAAAGTTTTGATAATACATCAATCCGTTCAGGCAGTGTATCATGACTTGCCAACGCAATTTCCGTTGTCACCAATTCATTTGCTGGATATAGAAGAACTTCATCTTTTGGTAGTAGCTCTTGAAGGTCTTCCACCATTTTTTGTGCTTGATTCAAATTATGCGCAACCAAAAGAAGCGGGCGTTTCGTCTTTTGGTAGAGCGCCGCTATGTATACGCAACGTGCCGTACCCGTTAAACCAGTTACCAGCTGTTCTCTAAAGCCCTGTTCCAGTCCAGCTACGGTTGACTGGAAATCTCGATCTTGTTCCATCAGATAGACGAGCGGTCCCACAGTGTTCCTCCTCATATTCCATCGAATCTAGAAAAAAGAAGCCTCAGCTTACAATCGCCAAGACTATTTTTTTGGATTTATCTGAAAATCAATTCATGACCCATCACCCCAGCCATTACGAATAGAGGTGGGGTAATACGGTTCGTTCTGGATACTGGTCAAAAACCTGCTGACATGTGTCGCAGGTTACCCAGATCCGATTCGTACCATCTTCATCATTGGTTATTATATCCTGCCATTCTTCTGGGGTCAACCGATCCAACCCCAGTTGTACATCAGACACCTGACTCTGCTCAAAGCGTCCTTGAACCAACTGACAATGTGGGCAAATATATTCCCAAGCCAAGTAGATCTCCCCCTTAAGGAAATCAATTTGGTCTTAGTATTGCCGTTCGTAAAAGATGTATTCTGGTCTCATCCATTAAACCGATTCATGGCTATTAAAAATGACTCCTCCACCCATGTCTCCACAGCTTGGGATGCACGATCAGCAGCATCCTCAGCAAAGGGCAACTCTTCCTTCGAAAACGGTGATAATACATAGTCTGGCACAGCAAGGGAAATCGGTCTTCCAATCCCAAGACGAATTCGTTTGAACTGATCTGTTCCCAAATGGGCGATGGTCGACTTCATCCCGTTATGACCTCCTGCACTCCCTTTCGTACGTAGGCGCACTTCTCCGAGAGGTAGATCCATCTCGTCATAGATGATAACTAGATCCTCGATACCCATCTTGAGCCAATCGATAGCGGGCCGAATCGATTCACCGGATAAATTCATATAAGTCATCGGTTTTAGTAGGATTACTTTCTCTCCACATACCATCCCTTCCCCGATGATTCCCTTCCATTTCTCCTTGTTTAACGGGATTCCCCAGCGCTCACTTAATCGGTCAATTGCCCAGAAACCAATATTATGACGTGTAGACTCGTATTTCTTTCCTGGATTCCCTAGTCCTACGATTAACTTCATGTTCCACTCCCTCATTTCTCTATGTAAAAAATAGCACAACCCCTCTAAGAAGTTGTGCTCTTAACCAAACTTAGTCGAATAGCTTACTTACTGATTGCTCATGATGAACACGCATGATTGCTTCACCTATTAACGGGGCAACCGATAGGACTTTCGTTTTGTCTAACCTTTTATCATCTGGGAGTGGGATGGTGTCCGTTACAACCATCTCCGTAATACTCGCTTCACGGATGCGAGAAATCGCCGGACCCGAAAACACAGGATGCGTACAGCAAGCAAACACTTCTTTCGCACCTTGGTCCAAGATTGCATTAGCCGCAAGTGTAATCGTTCCTGCCGTATCGATTAAATCATCAATAATAATCGCTGTCTTCCCTCTTACATCACCCACAATATTCATCACTTCGGACACATTAGGCTCTGGACGACGCTTATCAATAATCGCGATCGGAGCTCCTAGACGCTCTGCTAGGCGACGAGCACGAATCACACCCCCATGATCTGGAGAAACCACGACAATATCCTCGAGATTTTTACTCTGAAAATATTCTGCTAAAATCGGCACGCCCAGCAGATGATCGACAGGGATATTAAAAAAGCCCTGAATTTGGGTAGCATGTAGATCCATCGTAATGACCCGATTTGCACCTGCTGTTTCAATTAAATTTGCCACCAGCTTCGCAGTAATCGGATCACGAGCACGCGCTTTACGATCCTGTCTCGCGTAGCCATAATAAGGTAGTACAACATTAATCGTCCCCGCAGATGCCCGCTTTAGTGCATCTACCATCACTAACATTTCCATAAGGTTTTGATTGACAGGGTTACATGTAGATTGGATTACATATACATCCGATCCTCGAACACTTTCATTCAACTTAATATGGATTTCTCCATCGCTAAATTTTCCAACTTGAGCATCTCCAAGAGGAATACCAATATGATCACAAATTTTCTGTGCCAAATCTGGGTTTGAGTTACAACTAAATATCTGTAAACGCGAGCGATTAACTGACATGTGATGAGTGCCTCCGAATTCCTGCTTACTTGTTACTATCTTTAATCTTTTCCATAAGGAGCTTAGCGTAGCCTTCTTTCGTTACCTGACGCTGTCTTGCAATCGCAAATGAATCTTCTGGAACACGATCTGTAATCGTTGAACCTGCCGCTACATAAGAACCCTTCTCAAGCGTAACAGGTGCCACTAAATTCACGTTACAACCAACAAATGAATCCGCTTTAATCGTCGTTTTATGCTTTCTAATTCCATCATAGTTTACTGTTACCACACCACAAGCAATATTTACATTCTCGCCAACCTCAGCATCCCCTACATATGCTAAATGGGACACCTTCGTTCCCGATCCGAGTTCAGCCTTCTTCAAATCTACAAAACAGCCTACTTTTACATCCTCCGCTAGTTTTGTACCTGAACGTACGTATACAAAAGGCCCTACACTTACATTCTTCTCAATTGAGCTCTCATGTAACACAGTATAGGATATACGACTAGAGTCGGCTACAGACACATCTTTCAAGTCCGCACCAGGTCCAATTCGGCAGGATTCCCCAATCACCGTTTGGCCACGTAAAAAACAACCCGGTTCGATAACGGTATCCTCACCGATGATGACATCTGCTTCTATATAGGTATTCTCAGGATGAACAATCGTAACCCCATTTAGCATGTGCCCGCGAAGGATTCGCTCACGCATTAACTTCTCTGCTTCCGCTAACTGCAGTCGATCGTTTACACCCATCGCTTCATTTACATCTTGAATCACTTGTGCACTAATTCGCTCCCCGCCTTCACGTAGAATCGTAAGGGCATCAGGAAGATAGTACTCACCTTGCGCATTATCATTGTTTACTTTTTCTAGAGCAGCAAACAATTTCTGATTATCAAAACAGAAAGTACCTGTATTTATTTCTTGAATGAGCAATTCATCATCCGTAGCATCTTTATGTTCAACGATACGCTCTACACTACCATCTTCATAACGGACGACCCGTCCATAACCGGTAGCATCTTGCATATGAGCCGTTAAAACCGTTGCCGCAGCTCCTGATTCTTGATGTGTCTCAACAAGTTTTTGTAGGGTTTCTCTCGTAAAAAGAGGGTGATCTCCATTTAAAACAATCGTTGTGCCTTGTAAGTCTTGGAGTAAAGGCTTTGCTTGCATAACTGCATGAGCCGTACCAAGTTGTTGTTCTTGCTGGGCAAATAATACTTCCGAAGATAATTTCGCTTTTACTGTTTCTCCTAAATAACCAACTACCATAATGGTCTTCGACGTACCTATCGCATGTAATTGATCAATCACGTGCTGTACCATCGGCTTCCCGCAAACAGGGTGAAGAACTTTGTGCGTTTTGGACTTCATTCTTGTACCTTTCCCTGCTGCTAAGATCACCGCAAAGAGATTCTGCATACTCGATTTATGCCCCCGTTTCCTAGCAAACTTCCTCCCTGAATATATCCCAAAGTATACATGATTGCAACCAACGAATCCTAGTCCGCTTAGACGACAAAAAATCATCCTTATCTAGGATGATTTTTTGGATCATATCTATACAATTTATGCATCTATGATCACTGCACTCGGAACAGGGACCATATCCACCGGATCTTCCGTCCGATTATACACTTCCAAAACAGCCGCTTCGATCTTTTCACGGCTCGAAGGGGAGATTGGATGTGCAATATCACGGAAATCTCCATCCGGGGTACGTTTACTTGGCATTGCTACAAACATTCCATTATTTCCATCAATCACGCGGATATCATGTACTACAAATTCACTATCGATCGTAATGGAAGCAATCGCACGCATTCTACCTTCTCGATTTACTTTTCTAAGACGCACATCTGTTATTTGCATCCTCATACACCACCCATTTCCAAAGATGACATAGTTCTACATTTCGAGATCGATTGTTTATTTCCTGCTAAAAAATGGGATTCAGGTAAAATTTTTTCTCCATATTCGGATGCAAATACGATGTTGTGCTATTTCTTAACCGCAATTACTTCCATTTCGATCAAGACATCCTTAGGCAGACGTGCTACTTCCACACAAGAACGGGCAGGGCGATGATCCGTAAAGTATTCTGCATAAATCTCATTAATCGTTTGGAACTGATTCATATCTTTAATAAAAAGCGTCGTCTTCACTACTTGGGTTAGTCCCACCCCTGCTTCTTGCAGAACCGCTTCCACATTTCGCAAGACTTGGTGCGTTTGCTCCACGATTCCACCTGCAACCAGTTCTCCTTTAGCCGTTAATGGAATCTGCCCTGATGTAAAAATCATATCGCCTACAACCATCCCCTGCACATAAGGGCCTATTGCTTGAGGCGCATGATTCGTTTCAATTTTTTGCATATTCTTCTCCACCTCTCTGTTCGATTCTGTTTACTCAACAAATTTATCCTTAAACACATTTCCAATCCCGACTCGAAGGGTACGATCCCGCTCATGAATCTCCGACACACTGATCAAAGAAACAAAATCGTCCACGAATCGTCCGGGAACATGAGCCTCAGCTAGCACTCCCACACCAACCACCGTTGCTTCAAACTCGAGACATAGATCTTTCAAGCCACGAACCGTTCCGCCAGCCTTCATAAAATCATCAATGATCAATACACGCGATCCTTGAGGCAGGCTTCTCTTAGATAAAGAAAGAGGCTTTAGCTTTCCACTCGATCCGGAAACAGTGTTAACCGTTACAACAGATCCTTCCGTAACCCGGTAATCATAACGGGCAATGACGACTGGGACACGTAAATAGTTTGCTACAGCATAAGCTAATGGAATTCCTTTAATCTCGACTGTCAAAATGGCATCGATCTTAACACCAGCAAATAAAGTGGCCCAAATCCGGCCTACTCTACTTAGCAATGTGGGATCCCCCAAAAGATCAGACATATATAAGAAGCCGCCTGGTAAAATTCGCTCTGGTTTCTCCAATTCCTCACATAGTTTTACTAAAATTTCCTCTGTGCGTGCCAAATCCAGTTTTGGGATATAGCGAACTCCACCCGCGGCTCCTGCTACTGTCTCTAATTCACCGCTGCCTTCACTACGAAAAACTTCATCAATAATCGTTAGATCTTCACTGATCGATGACTTAGCAGACTGATATCTCTTTGCAAACGTTGTCAGTGGGATTAGTGTATAGGGCTGAGCAAGTAATTGATTCGTTAAATCAACTAGTCTCGCGCTCCGCTTCCATTTCTCTTTTTCCATCCATAATACCTCCGGAAATCCGAATATCATGACGGAAATATACCATTATGTACGGGTTTAATCAAGTGTAGACTCAAATTAAGCCCCTAACATTCGTACGGCAAAAACCTGATCACAAAAGCCACGAAGACCATTTACTATTCTCTTAGCTCGTGATTCCTTTCGAACCAAACCAAACACCGTAGGGCCACTTCCGGACATTAAGACCCCGTCGGCACCGAATTGCTCCATCTTTTGTTTGATCTTATAAACTTCAGGATATAAGCCGATCGTAACAGGCTCTAGTACATTTCCTAGATTCGCAATTACCTTTTCATATGAGCTGGCATGCAGTGCATCAACCATTGCTCTCGTATTTGGATGTGTCGTGATTTCGTCCACTTGAAGTTTTCCAAACACATCTCCTGTTGAAACGCCATGCGTTGGCTTTGCAAGCACCACCCAACAACTAGGGGGAGGTAGAATAGGTGTTAAAATCTCCCCTCTACCTTCTGCAAGAGCTGTATCCCCATAGATACAAAACGGTACATCCGAACCGATTTCAGCCCCGATCTCGGCCAATTCTTCCAATGAAAGACCTAGATTCCATAAACGATTACATCCTCGCAGAGTCGCTGCCGCATCGCTACTCCCTCCAGCGAGTCCTGCCGCTACTGGAATATGCTTATAAATTTTTATCTTCACACCGCGATCAATACCTGTTTTTTGTTGTAGTAACTTCGCCGCAAGGTATGCCAGATTCCGCTCATCTTGCGGAACGAGGCCTGATGTACTTTCAAGCATAACTCCTGAGTAAGGTAGATCCATAAGGTCGATTCGGTCAGCCAAATCAACAGTTGTCATCACCATCTCTAAATCGTGATAGCCATCTGGGCGTTTACGGAGTGCATCTAATGTTAGATTGATCTTAGCGGGTGCTTTTTCTGATGTGTACATTTCTCTTCCCCCCAGCACCTTGTTCATTTCTCTTCCGAAGTATCTGATCCTCCTATTGTACCATGGTATTCCCATACTCGAAATGAAAAAAGAAAAGCCGAGGATTACTCCCCAGCTACCCTAAGCCCATCTATGTAAAAAAAACAAGACCATAGAGGTCTTGTCCGATTATTGAGTAGCTCTGATGTACTTAACTGGAACGAGTTGGTCATTTTGAAAAACTCTCAACTCTACTGATTCCGTCAGTATATCCGCATAACTGTATGAAACGCGTTCAAAGGCGTGTTGATCTTCATCTAACTTCACAATAAAAACGGAAGGGTATGTTTCTTCTAATATACCCGTACGTTCAATGGTCTTACGGCGTCCACTGTTCGCTTTTAATCGGATTCTTTCTCCAATAAAGCTGTCCAGAGTTAGCTTGATTTCAGATAGAGCATTTTTGCCCATAAATTCGACCACCTCACTTGTAGAAGATTATATAACAAGCGAGGCTCGAAGTCAAATCAGGTATTATAGCAGTCCGTAATTCCTTTTGTCAATCATATTTTTTATCGTGTAAATCGATCGGCTACAGCGGAAGCCGCATAGGATTCCGGCTTAATTTTCGCTTGATATCCAACTGCCGTCACCCATCCAACTACTTCTTGAATCACCTTACGCGTCTCGCCCTGTTGTCCAATATCCAAATGTATTTCCATCTGTATATCAGAAAACATACGGAAGAATCCATGCTCTTTCAATAGATCCACACAAGTCAAACTATACTCGGTTTCACGATAGATCCGATAACGTAATTCCTTCATCTGACTATGTGTTCGCTTTGTATAGAAGAAAAGCGCCCCTTTTCCAACCCTTTGTATAATAATCGCTGTTACAAAGACAGTCTCTTTATAACGGGTCATCGAGTCGGTCCCTATCATCAACTTATACTCCGAGTTAGGATCTTCCCGCACATACTTCTGAATCTCAGACATCATTTCCTCGAAGCTACATTTACCCCTTCGTGGATGATAAAAATGCACAAGTATCCCTCCAGATTTGAGTCAAGGAACTCGAATCACACTACCTTCCTTGAGAAAAATGCTCCCATGCTTCTGTTAACGTTGCAAATTCAGCTAGATGTAGGGTTTCTCCTCTTCTTTGTGGATCGATTCCCGCTTGATTCAGAAAGTCTGCCACATCTGATTTCGCTAAATGAGAAAAAAGCTGGGAATGGAGTGTGTTTAATAGTGTTTTTCGACGCTGGGCAAAGGATGCTCTTACTATTTTAAAGAATAGACTTTCATTCGACACATTCACAGCAGGCGCCTCTCGTCTCGATAACTTCACAACAGCAGAATCCACATTGGGCCTCGGCACAAATACATGGCTTGGGACCCTGGTAACGAGGGAAGTTTCTGTGTAATATTGGACCAAAACACTAAGCGAGCCGTAGTCTTTGGTCCCTGGTTTCGCTACTAGACGATCGGCAACCTCTTTTTGAATCATGATTACGATATTTTGGAGAGGAAGTCTCTCTTCTAATAAACGAATCAAAATAGGTGAAGTAACATAGTAAGGAAGATTTGCCACAACGTGAATACTATTACATTCCCCAAAGTTTTCCGAAATAATCTCATGAAAGTCTACCTTCAAGGCGTCACCATGCATCACTTCCACATTTGACTGCTTCTCAAAGATTTCTCTCAGTACAGGAATGAGACGTTGATCTAACTCTACAGCCACCACTTTCTTAGCACGCTCACTTAAACGTTCCGTAAGAGCACCGATCCCCGGACCAATTTCAATCACACCTGCATGTTCATCTAAGTCCGCCGCATCCACAATTCGTTCTAACACACGATCATCGGTTAAAAAGTTTTGGCCTAAGCTTTTTTTTAAGCCCAGTTTATATTTGGCGAGAATTTGCTTCGTATTTTGTGAAATCGTTCTATGTGACATCCCCTAGTTCCTCTCTTACCTGTAACCAGGCACTAATCAGTTCTTCTTTGGAAACCTGCAAAGCATGAAGCCGCTGATAGAAGTTTTTGGCATTTGCAAATCCGATCCCTAAACGATCCGCTACTTTCTGACGTAAGCGGCTCGAATCAGGTAACCCTGTGAATCCCATATCGATATAGTCTTCCCAAGAAATGGACTCTACTTGCTCATACCCTATCTCACTTCTCACATGGAGCAATGCTTCGCGAATATCCTCACATGTTGCATGCTCAATCCCTATCTTCTTACGACCCCTTGCCTTATCTTGTGGTAAGAAAGCATGTTTCACTCCAGGCACTTCTTGCGATATCACTCGACGAATTCGTTCCCCTGCATAATCAGGGTCAGTAAATATTATGACGCCCCTCTTGGATTGGGCACGGCGCACTTGATCCATTACTTCTTTTCCAATCGCTGAGCCTCTGGTTTCAATGGTGTCTGCTTTCACAGCACGTTTAATAGTAACCGTATCATTTCTGCCTTCTACTACGATCATTTCATGTATTTGAAGCTCTGACAATGTCTTTACACAACCTTTACAAAACGAGGATGAACGGATGGATATAACAAAATGGTGTGGGTATCACGGAGCGGACAGTTCTTGCTTCCCTGCAGGATCAGTATTGAGCGGTGGTCGAACAGTCTCTTCCAGCTCGGATCATAGTAATATGCAACAACTGTACTTTTCTCTTTTATCTTGTGATACGTTCACACCGAAACTCGAAACAACCTCATCGCATTATCTGTTGTAATCCGCGCAAGCTCCTCTACGGGAATCCCTCGAAGCTCAGCGATCTGCTCCGCAACAAGCCTCACATAGCCGGTTTCGTTCCTTTTCCCTCTGTACGGATGCGGAGCTAGATAAGGACAGTCCGTCTCTAATAACAAGCGATCCTCCGGCACCAAACGAGCAATCTCTTTAGGTAGCTTTGCATTTTTAAAGGTAACAGGACCTCCCAGTCCTATATAAAAATTCATTTCGAGAGCAGCTTCCATAATGGCCTCATCTCCCCCGAAACAGTGCAATACACCCCCTACTTCTTCCGCATGTTCAGACTGGAGGATGCGAATCACATCTTCGTGCGCATCACGATCATGAATGATAATAGGCAGTTGTACTTCACGTGCAAGTCGGATCTGTTCTTTAAAAACATGCGCTTGTACCTCTTTCGGAGAAGTATCCCAGTGATAGTCTAACCCCATCTCGCCCAATGCTATCACTTTTGGATGCGCGGCTAATTTACGTAGATAAGCAAGATCCTCTTCTTGGTAGGTAATTGCATCTGTCGGATGCCAACCCACCGCACTATAAATAAAATCATATTTCTCCGCTAACTCGATAGAAGACTTAATCGTCTCTCTGTTAAAGCCTACATTTAACATCCAGCTAACCCCGTATTCTTCTTTCGCACGGCGGATCACTTCTTCTCGATCTTGATCAAATTGTTTATCGTTCAGGTGTGTATGTGTGTCAAAAATCATGTTTATCACCCTCCCTAACGGAAAAACAGCCCCAGGCGGACCGTTATGGTTCGAGTAGTTGCATTTGGCTAAATGGCATTAGAACAAGTTCAGCTCGGCCGACAATCTCTTTTTCATCGACCGGACCAATGGCACGACTATCCTCGCTATGAGGACGATTATCGCCTAATACATAAATTTCTCCTTTAGGCACGACCACTTCTTCAAAAGAGGTACTGGGATCTATTTGATTTGCAATGTACGACTCGCCTACTTCTTTTTCGTTACGAAATAACTTCCCATTGGTAATTTTAATATGATCACCAGGTAGGCCAATCACTCGTTTAATGAAATCCTTCTCCTTCGAAGAGTGGAAAACGACGATTTCTCCATATTTAGGCTCTTTGATCTTATAAATAAACTTGTTGACGATCAAAAGCTCGTTCCCCTTCAATGTCGGATACATCGATTCACCTTTTACTTGATAAGGTGCGAAAAAAATATATCGACAGATAAGTAAAATCGCCGTAGCCACCAAAGCCGCCATGAGCCATTCACGAAGTGTCCTATTCTCCCCTGCCATCATGATCCTCCTGCTCTTACACCCTTTTATTTTACACGTGTCCCATTCGGAATATCAGCAGAGACCGTAGAAAGCACTAATCTCTCTCCTTCTTTCGCCGCTAGGATCATGCCTTCTGATTCCTCACCCCGTAATTTTACTGGTTTTAGATTGGTAACCACAATCACCTTCGTACCCACAATCTCCTGTGGTTGATAAAACTCAGCAATTCCAGAGACTACTTGACGTTTCTGAGTTCCAAGATCTAGTTGCAACTTAAGAAGACGATTTGCCCCTTTTACTGGCTCTGCCTCGAGAATCTCGCCCACTTTTAACTCTACCTTCATAAATTCATCAATGCTGATGAAGTCATCCTGTTTTTGTACTTCCACTACCTCTTGCTTCGTTCCTGCTCCAGATTCCGCCTGATCGATTCCTTTATGCAAAGCTGCTGTATCTTTCATCATTTGAACGATTGCCTCCACTTCCAATTTTCCGTCTAAACGCGGAAAGATTGGATTTTGTTTATGAATCGGTACACCCGAACAAAGCTCTCCAAACTGGTAAATACTTTCCCACTTCTTCTCTTCCTCTGTCTGAATTCCGATCTGCTCCCAGATGAAAAGGGGCGTTTTTACTAAGAATGGTTGGATACAAACACTTACAATCCGAACTACTTCTAGTAAAGAGTATAGTACAGAGCCTAATACAGAGTGATTAGCAGGGTCTTTCGCTAGATTCCACGGAGCATTATTCTCGATGTACTTGTTCCCTGCACGCACTACCTCCCACACCGAAGATAGAGCCACTGAAAACTGGAGATTCTCCATCGCATTTTCAAAACGCGTCACCACTTGGTGCACAAGCCCTTGTAAGTCTGCATCATAAGGGGTTGCTCCTTCTACATAAGCCGGAATCACACCGTTAAAATACTTTTCCACCATCGTGAGAGTCCGGTGTAATAAATTTCCCAGATCATTAGCGAGATCTGCATTTACACGTTCCACAAATGCCTCTGGCGTGAATACCCCATCTTGCCCAAACGGAACCTCTCGCAGGAGGAAATAGCGATATGCATCTAGACCATACCGATCGATCAATGAAACAGGATCAATCACATTTCCCTTCGACTTGGACATCTTATCCCCATTTACCAAGAAAAAGCCATGAGCAAAGACTTTCTTCGGTAGCGGAAGATCAAGCGCCATCAGGAAAATAGGCCAATAAATACTGTGGAAACGAACAATATCTTTTCCGATCAAATGGACATCTGCTGGCCAATAGTTAGCAAATTTATGTCGCATTGATTCCTCATCCGCTTCATAACCAATTGCGGTAATGTAATTAGACAGTGCATCTAACCAAACATACATCACCTGCTCAGGATCGTTTGGTAGAGGAATTCCCCAGCTAAAAGTAGATCGAGAAATACACAAATCTTCCAAGCCCGGCTTAATAAAGTTTTGAATCATTTCGTTTTTCCGCGAAGCAGGCTCAATAAACTCGGGATGCTCTTCATAATACTGAACAAGTCGATCCGCGTAATTACTCATACGGAAAAAGTAGCTTTTCTCTTTAATTTTATGAACGGCGCGTCCGCAATCCGGACAGTTTCCATCCTTTAATTGGCGGTCCGTGAAAAACGCTTCACAATCGACACAGTAGAAACCTTCATATTCACCTAAGTAGATATCCCCTTGCTCTAAAAAACGTTGAAAAATCTTTTGTACCACTTTTTTATGACGGTCTTCCGTAGTACGAATGTAATCATCATAGGAAATATCTAGTTTACTCCATAACTCTTTGATTCCAGCCACGATCTCATCCACAAATTCAATCGGTGTCTTACCCATCTGTTCTGCTTTCCGTTGAATCTTTTGTCCGTGCTCATCCGTTCCTGTGAGGTACATCACATCATACCCTCTAAGCCGCTTATATCGCGCCATCACATCACCCGCCACCGTTGTATAGGTGTGCCCGATATGTAACTTGCTACTCGGATAATAAATCGGAGTTGTAATATAATATGTCTTCTGTTTTTCCATCTAAAAAGCTCCTTTCTGTATACAAAAAAATAAAAATCCCACCCCTCAAGTTTGGGGCGAGATTGAAATCACGCGGTACCACCCAATTTTCGTATAGAACCCTTAACCGATTCGGATACGCTCTGGTCAACCCGTTATCGCTGGTGTGCGCCCCCTCCTACTTAAACCAGTCATATGACTCGTGTTCAGAAGGGAAGTCTCATGGGCCATGTTCATCTACTATTCCTATACCGGCTTTCACCTGACCCGGCTCTCTGGAGATAGGCTTCCTAGATTACTCTACCCAATCACAGACAAGATGTAAAAGATGTCAATAAGCATATTATATGCAAACTTATTTTCACTTTGCAACCACTACACCAACTCAAATCGAGTCGCAAAAGGAGACTCCACCCTCTTAATCTTGCCATCCCTCGCCCACTGCTCCAGCTCCTGATGCAAACGATGCAAGTCCCAACCCAACCCCGTCTTAGAGTTTAACTTCTCTAGCGTCGGCAGAAAATCACTATCGAAAAAAGGAAACAAATCCCGAAGCGCCTCTAAAACCTGATCATCCTTATCCTGCTGAAATTGGGCCAATTCATCAAACGGATTCGATAAATGAGGACTATGTGTATACGCAGTCCGAATCCGAATAAAAACCGTTCTCCCAAAAGCCGCCGAAGAAACAAACGTATCACCTGAACGTAAGTAAGGCAGACGCTTCCCCTCTTCATTTGTCAGATCCGTCTCTTCCTTTAATGTAGCAATATCCGTTCCACGCACCGTCCGAAATACTAACTTCGTATTTAGCTGAGCGGTAATCGTCTCATCTAACAACGTTGGCCTTTGCGTAGCAAGGATCAAGAACACACCATATTTACGGCCTTCTTGAGCAATTTCTTTTAAAATAGACTTAGCTGGTGATTCCACTGCTTTAGGTGCAAAGTTATGCGCTTCGTCCGTCACAATGACAAATGGCGGGAAGAAATGGCCTTCCTCCCCATTCATACGGGCATCTTTATATTCCCTACGCTTTCGGTATAATGCGCCTGTCACATACGTAGCAAACACCTGTAAAATCCAAGTAGAACCTTGAACCACTACTAATTTCCCCTGCTCAAGACCCCGCTGAATTGCAGCAATATCTTGTTGAAACAGCCCCGCTCTCTCTAGACGCTGAAGCCGCCAATGTACCCCCTTCACCGAAGAATGAGGCATCGTACCATATTCTTGCAAAAGTTGGTTTAAATCGCGAATCCGTTGCACTTGAATCGGAGTTAGATCATCACTACGAAGCTGCTTCTCTAAGCCTGCCTTACCCTCTTCGAGTGCCTGTACCAGATTACTAACCCGATCACTAAAACTATTATAAGTATCCCTACGCTTATGAAGCATCTGAATCGCGTTCACCATCGGCTCCGAAAGCCCACCCCCAGAAGCGCCCAGCAGCTCAACAAGATCCCTTGTATTTAATTCACTAAACGAAACACCTACCTCCCGTCCGATCTGAACCACAACGGAGCGATCTTGCAGATCAGGACATAGATGAGCTGTCTCCTCCCCGATATGACGAAAGTCCATCTCAAAATGAGGATCAAAAACAACCGTTGGAATCCGTAACTTCATCACTTCTTCCAACATCACCCTTAGGCCAAATGACTTCCCCGAACCAGATCCTCCGAAGACGCCTACATGCGGATACTGTTGCATCGTTCGTATATCAAAGATAAACGGAACACCTCTTTGCTCCCTAAGGACTCCCTGTTCCATCATCATCATCTGGTTCTGTAGCTCTAAGTCCATATCATGTCCCATCGGCTCCGTTCCCCGAATCTCCCCTAGCACCATTCCTGCCCGAGGAGTTGACTTAACCAATAAATGACGAACCTCATAAAATTGAGGCAAACGAACCTGACAACCCGTACGAATCGGGTGAGCGGCCTCTTCAAACAGCCTCACCTTAGCGATATTAATCTCATCCGCATCAATGTTATATCCAATCTGTTCCAGCATATGTAGGACCTGTTGATCCACCATGGACTTATCATATCCCATTGGGATTAACCGATTATATGAAAGCGTCTCCACAACCTCTCCTTTCGGATGATAGAGAGCCGCATCTTCAATCACCAGAATTTCGTTCATGCGAAACTTGCGATCTTTCGATACCACATGTACTTCCTGTTGTGATGTAACTCCAACTACCTGCATAAAACTTCCCTCCATCTCATCATTCCTCTTAAATAACTCGCTCACTTCTCTTTGGACTTAATAAACGATGTCGCAAATCCGGATCAATATACTGATCCACCATCGTTTGTACCAGCGGATTCGTAACGCGAACTTCTTGATCCACAATATCAAGCCAATAAGGAATCCCCCGTCCCTGCTTAGGAGTCAGCGAATAAATCAATCGGAGTAGAGAGAGCCGCTCATGCTTCTGAAGCAATAAACCATCCACTCCGACCGGTGCAGGACTATAAGAAGACCGGAAAACCATTTTCCACATCTTCGTTCCTGCAGGACTCCACTCTGACCACTCATACGCTTCTCCCACATCTAGCAAGCCATACAGCAAATCCCGATCCGACCATGCCGGATGTTCTGGAAATAACTGCTTCGCTAATCCACGAGATCCTACTTCCTCGGCTATCCCTACTAGTAACACATCGCTTTCTTCTGCCAATTCCGCTACCTTGTCCCATTCATCCGCATCATCAAAATGATAATGAAGCAATGAACCATCCATCATCACAACATGCGGCTTCCAATCTCGAATTGCCTTTTTCGTCACCTTTAGCTCTAGACGAGACAGCCTCGCACCACGTTTCTGCGCTTCACGGGCTAACAAGCCTTCTGCCTCCCATTCATCCTGAATCAACGGAGTATACACATCAGCTTCCCAAGCTTCCTCTCCTTGTGTTCCTTTCGCCAACGCTTGAAATACAGAAAGCGTCCTCATCTCAATTCCTTTGGTAGAGTTTACCGAGCCATCTACCCCAACAACACTCTTATCTTTGGCCCAATCTTGTAATTCCTGATCACTAAATCGCTCAATCCGAACAAACTCCCCAATCTCAGAGAGATGCTCACGAATCCTTTGTGGATGCAATAACTCCCCAGGATAGGTCTCTCTTAATTTTCGATTTAATCTCTTTAGTTTTAATTGAAGTTCTTCTGATACTTTAAACATATAAACCACCTCTCACATGAATCTAACCCTCATATAAAAACCTTTTATAGCCAATTTCATCTACTTTTGTCTAAATCAAGAAATTTTCTATAAAACTCCTAAAGAATTATTGACTGACATGGTAATCGCTGGTATGATAATTTTGACATCAAATATGTCGAAATTTGACGTATATTTTAAAAAGAGATGATCGAAACCAATGGAACGCCAGAATTGAGGGGAGATTTCAAATGCTAAAATCAACTGGTATTGTACGTAAGGTAGACGAGCTAGGTCGTGTCGTAATCCCTATCGAACTTCGTCGTACGCTAGGCATTGGCGAAAAGGATGCATTAGAAATATATGTAGACGGTGAGCGCATCGTTCTTAAAAAATACGAGCCCGCCTGCATTTTTACTGGTGAAGTGGACGAGACCGTTCGTTACAAAAACAAAGTAGTTAGCAGAAAGTGCATCGAAGAAATGTATTCTCTCATCGAAGCAAATGATTCCGTAGTCGCTGAATAATTTGTTGCTCTTATATACCATATCATAACAATATTGGTAGATGTATGAATCACATAAGATTTACAATTCCAGAACACATAATATATTTTGATTAGGAAGAAAAAAGCTAGTTAAATCTCGAGGCACATTACAGAGATTCAACTGGCTTTTTTGATCTTAGGTGTGGTAAAGATTATAAATCTCTCTTTTTCCCACACCACGATCCTTCGAGGTTTGCAGTATCGCATCTTTTGTACTCATCCCTTGACGCAGATAGTGCTCAACATGTTCCATCACTTCTAAACCAGACCACCAAGCTGGAGACTCCTGATTCCATTCAGACGGATCAGTCCCTTCGAAGATACATACATACTCACCCCTGACTCCATTCTCTTTTATATACGACAAACACTCCGAAAGGGAGCCTCGTAACCACTCTTCATGTTTCTTTGTTAATTCCCTCGCAATCGCAACTTGGCGATCTCCAAAAGCATCCATTGCATCTGAAAGTAGGTCTACCAATCGATGAGGAGCTTCATAACAAATCAATGTAACAGGCATCGTCGCCCACTTCTTTAACTCTTTTCTGCGATCTTTCTTCTCCCGTGGAAAAAAGCCCAGAAATAAAAATGGTTGCGGAACCAGCCCCGAAGCGACTAACGCTGTAAGAGCAGCGCTCGGACCCGGGATCGGTACTACCGTAATCCCTTCTTGTACTGCCTCACGAATAACCACCTCTCCAGGATCAGAGATTCCCGGCATTCCAGCATCACTTACCAACGCAACAGACTTGCCCTCTAAGAGTTGTTGGATTAAAAATTTTCCTTTTGATTGTTCATTATGCTCATGATAACTCGTCAGCGGAGTGGAAAACTGAAACGCAGAGAGTAGCTTTTTCGTATGCCTTGTATCTTCGGCCGCAATCAAATCAACGTTAGCTAAAATTTCCCGAGCCCGTGGAGAAAAGTCTTGTAAATTCCCAATCGGAGTCCCTACTACATAAAGGATGCCTATTTTGCTCGACTGATCAAAACTCTTCTGTACCTTCATTTCAATCCTCTTTCTTGAATAAGACTTAATTTCTGTGCCCGTGTCATTTTCTTAATTTCATATTCACGCCGCTGTGCCCAAGATCGCCCTATCCCTTCCTCTTGATACACATACATAACAGGGGTTCTCGCTCTTGTATAATGTGCCCCTTTACCCGAATTATGAACATCTAATCGCTTACTAAGATTCGTTGTACATCCTGTATAAAGTGTTTCATCTTTGCAACGTACGATGTAAACATAATAGGGAACCTCTTTCAATTCCTCACCCCATTTATGAAAAAAACGCTGGGAGACTTTCTTCCCAGACGTTATTCATCAGATATGGTTTTGTTTAAAAAAGCGAGACAGAACAGACAATCCCCTTCCGTCCGCATCCGACCATAGTGGACATTACAAATATGAAAGCCTTCCTCATATAACTTGGTTAGATTATTATAGCCCTCTTTGGTCTCTGGTACATCCGCATCTGTATGCTCTGATATGACTAAGGTTGTTGAATTTGATTCCGTACACTTCGAAGCTGCTTGCAGATGTTCTTGGTAACGTTGTTTCTCTAATACCAAGCGTGTATTTTCTTCTATCAATTCTATAACCTGTGCTTTTAAGTTGCCTATTTCCTTATATAGCTCGCCAATCTGTTCTTCCACCTGAGCAACCTGCTTGAAAATCGCTTGTTTATCCACCAAGCTACCACCTCATTACTTCCAGACACGTTTTCCAGATCCATTTTAGACCTCGTTTGTAACCTCGTCTAAAGAATGCTCTACCGTCTTACCAGAGCCGACTAGTTGTACCTGCACTCGCCTCTCCATCAAATCAAGTAAGACAACTTCGCCTTCGCCTTCTGGTGTATGTACAAGTTCACCAAGGTCAGGTAGAGTTACTGCATTTCCTTCATAGTGATCATTTTCATACTTTAAACAACACATCAATCTGCCGCATAGGCCTGAGATCTTCGTTGGATTCAAAGATAAGTTTTGGTCCTTTGCCATCTTGATCGAAACCGGTTCAAAATCTCCTAGAAACGAAGAACAACATAACACACGACCACAAGGCCCCAGTCCCCCCAGCATCTTCGCTTCATCCCTAACGCCAATCTGTCTCAGTTCAATACGGGTCCGAAAAGCTGCTGCTAAATCCCGAACTAATTCACGAAAGTCCACACGTCCATCTGCAGTGAAATAGAAAATAATCTTATTTCGATCAAACGTATATTCCGCATCAACCAGTTTCATCACTAAGGAATGGAAGAGAACCTTCTCTTTACAGGTTTTGAGGGCTTCCATCGCAGCCTGCTCATTTTCTAACATCTGTCTCGTATCATCACTCGTAGCAATTCGGATCACCTGTTTCAACGGAAGAACTACCTCATCCTTTGAAACATATCGTACACCTATTACCACCTGACCATACTCAATTCCTCTTACGGTCTCCACAACCACAGCATCCCCTTGCTGGATTTGAAGCGCACCTGGATCAAAAAAATAAATCTTGCCCGCTTGTCTAAAACGGACACCAATAATCTTAAACACCTAAGGATCCCTCCTGCATGCCGCCCAATTCACCTGATAGGGTTCTTCTGCATGGGGTCAGCAACTTTCACCCTATTCAAACCCAACTTGCTCGGGATCTGTCTCACGTTCACGCCTGTTTTGAAACAATCTTCAAAAATGAAAATAGAAAAACATCTATATCATATGGTATATACCGTAGCAATCAGACAGCGGTTACTCCCATTACTCATTCTATCACCTGTTTGTAAACTTCGGCAAACTCTTCTTCACTAAAACAGCCTAATTCCTAAAGCTCATTTCCCGTATGACATAAGCTGTAAGAGGTCCTGTTTGATTTGCCGGTTAATATCTTCCAGCTCTCGGTCTCCTTGTATCACCCTATATCTATGTGGATATCTTGTGGATAACTCAAGATATCCTTCACGTACACGTCGATGAAAAGAGGAATCCCGCTGTTCCATCCGGTCCACATCCCCTCCACGTGCTTTTACCCTGCTTTCACTCACTTCAGGAGGAATATCCAATAAGTATGTGCGGTGTGGTCTCAGCCCCGAAGTTGCCTGCTCATTAATCGAAAGCACAACCGCTAATGGAACACCTGCTCCGTAACTTTGATAAGCAACACTAGAGTCCACATAGCGATCACAAAGCACCATTTTCCCCTCTGCCAAAGCAGGCATAATCACTTCACCCACCAATTGTGCTCTTGATGAGGCATATAAAAGCACCTCTGTTAACATGGACATCTCATCAAACTCTGGATGTAGAACCAATTCTCGAATCTCATTTCCAATACGAGTTCCACCTGGCTCACGTACATGGATATATGAAATTCCTTGATGATCTAACCATTCACATATTCTGCGTATCTGAGTCGTTTTCCCTGCTCCCTCTGGCCCTTCAAAGGATATAAATAAACCGTCCATTGATTCACTCCAATTCACCGAAAGGAATAAAAGCCCCTCCAGTGCGCTTATGTCTTTCAAACGTGCTAAACAAAACCTGATTTATTTTAATCCATAAACCTATTTTTCACTATATTAACACTAACTTCTGATGTTAGTTGATTACGATATAACCCTCGAATTTGATATCCAGCTCGATCGGCATCTCTTAGATATTCCATCCATTCACATGTTAAGCGTTCACCCGGCAAAAGTACCGGAATCCCAGGTGGGTAAGGTACAATAGGTTCTGTAATAATCCCATCTATCGCTTCCTCTAAGCGCAACCGCTCATGCCGATGCTTCCTGATATTTTGAAAAGATAACACAAATTCAGCGGTACTCGGTAAGCGAAGGGTGATGAAATCCCTCTCTAACAACCTATTTTCGCCACTATTCAACCAGCAATCTAAATCCAAAAACGCCTTCCTTAGTCGAATCAACGATCCTTCAGGGTGTGCTAACGAGAAGCAAAACAACACCCGACGATCATCAGCTAATTCGGTATAAATCCCCTTATCCTCTAGGAAAGTTTGCATCTCAAATCCCGATATTTGTCCATGGCTCGCGATCACCATTTTACAAGGATCCTGACATTTTAGATGATGTAGCGATAATTCTTGAACCCATTTACAATAGGGAAACGTATCCCTTTTAAACTGATCGATTTCAGTCAGCAATCGCTCAAACAAATGGAATCCATTTACAGCAATCTGTTTTCGCGCTAAATCTAATGAAGCGAGCAAAGGATAGGAAGGACTACTAGATTGAACGATCCGTAATTGTCTCTCCAGATCATTTATCCTAACTTGATTACTTCCCACATGTAACATCGAGCTCATCGTCATCGAACCAAGCATTTTATGAGTCGATTGTACAACGAGATCCGCCCCCTGTGACAACGCAGAATCTGGAAGATCAGGATGGAAACCAAAATGAGCCCCGTGAGCCTCATCTACCAGTAGCGCTACATCAAAGCGATGACAGATATCAGCGATTTCCCTAATGGGTTGAATCATGCCATAATAGCTTGGACTGGTAACCACTACTAATGTAATCTTCTCTCGCTGGCACTGTTCCGCTAACCAATCCAGATCTAGCGGCCTTTCGAATCCTACATCCGAATGATATGTATCTTTCCAATAGGTTGGCGAAACACCTGCTAACATGCATCCGTGAAATACAGACTGATGACAGCTTCGTTGCAAAATTACCTTGTCCCCAGGCAGACACATTGCGAGGATGCTCGCTATATTCCCAGCCGTACTCCCCCCCACCAGATAAAACGTTTTTTCTGCACCGAAAGCCTCGGCTGCAAGATGCTCAGCTCTGGCAATTACTCCGCTTGGGTGATGAAGATCATCTAAGCCCGTTATCTCCGTTTGATCTATTTGTAGAATCGATTGAAACAAATGATCTTTGTGATCCAGAAAATTTGCGCCCTGCTTATGCCCAGGAACATGATAACTGTCTGTCTTCTTATCTCTATGATGTAGCAACGCCTCGTAAATCGGAGTTTTTTCCTGGTTTTCCATCTGACTAACAAAACCTCTCGTACAAAAAATAAAAGGACTTTAGAAAGTCCCTTCTTCTCTTATATCACTCTCATTTAACCATATCTTTTTTAATCTTGAAACATGGAATAAATACATCCCCGGCTGATCACAATCTGTATTTATAATTACTTGCTCACAACTGGCGCATATAGGCTTTTCCAACAAGTGTAGCATATCTTCTTGGATCGTATCACATATAATACATGGTTCTTGAAGATACTTCATTTTAGTCGATCCATCACTCATCTCTCTTCCCCCTTATATCCGGACATTCTACTTACCTTCTATAATTGACTAAATGTTCCTTTTTTATAACCACACCGTTCAGATTATACATTTTATTATCAATCTATCATTCTTCCGAAAGGGTACTCCCACTTCAAATGTTAGTTAAGTGGGCGGTGGTGAATTTCGGTTCGGCGTTAGCCGAAAGGCACACTAGGCACTTTTTTTGATAAATTACCTTTTAGTCGAATAAAAAAGCCGAAATTGTGAAATGGTACCTCTTATAGGAGGTATGATCGTTATGATATCAGTAAAGCAAGCAATTCCATTCGTTTTTTGTATATTTATTCCGATTTTAACCATATTACGCCTACTTTTTATTTCTCGTAATCGTACCAATGCAGTAGAGGGACTTTCACATTCTACTGAACAATCACCCCTCCAAACAAATCCAGAGTAAAAGAATTGTATGGGGAATAATTAGTTAACAACTAAAACTTACTTCATCATCTCTTCAAGTCAAGATAAAAAAAGAATCATCTAGTCCATTTGGATAAACTAGATGATTCTTTTTTTATGTATATGCCTGGCGACGTCCTACTCTTCCAGGACCCTGCGGTCCAAGTACCATCGGCGCTGGAGGGCTTAACGGTCGTGTTCGGGATGGGAACGAGTGGATCCCCTCCGCCATCATCACCAGACGCATATATATTTGGCTGAAAGTGCGTGGGTAAAGCATGTCTCAGGTCACCCAAGAGACTCTCTTTGCTTGGCAAAGAGGATTGATCTTTCCAATTACACCTTCAAAATTAGATCAGAAATGAGAGAAAGAAAGTTGCATTTCGAAAGTTGATTAACCAACCATTTCATG
>NZ_FNPL01000030.1 GCF_900107305.1 Thermoactinomyces sp. DSM 45892
AAGAGAACTTGGTGCATCTTACCTCGATTGGTTTGAACCGCTGGACGAGGGCGATCTGTCGGTAATTGTAGGATCGGTAAGTCGCCTGACAGTTCTTCTTTCCAGTACTGAAGTTGTTGCTCCAATACGTCTTCTTTCAACCACTCTCTTTGCCACTGGGCAAAGTCTGCATATTGTACAGGAAGAGGACTTAATTCTGCTGGTGTCCCACTAATATCTTCTTCATAGAGAGCCATCCATTCATCCAACAAGACTTCCATGGACCAGCCGTCTGAGATAATATGGTGCATGGTACAAAGTAGCATCCATTCCTTTTCCTCTACTTGAAGAATCTGGACTCGAATCAAAGGGCCTTGTCCCAAATCAAACGGCGCTTCCGCTTCATTTTGAATGATGCGCTTCATTTCGGTGTCTCGTGCTTCCTTCGGAAGCTCCGTTACGTTCATCACTGGAATCGTTTCCGGGCTGTAAGGACGGATTTGTTGTACGGGTTGATCATCTATCTCTTGAATTACAGTCCGTAACGACTCATGACGTTTCAGAAGCTGATTCCATCCCTTTTCTAGGGATTCGATTGCCCAATCCCCTGTAAGACGCAATACAGCGGGAATATTATAGAGAGCACTATTCGGTGTGAATCGATCGATAAACCATAAGCGCTGTTGCGCATAGGATAGCGGGATCGCTTCGCCACGCTCCACTGGTACAAGTGGGGGTAATTCTCTCTTTTGGTCCCCTTGGTGTAACTGATCCAGTCGCCGCGCTAGAGATTCTACAGTTGAATACTCAAACAGCTCTCGCACTGGCAGTTCGATTCGGAATGCTTCTTGTAGACGGGAAACCACTTGTGTTGCGAGTAGTGAATGTCCACCCAGCTCAAAAAATGAATCTTGAACACTGATCTCTTCCACTCCCAACACCTGACTCCAAATCGAAGCAACGAGCCCTTCTGCTGGCGTTCGAGGTAGAATCCTATCTTCTCTTACAGACTGTCCAACTGGTTTTGGTAACGCTATGCGATCCATTTTGCCATTTGGTGTAAGGGGCATCTTATCCATCTCCACAAAATGCGATGGAACCATGTAATTCGGTAATTGAGCCTTGAGATGCTCTCGCCATTCTAGCGTACTTCCCTCACCCACCACGTAGGCTACCAATTTCTTATCGCCAGGATCATCTTCTCTTACCAACACCGCAGCCTCTTTTATGGACGAGCATTCTTGCAGGACCGATTCAATCTCGCCTAATTCAATACGGAAACCTCTAATCTTCACTTGGTTATCGATTCTTCCTACATACTCCAAATTGCCGTCACCTAGATATCGAACCAAGTCTCCAGTTCGATATAACTGTTCCCCTTCACGAAATGGATGAGAAACAAAACGTTCAACAGTGAGTTCAGGTCGGTTCAAATAACCACGTGATAACCCTTCACCACCAATATAAAGCTCACCAATTACGCCGACAGGAACAAGTAGCAAATTCCGATCCAATACATAGGCTTGAACGTTTGGTAACGGACGTCCAATCGTAACTTCCTTACTATTTTTGTCGATACGATAACATGTCGCATCAACGGTACATTCAGTAGGGCCATACAAATTATAAAACTGGGTCTTATCAAACTTCACCAATTGATCCCACAGTGCAGGCATAATTGCCTCGCCACCGATCAATACCTTACTGGGAACGTGAACACCTTCATCAAGCAATCCACAATCTACGAGTAATTGCAGGTGTGACGGGGTTAGGTCGAGCACCTCCAATTTATTTTCGCGGATATAAGATATAAACTGTTTGGCATCCCTGCGAACTTCACTCGAAATAAGATACACGCTAGCACCATACAACAGCATTTGTACTGTCTGAACAGATGCATCGAAGGCAATGGAAGAACTCAAACTAACACGCAAATGGGCCAGTGTCTCATTCGAAAAAACTTCTTTCTGTAAACCATACGATAAATTCATGACTGAGTGATGTTCTACCATAACCCCTTTTGGATTCCCAGTCGATCCCGAAGTATAGATCACATATGCCAAGTTATTTGCAGTCACTCCACTCACAGGTGACAAGCTACTCTCTTGTGCGATGATGGATTGATCCCGATCTAGACAAATTACTTGGATCCCTTCAGGTAAACCATCCATGAGCGCTTCATTGGTTAGTAGCACCTCAATCTTTGAGTTCTCTATAATGTATCTCAGACGACTTTCAGGATAACTTGGATCCAGTGGGACGTAGGCTCCACCTGCTTTGAGAATCCCAAAAAGACCAATCATCATTTCCAGTGAACGTTCCACACAGATCCCAACCAACGAGTCAGGACCAATTCCTCGCTTCTGTAAATAATGCGCCAGTTGATTCGCTTTCTCGTTTAGCTCTTGATATGTCAACTGCCCATCTTCATGCACGATTGCCACTGCTTCTGGTGTACGTGAAACCTGCTCTTCAAACATCTCATGAATCAAGTTCTCATAACCATACGCAACATCTGCATCGTTCCACTCTTCCAACAACTGCTTCTGTTCAACGTCTGAGAGCATAGTCAGCTTGGTAAAAGATTCATCTGGATATTGAGCAATTTCACTTAACCAGTTTTCAAAATGTCCTGCCATTCGTTCGATTGTGCTAGAGTCGAACAGGTCAGTATTGTATTCAAAAGAAACAACTAAACCTTCGTCCACTTCATACGCCGTTAAACTCAGATCAAATTTTGCGATAGGCAGATTGCTTTCGATCATTTCCAAACTTCTTCCAGACTGCCCTGCCCATCTTGTTTTCACATTTTGTAGCGTGAACATGGTCTGGAAGATGGGCGAATGACTGGTGCTCCGTTCTGGTTGCAATACTTCTACAATCTTTTCAAACGGAACATCTTGATGATCATATGCTGTAAGCGCCTTTTTCTTCATCTGAGATAAAATCTCCCTAAATGTAGGCGCTCCACTCAGGTCTGCCCGATAAACCAACGTATTGGCAAAAAAGCCAACTAACCCTTCTACCCCCTTATGGTTCCGGTTCGCAATCGGGCTTCCAACGAGGATATCTTCTTGCCCCGTATAGCGCGCGAGAAAGCTTTGGTAGGACGCCATTAGGGTCATAAATAGCGTTGATCCTTCTTGTTTACCTATTTCCTTCAACAAACCAAGTTTTTCAGGCGTCAGGACCATACGATACGTATCCCCATCGTATGTCTGTATAGCTGGCCGAGGTCGATCCATCGGTAGTTGTAGGATCGGAAGCTCACCAGACAACTCTTTTTGCCAATAAGTAAGTTGTCTATCCAATACTTCACCTTGCAACCACTCTCTTTGCCACTTTGCATAATCTGCATATTGAATCGAAAGTGGATGTAGCCCAGCTGGACTCCCGTTGCTCTCCTCTTCATAAAAGGCGAGCCATTCTTGAATCAGTATGCCGATGGACCACACATCTGAAATAATGTGATGCATCGTACATAACAATAACCATTCCTCTTGATCTACTCGAACCAGTAAACTCCGAATCAAAGGCCCATTCACTAAATCAAACGGTTCCTTCGCATGTTTAGAAAGCAAACTCTCTAACTCTCTTTCCTTCTCTTCCAATGAGAAATGAGAATAGTCCTCTACCAATAGTTTTTGAGGAGTATATTTCTCAATATACTGTACTGGCTGTTCTCCAACTTCCTTAAAAACCGTGCGCAGGGAATCATGACGTTCAAAGAGCCGATTAAACCCCTTCTCTAGTGCTTTAGGTATCCAATTTCCTCTTAGACGCCAAACAGTGGGGATATTATATAGAGAACTATTTGGATTAAACCGATCCATAAACCATACGCGTTGTTGCGCATAGGACAACGGAAGCGACTCTTTCCTCTCTTTTTTTTGCATCTGCTTCTGAATCCACTCTCTTTCTTCAGGAGAAAGAGAGTTTAATTTCGTCATTAGATCATTTCTCATTTTTTACACCCTCCCCGGCTAAGCGATTCTTGAATACACTTTGCTTTTCTTCATCCGATAACTCTTCCAACTGCATAAGAAGTTCAAGCAATTCTTGATCATGACTCATCTCTTCTTGTTGAATATAATCTTGCAGACTAACACACTCTCTACTATCATCCTGTGCCTTCTCATCCCGACTAGCACACAACTGGTCAATTCGTTCTGCTAATTCCTGCACGGTTGTATACGTAAATAAATCACGCAAAGGTAGCTCAATCCCAAAAGCTGCTTTTAGATTCGAAGCCGCTTGTGTAGCAAGTAACGAATGTCCACCCAGTTCAAAGAACGAATCGTGCACTCCAATATGTTCCATTCCCAAAACGTGATGCCATATAGAAACAATGATTTCTTCTGTCTCTGTACGAGGAGCAACATAACACTCCTCTGATTCCTTGCGATCTGGCCTAGGTAATGCTTTTCGATCAATCTTTCCATTGGAGGTAAGCGGTAAGGTTTCCATCTCGACAAAATGCGATGGAA
>NZ_FNPL01000032.1 GCF_900107305.1 Thermoactinomyces sp. DSM 45892
AAATTTATCTATTATAATATTATATAACAAAATTAGAGTTTTTTCAATATTTTTTGAGTGATAATCCATCTCTGTCCTCTTCTAAATATAGAGAAGAAAAAGCCCCTGTATCACAGAGACTTTCTTAATCAAAGGTCACCCTTGGCTCTATACAGTTTGATTCGTTGTTTTTCACTACTAACTAGATTTCGATTTTTCTCAGATAAAAACCAAGTAGTCGAACTCCATTCACTTTCACCTGCACAATGATTGATAATCTCAATTCCATGTGATTTCAATACTTTAGTGAAAGTAAGTGATGTTCGTAGTTGATGAAATGGAGAGGTCACAAGAATAATGCGGGATATATTATTTTCCCTCAGCAACTTCAATACATATTCAGCGTTTTCACGTGTATGAAGTGAGTTATTTTCAATTAGAATATGATTGGATGAAACTCCTGCCTCTATAGCCTTATCACGCATATATTCGGCACCTAGACTAATATCCCATTTTTCAGATGCTGTACCAATATCCTTGTTTTGAATTCTCCCCTCCCTTACTGCTTCTTCAATCTCTTGCAACGGAATTAACGTTGGTTGATGAGAATCAACTTTAGCACTAAATTTACCGCTACAGATAATGTAGGGAGCCCATCCCTCTCGGTACAGATGTACAGCCGTGTGTATCTTACTGTCTAAAAACTCAAGATTTCCACGCGTACCAGCAAGAACAACAATTGCATCAGATTTCTGTAAGCGATCCCTTAAGGCAAAGCGTTTGCCTTTTATATAAAAGATCAGCCAATAAGTAATCATTAAAACCATGGCCAGCAGGATACCAAATAAAATTTTCATTTTGAATCCTCCGAAATTATATTCCCTAGATCTACTACATACTGCTCCTTCCTCCACTTAGACTTTCTCAATTCATCATGTAACTCTTTAACATTGTTGATAATCCTACTTGAGCCAATGGAGTTAGCAAGCATAAGAGCTTCCTGTGCATTTTGCACACAAGAATCTAGGGAGCCTAAACCCATATAAGATTTCGCTTTCTGGATAAGTAGTCTTGCACGTCCTCTAACAATTGTTGGATTATACTTTGCTAGGCTCTTGTCAATTTGGTCAATGGCCTGCTTATAATCTCCTAAATATACTGCATTGACTCCTCTTTGTGCTGATAGGGAAGAAGAGTTGAGCCGGGTTAAATTTATTTCCGCTGTAAGGGGCTTCGATTCTACACTTTTTTCTGCAAGAGAAATGCTTTGCCAACTCTCTTTTTCTTGACCTATTTTTGCCTGGGCTTCTGAAAGTGCTTGATAGATATACCCTTCTAACTTTGTATATCCAAGATTTTTGATCGTTTCAAGAGCCTTTGTAAAACATGTAATAGCATCCAAGGGACGTTCTTCCTGATTTAAAGTAATCCCTTCTCTCACTAACGCAGAGGCTATTAGCTCGGGATTGAAAAGTGTCTCCGCTATTAACGATGCTTTCCTGTGTATTATATGTGCTTCTGCGTATTTTCTCATATCCCTGAGTACTGAGCCTTGAAGCTGATATCCCATTGAAAGAATAGTTAACGAACGTTCATATAAATCATCGCCTTGCAAGAACATGGAAGTCTTAGCAACATGTTGCATCCATTTATCAAATTCATAACTCACAAGGTTTGTCCCACCTGTATGATACAGAGACCAACGAATTAACATTTCATTTTCAAGAATAGATAGGTAATCACTATTTAAATTGCTTTGAATGATAATACTGTCATTTGCCTTAGCATAATCGCTCTGTTTGCTCAATAACCCTAATTGTTCTGGGGTCTTTTGTAAACACTTACATAATCTTTGTACACTATCAATCCTGATAGATTCTCCACGCTCTGCCCGCTCAACGGTTGAAAGAGAAACTTCAGCGAAATCAGCTAGATGTTGCTGTGTCCATCCTTTCGTGCGTCTTGCTGTGCGTAGCAAGGGGTTCCTCACCTTTGCCACTCCCTTAGACTGCTAACGCAGATAGAATGTTATTTTAAGCACTCTACAAGTGAAGGATAACTGACGGGTTGATTGACGGATTTAAATAGACAATTTGTTTTATTCTAAAAAAGACTCAATAAAGCGAGTTACAGAATTTAATTGGTTAGGATTTAGTCTTTCTATTAATGCATGCAACCGATCTATATCAGATTTTTCGGCTTTAACGTTAGGAGGTGATGGATCATCAGAACGCCCCACAAGATAGTCCAATGAAACATTAAAATGATTTGCCAATGTGATAAGCCCCTCGAAATCAGGATTACGCTCTCCGTATTCGATATACTGCATACCCCTAGTTGATTTAAAGCCAAGTACCTCAGCTAGTTCCTTTTGGGTAAGAGAATGCTTTTCACGCAATTCCTTAACTCTGGACCCAATATTTGACATAAAAAAATCACTCCAAAAAAACTTATTGACACGAATTATATGTTCGTGTAATATAGTGTTAGATGAACAATTTGTTCGTGTTATAGTGTGTAGATATTACAAAAATCAAAAGCGATTCACTACCTTTCATTATAACACCAGTAAAGATTTTACTTCAATTAAATAAAAAAGCGAGGTGCATTTAATGAACACATCTGACACCATGATTCAACTACTTCAAACCGTAACCGACCTAAATGAAAAAGTACTCAACCTAACCCAGCGTATGGAAAACAAACCACAAACCGAATCCCTCACCTACAGCGTAGAACAAACTGCGAAGATGCTTGGCATTAGCCGTACCAAACTCTACGAACTCCTACACCGCCCAGACTTCCCCGTTGTCGACATCGGGCACAGAAAGCTCATCCCAAGAAAGAACCTTGAAGAATGGTTAAATCAGCAAGCCCAATAAATCATAAGGGGTGAAACTCAATGAATCCGGTTCTATCTAAAATTGAATACCGCTTAGAAGTTCTCCAATTCCAAATCGAAACCTACTCTCAGGGATTTCTACAAGGTATGTGGGAAGATGGCAAGATCGCACAGAGGCAAGAAGAAATGCAGTTCCTAAACGAACTGAAACAACTCATCGGAGGTATGGAGAATGAAAGCACTTGTGGATTATAAAGAATTGAAATGCTTTCTCGATTTTCTCTCTGATAAGGCAGAAGATGTCTACCAAGCCGAAGTGGATAAAGCGATCAAATTCTTTTTAGCGGAACAGGTAGAAAAGAGGAAATAAGCATGCACCTGTATTGCCTCAGATCAGTCCTGCGGTAATGAAAAAACAAAATGGAGGAATTCAAAATGAACAAAGTAAGCTTAGTAGGTCGTGTGGCGGTAGAGCCAAAGTTGAATAAGACAGCAAACGGGAAGTCATACATGTTCTTACGTCTAGCAGTGGAAGGATACTTTGACAAGAAGACCAAGCAAATGACCACTGATTTTATTCCTGTGATGGTATGGGGTCGTGAGGCAGATAAATGTCGCAATCTATTGAAGGGTTCGTTAATTTCAATCGAGGGTCGTGTCAATGCTGGATCGTTTGCGGATTCAAATGGAGAAAAGAAGTTTAGTCTGGACATTATCGCAGAGTCTATCAGCTTCCTCGCCAAACCAAAATCCAAAGGGGCTTAGTACAATGAGCGGATGGTTTAGTATGAGGGAACCGAATGATGACTGGATCAAATGCCTTTTCGAACCAGCCTATGACCTTATCACCATGGAGACCGAGCACACTAAGAGAGCGAAGCGTGAGCGTGAACAACGGAAACA
>NZ_FNPL01000033.1 GCF_900107305.1 Thermoactinomyces sp. DSM 45892
CCTCGCTCGACTTGCATGTATTAGGCACGCCGCCAGCGTTCGTCCTGAGCCAGGATCAAACTCTCCGTTAAAGAGAATGTTTAGTACGCGTTATCTGCGTGCTTAGCATTCTCTTAGTTCGACGGCACAGCCGTTCGAACTTCCGAGTTTAATTAGCTCAATTTAAAGTAATTAACAGGTCTTGGTTCATTCACTCTTTAGTTTTCAAGGAACACATTTTTATATATACAAAACTTAAACCATTTTATCATTGCTGATTCACTTTGTCAACAAGTAATCTCAATCACATTATTACTTGTTTGTTTATCTTGCATGTTTTCCGCTATCAGCAACACCAACGTTGATTAATATAACACGTCCAAAATACCAACGTCAACATATTTTTTTCACATTTCATCTTAGTTCTTTTTATTTTGCACAATGAGTCCTAGATAGCTCTTATTTACAGAACTTTGCCGACTAAAAACCCACGGTTTCAATTGTGGTAAGTCTCAACTAGGACCCATTGTTTGTTAAGAAAAGATAGGAAATCTTATTAACAACATCGCTACTAACGTCGTTACCACTAATCCAATCATAACAGGAATTAAATTTCTTCTAGCTACTTCGATCGGATCCACTCCACAGATGGCTGCCGCCGGCAATATGGCCCAAGGTACAACCGTCCCTCCCCCAATCCATATCGCTACAATCTGCCCTAGCGAGCTCAGAGTCGCAACTCCCCACTCGATTCCCCCAACAAATATGTGTGAAAGTTGACCAATCAAAGCAATCCCCGAATAACCAGATCCATCTAGTCCAGAAACAATTCCAATCGCTGTGATTAGAATGGTCCCCATCTCCGGGGTCACCATAGCTGTCTGTGAGATTGCTACTCCAAAATCATTAATAATTCCTTGGGATCCATATGGCAAAACTTCCCCAAACATGTCTAAAAATAATGTTCCTCCTAGATAGAAAAAAGATGCAATCGGAATGACTGGTGTAAATACTTTAAACGCAAACTGGAACCCACTTACCAAGTATTCGGTTGTTTGTGTAAAAGCTCTTTTATAATCAAAAAACAAATTTGTGATAATTAAGATCAAAATAGAAGTCCCTAAAATAAGTGCAGTAGCCTCATCCCCCTGTAGGTCTGCATAGATTAGAGCAAATACATTTAATGAGAATAAGAGCACGATACAAATAGACCATCCGATTCCGAGCGCTTTCGGTAACTGTTTTTTAGGTTTCTCATTTTGGAGGAGATCATCTACATATAACCGATCAGAAATACCCGTTGAAAATGTCATATGACCATTTTTCATATCTCTTCTAATTAAGTAGAAGGATACCAAAGTAGTTACCAAACCCATTACAATGACTAACGGTACACTGGCCAGCATCACGTCAGCAATCGGGATGTTTGCTGCCTCAGAAGTTAACTTGGGTGTTCCTTGAATCAAATAGTCTCCCGAGAGTGCAATTCCGTGCCCAAAAAGATTCATAGAAATCGCAACCGCAATGGGTGGTAATCCGACTCGAATGGCGGCTGGTAATAAAAAGGCCCCGACTAAGGCAACAGCTGGTGAGGGCCAAAAGAACCAAGAAAAGACCATAATGGTAATACCGATAATCCAGTAACCTGTAAAATCGTTTTGAATCAACCTTGAAAATGGTGTAACGAGGATTTTATTTACTCCCGAGATGTTCAGAACTTGAGTCATTCCGACTATTACTGAGATGACCAGTATTATGCTTAATAATTGATTAAATGTATAAAGAAATGAGCTAAAGATCGAACTAGTTGCAACTAGAAAGTCTCCTGTCGCCACTAAACTCAAAATAAATATACCAATTGTACAAATAATAGCTGTATCCTTTCGATATGTCATGCTTACTACAATTACAATCACCATAAGTAGATATAGCCAATGAATCAAAGTTAGGTCAACGCCCATATCTCTCCCTCGCTCATATTTTATTTTGGAACATTCTAACTTTATGTTTGAAACTATGTAATCATTCTTTTATAAAAAAATACCCTAACTCATCCGCTAGAGTACTCTAAGCAAAATATTCATGAAAAGCATATATCCAATAACTGTCTTAATCTCTTCTCATAGGTATTCTCCCGTAACGTTCTCTTTAATGCGTTCCTTTTCACTTTCTGTCTTTCTCTCTCATTTTTTAAATAGTATTCTATTTTATTTACAAATTCATTAGGATCTTTAAATGTTTCTATCTCCGATCCTGGTTTATAAAATTCATTTAAATCAGGTCGAATATCAGTTAATTGAAATGACCCACAACTAGCTACTTCAAATGTACGATTATTGATAGACAGAGCAGGGACTTGAAAATAATTTAAATTTTCATTATGTTCCCGATGAAGATTGATTACGATTTTAGCACCATTGTAGTAACGAGCTGCTTCTTCGCCTGGTGTCCATCCAAGTCGAATCTTATTTTGTAATAAGGAATAATTTTGAATTTGATCCCAATATAATCCCACTAGGAGTACATTCTTGGTGAGAAGATACGATGAAATGGAGTTAAAAAAAGCAATGCGACGTGCTCCGTATAAAGATCCAACAAAGCAGATATCCGACTGATAAAACGGGGCTACATTCATGGGGCGAAAAACCTCAGGATCTGTTGCCAATGGAAGATGAAAAACGTTTTGACATCCTATCTTTTGATAAAATCTAATACAACCTGTATCTATGGTAAACACATAATCATAATGGGTTGCAACTTCTTTTGAAAGATCTATAAAGTATGGATCGTCAGTGGCCCATAAAGCTGTTTTAATGCCTGATTTACGGATTAAAGAAATTTTCTGTGCAAGATATCCATTATGACCCAGTAATACCATAACCAAGTCTGGTTTAAACTCCTGAACAACTCGTAGTATATCGTCCCCCTGATTAATAGTAAGGTTATGATGGGTAATCATACTTATAGTCTTAGCGATGGACTGCTCTATCGGTCCATACGGAAATTGTATACCAGTATTTACAAATAGGATTCGTTTGTTCTGATAAAGGCTGTTTTTCGCTTGTATAGCATCATGTTCCATTTGCTTTATATTCTTCTTTTTTATAGAAACAGGCTTATCTAACTGATCCCTCCCTCGTATGACAATGTTACAGCAAGGATGTTTGCCATCACGAAAAACCCCGATCCAGTCTATTCGAGTGTTACTTTTTTGTTCATACTTCTTCATCATATCTCGAACAATCTTCTTAATGTGGAATTTATATTCTTTTATCTCATGTTTACGAAAAGAAATAGCAATCTTATAGGCAGAAATCCCTTGATTCTTTTGGCCTATTACTTTCTTCATAAAATCATTTATCTTCACACGGTCTTCCTTTTTATTAAAAGGTCTGTGTTGTTTATCTATGTGTTTCATATAGTTTCGAAGAGCTTTAATGGAGATTGACTTGGGATTTGTAATCCGATAAGATCCAGTTTTCTTTACTTGTATAGACATCTCCATCCCCCTCTTTGGCTAAAAAATCGATACTTCTTTATACAGAAAGCCATTTAAACTATTTTTCATTACTTTATTCACTACTATAAAATACGCTTGTATCAAGACCTATGTTTATCATTCTTTACATAACAAAAAAGCACCCAGTTTTAACTGAATGCTTCTTTTATTATGTATGCCTGGCGACGTCCTACTCTTCCAGGACCCTGCGGTCCAAGTACCATCGGC
>NZ_FNPL01000048.1 GCF_900107305.1 Thermoactinomyces sp. DSM 45892
TCTTCTAAGGCAATGGATGATAATAGCAGATTTACTGCATCTTCTCTGGTAATGTTTATATTCGGTGAAATATTAGGTATATTCGCTTGAGACATACTATACCTCCTTAATCATATATATTCTTTTTATATATATGATTAATTCCTTATTTGTGTACTAAATTTAGTGATATTCACTATTGTTGAAGGGAGGAAAAGTAAAAACAAGACTTTGCCAAAAGCGGGTATGTCCTAAAGCCGATTCCAAAATGAAGGAGAGATGAAGACAAAACGAATAAAGGGTATGAGTCCAGTTCAATACCGGACTCATACCCCTACAGGTTGCTTAAATCTTACATTTTTGGATTCACTTCAAAGTGTCAAATTTCAGACAGGATCTTTTATTTGATGCATTTTGAACCCCGATAGCATCCCCTGCATTTAAGGCAGTATATCCATGATGGTGACAGAATCCGGAACTGTTTCTCCTATTATTCAACCATCCAGCTACCGAAGTTGCGAAATAGAAGATCTCTTCTCGTTCAAAAACAAATGCTAATTAATTTTCATGATACTAATAGCTGTATATCCTGGTCTTCTGGTAGTAATGGCTTGGTTACCAGATTGTAAAGTTACTGCATTAGCCCCGCCATTTCTAACCGAAATCGTGTTTCCAGCGCTCATCTGACGTATATATGGTATTGTTATTGAACCCGGTCCAACTCCTGTTGTCCCACCTGCTGCCATAAGAGTATCACTAACGGCACTACCATTTATTACGTATTCAAAGATGCCTACAGATCCTGGTGCAACCGAAATTGTAGTTGTCATATAATATAGGCCTGGAATCTGTACTTGAAAGCCAGTCGCTCCGGCTATTAACGGAAGGTTTGGATCTGTTTTCGCGGCTAGATTATATGTTAAAAATGCTCCTGTAGCTAATTGAAGATTATTTGTAGCAGAATCTGCGAAATAGGAAATAGAAACGGAAGAGAGAGCTCCCGTAGGCCCAGTCGGTCCAGTGACGCCGTTTGTACCGTTCACGCCTGTGGGTCCAGTCGGTCCAGTGGCACCGTTCACGCCCGTGGGTCCAGTCGGCCCTGTGGCACCATCAGAACCAGCGCCCGTAGGACCTTGAGGTCCAGTCGATCCAGTAGCGCCATCAGAACCAGCGCCGGTCGGTCCTTGAGGCCCAGTGTTCCCTTGAGGTCCCGTAGCACCATCGGAGCCAGCGCCCGTAGGTCCCTGAGGCCCAGTGTTCCCTTGAGGTCCCGTAGCACCATCGGAGCCAGCGCCCGTAGGTCCCTGAGGCCC
>NZ_FNPL01000005.1 GCF_900107305.1 Thermoactinomyces sp. DSM 45892
TTAGTAGCCATACGCTAACAGAAGTGAAGGCACTAAACTATAGGGGGACTATATATGGAGAGTAAAACCATACATCCGAACGACAAAGCCGAAGCTATGGCGAGTGAAAACTACGAGATCTATAAACGAGAAGTAATCCGTCTAGTCTTTCCGAGGATCTTCCGAGAGTCCAACGAAGCTAATACGAAAGCCAAGCTCGCAACAGGGGCAAAGAAGGTTGGTCGGCTCCCAGAGATTCGGGATGTAGTGGCATTCTATTTCTATATTCTATCGTATGTAAATGGACAAGCTTATAGGGAGAGTGGGGAACCTAACGAGAAGTACGGGGCATGTTTCGTCAGTTATAAGAGGATTACTGAGGATCTATGTATGACGAAGGATCGGATTAAGTACCTTGCTGACGTGCTGGAAGCGAATGGCCTGATAATTAGATCCGTTCACTACTATGAAGGTGCGAAGAGGTACAAGCTCTATTATCCGAGTTGGAGCCCGAGGGTTAGTGATGACGGGTACTTAGTTAATCCAGATGGGGAAAAGATCATACCCGATCAAGCCGTTTATCTCCCCAGGAGGGATTAACGGTTATCCTCCCAGGAGGGATTACGCATTATCCTTCCTGTAGGGTGTGTAAAAAGAGCAAGTATAAAAAGACTAAATATAAAAAGAGCAACAAGTAATTACACATGCAAGTTCACATGTGTAGATTTTAAATTATGTTCGGTTGTTAAGAAGGTATAGACGAAAAAACATGAAAAATAATTTTACTTTCTATGTCCTCTTTTTGATACCCTGTGCGCTTAAAGAATTATATTACGTTAGGCACAAACCAAAACAGAAGAGGATGATTCTTTATTGGACAACAATATCAACAACAGCCAACTAGTATTTATCGAGAATGAGAAGGTAGTGACGGATTCTTTAATGGTGGCCGAAGTGTTTGGGAAACGTCATGACCATGTTATGAGAGATATCGAAAACTTGGAGTGTAGCTCTGATTTCCGACTCCCCAACTTTGGGGAATCCACCTTCGTGAATGAACAAGGACGTAGATTTCGTAAATATCTACTATCCAAAGACGGTCTCATGTTCCTTGTAATGGGATACCGTGGAGCGAAGGCAGCCGAAATGAAGGAACGTTATATTGCGGAATTTAACCGTATGGAACAGTTTATTAAAGAACAAATAAAGATGAGTTCGTACATGATCAAAAATCCGATTGAACGTGCTACGAGATGGATCGAAGAAGAGAAAGAGCGTATGTTGTTAGAAGACAAGTTAACCGAACAAGCTCCGAAAGTGGAGTTCCATGATAAAGTCCTTAGATCGAAGGAGCTTTTGACAGTTACTACGATTGCGAAGGATTTCGGTATGTCTGCAATCGAGTTTAATCGACTACTTCGGTTACATGGAATTCAGTACAGGCAGGGAAATAAGTGGCATTTGTACGATAGATATGCTGATAAGGGATACGTAGATTACGTTACCTACGAACAAGGGAATACGTTGATGAGATGGACGCAGGCAGGGCGGTTGTTTTTATACGAGTTTTTGAAGGAACAGAAGATACTTCCAGCATGTTAAATATCAAAACAAATAAAAAAGGGATGGTCGCTAATGACCGTCCTTTTTTGTGTATGCTTACTAGAAGATCTAACTTGCTTTTAACATAGTTGAGTTTTTACCATACTGATGTTTAGATAATTTTCTAAATAAAAATATACTAGTGATGCCGCAAGCAAAAAACATGCTACCCATGAACCAAGAAGGAAAAAGAGCACCTAGCGAAACTGCCAACGCTCCCATTACCATAGCTCCTAAAATCCCAAACTCGTTGGTTGCCATATAAGCTCCTCTACTTTCTTGCGGAATAATATCGACCATTATAGATTGCTTTATAGGTATGTACATTAGTTCGCCTACAACGATTAGAACCTCAGAAAAGATTAGGAGATATGGATTGTTACTAACTGCGAGAGTAGTAAGACCGATCGTGTATAGGAGAAGTCCGATGTTTAGCAAAGATAAAGAACTCAATTTCTTAAATAACTGCGCAATAAACAATCCGAAAATAATGACTAAAAAACTATTAACTGAATACAGCAATCCAAACATATTAATCCCATTTATAACAAATGAAAAATCTCCAATGGTAAATAAAGTTTGACTGACCATTTCTTCTTTGAGCCGAACAGCTATGTAGTCCATAGTTTGTGTTTGGACAGAAATATTCATTAAGTTAGCTAATATGAAAATACGGAATACGTTGTCTTTTAATACACTGCTATAGATTGTTGTTATTTCTTTTAAAGGGCTTGTCTTTACACAACTTACTTTTGTTTGTGGTAGATATATATCCTTCATAGAAAATGTAATTAATAATAGTGAAACGAATGCAGAGGATGCGACCCCTAGTAATAACTCATATAAATACTGTTGGAAGAAAAATCCCCCAAGTATTGCCCCGATAACCATCGAGAGATTAAACAACCAGTAATCAATGGTATAGATAAATTTTCTCTCCTCAGGTTGGCTCGAATCAGCGATCATGGCAGAACCTACTGGCCGAGCAACCCCGATACACAAACTATTCAGGGTGACCATTCCCAATACAAGAATAGGAGAATTGACCCAAGGTGAAACGGCGATAGCCATTCCCATAGTGGCAATCAATCGTATTGATCCTGCCCAGAGTAATATTTTTCTTCTGCCCAATCTATCAGCAAGATGACCTCCGTAAAGACCTAGTATAAAGGATAATACTAGATTGATCATGAGTATGAGTCCTGCATTAAATGCACCTAGATATCCAGCAAAATAAATAGTCATAAAGGGGGTAACCATGTTAAATGCAAGATTACGTAGGAATTGATCAAGTAAGCGTGTTTTTACATTAATATGTAATTTAAGAAATTTAATCCACAGATAAATCACCATCTTTTATTTTTTTATAAATTATACTATTTAAGATTAATAATCTCAATATTTTATTTAATAATAACTGATAATATTATTTTGGTAATTGATTTTATCTTGAAATATTTTTTTCTATTGGTATTAGTAATGGGTATCTAAATACTAATTTTATATAACTTAAATTCATTATAGTGAGCTGACATAGGTTGGAAATCCAGTCAATACTCATGATGATAGAAGTCACTATATTAATATTTTAATCATTTTTGTTAAATTGCAAATAATACAAATATGTATTATTATATTTTTAAGAAATCTACTTATTCTATTTATTTCGATAGATAAAGAATTTAAATATGAAAAATTATTAATGATAGGAGGTGATTCACTATGTAATGAAGGACAAGTTTTTAAATTATCTAAAATAAAATTTGTTGAAGGAGCGGGTGAAATGAAGAAAATTTTAGTATGTGGTTTAGCATTGTCAATGCTTATGGGAGGCGCAATGATTAGTTCTTCCAATGTACATGCATCTTCCGTGGAAGAACAGAGAGTAGGGGCAGAGACGAACTATTCTTCTGGTGATATTCAACCTCAATTCTGGGCGGCGATTGGTCGAGGAGCAGCAAAAGGAGCAGCTTATTTAGCTGGGGCCCTAGCTGGAGATGCCGCTGCCAGAGCGGTGGTCGGGAGAAATGTTGAACTTTCATCCGGATATGATTATGGCCAGGTCCAGGAAGCATTTGATCAATAAGAAGGGAGAAGATTACTTGAAAAAATTAGTAGCAACAGGATTAGCATTATCAATGCTCATGGGTGGATCAGTACTTAGTTCATCTAGTGTACATGCATCATCTATTACAGAAAAAGTGAGTGTGGATAACATGAAATCTGCGGCGGATCCCATTGAATCTAGGTCATTGGCTGGTGCATTTGCTAAAGGGTTGGCAAAAGGAATTGTGCATGTGGTTGGCAGTAAGCTTTATGGAGGTGGCCACAAGTCTACAAACTATGACTATGGTCAAATCCAGGAAGCATTTGATCAATAAGAAGGGAAGGGATTACATGAAAAAAATAGTAGCCACAGGATTAGCACTATCAATGCTTATGGGCGGAGCCGTACTTAGTTCCTCAAATGTACATGCATCTTCTCCTAAGGGAAATGTAAATGCAGTTAGTAGTCAGTCTCCCCAAGGTGATATTGAGCCAAAGTCAATTGGTGGCTTATTTGCTAGAGGATTTGCAGGAGCGGTTGGATTTGTAGCTGGTGAGAAAATTGGAAGCGCACTTTTTGGTCGTAGTCACACGACATCAAACTATGACTACGGTCAAGTCCAAGAAGCATTTGATCAATAAGAAGGGAAGGGATTACATGAAAAAAATAGTAGCAACAGGATTAGCACTATCAATGCTTATGGGCGGAGCCGTACTTAGTTCCTCAAATGTACATGCATCTTCTCCTACAAAAGACTATGAAGTGATTGTTAGTAGCACGTTGCCATCAGTTGAACCCCAGAAAGCTGGTCTCGTAAAGGCCGCCGCTACTGGCGTGGGAATGGGAGTGGCTTGGGCAGCAGCAAAGGTAACTGGATGGTTTGGAAGTAGTGGTATGGATACGAGTAGAAATTATGAGTATAGTGCAGTTCAAGAAGCATTCGACCAATAATTTATTATATGACGGGGCGTCTTAGGATGCCCTGTTATTCACTAGGGGGATGGATATGTGGAAGAAAATATTATCACTAGGATTTTTAGGTGCTTTTGTCGTTCATTTTGCTTTGACAGCTTTGTATGTTTCTCCATCTAATCCGCTAAAGGTTAAGTATAGCCAAGTTGTTAATGGCTATATGGAACCACTGTTCACTCAGAATTGGAAGCTATTTGCTCCAGACCCAGTTACTTCTGACAATACTTTTTACGTTCGAGTAAAGATAAAAGAGACAGATGGACAGGAGAAGATAACAGGATGGTTTGATATAACTTCTGATCTATTCAAGAAAAATCAAGAAAACCGTTTCACGCCGTATAACAGGCTGTTACGATTTCCCCGTAGTTCAATTGCTTTGATTGGAGAACAAGATGATATATTAGCTACATTGAAAAAGAAGGTTCAAGATAAAAAAGTGGACGAAGAGAAATTTAAAGATTTACTCGAAGGAGAGAAGATAAAGCAGAAAAAGACTTATGCGACCAAACTTGTAAATCGCTATGCAGAATCATATCTTGCCAGCGTATTTCCAGGTAAAAAAATTGAACAATTACAAGTGATGATGGTTGAAACCGAGTCTACTCCCTTCTCCAAGAGAGCTGATAAGTCTTATCAAAATAAAAAAAGTTCGTATGAGTTTGATTGGAAAGACTATCAGCCAGGTGTACCTTTGTTGTAGAAAAAATTTATGAAAGAAAGGAAAGGTGAGATTGTATGTTTGATTATTTGATCCGCTGGAATCAGAAAAAGCAAATGTTAATCGGGGCTAGTTTGATTCGAATTGCTTTTGGATGTATTATTTTGTATATGTATTGTATGCAATACCAACAACGGCACATATTGTGGGGACCCAACGGTATCATTGATTTTTCAGACTTTGTTAAAGAGACATTCTATACAGGTTCTTTCTCGCTTTATCAACTTTCTTCATCATCATTATATTTCGAAGTTATTTTCCATGTTGGAATTTTGATTGCTTTATTATGTACCTTGGGTTATAGAGGAAGAATCATTTCGATATTGAACTTTGTTTTTGTCTGGTCTTTGTTTGCGCGGAATGGAATTATTTCGGATGGTGGAGACAATATTATACGAATTTTATTATTTTATCTCCTTTTTGCAGATACTACCTCTTATTTTTCAGTTGACGCCTATCATAAAAGTAAAAGTAATAAAGCTGTTGTAACAAAGGCTATACACGGAATTTCACTACGAAATCTATTACACAATTTAGCTGTTTTAGCTTGCATGGTTCAAGTCAGTTTATTGTATCTAACATCGGGGTTGCACAAAGCGATGGGAGTCCTTTGGCAGAAAGGAACTGCTCTTTATTACATATTGCAGGTTGACGAATATTCTCATCCGTTTTTTCGAGAGATTATTTCATCTTCCGAAACTTTGTTAGTGGCAGGAGCCTACTTTGCTGTATTAGTCCAGATAGCCTTTCCGTTTTTACTGTTCAATCGATATACCAAATATTTGGCTATGGCTGGTGTCATTGGAATGCATTTTGGTATATTTGTAGTAATGGGCTTATTTAGCTTCTCCTTTACTATGATAGCGAACCAATTACTATTTTTGAAAGATAGCGAATACAGACGATTGAAGGAATTTTTTGTTATAATGAGAAACAGAGTAACAGGGGCAGTTAGCAACTTAATTCGAAAATGGAAGCCCTCATCATCTTCTGTAGAACCTCAATCATTTAAAACTGTTCTTGTTTTTTATGATGGCTGGTGTCCTTTCTGTATCAGCAGCATAGAGAGATTTAAAAAATGGGATACTTTGAAGCGTCTTGAGTTTGTTTCGTTTAGAGACGGAACAGTTACTCAAGATTATGGCTTGGATATTACGAAATTAGAGGTACGTATTCATTCGTTAGATGTCTGTTACGATCGACTTGAGGATGGAATCGATACCATTATAAAGATATCTCGAAATATCCCGTTACTCTGGGTCCTTGTTCCGTTTCTTTATTTATCAGTTAAATTGGGATTTGGAAACAAGGTATATGATTGGATTGCAAGTCGTCGAACAATCATTCCAGCAGGAAATTGTAATGACAAAGAATGTTTATTACCTACAGTTGTCAAAAAAATTGATTAAAAGGAAAAATGCTCCTTAGTAGAATGAAAGGAGCATTTACCCTGTAAAATCGGAGGTTTTAATGGAAACACATATTTACACATTTAGATTTCCAAACTCAAGGAAAGGGACTACTCGGATTTGGTTATCTGAACCGCCTACTAATCATGTGCAGACTGTAAGAGAAGTGTCTTCAAACCGTCCCTCTACGTCACAAACGGATGTTGATTTTAATCGGATGTCGTATTACGAATTAGGAGAAGGAGAGTCACTAGAAAAGACTTATGAGATTACAATTCATTCTTCGCCTTATCTCAACCAATCTGGTTTTTTATCGGATCAGGAAAGGGACTTTTATCTTCGATCAACGTCTCTCGTGGAGATAAACGATACGATTAGAGGAATATCGAGAGATATAGTCCATGAGTGTAAGACTGTGGAAGATAAAGCTTTTGCTATTTTCCAGTACATAAAAGAAAATTTTCGATATGTTTATCCCCCTAAAGCAAGAGGAGTAGTTCATTTTTTAAAGGCCCGCAAAGGTGATTGTGGAGAGTATTCTTTTCTGTTTGCAGCATTGTGCCGAGCTCAAGGGATTCCTTGCCGTTCACTTTTCGGGGCTTGGATCGGTAAGGGACAACACCATGCATGGAATGAATTTTTTGTCGAGGGAAAGGGATGGGTTCCTGTTGATCTTTCGATGGCAAGAGTTACAAAATATCCATTCCGATTTCTCTTTAGTAATATTAGGACCTTGAAGTCTAAAGAATATTTCGGGAAGCTAGAGGATCAACGAGTGGTCTTCTCCATTGATACGGAACTGACTCCCATGCCAGAGTATCCGAAAGAGTTGAAAGGGCAGGGTACTATTACAAAATATCCAACGTTGACGCTAGGGAGTAAGGAGGAGTTCTGCTGGGGAAGAGATCTGCTGAATGAGAAAATTCCATATATGCAACCTATTTATATTGATTTCGAAGACACGGCTTCAAAGAAAAAGATGAGTGACTATTTTGGAGAAGCAGTTATTCGTAGCAAGGATACATTAAAGAATGGGTTGTTTCAATTGAAACAGTCATTTTTTCGGATTGCATTGATTGGAATTTTGGTAGATATATTGTTTTTTATTTTCCGTATTCAATTTACATGGATGCCAGAGCATATTATCTATCCATGTTTGCTCGGCTATTCAATTTTATCCATTGTCAGAAAGGAACGACCTGTTATTTTTAGTATTATATCTATGTATGCAGTGTTTCGATTGGTTTCTATTTTCTAAAAAAATATTTATTTGGAGTGATAATATGTGGGGAATATTTACATATTGGAGTAGTATAATCGCTCCGTGTGCTGTTGTGATTTATACTTTGATTTTGGTGATAGGTTATTTTCGGAAGAAGCGTATCGGATCAAATCATCAAGAAAACAGGTAGATTCAGTTCAATAGTTAGTAAGATGTAAGTCTGCAAGATCGTTCTTTATTTCTAAAAGAATAGGAGTGAACAACAAATGGGCGAAGATGCTATGGCTGCGCTAGGGAAGGTGTTTGCACGAAAGAGAAAGAAGCTCGATTTGAAACAAGCTGATATAGCAGATGAGACTATTTCGGCTGGCATGATTAGTCATATTGAAAATGGCAAATTGAAGACCATATCCCCTAAAGTTATGTATTTAGCAGATAAGATGGGGGTCGATATGAGTAAGATCAAGGACGAAATTTCTTCCTTAATCAATCCGTGTGGTCAGGTAACTGATATTCTAGTACATCATCAACTGCTACGATGTGAGTTTCTAGTGAATCAAAAAGACATAGAAAGCCATTGTATAAAAAACATTCTGAATATGATAAAATTAGACGAAGAAAATCAACATTATCCATACTATTTGCTCTTGAGCGGTAAGGTATGTAGGAAAAAAGGAGGGATATCCAAGGCTATTCGTTACTTTGAAAGGTGTATTTCGATTTGTCCTGAGGATGATATGCTGAACATAAAGTCTACAGCTTATGGGGATCTAGCTGTGTGTCATTATTTGAATAGTGACATTAAAAAGGCTATTGCTACAGTCCGAAAAGGGATAGACTCATTTGTGGGTCAAGGTGAGCGAAGTTATCTATTTTACAATTTGCAAGTCGATGAAATTGTTTACTTAGAGAAACTTGGGTTGACGAATAAGATATTGCCTAAAATTGAAGCCTTGTTGAAACATAAAGAAGAAATTGATATCGAATCGAGATTGAATTTGTTTGAAATTTATGGTCGCATCTTATTGGGAAACTCACCTAAGGAAGCGATTAATGTGTTATCCGAAGGTCTTAATTTATCTCTGAAAAATGGAAGTCCAGAACGAATTGTTGATCTTTCTGTTCAATTAGGTCAGGCGTATAAGCTAATTGGAAGTAGGGAGCTTGCAGAAACCTATTATCAATTGGCTTTAGATTTGGAAGATGCTCTTACCACCTATAAATCCGTGATTAGTGGGGCTTATATTGAATTGGGAAAGCTCCATGTACAGGATGGAAACACAGAAGCCGCAGAGAAATTGTACTTAAAAGCATTAAAAATTGGTAAAAAACATAATGACAAAATACGAGTTTTTGATGCACACCTTACGCTCGGAAATTTAAAGCTATCACAAAATGATATTAGTGCAGCTACATCTTATTTCGAGAGCGGATTGAATGCAGCAATTTTTTTGAAAATGGACAATCTAATCGAGAAAGTAATTGTACCTCTCATGGAGTGTATGAGGATTCTTGGACACGATGCAAGAGTACTCGATTTAGTCGGGATTCTTGCACAAGTGAAGAGTAGGGAGGAATTGTTAAATGAGGAAGTATGGTGTTAGTTTTATGTTTGTATTATTTTTGGCAGGTATTTTGTCTGCAAACTTAGTTGTTAAAATTGACGCTCCTTATCCAGTTCAATACTCGTCTGAGCCCGTGGGTGGGTAGTGACATATAGTTTAGAGATGATAGAAGGCTCCTTTTAACAAGGGGGCTTTTTTTATATCGCATATTGGCCACATTATCACGATCTTATTAGAAAGATCATTCAGGTTTTATTTCGGAGGGAAAGGCGAATCTTGAGTCAGCATTAATCAAATTAGAATCGATAAAGAGGGATTGAATGGAGAGGGCGATGCCTTCTTTATTTATTTTCATGTAGTTTTTTTGTCCTTTTTTCTGACCCTCTTGCGCTTGTATAAGTATAAGAATCCAAAATTGGAGGCTGGCGCATGAATGTCACAATTATAGAAGGTAAGCGCTTATCGGAGGCCCGAACAGCGGCGTATAATTATATTATAAAAATGTACATAGAAAGGGAGATTAAGAATGGCAACAGCAATTTATGTAAGAGTATCGACGGACGAACAAGCAAAGAAGGGTTTTAGTATACCAGCCCAATTAGAGGATTGTAGGGCAAAGGCGAGGGAAGAAAGGGTCGACAATGAAATCATTGAATATATTGATGATGGAATTACAGGGTCTATTCTAGAACGGCCTAGTTTGGAGAAATTACGTAATGATATTCGACAAGGAATAATTGATACGGTGATCGTACTAGATCCGGATAGACTTGCTAGAGGAACATCTATTCTACTCATACTTACCGAAGAGATAGAGAAATACTGCAAACTTATGTTTGTGAATAGTGATTATAACAAGACGCCAGAAGGCATGCTTTTTTATCAACTGAAAGGCATAGTATCGGAGTTTGAACGAGCTAAAACTCGGGAGAGAAGTATGAGAGGGATAAAACAGAAAATGAAGTTGGGGAAGATTGTAAGAGGAAACAACCTATATGGTTATAATTTTAATAAAGAAACAGATATGTTCGATATTAATGACGAAGAAGCGGAGATTGTGAGGCTAATATTTAATAAATTTGTACACCCAGACCCGTGTATTAGTGGCCCCAACATGATCGCACGTTGGTTGAATGAACAAAGTATACCTACTAAAAAGAGAGTAGGGAAATGGCATCGTAGTGTTGTTCGGAGAATTCTTTGTAATAGTGCCTACAAAGGGGAATTTATCCAGAATAAAACCGATTGGAATGGAATAGTAAGGGGAAGGGATAGGATTACTCCTAAACAAAAAGATCCTTCTGAATGGGTAGTTGTTAACATCCCGGCTATTATTGATCCTGCTATTTTTGAAATTGCACAAGATAAAATTCAAGTGTCAAGAAGGCTTTATGCTGGACTAAATAAACATAAATACCTGCTTTCGGGACTATGCCGTTGTTCAGAATGTGATCGTCCTATGAGAGGGAAAAAGGTTTCACGTAAAAATAAAGTCGATTATTACTATTATTGTAAGTGTGATGTTGAAGGGTCTCAATGGGGATGCGGCAAGTCAATTAGATGTTCCGATATTGATGATATAGTATGGAATCAAATCAGCCAATTATTGAACGACCCCGATTGTATTGAGGATACAAATATATTGGAAGATAATATCCTAGATACTGGATATGAGAGAGAAATAAAAAGGTTAGAAAAGGAACTCTCAAAAATTGAGCAAATGAAAAGTAGATTATTTGAGTTGTTAAGCACACCTGAACTTGTAGAGGATGTTAGAAAGAAACTTATAGATGTAACCGAGAAACAGACAAAGTTACTATCTGAATTGGAATGTCTAAAGAAAGAACAATCAGATTTTGATAGCTATCAATTGAGGAAAGACAGATTGAAAGAGGTTTTGAAAGTCGCAACAGAGTATTATTACGGTAAACGGATGGGGCTAGGCATTGATGAAAAGCAGCATCTTGTACGACTTATTGTGAAAGAGATTAGGATTAGTTCGTATACAGATGTTGAAATTATCACCTACTAGTTTCTAAGTACCTATTTGGAACTTGTACAAGTGAGCAGAGTGGAGGCACGATTCAGTTAATCCAACAAGGGGCAAAGTGCATTCGTCATATTGGAGATGTGTTGGAAGAATATGCGCAGTTTGCCACAGCTGCTACAATAGAAAGGGATCTTTCTGGACTGACAAAAGAGAAAGAAAAGTTACAATTATTAACTGAACATGAAAAAATCGTCTATCGGAAGCTTTCAAACGAGCCGATTTCCCTGCAAAGTTTACTGGATGAAGTGGGGCAAATTCTGTCCATTTCGCAGATTCATCCCGCACTATTAATGTTGGAAATGAAACAATTAATCCAGCAGTTGCCGGGGAATCGATATATTCGAATCTAAGTCAAAAAAGTTGCATTTTGTTTTTACCATCTGGTATGGTAACAATTATGAGCTTGAAAACAGGGTTTACAGCCTAAAGAGGGGGATGCAGGGTGGCAGATTCATTAGTGATTGTAGAGTCGCCTGCCAAAGCCAAAACGATCAGTAAATATCTGGGTAAAAATTATATTGTAAAAGCTTCCATGGGACATGTGCGAGACTTACCAAAAAGTCAATTGGGAGTAGATGTGGAAAATAATTTTGAACCCAAATATATCACTGTTCGGGGAAAGGGAGATCTATTGAAAGATCTTCGTGATGCGAGTAAAAAAGTAAAAAGAATCTATCTCGCAGCTGACCCGGATCGTGAAGGTGAAGCGATTGCATGGCATCTCGCTCATTACTTGAAAGTTGCTTTGGATGAAGAATGTCGAGTGGTATTTAATGAGATTACCAAACAAGCAGTGAAAGAAGCATTTAAGAAACCTAGAAAAATCAATATGGATCTTGTAAATGCACAACAAGCTCGTCGGGTATTGGATCGATTAGTTGGATACGGGATTAGTCCGCTCTTGTGGAAGAAAGTCCGGAAGGGCCTCTCTGCGGGACGTGTACAGTCGGTAGCAGTAAAATTGGTTTTGGATCGTGAAAAAGAGATTCGTTCCTTTGTGCCAGAAGAGTATTGGACGGTAACGGCACATCTATTGGCAGAGAAAGATGAACCCTTTACAGCGAAGTTTTATGGATATGGAAAAAAGAAAGTAGAACTAAAGTCAGAGCAAGAGGTGAACGATTTACTTGCTTCCATAAAAGGAAAGCGCTTTTCTGTGGAAGAAGTAAAGAAGACGGATCGAAAACGGAATCCTTCTCTTCCTTTTATCACAAGTACTTTGCAACAAGAAGCTGCGCGTAAATGTAATTTTCGTGCCCAAAAAACGATGTCCATTGCCCAACAGTTGTATGAAGGAATTGATTTGGGTAAAAAGCAAGGGATTGTGGGCTTGATTACATATATGCGTACGGATTCGACACGGATTTCACCAACTGCGCAAGATGAGGCCAAACAATATATTACGGATCAATTTGGCTCTTCTTTCTTGCCAAGTTCGCCGCGCGTCACGAAGAGTAAATCAGGAGCACAAGATGCACACGAAGCGATTCGTCCTTCGTCGGTTTTCCGTACTCCAGATGAACTAAAAAGCGCTCTTTCTCGTGATCAATATCGTCTCTATAAATTAATCTGGGAACGTTTTGTCGCAAGTCAGATGGCATCTGCTGTGATGGATGTGATTACTGCGGACCTACGTGCTGGAGATGCCTTATTCCGTGCTACGGGCTCTAAGGTGAAGTTTCCTGGATTTATGAAAGTATATATAGAGGGCACAGATGATAAGAAGAAAGAAAAAGAAGATGACGATGTTTTGATTCCGCCTCTTGAGCCGGGCCAAGTGGTGAAGAAGAAGAAAATTGACCCGAAACAACATTTTACACAACCACCTCCACGTTACACAGAGGCTAGATTGGTACGGGCACTAGAAGAGAATGGGATCGGGCGACCAAGTACATATGCACCTACCTTGGATACGATTCAAAAACGCGGTTACGTTTTACTAGAGGAGAAGAAGTTTGTTCCTTCTGAACTTGGCGAGATTGTGATTGAGATGATCAGCGAGTTTTTCCCTGAGGTTCTCAATGTCGAGTTTACGGCTAATATGGAGCAAGATTTAGATCTCGTGGGAGACGGTGAGGTTGACTGGGTTGCGATTTTAGATCGATTCTATGAAAAGTTTAGAGAGCGTTTAACATTCGCAGAATCAGAGATGGCAGAAGTAGAGTTGCAGGATGAAGTTTCGGATGAAGAGTGTGAGAAATGTGGTCGTTTAATGGTTTTTAAGCATGGTCGATTCGGTAAGTTTTTAGCTTGCCCAGGATTTCCAGATTGCCGGAATGCGAAGCCCATTTTAAAATCAACGGGAGTGGTTTGTCCGACCTGCAAACAGGGAGAAGTGGTAGAGAGAAAGAGTAAGAAATCTCGTCTGTTCTTCGGCTGTAGTCGATATCCTGATTGTGACTTTGTTTCATGGGATCGTCCGGTTGGTCGTCCTTGTCCAAGATGTCAAGGCCTGGTGGTTGAAAAGAAGAAAAAGAAAGAAACGATCCTTGTTTGTACAGAGTGTCATTATGAAGAAGAGAAGAATTAGGGGAATAACGACACAGGCTTGAAATAAACATCTTGGAGGGAGAAAGAAACCCATGCAGAAAGTGATAGTAGTAGGGGCCGGTCTTGCAGGGAGTGAAGCTGCATGGCAGATTGCCCAGCGAGGAGTATCCGTTCGTTTGATTGAGATGCGCCCGGTTAAGCCAACTCCTGTACATCGCGGGGATCAGTTTGCTGAGTTAGTTTGCAGTAACTCTCTACGTGCGGCTGGATTAACAAACGCAGTAGGGATCTTAAAAGAAGAAATGCGTCAGTTTAATTCACTCATTATGAAAGCGGCGGATAAACATGCTGTGCCAGCAGGGGGCGCGTTAGCGGTAGATCGTGAAAATTTCTCGGAAGAGATTACGAGAACCTTGCACGAGCATCCCATGATTGAAGTGATAAAAGAAGAGGTAACGTCCATTCCAGAGGGTCCAACTGTGATTGCTACGGGCCCACTTACATCGGAACTGCTATCAGCGCAGTTGAAAAATCTGACGGGTGAAGAATATCTATACTTCTATGATGCAGCCGCTCCTATCGTGGAGAAGGAAAGTATAGATATGAATAAAGTTTTTCTTGCTTCTCGTTATGATAAAGGGGAGGCAGCGTACCTTAATTGCCCAATGAATGAAGAAGAGTTTAATCGATTCTATGATGCTTTAATTGAGGCAGAAGTTGCTCCTCTAAAAGAGTTTGAGAAGGAGATTTACTTTGAAGGCTGTATGCCGGTCGAAGTGATGGCAAAGCGTGGAAGGAAAACATTGTTATTTGGTCCTATGAAACCAGTAGGATTAAATGATCCTCGCACAGGGAAACGACCTTATGCAGTGGTCCAATTACGCCAAGATAATTCAGCCGGCACTCTCTTTAATCTAGTCGGCTTCCAAACGCATCTAAAATGGGGTCCTCAAAAAGAAGTGATCCAGTTGATACCGGGATTGGAAAATGCAGAGATCGTTCGTTATGGAGTTATGCATCGGAACACGTTTATTAACTCTCCAAAAGTTCTACATTCGACCTATCAATTCCGAAATCGGGAAGATCTGTTCTTTGCTGGGCAGATGACAGGTGTAGAAGGATATGTGGAATCAGCTGCTTCTGGACTACTAGCTGGGATTAATGCGGCCCGTCTAGTGCAGGAAAAAGAGTTACTTACTCCCCCGGCTACTACTGCAATCGGTAGCCTAGCACACTACATAACCACAGCTGATTCAAAACACTTCCAGCCGATGAATGCCAATTTTGGCTTATTTACGGAGTTACCGGAGCGAATTCGCTCTAAAAAAGAACGTGCTGAAAAATATGCAGAGATTGCGCTAAAAGAGATTGGAACTTTCGCTGCGACTGTGAGTGAATAATCTAATCACAAACATGCTTTATGGGAATCGAGAATCCGAAAGGATGTAAAAATCATGGAACAATTTCATGCTACGACGATATTTGCCATTCGTCATAATGGGGAAGCAGCCATTGCAGGTGATGGGCAAGTAACATTTGGTAATCAGATGATTATGAAACACGGGGCTAAAAAAGTTCGTCATCTTTATAAAGGAAAAGTACTCGCAGGATTTGCTGGTTCTGTTGCAGATGCGATTACTCTCTTCGAAAAATTTGAAGGACGTCTAGAAGAGTTTCATGGGAATATTGCCAGAGCTGCTGTGGAATTAGCTAAAGAATGGCGTATGGATAAGGTGCTACGTAATCTAGAAGCGATGCTCATTGTACTGAATAAAGATCAATTGTTGCTGATTTCTGGTAATGGAGAAGTAATTGAGCCTGATGATGATGTCTTAGCGATTGGTTCGGGTGGAAGCTTTGCGTTATCTGCTGGTCGTGCATTAAAACGCCATGCAACTCATATGAGCGCGAAAGAAATTGCTCAAGCAGCACTGACTGTTGCCAGTGAAGTCTGTGTCTTTACGAATAGCAATATCATCGTGGAAGAGGTGTAGTGGATGTCAATGACCGAACGAAACCAGAAAGAAAATTGGACTCCTAAACAAATCGTAGAACAATTAGATAAACATATCGTTGGGCAGACAGAAGCAAAACGTTCTGTAGCAGTTGCTCTGCGAAATCGCTATCGCCGTAGCCTACTGACCCAAGAGATGCGAGATGAGATTGTACCGAAAAATATCTTAATGATGGGCCCCACGGGTGTAGGGAAAACGGAGATTGCTCGTCGCCTTGCTAAGTTAGTGGGGGCACCGTTTGTCAAACTGGAGGCTACTAAGTTTACGGAAGTTGGATATGTGGGTCGAGATGTAGAATCGATGATCCGGGACTTAGTAGAAGTGGGGATTCGTATGGTGAAAGGCGAGCGTCTTGAACTGGTTAAAGAACGAGCAGGGCAACTAGCCAACGAACGCATTGTAGAGTTACTTGTACCCGAGAAGAAGAGTGAGTCTGGATTTAAAAATCCTCTTGAGATGTTCTTCTCAAACAATCAACAGGATGAGCAACCAACTAAAACCAACTCTACGGAAAAAAATCATATACTCCAAAAACGCCGTGATATACAAGCCAAGCTGGAACGCGGGGAATTAGAAGAGCATATGATTGAGATCCAAGTAGAGGAACAGATGGCTCCGATGCTTGATATGTTTGCGGGTGCAGGTGGCGATCAAATGGGGATGAATATGCAAGAAATGTTAGGTCAATTCATGCCTAAAAAGAAGAAAAAGCGTCGCCTTTCGGTAAAAGAAGCGAGAGAGGTACTGACTCAAGAGGAAGGCCAAAAGCTGATTGATATGGATCAAGTGATTCAAGACGCGTTGGATCGTGTTGAGCAATCAGGAATTATCTTCCTCGATGAGATTGATAAGGTGGCGGGAAAAGATCAACGAGGTCCAGATGTTTCCCGCGAAGGAGTTCAACGTGATATTCTCCCGATCGTGGAAGGATCAACTGTACAAACGAAGTATGGCCCGGTTAAAACGGATTATATCTTATTTATCGCGGCGGGTGCTTTTCACGTATCCAAGCCATCTGATCTCATTCCTGAGTTACAAGGTCGCTTTCCCATTCGTGTAGAACTAAAAGATCTAACTGCTGATGATTTTGTTTGTATTTTGACGGAGCCTAAAAATGCGTTAATTAAACAGTATACCGCTTTGCTAGAAACAGAGAATATCCGCGTAAGCTTTACGGATGAAGCGATACATGAGATTGCAAAGCTGGCACAACATGTGAACTCTACTACGGAAAACATCGGCGCTAGGCGTTTGCACACCATCTTAGAACGCCTACTTGAAGAGCTTTCTTTTGAAGCACCTGATATTTATCTAGAAGAAATTTCGATCACACCGAAATATGTGCAAGAACGCCTAGGATCGATTGCTGAGGATCGAGATTTATCCCAGTATATCCTGTAATGAACCCAAATCTCATTTTTCTAGATCATAGCTTGCAAGAACCCCCACTTCATGGTATAGTCATCAGTGGTGTAAAAACACACACGCTGAAGTAGGAGTTAGTGGTGCCCTAAGTGGTTTCTGGCTCTCTTGATCTTCAGCGGAGGTATAAAAACCAAGGAGGAAACAAACATGGCAGTAGTATCTATGAAGCAACTACTCGAAGCAGGTGTGCATTTCGGTCACCAAACACGTCGTTGGAACCCGAAGATGTCAAAATTTATCTTTACAGAACGTAACGGGATCTATATCATCGATCTTCAAAAAACCGTAAAAATGATGGAGCAAGCATATGCTGGTGTTCGTGAGATCGCAGCAAATGGCGGTACTGTGCTTTTCGTAGGTACCAAAAAACAAGCACAAGAAGCGGTAAAAGAAGAAGCGATTCGTGCAGGTCAATACTTTGTAAATCATCGTTGGTTGGGTGGAACTCTTACCAACTTCGGAACAATCCGTAAGCGTATCGACCGTCTTCATGAGTTAGAGCGTATGGAAGAAGATGGTACTTTCGAAGTACTTCCTAAAAAAGAAGTTGTATTACTGAAAAAAGAACATGAGAAATTAGAAAAATTCCTCGGCGGAATTAAACATATGAAGAAGTTGCCAGATGCAATCTTCATCGTTGATCCACGTAAAGAGCGTATCGCAGTTGCAGAAGCTCGTAAATTAAATATCCCAATCATTTCGATCGTAGATACTAACTGTGATCCAGATGAAGTGGATTTTATTATCCCAGGTAATGACGATGCCATTCGTGCTGTTCGTTTATTCACTGGTAAAATTGCAGACGCGATCATTGAAGCACGTCAAGGCGAAGACCAAGAAACAGAAGTAGCTACAGCAGTAGCTGAGTAATCGAGAATCAAAAAATGGGGTGGCTTGGCTAGTCCTTGCCTCCTCTTTTTCATAAAAGAAAAGAAAAATTTTTGATACATAAGGAGGACGATTCATCATGGCAATTACAGCAGCTATGGTAAAAGAACTGCGTGAAAAAACGGGCGCAGGGATGATGGATTGCAAAAAAGCATTGAACGAAACCGAAGGTAACATGGAAAAAGCAATGGAATATCTTCGTGAAAAAGGAATTGCCAATGCTGATAAAAAAGCAGGTCGTATCGCAGCTGAAGGTGTAGTAGAATCCTACATCCATGGTGGCGGCCGCATTGGTGTGCTTGTAGAAGTAAACTGTGAAACGGACTTTGTGGCAAAAACGGACGAGTTTAAAAGCTTTGTGAAAGATGTGGCTATGCAAATCGCTGCAATGAACCCAAAGTATGTCCGTCGCGAGGAAATTCCAGGTGACGAAGTTGAAAAAGAACGCCAAATCCTTCGCCAACAAGCACTTCAAGAGGGTAAGCCAGAAGCAATTGTTGATAAAATGGTAGAGGGTCGTCTAACCAAACACTTCAAAGATATCTGCTTGATGGATCAGGTGTTTGTAAAAGATGGTGAAAAGACGATTGAACAAATGGTAAAAGAGCAAATTGCACGTATTGGTGAAAACATCTCGATTCGCCGCTTTGTACGTTATGAACTTGGCGAAGGTCTTGAGAAGCGTGAAGACAACTTTGTAGAAGAAGTTATGTCTCAAGTCAATAAAGGCTAATGACAGATGTATAGGGAACACTTACCTAATGTGTTCCCTTTTTTTGCAAGCACAAGGAGAATGGAGGCATCATCCTATGAGTACTCCCAAATACAGACGGGTAATTTTAAAGTTAAGTGGAGAAGCACTTGCTGGTGAGCAGGGATATGGTTTAGATGCCCAAGTGCTCTCATCTATCGCATCTCAAATTAAAGAAGTGGTAGAACTAGGAGTAGAAGTAGCGGTTGTAGTTGGGGGTGGAAACATCTGGAGAGGAATCTCTGGTGCACAGTCGGGTATGGATCGTGCAACTGCTGACTATATGGGGATGCTAGCAACGGTGATGAATTCCCTAGCGCTACAAGATGCACTCGAAGCTCATGGGATCCCAACTCGAGTCCAATCAGCCATTGAAATGCGTCAAGTTGCTGAGCCATATATTCGTCGTCGGGCGATTCGCCATCTAGAAAAAGGTCGCGTCGTGATCTTTGGAGCAGGGTTAGGTAATCCATTCTTCTCTACTGATACGAATGCGGCGCTTCGTGCGGCAGAAATCGAAGCGGAAGTAATCCTAATGGCGAAAAATAATGTGGATGGTGTTTATAATGCAGATCCTCGTTATCATCCAGATGCGGTTAAGTATGAGTCGCTTACATACCTCGATATTGTGAATCAAGGCCTCGCTGTGATGGATTCAACAGCATCTACCTTGTGTATGGAAAATGAAATTCCATTAATCGTGTTTAACCTCTCTGAAGAAGGAAATATTCGTCGTGTCATTCTCGGTGAAATGATTGGTACGGTTGTAAAGGGGAGTAATGAATAAATGGTGAATCAAGTGCAAAAACAAGCGGAAGAAAAAATGGATAAGACGATCCAAGTGCTTAAAAAAGATTTGATGACACTTCGAGCGGGACGTGCAAACCCAGCCATCTTAGATAAGGTAGTCGTAGAATATTACGGTAGCGAAACACCTTTAAATCAATTAGCAAATATCTCAGTGCCAGATCCACGTTCTTTGGTTATTCAACCATGGGATAAAAGCGCATTGGCTGAGATTGAGCGCTCTATCTTGAAATCAGAACTTGGACTTACTCCAAACAATGATGGAAGCATTATTCGCATTAATATTCCGTCATTGACTCAAGAGCGTCGAACTGAATTGGTGAAATTAGCTCGTAAGATGGGTGAAGAAACCAAAGTTGCGATTCGTAATGTGCGACGTGATGCAAATGATGAAGTGAAGAAGTTAGAAAAGAATGGTGAAGTTCCGGAGGATGCGGCTCGTCGCAGTTCAGATGATATTCAAAAATTGACAGATCGTTTTATCAAAGAAACCGATGCTGTCGTAGCTTCGAAAGAGAAAGAAATTACCGAAATCTAATTGATCTGGGTGTTACCCCTTCAGTCCCCTGAGGGGGTTTTTATGCTATGATGATGAGAAAAAGAGCTTGCCGGCGGAGGAGAACATATGCTAGAAACGATTAAGCGCTGGATGGGATCTGCTGAAAACAAAGGGGAATTAACCCTAGAGGAGTTAACGAGAGAAGTTCGGAAGAATTCGATTCCTCGTCATGTTGGTTTTATAATGGATGGTAATGGTCGCTGGGCAAAAAAGCGAGGGCTTCCTCGAACCGCCGGTCATTTGGCTGGAATGAAAAGAGTGCGTGAAATCATTCGGTCTGCTGATGAGATTGGAATTGAAGCGATTACACTCTACTCTTTTTCTACTGAGAATTGGAAACGTCCGAAAGAAGAAGTTGAGTACTTAATGAAGTTGCCGATCGAATTTTTGAAGTCTGATCTTCAAGAGTTAATTGATCGCAATGTTCGTGTTCAAATGCTAGGGGCAAAAGAAGAGACGCCTACTTCTACTTACCAAGCCCTTGTTGAGTTTGAAGAGAAAACGAAAGAGAATACTGGCCTCATATTAAATTTTGCTATTAATTATGGTTCGCGTGACGAGATTCTTCAAGCGATTCGAGAGATTATAGATGAAGTACAAAACGGCAATATTGATAAAGAGCAAATAGACGAGCAAGTAGTGAATCAGCATTTGCTTACCCGTGGCTTGCCAGATCCAGATCTCATTATACGTACGAGCGGTGAGATGAGGATCAGTAACTTCTTATTGTGGCAAATTGCTTATAGTGAACTTTGGTTTACAGAAGCGTTATGGCCTGATTTTGGTAAGGAAGCGTTCTATCAAGCAATCTATGACTTTCAGAACCGCAGTCGGCGATACGGGGCAGTTTGATCAAATAAGGAGAACGTCAAATGAAACAACGTGTAATAACAGGAGTATTAGGAGCGGTCGCGTACCTTGCCCTATTATTCTTAGGAGCACCATGGTACTCGGGGTTATTAGCAGTACTCGCTACCCTTAGCTTCCTCGAATTTGCACAGATGAAGCTAAGTCATTGGAAGTCCCCGCATGTACTATTAGGACTTTTATTAGTTTGGTCTATCTTATGGAATAGTGTGTCTGTTTTTCTAAAAATTCCTGTCCCTTCCATTCTAACGTTTCCTAATTTGTGGTTACTAGGAATTGTGCTCTTTTTTGTTTTCATTGTGTTAAGTAAAAACAAGGTTACGATTGATCATATTTCATATCTATCATTAGGTGCACTTTATATTGGATATGGATTTGCGATTATGATTGAAACGATTTGGCAAGAAAAGGGACTTGCTCTCACATTAATGGTTCTATTTACTACGTGGGCAAGTGATTCAGGTGCTTATTTTGTGGGAAAACGATTTGGTAAGCGTAAATTGTGGCCTGCTATCAGCCCTAACAAAACGATTGAGGGTTCGATCGGTGGTGTTTTGGTTGGTGCTTTGTTAACCCTAGTGATCGGTTTGTGCTGTAATCTTGGACAAATTCCCACTCTCATCGGATTAGGTATTATTATTTCTTTAGTTGGCCAGTTTGGGGATTTGGTTGAATCAGCGATTAAGAGAACCATGGGTGTGAAGGACTCAGGGAGTATATTACCTGGGCATGGCGGAGTGTTTGACCGATTTGATAGTCTGATTTTCACCTTTATTATCTTGCGATTGATTGAGGTCTTATAAAGAAAGAGGGGTCTCTGGTATGTCAGAAAAACTAGCGATACTTGGTTCTACAGGCTCTATCGGGACTAGTACACTAGAAGTAGTACGTGGACAACGTGAAGAGTTTGAAGTGATTTCTCTTTCTGCGGGATCAAGTGTAGAGTTGATGATTAGGCAAATTCGAGAGTTTCATCCGAAAGTCGTTTCGATGTCTTCTCGTGAGGCGGCGGAGCGTGTTCAAGCAGAAGTAGGATCTGATGTACAAGTACTCTGGGGAGAGGAAGGGCTGCTTGAAGTGGCTACCCATCCGGAGGCTACTTATCTGGTATCAGCTTTGGTTGGTAGCCAAGGATTACGTCCTACCTTAGCCGCTATCCAAGCAGGGAAAAAGATCGGCCTTGCGAATAAAGAAACGCTTGTAACGGCTGGACACATTGTAACGACAGAGGCCCGGAAAGCAAATGTTCCTCTATTGCCCATCGACAGCGAACATTCTGCTATTTTTCAGTGTTTAAATGGAGAGAATATGTCGGAGGTAGAACGTCTCATCATCACGGCTTCCGGGGGCTCCTTCCGCGACCGGTCACGGTTAGAATTAGAGAATGTCACTGTGGAGGATGCGTTAAAACATCCGAACTGGGCAATGGGCGCGAAAATAACGATTGATTCTGCGACGATGATGAATAAAGGTCTCGAAGTAATCGAAGCACACTGGTTATTTGGGTTTGACTATGACAAAATTGATGTATTGTTGCATCCGCAAAGTATCATCCACTCATTGGTTGAGTTTCGAGACGGAGCCGTTATGGCACAGTTAGGTACACCTGATATGAAAGTGCCAATCCAGTATGCTCTTACATTTCCAAAACGTCTACCAGTTCAAACTACCAAACTGGATTTGGCCAAGATTGCAACATTAGATTTTCGAGAGATGGGTTTCGATCGATACATGGCACTGCGCCTTGCTTTTGAAGCAGGACGAGCAGGTGGAACGATGCCTACTGTATTAAATGCAGCAAATGAGGTTGCCGTGGCTCGGTTTCTGCGTAATGAAATTCCATTTTTAGCGATTGATCGAGTGGTAGAGCTTGCATTAGAGTCTCATCAAAGTAGTGTAGATCCTACTTTAGAGGAAATTGAAGAGGCAGATAGTTGGGCAAGGAAATTTGCTGCGGGTCAAATAATCCCTGTTCTCGGTTAGAACATAAGGAGTGAAACGATGGGAAATTTTTTGTATTATGTTGCGGTTTTTATTCCTGTACTCAGCTTATTAGTGTTTATTCATGAATTAGGGCATTTTCTTCTTGCAAAGCGTGCTGGAATCTTAGTTCGTGAATTTGCTATCGGCTTCGGCTCCAAAATTTTCTCTTGGCGCAGAGGGGAGACGTTGTATTCGATTCGGCTTTTACCGCTGGGTGGATATGTTCGCATGGCTGGAGAAGATCCCGAAACAGTCGAAGTAAAAGCAGGGGCACATGTATATGCCTCTGTAAATGAGCAGGGGAAATTGGAACATATGTATCTCTATGAGCCGAATCATTCCACTGGGAATCTAGTGGCAGGTCGAGTGGTAGAGATTGATTTAGAACGCAAGCTATATGTTGTCCTCGAAAATGAAGAGGGGAACGAAACTCGTTATGAGCTCGACCCGAAAATGTTTCTTCATTTTGACGAGAAAAATAACACTCAGATTGCTCCTTGGGATCGTCAGTTTGGTTCCAAAACAGCTGGACAAAAGGCATTGGCTATCTTAGCTGGACCTGTTTTTAATATCATCTTAACCGTGATCTTATTTGCGATCTATATAGGAATCACTGGCGTTGAACACAGACTATATGTTGAGAAAACAGTCGCAGGTAGCCCAAGTGCAGCTGCGGGAATCGAATCGGGTGACATTATTACCAAAATTAATGGGAAAGATGTCCCTACTTTTGATATGTTCAAGTATCAAATTTTAGAGTCACAAGGAAATGAAGTAAAACTAACTGTGGATCGGGGTGATCAGCAGTTAGAAATTCCACTGAAGCCGGAGAAAAAAGTAACCGAAAAGGGAGATGTAATTTATCAAGTTGGAATTGATTTTAATAGTGAGAAGGGGAAACGACCTGCCACGATTGGAGAAATAGTAGGTGGTGGCTTTACTCTTACCTATGATTGGATCAAAGTGATCGGTGATGGTTTCTATAAACTGTTTACCTTCCAGCTATCTCTAGAAAACTTAGGCGGTCCGATCCAGATGGGAACGATTACGGGACAAGCGGCGCAACAGGGTGTTGATATTGTAATCAAATGGATGGCGATCCTCAGCTTAAACCTTGGATTATTTAATCTCCTGCCAATACCTGCGCTTGATGGTAGTCGACTTCTGTTTATTGGAATCGAGGCACTTCGAGGGCGCCCAGTCAGTCCGAATATCGAGAGTATGGTTCATTTTGTTGGATTTGCGCTATTGATGATGTTGATGCTTGTCGTGACTTACAACGATATAGTAAAATTAGTCTTTAAATAGACGAAATCCTAGGGATGTGGGTCTAATACTCACATCCCTCCTTGTATGGTGGAACGAGAGAATAGTGGAAATAGAGGGGAATTTCATGAGACAACAACATGCCTTAATCCCTACCCTTCGTACGGTAGGAGAAGCTGAGATGATTAGCCACCAGCTACTATTGCGTGCTGGCTTTATTCGCCAATTAGCGGCCGGGATTTATCATTATCTCCCTCTTGGTAAACGTGTGCTAAATAAAGTGGAACAAATTGTACGGGAAGAGATGGACGCGATCGGTGGACAGGAGCTATTGATGCCTGCTCTTAATCCTGCTGAACTTTGGGAGGAATCAGGTCGATATGATACTTACGGTCCTGACCTCGTAAGATTGCAGGATCGCCATGACCGTTCCTTTATCTTAGGACCAACGCATGAAGAAACGGTTACCGATATTGTACGGAACGAGATAAACTCTTACAAAAAACTTCCTGCTACGCTTTATCAAATTCAAACCAAGTTTCGTGATGAGCGTAGACCTCGTTCTGGTCTCCTTCGTGGTCGCGAGTTTCTGATGAAAGATGCGTATTCTTTCCACGCAGATCGAGACTCGCTGGATGTGACTTATGAAGATATGTATCGTGCGTATACAAATATCTTTACTCGCCTAGGAATGGACTTCCGTGCTGTAGAGGCGGACTCTGGCGCTATCGGTGGTAAGGGAACACATGAATTTATGGCGTTATCTTCTGCCGGTGAAGATTACGTTGCCATCTGTGAGTCCTGTGATTACTCGGCTAACATCGAAATGGCAGAAGTCGTGGGTACAGTTGCGACTTCTTCTACTGAAGTAAGCGTAATGGAGAAAGTAGCGACGCCAGGAAAAGGCTCCATTCAAGAGGTGGCTGATTTCCTTCAAATCGATCCAAGTCAACTTGTAAAGAGTTTGCTCTTTATGGTGGATGAGAAGCCTGTACTCGTATTGGTTCGTGGTGATCATGAAGTGAATGATGTAAAAATCAAGAACTTCCTTGATGCAACAGTAGTTGGATTGGCAGATGAAGCAACGGTACGCCGAGTTACAGGAACAACCCCTGGTTATGTCGGTCCCGTTTCTCTTCAAGAAAAGGTAATGATCCTAGCAGATCAAGCGATTCAAGGGCTTTCAGACATGGTAGTAGGAGCGAATGAAAAAGATGCGCATCTTCTCCATGTACAAGCTGGACGTGATTTCGGTGTCGATCACTACGTAGACCTTCGTAATATTCAAGAGGGAGATGCCTGCCCACGTTGTGGAGGGGTGATTAACCTCGTAAAAGGAATTGAAATCGGACATATCTTTAAGCTAGGCACAAGATATAGTGACACCATGAAAGCCCATTTCCTTGATCAAAATGGTAAGGAGCAATCGGTGATCATGGGCTGCTATGGAATCGGTATTTCTCGGGCTATGGCCTCCGTAGTCGAGCAACATCATGATGAAAATGGAATTGTCTGGCCTGCCTCCATTGCCCCTTTCCATGTCCATTTAATTGCGGTGAATATGAAAGATGAGGCACAGCGTGAAACAGCAGAGAAGCTATACGAAGAGCTACGCTCCATGAAAATCGAAGTATTATTCGACGATCGTTTTGAACGTGCCGGTGTGAAGTTTAAAGATGCCGATTTACTCGGAATTCCGGTTCGTGTAATCGTAGGGTCTAAAGCAGAGAGCGGTGTGGTGGAGATGAAAGCTCGCCGTACTGGACATAGTGAAGAAGTATCGCTTTCGGACATTCAGACTTTGGTCCCTGAATGGTTAGAAAAGGCAGATCAGACGTAACAAGGTATAAACAAATAAGAAAGCTAACGATTGAGGGGAAGTTTATCAACCTGTTAGCTTTTTTATTTTGAATCATTAAGTAGTAGATGGAGGAATCTTATTGAATACAGCTTTGGTTACGGAACCGTCGAGTTGTATGTACGATGTGTTTTCCTGATAACTGGATTGATGTTAGATGGGAGGTGACTTCTTGGATGTAGTGTTTATTACAGAATCCCAATATCAGAAATTAACAAATGCTCCCGAAGACTCTAAATTTAGAGTGGTATTTGCTTGGATTACGATGATTTGCTTTTGGAGCACTCTTTTTATTCGCTTTTTGTTTATTGAGGTAACTCGTACGGATGAGAACCTTTTGAGGTTTACAGAAGCATCCCCGGATGGTTTTGAGGCTTTGTTATGCTTGGCTCTTTATACACTGGGTTTCCTTGCGTTTATTCTCTTTGTCATTTTTGGATTCACTGAGCGTTTTTTTCTAGAACGACGTATGATTGATCGAATAAAGTGGACAGATCTAGCCATTTTTTGTAGTTGGATTTATGTGCCGTGGTTAATAGAAAATATATATAATAACCGAATGATTTTGTTCTTCACATCGTGTGTAATCGCAGGACTTTTCTTAAATCAAAAACGATTCGTCCTAATCGGATTTCATGCTCCGATCAAAAAAGTACTTCTATTTTTTTGTGTTATTTTTGCTTTTGGATTGATACAGGTTCTGCAATTCATAGGAGTTGAGCTAAACAGTTACTTAGGAATTGATCAATATTCGGATCGTGAAAATTCGATAAAAAACTCGTATCAAATGGACACGGATGCTACGATGAATTCATTTTCGTCTGCAACATCTACAAGTTCGAACGCGGCTTTGACTTTTTTAGCAGTATGTTTATTGGCACCCATTGCAGAAGAAATTTTATTTCGTGGATACTTGCAAACGTTGCTTACCCACTATACGGGTCGGGTTTTATCGGTCATCTTAACAGCGTTCCTCTTCTCTCTCTATCATGTGGATGTAGCTTCCTTTTTCCCTCTCTTTTTTACGGGGATTATTTTTGGAGTGTTTCGCGAAGCATTTAAATCGGTCTGGGCAGCTAGTGCCTTACACATGTTTATGAATACGTTGTTTAGTCTATATTTTTAGCTTGTGTTTTATTGCCTTGTAAGATAAGATAGATGAAATTTATCTATCTTAGAGTGAAGGGAATTCTATATGTGGAACTTATCATTCGAAAGGCGCATGTTTCAGATGCAGAGAAATTATTAGATTATGGACGAAACATAGCAGAAGAGTCTCCTTTTCTCATCATAACCCCCGAAGAGATGAGGGCAGAAGATATAACTTCGGAAGAGAATTGGATTAAAAGCTTTGAATCAGGTGGGAATGTATTACTTGTAGCGGAGATAGAGGGGGAGATTGTCGGTTCACTCGTAATCGTCCGAAGCGTACTCGTGTCCGTCATATTGGAACGATGGGGATTGCGGTTCGAAAATCGTACTGGAATCAGAAGGTTGGAACTAAATTAATAGAAGCATTATTTGAATGGGCAAAAGAGAATGAAATGGAAGAGATTCAACTAACTGTACTAAAGAATAATGATCGGGCGATACATGTTTATAAAAAGCTCGGGTTTCAAGCCATAGGCGAAAGGCCCCATGCGATAAAATATGCGGATGGTACATATGCGGATGAGGTACTGATGAGCTACTATCTCGTCAGATAATTGTGATTGCGTGCCTTTTTGTGGTTGTGATATAATCATCTTGGCTATACTTAGAATGATACGGCTGATGAGGAAAGAGTGGGTGCTTACCCACTCTTTCACGTTTGCTAGTGGGTAAAAAGTAAGCTGTGAGTAGCGTAAGGAGGGTTGGCTTTGAGCCGCCATGTCGTAGAGACAGTTGAGAAGTTAGTGACACCAGCACTTGAAGAGCTTCAATTAGAGGTAGTTGAAGTAGAGTACAAGAAGGAAGGATCTAACTATTTTCTTCGAGTTTTTATAGATAAAAACGATGAAGGCAGAGTCGATCTAGATGATTGTGCTAGGGCGAGTGGGTGTATAAGCACTCTTCTTGATGAACACGATCCCGTACCAGGGGCAGAATATATATTGGAAGTGTCCTCTCCAGGAGCGGAACGTCCTTTGAAAAAAGAAAATGACTATCAAAAATCGATTGGAAAGAATGTTTTTGTAAGTACATACGAACCGATTGATGGAACAAAGGCGTTTGAAGGTGTTTTAAAAGAAGTGTCTGTTGACTATTTAACTGTAGACGTTCGAGGAAAAGAAATTGAGATACCGCGCAGTAAAGTGGCAAAAGCAAGACTTGCCATTGTGTTTTAGCGCGAAGGGAGGAACCAAGGCGATGAATGCTGAGTTCATCGAGGCTCTCGGTCAATTAGAGAAAGAAAAAGGAATTAGTAAAGATATTTTGATCGAAGCGATAGAAGCAGCACTGATTTCTGGATATAAACGTAACTTTCACTCTGCTCAAAATGTGCGAGTAGATATAGACCGGATGTCAGGAAGGGTTCGTGTATTTGCAAGAAAGAGTGTAGTAGAAGATGTTCTAGATCCAAGGCTTGAGATTTCCCTTGATGCCGCAAAAGAGATCAATCCATCTTTCGAATTAGAGGATATCGTTGAAATTGAGGTAACACCTGCCGATTTTGGTCGGATTGCAGCTCAAACAGCGAAGCAAGTTGTTACACAACGGATTCGAGAAGCGGAACGCAGTATCATTTACCAAAACTTTATCGAGCGCGAAGATGATATTGTGACAGGGATTGTTCAGCGGACTGACAATCGTTACTACTATATTGATCTAGGTAGGGTGGAAGCGATTCTTCCACACAATGAGACGATGCCAGGCGAACGTTTTAAACATGGGGATCGTGTGAAGACGTATGTAACCAAAGTGGAGAAATCTACGAAGGGACCGCAAATCTTTGTATCACGTACACATCCAGGATTGTTGAAGCGATTATTTGAATTAGAGGTACCTGAGATTTTTGAGGGGATTGTCGAGATTCGTTCCGTTGCTAGGGAAGCGGGTCTCCGTTCAAAAATTGCTGTTTATTCGAGGGATACGAACGTGGACCCGGTTGGCGCTTGTGTGGGCCATAAAGGGGTTCGTGTACAGACAATAGTAAATGAATTACGAGGCGAGAAAATCGATATTGTTCGTTGGTCAGAAGATATGGATGAATGGATTGCGAATGCTCTTAGTCCGTCCAAGGTAACTTCTGTCACGATCTATGACGAAGAAAAAATGGCGCGTGTGATCGTTCCAGATCATCAATTGTCACTGGCTATTGGGAAAGAGGGTCAAAATGCCCGTCTAGCAGCGAAATTGACTAACTGGAAAATTGATATCAAAAGTGAATCAGAAGCAGGTTCGGATTCAGAATTAGATTTAGATTTATCGACTGAAGAATCATAAAGAGCCACTCCATGGATCTTCAATAAGGGAGGTGGTAGGGTTTGAAACAAAAGAAAATCCCTTTACGAAAATGTATCGCTTCGCAGGAGATGTTTCCCAAAAAGAGTCTCATTCGTATCGTTCGTACACCGGATAACGAAGTGCTAATTGACCCTACGAGTAAAAAATCAGGGCGTGGAGCTTATCTTTGTGCGAAAGAAGATTATATTGATTTAGCACAAAAGCGAAAAGCGATTGAGAGAGCTTTAAAGGTTCAAATCGATCCAGCTTTGTACGATCAGTTACGAGAGTATGCGAAGACGGTGATCCACGATGAGTAAATTTACTCAGCGTCTGGGATTAGCGATGAGGGCTGGAAAAGTAGTGTCAGGGGAAGATCTAGTCCTGCGAGAAGTACGATCGAAAAAGGCACGTCTTGTGATTCTTTCGCAAGATGCTGCCCAAAATTCAGAGAAGAAGATAACAGATAAGTGTAGTACTTATCAAGTTCCACTACTCCGATTTGGTACAAGACAGGAGTTGGGGCTTGCTATTGGCAAACCAGAACGTGTCGTCATAGCAATTACAGATCCAGGGTTTGCCCGAATGCTTCAAGAATCAATTGAAAAGGGATGACTGGGATGGCTAAGATGCGTGTGTATGAATACGCCAAAGCGCAAAATATGAGTAGTAAAGAAGTTCTCACGATTCTAGAGAGAATGAATACGAAAGTTAATAATCACATGAGCGTGATGGACGAAGGAATGATACAAAAAGTGGAGCAATTTAACAAAAAAGTAAAAGAGGAAGCAAACGCAAAACCAAGCGAGAGCAAGCCTCAGGGAGAGGCAACAACCCCAAAGAGTATGGAAGGAAATAAGAGTGAAAGTAGTCAGCGTCCAGCGAGTGACCGAGGTCCACGCCCAAGCGGTGATCGCGGCTCACGTCCAGGGGGCGACCGAGGCCCACGCCCAAGCGGTGATCGCGGCCCACGTCCGGGAGGCGACCGAGGCTCACGTCCAGGAGGCGACCGAGGCCCACGTCCGGGAGGCGACCGAGGCCCACGCCCAAGCGGTGATCGCGGCCCACGCCCAGGAGGCGACCGAGGTCCACGCCCAGGAGGCGACCGAGGCCCACGCCCAGGAGGCGATCGGGGCCCACGTCCAGCGAGTGATCGGGGCCCACGCCCAGGAGGCGACCGAGGCCCACGCCCAGGAGGCGACCGCAACTCACGTCCAGGAGGCGACCGCAATTCACGTCCAAGTGGGGGTGGAAACAACCAGCGCCCAGCTACCTTTGTAGCTCCTGATGTTCGCCCGACTACCGGTGCAGGCGGTCCGTTTGCTTCGAAGAAGGAGCAAGCTAAAAAGCATAGCCGTTCTTATGATTCTTCGGATGAAAGAAACTCCAAATCTCGCTTCGGCCCACGTAAAGGATTTGGTAAGAAGGGGAGAAGGCAGGCCCCGAAGGAGAAAATCGCTCCAGTCTTACCAAAAGAAATCGTGGTTTCTGGACCTCTTACAGTCGGAGAGTTTGCTAAGTTGCTTCGTAAAGAAGCGTCTGAGGTGATTCGTAGCTTAATCAAGGCTGGAATAATGGCTACCATTAACCAAGAAATCGATGTAGAGACCATGGCAGTAATTGGGGAAGAGTTTAAAATTCCAGTTACCTATAAAGAAGAGATTGATGAGTCTTTATTCGAAGATGTAGAAGAATCAGATGAAGATGTAAATCTTGAAGAGCGCCCACCCGTTGTTACGATTATGGGACACGTGGACCATGGTAAAACGACCTTACTCGATAAGATTCGTTCTTCCAATGTAACATCTGGAGAAGCAGGTGGAATTACTCAACATATTGGCGCTTATCAAGTGGAAGTAAATGGTAAAAAAATTACGTTCCTAGATACTCCAGGCCATGCTGCCTTTACGAGTATGCGTGCTCGCGGAGCACAGGTTACGGATATTACGATCTTGGTTGTAGCGGCTGATGATGGTGTAATGCCACAAACAATCGAAGCGATCAACCATGCGAAGGCTGCCGGTGTACCGATTATTGTTGCTGTAAACAAAATGGATAAGCTAGATGCAAATCCAGACCGTATTAAGCAACAGTTGACAGAGTATGAATTGGTTCCAGAAGAATGGGGCGGAGATACGATTTTCGTGCCAGTTGCCGCTATTAAAGGCGAAGGAATTGACGAATTACTTGAAATGGTCCTCTTGGTTTCAGAGGTTCAAGAATATAAAGCGAATCCGAATAAGCGCGCTCGTGGTGTTGTAATCGAAGCTGAGTTAGATAAAGGACGCGGAGCTGTTGCAACCATTCTCGTGCAAAATGGTACGTTACATGTAGGGGATGCAGTTGTAGTAGGGAACTACTTTGGTAAGATCCGTGCGATGGTAAATGATCGCGGACGTCGTGTAAAAACAGCTCTTCCTTCTACACCAGTGGAGATTTTGGGATTACCTCAAGCTCCAAGTGCCGGGGATCCGTTTATCGTGTTTGAAGATGAGCGAAAAGCTCGTGCAATTGCTGATCGCCGCGAGATGAAACAACGAGAAGAAGATCGTGGATCTAGAAGTCGCGTAACCTTGGATGATCTATTTAAGCAAATCCAAGAAGGCGAAGTGAAAGAAATTAATATCATTGTAAAAGCAGACGTACAAGGTTCTGCTGAAGCATTACGCGGCTCTTTAGAGAAGATTGAAGTTGCCGGAGTCCGGGTAAAAATTATTCATGTCGGTGTAGGAGCGATTACAGAGTCAGATATCACACTTGCTTCTGCTTCTAATGCGATTGTCATTGGATTTAACGTGCGTCCTGATAATAATGCTCGTACTGCTGCGGAGAAGGAAAGTGTGGATGTTCGTCTCCATACGATCATCTATAAAGCCTTAGAAGAAATTGAATCTGCTATGAAGGGCATGCTAGATCCTGAGTATGAAGAGAAAGTTCTTGGCCTGGTAGAAGTTCGTCAAACCTTTAAAGTATCTAAGGTTGGTACGATTGCGGGTTGTTATGTTTTGGAAGGTAAAGTCGTCCGTGATGGAAAAGTGCGCGTCATTCGTGAAGGTATTATTGTTCACGATGGAAAAGTGGATGCATTGAAACGCTTTAAAGATGACGTAAAAGAAGTGGCTACAGGGTATGAATGTGGCATTACCTTGGAAAATTATAATGATATCCAAGAAGGCGACCAGCTCGAAGTTTACGTGATCCAAGAAGTGGAGCGGAAGTAAGCCCTGCATCTCTTCGATGCCGATATCACATTTGTCTAGACGGAGGAGGTGCTGATCTTGGCACGCATCCGAGTGAGCCGAGTCGGTGAACAGATTAAGAAAGAATTAAGTTTAATTGTGCAACAAGAATTGAAAGATCCGCGTATTGGATTTGTTACCATTACTGATGTTGAGATGAGTGGGGACTTATCGATCGCTAAAATTTACATTAGTGTGTTTGGTAGTGCAGAACAAAAGCAAGATTCCTTACATGGTTTGGAAAAAGCAAAAGGATTTTTGCGTTCTGAAGTGGGCCGTCGTGTCCACATGCGTCATACTCCAGAACTAGTCTTCGTGATGGATGAATCTCTGGAGCATCATGCGCATATCTCCAAGCTGTTAAATGATGTAAAGAAACCGGAGCAAGATGCATGATGCATTCGTTTTCAGATGCGACTCGCTTCATCCAATCCGCAGACCATCTATTAATTACTGGGCATCTTCATCCAGATGGTGATGCAATCAGCTCAACTTTAGCAGCAGCTTGGATCTGTCAATCATTAGGGAAGAGAGTTACATTGGCTAATGATTCTCATGTGCCAGATCGATATCTGTTCCTCCCTAATGCGGATCAGATTCAGCCAGCTGAAGAGATAAGAAGGCAATTTCAATATGTACTCGCCCTTGATTGTGCGGATGAAGCCCGTATTGGAAAAGTACGCCATCTGTTTTCAGAAGGCGTACAGATTTGCAATATCGATCATCATGCGACCAATGATTTATACGGTGCAGTCAATATTGTGGTGCCAGATGCATCTTCTACAGTGGAGATCTTGATGGACTGGATCGAAGAGTTAGGGCTCCCACTCGATCAAACGATAGCAACTTTTCTCTATGCCGGAATTCTGACGGATACCGGTGGCTTTCGGTATTCGAATACGTCTCCAAAAGTTCTTAGGCAAGCTGCTAAGTTAGTTGGCACGGGGATTGAAAGTCATCACCTAGCCGATCGTCTGTTAGAAACGGTTTCGTTTCGGGAGTTACAATTACTCCAAGTCGCCTTATCGACTTTAACCCTTTCTTCTAACCGAAAAGTAGCTTGGATGGTATTAACCCAAGACGACTTTAACGGATTACATGCTACTTCAGATGATATTGGGGAGATTGTAAATTACGCCCGTAACATTGAAGGAGTAGATGTAGGAATTCTATTTCGTGAAGAAAGTGATCATATTAAAGTAAGTTTTCGTTCTCGCGGACTAGTAGATGTAGGGGAAGTGGCAAAATGTTTTGGTGGCGGCGGTCATGCTAGAGCGGCCGGTTGCTCTGTGGATGAGAAGTCGATGGAAGTAGTAGAACAACAAGTTTTACATGCAATTTATGAGCGTTTAGGAGGCTTGCCAGTATGACTTGGCACGGTGTTCTTCCCATCTATAAACCCCGTGGGATGACCTCTCACGATGTAGTGGGGCGCATCCGTCGCATTGCTGGTCAGAAACGAGTAGGACATACGGGCACGCTCGATCCAGAAGTGGAGGGCGTGCTTCCTATTTGTTTAGGGCAAGGGACGCGGGTGGTTGAATATATTCAGGATTTACCAAAACGTTATCGTGGTAGACTAAAGCTGGGAATAGCGACTGATACAGAAGATCAGACAGGTACTGTTATCGAAGATAGACCTCTCAATCATTTACTGACGAAAGAAGAAGTGGACCATGTATTTTCTTCTTTTTTAGGAGAAATGGAGCAGATTCCTCCGATGTATTCAGCTGTTAAGGTTCAAGGGAAGCGTTTATATGACTTAGCCCGTGAGGGAAAGGTCGTGGAACGCAAACCACGTAAAGTGACTATTTATGAGTTAACGTGTATTGGTTTCCAAGATGGAGAGTATCCTGAAATCGAGTTTGATGTATTGTGCTCCAAAGGAACATATGTACGAACACTATGTGTGGATATCGGAAGAGTTTGGGATACACCTGCTCATATGACATCTTTGACACGTGTAGAAAGCGGTTCTTTTCAATCAGAGTCTTGCTTTACTTTGGAAGAAGTAGCCGATTTACAAAAAAAAGGCCGTCTGGATGATGCAATGGTTCCTATTGGTGAGGCGATCTCCCACTTCCCTAGCTTAATCGTGTCGGAGCAAGAGGGATGTGATGTGTTAGATGGTAAGCCGATTCGAGTGGACCAGTTAGTGACACGTGATGCAGAGCTTATAAGAGTGTATACAGAGGCAGGGCGATTTTGTGCCATTTATCGGTTGGTGGAGGATGGCGTAGCAAAGCCGGAAAAAGTATTTCGGGATGTGGAATAGTATGCAAAGGAATCATATTACGTACCCTATACGACAAGTGAATAACAGTCGAGTTGTGATGGCATTAGGTAACTTTGATGGAATTCATTTGGGACATCAGGCTGTATTAGCAGAAGCGAGCCGATTAGCTGAAGAGCTACAAGCAAAACCAGCCGTGATGACATTTTCTCCTCACCCTCGTGAAGTGCTAGGGAAAGAAGCGAATTTGCGCTTTATGACCCCGCTTCCCGAGAAAATGCAACTCTTTGAGAAACATGGTCTCGAGGACGCTTATATTATGAAGTTCGATGAGGCGTTTGCGAAGCTTTCTGCCGATCAATTTGTGGAAGAAATTTTGCAGCCGCTGGGAGTGGTGGGAGTGGTAACAGGCTTTAATTACCGCTTTGGCCGTTTTGCAGCAGGAACGCCCCAAGATCTACAAAGGCTTGGACAAGGTCGATTCGTGACAAGACAGGTAGGTCCTGTGCTAATCGATCAGATTCCTGTCAGCAGTACACGAATTAGAGAAGCTCTAACCACTGGACAGATCGAGGTAGCTAATCGCATGCTAGGTCGTCCGTACCGAACGAGGGGCACGGTTATACATGGAGATAAACGAGGGAGATTAATGGGATTCCCGACAGCCAATCTACAAGAGCTATATTCTTATTTCCCTCCGAATCGCGGTGTCTATGTTGTTCGTGTTTTCCATGATCAACATCAAAGTTATGGGATTATGAATATCGGGATTCGCCCCACTTTTACAGACCCAGTGCCGAGAGAGAGATATGAAGTCCACCTTCTTGATTTTCAAGGAGACCTTTATGACCAAGTGTTAGATATTGAATATCTTCACTATATTCGTCCTGAGCAGAAGTTCCCCTCTATCGATGCCTTAGTAGATCAGATTCGAATTGACAGGCAACAAGCGATAGGATGGCTTTCTACACATGCTTCCATCTCCCTTGTATAATAAAGGTTTTCTATGATATAATGCTTCAGGTATACTGATGCAACCTTAGCTCGGATCGCTCGATTGCCTCGACGACAATCTGGGTTACAGGGGTTTTCGGTAATAAAACAGGAGGTGACATGCTAATGAGCTTGTCTTTAGAAAAAAAACGTGAAATCATCAGTGAGTATAAAACTCACGAAAGCGATACTGGGTCTCCAGAAGTGCAAATCGCTATGCTGACCTATCGCATCAATGAGTTAAACGGTCACTTGAAAGACCATAAAAAAGACCACCACAGCCGTCGTGGACTTTTAAAGATGGTAGGTCATCGTCGTAACTTGCTTACTTACCTTAAAAACAAGGACGTCACTCGTTACCGCGAGTTGATTGGCAAACTTGGTTTACGTCGATAGTTTCGATTAGCGGGGGTTTTGCACCCCGCTTTTTGTTATTTATATTAAATGACGTACGAGAAGGAAATACTGTTTAAATGAAGAATATTGGAATGTTGTCTCGTTGACGAGAGGAGGATTTAACAGGCATATGCAACATCAACCTGTTGTTTTTGAAACGGAGCTTGCCGGTAGGAAGCTTTCCTTTGAGATTGGCAAATATGCAACGTTAGCGAATGCATCCGTGCTTGTTCGTTACGGAGAATCGGTTGTCATGACTGCTGTTGTGGCATCCAAGGAGCCGAAGGACTTAGATTTCTTTCCTTTGACTGTGAATTATGAAGAGCGCTTATACGCAGTAGGGAAAATCCCAGGCGGTTTTATTAAGCGAGAAGGTCGTCCAAGCGAGAAAGCTGTATTGGCTAGTCGCCTAATTGACCGCCCTGTTCGTCCGTTATTTCCGGATGGTTATCGCCACGATGTGCAGATCGTAAATACGGTTATGTCAGTAGATCAAGATTGTTCGACTGAGGTTGCAGCGATGATCGGTACCTCTTTAGCATTGTCGATCTCAAATATTCCATTTGAGGGTCCCATTGCGGGTGTGATCGTAGGACGTGTAGAGGGGAAACTTGTACTAAATCCTACTGTTGAACAGATGGACAACTCGGACTTACACCTCGTAGTCGCAGGTACTAAAGATGGAATTAATATGGTCGAAGCAGGATCGAAACAGATTCCAGAAGAGACGATCTTAGAAGCAATCCTGTTCGGTCATGCAGAAATTAGCCGTCTGGTAGCGTTCCAAGAAGAGGTTGTGGCTCAAGTAGGTCAAAGTAAAATGGAGACCACTTTATACGAGGTGGATGACGAATTACAAGCCCGGATTAGCGAAATGGCACTCTCTAAGACCACTCTCGCAGTTCAAGTGGTCGAAAAGCAAGCTCGTCAGGAAGCGATCGATGCGGTGAAAAGCGAAGTTATTCAAGCTTTTCAAGCAGAGCTTTCAGAAGAAGAATTTGCTGCTGTGAGTAAGGACATCCATATCGTTCTGGACTCACTTGTTAAAAAAGAAGTGCGCCGTTTGATCTTGGAGGAAGGAAAACGCCCAGATGGACGTACGACCGAGCAAATTCGTCCATTAGTGAGTGAGACTGGCATTCTCCCTCGTACACATGGATCGGGTCTGTTCCGCCGTGGTCAGACACAAGTGCTGAGTATTTGTACTTTAGGTGCGTTAGGTGATGTCCAGATTTTAGATGGACTGGACCTAGAAGAGTCTAAACGCTTCATGCATCATTACAATTTCCCGCCTTATAGTGTAGGAGATGCTCGTCCACTCCGCGCTCCGGGACGTCGTGAAATTGGCCATGGTGCATTAGGTGCACGTGCATTAGAGCCGGTTATTCCAACAGAAGAGGATTTCCCTTACACCATCCGCTGTGTGTCGGAAGTACTAGAGTCTAACGGTTCTAGCTCCCAGGCGAGTATTTGTGCTTCTACTCTGGCGCTAATGCATGCAGGTGTACCTATTAAAGCCCCTGTTGCGGGAATTGCGATGGGCTTGATTAAAGAGGAAGACAAAGTAGCAGTTCTAACCGATATTCAAGGTATGGAAGACCATTTGGGAGATATGGACTTTAAAGTGGCTGGGACTCGCCATGGTGTGACTGCCTTACAGATGGATATCAAAATCTCTGGGATTAATCGTGAGATTTTAGAACGTGCACTTGAGCAAGCTAAAGCAGCACGTCTCCTTCTATTGGATAACATGGAGGCAACCATCTCCAAGCCAAGCGAAGAATTATCACAGTATGCGCCTAAAATCATGACGATGCGAATCCATCCTGATAAAATCCGCGATGTGATCGGACCTAGTGGAAGAGTAATCAATAAGATTATTGAAGAAACAGGTGTTAAGATCGATATCGAACAAGATGGACGAATCTATATTGCTTCTCCAGATGCGAAGGCAAATGATCGTGCAAAACAAATCATTGAAGACTTAGTACGCACGGTGGAAGTAGGACAGGTTTACTTAGGTACGGTTAAACGTGTTGAGAAATATGGAGCATTTGTGGAGCTATTCCAAGGGAAAGAAGGATTAGTACACATTAGCCAACTTGATGTGAATCGTGTTGCGAAAGTTCAAGATGTCGTGAATGTAGGCGATAAAATTGAAGTAAAAGTAACGGAGATTGACGATCAAGGACGTGTAAACCTCTCACGGAAAGTATTATTAAAGGCAGAAGAAGAAAAGAAAAAAGCGGACACTCCTTCATAGGAAACTCGTAAAAGAGTCAGAGCGATCTGTCTCTTTTTTATATGGAAAACGTGCTGAAATGGACAACTCCTGCATACCGTGTAAGCATAGGAGGTGTCCGAAAGTGAATGATTCCAAACGAATGATCGCTATCTTTATTTCTTTTATCATCGCCATATCTATTGTTCAAGCAGAGTTGATCCAACAATTTGTCATGCAAGTGAAAAGTAACTCCGTCTTCTCAGTCGTTCAATATACAGAAGAGGAAAAACGTTACTTACAAAAGATGAAAGCAGATGCACCCAAACACTACAAAGCACCGATTGATGCTAAAATGGATTCTATATGGAAAGCAATTCCAGAGTTAGAGGGACGAGAAGTAGATATGGAGGCTTCTCTGAAAGCTTCTATGCAAAAGAACAACGGCGAGATTGTCTGGAAATATAAAAAGCTGGCTCCTAAAAAACGTTTATCTGATCTGGTAAATACTCCTGTGTACAGAGGGAATTCTGAGCAAAAAGCAGTGGGTTTAATGGTGAATGTAGCTTGGGGTACGGAGCATTTAAAAGGGATGTTATCCATTCTTGATAAAGAAGGAATAAAAGCCACCTTCTTTCTAGATGGGTCTTGGTTAAATAAAAATCAAGAAGTTGCAAAAGAGTTAGTGAAGAAGGGGCATGAGATAGGAAATCATGGCTATACTCATCCCTTAATGGGGCAAGTTTCAAAAGAGCGAGTAGAAAGAGAGATTACTCGGACAGAGGATTTAATCTATCAAACTCTTCATATTCATAGCAAATGGTTTGCTCCACCTGCTGGTGACTTTAATCAACAAGTAGTAGAGATGGTAGAGAAGTACAAAATGAAAACAGTTCTCTGGACCTGTGATACGATCGATTGGAAGAAGAGTTCATCGCCCGAGAGGATCGTTAGTCGTGTTCAGAAAGTAGAACCAGGAATGCTTCTTTTAACGCATCCAACAGATCGCACTGTGGATGCCCTGCCTGCTGTTATTCAAGAAGTAAAGAAAAAAGGGCTTGTTCTAACAAGTGTCGGAAAAGTTCTATCACCAGAACGAATCGACTAATTGAGCGATCTTTTTAATTCTGCTATAGTGGGGATGTTAGCAAGGTTTTTCTGGCTCGCTTTTATAGATAGAGTAGGGGGATGACAGTGATCATAAAGCATACTCTTCCCAATGGAGTGAGGATTGTGGCGGAGTCTATTCCGCATGTCCGCTCTGTTGCTTTGGGAATTTGGACGGGAGCGGGCTCTGAAAGAGAGACACCTCAAAATAATGGGATCTCGCACTTTATCGAACATATGTTATTTAAAGGAACGGCAACTCGAACGGCACGTCAGTTAGCGGAAAGCTTCGATGAAATAGGCGGACAAGTAAATGCTTTTACTGCAAAAGAGATGACTTGTTATTATGCAAAAGTGTTAGATGAGCATTTTTCAACCGCTTTAGACATCTTAACCGATATGCTATTTCATTCTCAGTTTGGATTAGAGGAGATTGAAAAAGAAAAAAAAGTGATTGTCGAGGAGGTTCGCATGGTCGAAGATACTCCAGATGATCTTGTGCATGATCTACTAGCAGAGGCTTCGCTAGGGAATCATTCACTTGGCCTTCCTGTCATTGGGACTGTTGAGAATATCCAGTCTTATACACGAGATCAACTTTTATCTTATATGAATGATCATTATCATCCACATAATCTGATTGTCTCCATTGCGGGGAACTTGCCGGATGACTTCTTAAGGCAAATTGAAGAGAAATTTGCAAACCATTCGGGAAGTCAGGCTCAGACTGCTATGGATCAACCTATTTTTACTCCGCAACAAAAAATAAAGCAAAAAGTAACAGAGCAAACACATCTCTGTATTGGTTTACCAGGTCTTGCGATCGGGGATTCTCGTTTATATCAGCTTATTTTATTGAATAATATCATGGGCGGAAATATGAGCTCGCGGTTATTTCAGGAGATTCGTGAGGAACGGGGTCTTGCTTATTCGGTATTCTCGTATCACTCCGCACATAAGGAAACAGGGCTATTTGCTATATATGCAGGGACTGCACCGGGACAGGAAGAAGAAGTTATGGACGTAATTCACTATACTCTGGATCAAGTAGTTGCACATGGGATAACCGATACAGAGCTAAGAAAAGCAAAAGACCAATTAAAGAGTAGTATTGTGCTCGGCTTAGAAAGTACCAGTAATCGCATGAGCCGACTGGGTCGTAATGAAATTTTATTGGGACGACATTACACATTGGACGAAATGATGGAGCTTATTACACGTACAACACTCGTTGAATTAAATGAGATGGCACGTACCACCTTTTCAACACCCATGTCGTTGGCGATGATCTCGCCGGATGGCATGGTACCTAATTCGTTTCGAGGCTAGGAGAAATGTTTATGGAACACATACAAATTATATCTTTACCAGGAAATGAAGATCTTCCTAAAATCGAACAGATGTCTCAAGGCGCAAGTGGCTTCGATTTACGAGCCGCTATTTCGGAAATGATTACACTAGAGCCAGGAAAACGAAAGCTGATTCCGACAGGTCTAGCTATGGCGATGCCAATCGGTATAGAAGCTCAGGTTCGCCCTAGAAGTGGACTCGCTTTAAAGCATGGGATTACGGTTCTCAATACGCCAGGTACGATTGATGCAGATTACCGCGGCGAGATTGGTGTAATTCTCATAAACTTAGGTGAAGAGCCGTTTGAAATTCACCGTGGAGACCGAATAGCGCAGTTGGTATTTCAACATGTTGCATCCGTAAAGTTGATAGAAGTAGAACAACTAGAAGAAACAGCTAGAGGAACAGGTGGATTTGGACATACAGGGAAATAGAAAGAGGGTGTCCACTTGACGGGTACACTGCGAATGAAACGTTTAGAAGCGGAGATTGAGATCCTTCGCTCCAAATTACATCGAATGGTCAATGGAAACCCTGCTCACCTGAAAGACTCGCGAGTTTTAAGCATTAGCCAGAAGTTAGATCTCCTTATTAATGAAATTCAACGTGAAAAAATGAAGTTGGTCAAATGAAACTCTAGCTCATTAAAATACCCTTACCATTGGTTGAGGGTATTTTTAATGGATTTATATCTTTCAAAAATTGATCATTGTCCTATGTCTGCTCACATAATATAAACCAATATAGCGAATTGAAAGGGGAGTCGAGACATGCGCTGGAGTGAGATGGCGAATAAGGAGTGTATCGATCTGACAAGTGGAGAACGTTTAGGTTCGTTTTCCCATGCTGATCTGGTGATTGACCCGAATAGTGGACAGATTGAAAGTATTTTAATTCCAATGGGGGGAACTTCGGTCTTTAAAAAGAGAAGTCATGAGGTACGTGTGGCATGGGGAATGATTCGAAAAGTAGGTCCTGAGATGGTCATTATCGATTCGGGTAGAAGATCCTAAAAAAGGGGTAACCGTGTAGGGCGTGTATACATATGATGCTGATAGATAGCCCAAAAAGGGAGAATCCAAAGCCTACCTGGGGAAAGGAGTAGAAGCGATGCTTATTGGCAAGCATGTCGTCTTCCTCGGTGGCGATGCCAGGCAACTGGAAGTCATCAAAAGCTGTATCGAAATGGATGCAAAAGTAAGCCTAATTGGCTTTGATAACTTGCAGAGTCCATTTAGTGGAGCCACCCAACGCCGACTAACGAATCATGTCTTAGCCCAAGCGGATATCCTTGTTCTTCCTATTATCGGAACGGATGATCAAGGGAAAATTAGCAGTGTATTTACCTCAGAGGAACTATATTTGACGGAAGAACATATAGCGGCGCTTCCGAGCCATTGTCTTCTCTTTACAGGACTTGCAAAAAAATATTTAAAAAACCTATGCGAGAGCAATCAAGTAACCTATTTTGAGTTAATGAAGCGAGACGATGTTGCAATCTACAACTCGATTCCAACCGTTGAAGGTGCTCTTATGATGGCCATTCAAAATGCTGATATTACCCTTCATGATTCGCAAACCATCGTACTCGGATTAGGGAGAGTAGGATTATCGTTAGCAAGAGTTCTACAAGCAATCGGAGCCCATGTGAAAGTGGGTGTACGCAAATCGGATGATTATGCCCGCGCTTTTGAGATGGGATTAAATCCTTTTTATACATCCGAATTAGGAGTACAAGTGGAGAAAGCGGATTTTATCTTTAATACCGTACCTGCTGTTATCTTAGATGCTGAGGTCTTAAGTCATACACCTTATGATGTAGTGATTATCGATTTAGCTTCGAAACCGGGTGGAGTTGATTTTGAATTCGCTGAAAAGCGTGGTATTAAAGCGATTTTAGCACCTAGTTTACCGGGTATTGTTGCGCCCAAAACGGCAGGTAAAATCATTGCTCGTACGATGATGAAATTGATGGTGGAGAATGTAGTCGAGGAGGGAAATCTGCAATGAATTTTAGTGGATTGACCGTTGGATTCGCATTGTCAGGTTCCCATTGTACTCATGATGAAGTTTTACCACAAATGAGAAGGCTTACGGAATTAGGAGCCAACATTGTTCCCATTATTTCTCATACCGTTGCGACTGTAGATTCACGATTTGGGACAGCGGAAGATTGGAAAGCAAAGATTGAAGAAATCACGGGGAAGCGTCCGTTTAGTACCGTTCAAGAAACCGAACCCATCGGCCCCTCGAAAATGTTAGACTGTTTAGTAGTGGCACCGTGTACTGGAAATACGTTAGCAAGGTTAGCGAATGCTTTAACCGACGGCCCCGTTCTAATGGCTGCCAAAGCACAGATGAGAAATCATCGCCCTGTGGTATTAGCGATTTCGACCAATGATGCTCTTGGACTAAATGCACAAAATCTAGCTCGTCTCTTAGCTACAAAAGATATTTACTTCGTACCATTTGGTCAGGATGCGCCCGAGAAAAAACCTAAATCGATGGTAGCACGTATGGAACTTATACCTGACACAGTCCTAGAAGCGATTGAAGGAAGACAATTGCAACCTTTGATAGTTGAAAAATATCGCTATTTCCCGTCATAATAGAAGAGGATGTTTATGGAGTTTGTAACGGGTTAAATAAAACAGATATATAGTGTGTGGGCTGGCACTTCGAGCGGCTAGCCTTTTTATCAAAAATAATGATCAGACAGCAATTGAATTGACTGTTTGCAGGAATGGAGAGGGACATTCATGTCAAAGCAAGGCTACACAGTTGCAGTTGTAGGAGCTACAGGGGCAGTAGGGACCCAGATGATTTCGTTTCTAGAAAAAAGAGACTTTCCTGTTGGGGAACTACGTCCACTAGCATCAAAACGCTCTGCTGGACAGACTATCACATTCCGTGGGCAAGAGATTGCCATTCAAGAAGCGACTCCAGAAGTATTTGAAGGAGTGGATATTGCCCTTTTCAGTGCAGGTGGGAGTATTAGTGAGCGTTTAGCTCCAGAAGCTGTAAAGCGTGGAGCAGTAGTAATTGATAATACAAGTGCGTTCCGCATGGCACCCGATGTACCACTTGTTGTACCAGAGGTCAATCGCTATGCCTTGCAAAAACATAATGGTTTAATTGCGAACCCAAACTGTTCTACTATTCAAATGGTAGTAGCGTTAAAGCCACTTTATGATCGCTATGGATTGGATCGAGTGATCGTATCTACTTACCAATCCGTATCGGGAGCTGGTTGGGAAGCGATCGAAGAATTACAACAACAATCGAAGTCAGTTCTCTCAGGCGAAGTGATGGAATGTAATGCCCTCCCTCAAGGTAGCTTACATTATCCAATCGCTTTTAATGTGATTCCACAGATTGATGTGGGTCTCGATAATGGGTTTACGAATGAAGAGATGAAGATGGTAAATGAAACGAAAAAGATTTTTGCAGATGATCGTATTGGTGTAACCGCTACTTGTGTTCGAGTTCCCGTATTCCGCGGCCATAGCGAGTCCGTATATGTCGAATTACAACAGGATTTTGATTTAGCAGAAGTACGTGAACTATTAGCAAATGCAGATGGAATAGTGCTTCAAGATAATCTATCTGAGAAAGAGTATCCGATGCCGATTCAAAGTGCAGAGGACACCAGAACCTTTGTAGGTCGTATCCGCCGTGACTTAACACATGAAAGAGGACTAAACATGTGGATCGTCTCGGATAATTTACTGAAAGGCGCAGCTACCAACGCCATAGAAATCGCTGAAGCGCTGGTGGAAGACGGGCTGGTAAGAAGGGGTTAATCATGAAAATACTGGTACAAAAATTTGGAGGCACCTCCGTTGCTACATCTGAAATGAGAGACCGGGTATTGCATCATATTAAAAGTGCTCTCGCTGATGGATATAGCTTAGTAGTTGTGCTTTCAGCAATGGGACGAAAAGGTGAACCATACGCAACTGATACATTTTTAGAGTTGATCCATCATAATGGAGCTGGTCTAGCACCGAGAGAATTAGACTTGCTACTTCACTGCGGAGAATTGATATCTTCGTCTGTTTTTTCAAGCATGCTACATCTAAATGAAATTGATCATGTTGTATTAACAGGTGGACAAGCGGGAATTATCACCAATGATCATTTTACCAATGCACAGATTGTTGATCTAAAGCCAAAGCGAATCACACAAGAACTACAACGAGGAAAAGTTGTTATCGTGGCTGGTTTCCAAGGAATCACCGAAGAGGGAGAGATCACCACTTTAGGGCGTGGGGGAAGTGATACTTCGGCAACAGCGCTCGGGGTGGCCCTTAATGCTGAGTATGTAGATATTTTTACAGATGTAGCGGGGGTTTTAACGGCAGATCCACGAATTGTGGAGGATGCGATACCACTCCATACGGTAACCTATACCGAAATGTGTAACTTAGCCTTTCAGGGAGCGAAAGTTGTCCATCCACGTGCAGTTGAAATTGCGATGCAGACCAATGTTCCGATCCGAGTTCGTTCGACTATGTCTGATCATCCTGGCACGTTGGTGATGAGCCGTCCTGAGGCAGATCGGGTAGCGGGTGAACTGAGTGATCGCTTAATTACAGGGATTACACAGATGGCCAATGTGACTCAAATCAAAATTGCGGCGAAGCAGGGCCAATTTGACTTACAACTAAAAGTATTTAAAGAGATGGCCGATCACGGGATTAGTGTAGACTTTATTAGTGTAAATCCAAGTGGGATCGCATACACCGTACACGATGCTTTAGCAGGAAAGGCAGAACAGATCTTACGTGAATTAGATCTAGAGCCAGAACTAAGCCCGAACTGTGCAAAAGTCTCCACCGTAGGCGCTGGAATAACAGGAGTTCCTGGAGTGATGGCGAAAATTTTAGAAGCATTAACGGAAGAAGATATTCGAGTGCTACAGTCGGCTGATTCTCATACGACAATTTGGGTGTTAGTTCAAGGTGAAGACATGATTCGTGCGGTTCGAGCTCTGCACCGTAAATTTGAGCTGCACCGTGTTAATGATTAAGCAGGAGGAGATTTTATGAATTTTGGACGAATGGTTACGGCGATGTGTACCCCTTTTGATTCTAGTTTACAAATTGATTGGAACAGGCAAGCAGCACTCATTGAGCATCTAATTGCTACGGGTACAGATACGATCGTAGTTTCGGGTACGACAGCAGAATCTCCTACCCTTACAAAAGAAGAGAAATGCAGACTATTTGCTTTTACACTTGAAAAAGTAAAGAAGCGGGTAAAAGTAATCGCTGGAACAGGAAGTAACTCCACAGCAGATACGATTGCCCTAACGAAGCAAGCGGAGGAAATGGGTGTAGATGGAGTTATGTTGGTAGCTCCTTATTATAACCGTCCTTCTCAAGAAGGGCTCTATCAACATTTTGCAGCCGTTCACAACGAAACGAACCTTCCTTTAATGATTTATAACGTTCCAGGGCGCACGAGTGTAAACATTACTACAGAAACGCTCGTACGTTTGGCGGCTTTGCCGGGTGTAGTGGCAATCAAAGAAGCGAGTGGAAGTATCTCGCAGATTTCGGATGTGATTCGTCTCGTTCCGAAGGATGTGGCGGTTTATAGTGGTGATGATGCCCTAACTCTCCCTGTTTTAGCATTAGGTGGAGCAGGAGTGATAAGTGTGGCGAGTCATGTAGTAGGAATAGAGATGAAGGAAATGATCGATGCGTTCTTATCGAATGACCATCAAAAAGCACAAGTGATTCATCATACACTAACGCCAGTATTTCATGGACTCTTCTCCACAACGAGCCCTGGACCTTTAAAGTATGCTTTATCACGTATGAAGTTGATGGAAGAGCACGTCCGTTTACCCCTTGTAACGTTAACTTCTGAGGAAAAAGCAATAGCAGACGTTTGGATCAAAAGCATTTTATAGTTATCTAAAGATATCTCTTGCGGTCGGCCCAAGAGGTATCTTTTTTTTGTTCTCACTTGCAACATTAAAATTGAATCGTATATAATAAGAGCAAGTGTGATTTGTGCGGTTTAGGGTGATACGAAAGTTTATTAGGAGGTTACAAATTGAGTAAGAACCAACGAGGCAATAAATTATTGATTTTTGCTCTCGGTGGGATGGATGAAATCGGAAAAAATATGTACGCAATTCAATATGGGAATGATATCGTCGTCATTGACGCTGGACTTATGTTCCCTGATCAAGAAATGCTGGGGATCGATGTAGTGATCCCAGACGTGAGTTATCTTGTTGAGAACCAAGATAAAGTACGGGGAATTATTATTACACATGGACACGAAGATCACATCGGTGGCTTGCCTTATATCTTAAAACAGTTAAAGGTACCACTGTACGCTACTCAATTAACAATGGGGTTAATTGAGCACAAGCTACGTGAAGCTCATGTTCATGATATTAAGCGTACTGTGATTCATGTGAATTCGGAGCTGACACTTGGACGACTAAAGGCAACTTTCTTCCAAACAAACCATAGCATTCCAGATTCGGTAGGGGTTTGTGTTGATACACCAGAAGGGGCAGTTGTTCATACAGGTGATTTTAAGTTTGACATGACTCCAGTGAATGACCAGTATGCAGACTTGCACCGGATGGCTGAACTTGGGAAGAAGGGTGTACTTTGCCTTTTGTCAGATAGTACGAATGCAGAACGTCCTGGCTTTACAGGTTCTGAGCAATCCGTTGGTGAAAGCCTGAAAGAGACGTTCAGACATGCGAAACAACGCGTGATCGTTGCTACTTTTGCTTCCAACATTCATCGTATCCAACAAGTAGTGGATGCATGTGTACTTTATGGAAGAAAATTAGCTGTTGTAGGGCGTAGTATGATTAATGTAATCAATATTGCTACTGAGCTTGGATATCTGCAAATGCCTGAGGATCTTATTATTGATACCGATGATATTAATCGACTTCCTGGACATAAAGTAGCGGTTATCTCTACTGGAAGCCAAGGGGAAACGATGTCGGCACTTACGCGTATGGCAAATTCATCTCATCGTAAGGTGGAAATCCTACCTGGAGATACAGTAGTGATTGCTGCTACCCCAATCCCAGGTAACGAACGCGCGATCGGTAAAACGATAGATCAGTTGTTCCGAATTGGTGCTGATGTAGTATATAGTGCAGTTTCCCACGTACACGTGTCTGGTCACGGTTCTCAAGAAGATCTGAAGCTTATGCTCAGTCTACTAAAACCAAAATATTTTATTCCGATTCATGGTGAGTATCGTATGCTACGTGCTCACGCCCAACTTGCCGAAGCGGTAGGCGTACGACCTGAAAATGTATTTATTTGCGATAATGGAGACACAGTGGAGATCGTAAACGGGAGAGCTCGTTACGGTCCGAAAATCCCAACTGGCAAAGTTCTAATTGATGGACTTGGCGTCGGTGATGTTGGAAATATTGTGTTACGAGATCGGAAGCTCTTATCCCAGGATGGTATTCTTGTAGTAGTGGTCACCCTAAGTAAAGAACACGGTACCATCCTTGCTGGACCTGATATTATTTCTCGTGGTTTTGTTTATGTTCGGGAGTCTGAAAAGCTCCTTGATGAAGCAAATCATGTGGTTCGTAATACGATGGAACGCTGTATGAAAGATCAAGTTAGCGAATGGGCATCGTTGAAAACGAACATTCGTGATTCTCTAAGCAAATTTTTATTTGAACGTACTCGTCGTCGTCCGATGATCCTGCCAATTATCATGGAGGTATAATCCTCTACACTTACTTGAGCTGAGTCCTTTGAAATGCAGGGGCTCAGCTCTTTGTTGTGCCTCCACCATTCAATTAACTTTTTCAGGCTGGTAGGCATAAAATATGATGATAAATGCCCAGTAGAGGAGGATCTCTCTATGCTCGAACGTGTTCTATTTTTAATCGCTTGTAGTTATCAGACACAGTATCTGGATCGTCCTGAACAATTTGTTATTCCCAGTGGTTACGGGTATCAGCTTGTGGAGAAGCTTGCCACACCCCCTTCTCTAGGTGCTGATGGCTTTGGTTTTATTATGGAAAATCATAACAGTATCGTCATTGCATTCAAAGCTACTTCGCTTAAACCGTTTGACATTAGTATCGATATGGATATATATCAAACTCGTTTTCCTTGGATTATGGGAGCGGGGAAAACGCATAGAGGATTCACTTTTCTTTATGGGCTTTTAAGAAAACAGATCTTTTCTAGCCTTTCCAATCTTGCTCCTGTCGCTAATGGAAAAACAATCTTCCTTACTGGTCACAGTTTAGGAGCTGCCTTAGCCACACTAGCTGCTCTGGATTTAACAGTGAATGGCCCTTATCCGCGAATTTGTGTTTCTCACAGCGGTTCTCCCAAAGTAGGGGACCCTAAGTTTGTCGATTCATATAATTCTCTAGTCTCTCAAAGTATTCGCATTGCCAATATCCACGACTATATTCCTCTGAATCCAATCTCAGAGATTTCCCCACCTTTTACTGAAGAAACGATTTCTTATTCCCATGTCCATCATCTATTTCCGATTTCGTTTCAATGTAATAAGGAATCAACTCCACTAGATATCCCGCTAGGTAGAAATCATACGTTGAAAAACTATTTTAATACCGTTCGTTTGCAGGTCCCTGATTTTGCGATGAAAATGTGTGAGCAGAATCCCGGATTTTGTCCCGTGTTTTCGGATGATTTATGTAGATTGTCTGTTATTCAAAAGTAATGGTGCTTTTTACCCCTCTAAGTAGAGCATTGACTACTATTGGGGTATTCTTTATAGAGAAATGTTAACATTTATATTGAAATGAGTGTTTACAATACTTATGAGTATGTATTATGATTGGAACGCCATATTACATATATAAAGAGGATTGATACGATGAAGAAAATGATTCTAGCACTATCTGTAACCCTATTTTTTCTGACTGTTGGGACAGGTTGTACTTTTGTAAAAGACCAAGTGAATGTAACGGCAATTTTTGATGAGATGAGTAAGGTTGTTGATCAAACATGGATAGACATTGAATTCAATAAAAAAGCTAACGAGGAATTATCTAAATTTGAGAAGATGATTGAAGATGGTAATATTACTTCTGATATAGCTAAAAAAGCTCAACCACATTTGGATAATGCTTTGAAGGAAGCACAGGCGTATAGTGAAGCGAATAAAAAAATCGAAAGCGACATTCCCAAATTAAAAGAACTAGCTGCTAGATTTAATGATGTGGAAATAAAGAAATTAGCAGACCAATTTGTCACCGATTTTGAGAAGTCTACAAAATTAGATATTCAATTTAGTGCAGTCCAAGTACAATATATTGAAGCGAATGGTAAATGGTTAAAATCATTGGGTAAAGATGACAAAGATGTAAATGATATAGTGGATAAATATGATAATCTTTCGGATCAATCTGAGGCAGGTGTAGACCAGTTTAATAAGTCTTGGGAAGAATTTAGTATAAAAATGACTGGTGAGAAACTCAAAGAAGAGCCAAAATAAGTTCAAAGCGAGGGCTGGTAGCCCTTGAGATAAAGAACCTACATCAGCTTTCAGAATCCCCTTCCATATCAGAAGAGTTTCTTTATTTATTATAGCCATAAAAACATATATATTGGTCCAATTTCGTATTTACATGATTATATCCATGTATTATGATGAGAGTTGCTGTATCTACATATAATATAGAGGAATGATCATGTTGAAAAAATCGATTTTAGCACTTGTAGTATCTCTATCTCTGCTTACTGTTGTGACAGGCTGTTCTTTTGTTAAAGATCAAGTGAACGCAACGGCAATCGCTAACGATATGGATAAGATAGTTAAAGAAGCAAATAATAACGGAGAGTTTTCTAGGAAAGTCGATCTACAACTAGCCGAAATTGAAAAATTGGCGCCGGAGGGTAAAATCACTCCTGATGTATCCAAAAAAGCACAACCATTTTTGGATAATGCATTAAAAGAAGCAAAAGCATTTAGTGAGGCTATGAAAAAAATTGAAGCTGACATTCCCAAATTAAAAGAGTTGGCTGCTAAATTTACTGATGCTGAAACTAAAAAATTAGCAGAACAATTTGTTGCTGACTTTGAGAAATCCTCGAAATTAGACATTCAATTTGGTGTGGCACAAGAACAATTTGTTGAGGCCAAGGGTAAAAATGTTAAATCGCTAGGCAAAGATAGTTCTATTGATGATGCGCGAGTAAAGTATAATGATCTAGTGAATCAATCAGAAGCAAGTATAAACGAGTTCAATAAGTCTTGGAATGAGTTTAATAAAAAAGTGACTGGTGAGCAGGTTACAAAGTAAAGCTCATGAATAACAAATAATGCCCCACAACCTGTCTCGAACAGGACTGTAGGGCATTATTTGTTATTCATATTGGATAATTGGCTCTTTTTGATAGAAGGCAAGCGCCCAAGCGCACCAGTCTGCTTCATCTTGCTCCATTTGTAATTTGCGCATAAGGAGGATATAGCGTCCGAAGTGAGGGCTGCTAGGGTCTTTAAGGGAAGAGCCTGCTTCCGATTCTAACTGTGCAATTTCACATTCATGTCCTTCCACTTTGTGTTGAAAAAACTTCATCCGCTCTTCCAATAACTGAACCATTGTATCAGGAGCTAATAACCATTGTGCATAGATTTTTGCGAGAAATCCATCTCGAATGATCGGCTCTTGAAAAGCATTGGGTATCCATTTAGCAAGCACTTCTTTTCCTTGTTCCGTAATCGAAAACACCTTTTTATCTGGCTTTCCAGATTGGGGGATTGTGGTACAAGATACCAAATCGCGTTCCTCTAGTTCTACTAAAATCGGATAAATCTGATTATGTTTTGTTTGCCAGCACAAATCCATTCTCTTGGCAATCTCAAAGCTAGACCCACTATCCCTTGCTAAGATCGCCAAAACGGTATAAACAAAAGATTCCAACTGACATCCTCTCCTATACATCTTTCATTAGTTTAGTATATAAAAAATAGTAATTTTTTACAATCCTGATGGTATAAGATAATAAATTAGAAGCAAATTAGCTTAGAGTCTACATAGCATCTATTGAACATATACAAGAGCGAGCAAGGAGGGTGAATATGTACCAGATGAATGAAGAGTTAAACCCAAATGCCGAATCACCGGAAACGGCACCCGATCGGGCAATAGCAGATGAACTAAAGAAGAAAAACATGCTCCAAACGCTACAATCTTTAGGTCAAACCAATGTTCCTCAGTTAGAATCGAATATATTTTGCCTCCAGATTATTGGACAAATCGAAGGGCATATGGTGATGTCACCCCAAAATAAAACAACGAAATACGAGCATGTCATTCCTCAAATCGTGGCGGCTGAACAGAATCCCAAAATTGAAGGGGTTGTTCTGATATTAAATACCGTAGGGGGAGACGTGGAAGCGGGACTAGCCATTGCGGAGATGATAGCAACGATGAGTAAGCCGACTGTATCGATTGTCTTAGGTGGAGGGCATAGTATCGGGGTACCTATAGCAGTTTCTGCATGTACCTCCTTTATCGCGGAGACAGCCACGATGACGATTCATCCAGTTCGGTTAACGGGATTAGTGATTGGTGTGCCTCAATCATTTGAATATCTGGAAAGGATGCAAGATCGAGTCATTCATTTTATTTCGAGCCATTCCAAAGTTACAGAAGAAAAGTTACGAGAATTAATGTTTCGAACGGGAGAATTGGCACGAGATATCGGGACAAATGTAGTCGCAAAAGATGCCGTTGATATGGGTCTTATCGACCGATTAGGTGGCATCTCGAGCGCATTGCAAGAACTAGATCGTTTGATTCAAGAGAAAAAAGGAGAGTATCTCCAATGATTCACTGGACAGTATTACCATCTAATTGGGATGAAAGTGAGGCTGGTCAAATCTATCAGCCTCACTTTCAAGAATGCACCATCAATGGGATTCAAATGGTGATTGAGATTCTTCCCTCTGGAAAGGCTCAAATCAATCGCCTACTAAGTCCCAACCCACAAGACTATCTAAATCCCAAATACCAACCAGGCACGGAACTTACCCTTCATCCTATGCTGGAGTCTACGTATTCATCGCCATCCCAAAGCATTATTGACTAAAAATGTATCTGCCTACAGCTCAATAGCCAGCTGTGGGCAGATACATTGTCCCGGGACGAAAGATTTTACACTACTTACATCTACAAAAATATGGCAAATAAATGTATAATGTTCAGAAGACTGCTTTGTTTCGGGAGAAGGGGATACAATGTCCAAAAAGAAGAAACGAAAAGAAGTGAAGCGAACAAGTCGTGTAAAACATGACCTGCTATTTGAAATCTATGGAATTGCCATGATAGCACTTGCTGTAATTAGTTTAGCTAATTTAGGAGCAATCGGACGGAACCTAACATACTTATCTCGTTTTTTAGTGGGAACGTGGGACTTTCTTATTCCAATTGTCACCATTGGGCTTGCCCTATATATCATGATAAAACGAAGATGGCCGCAAAATTGGACGCCTAAGATGACAGGGGTTTTGATGATTCTCTTGTGTACACTCGGTTTTGTTCATTTCAATACATTTCAGTACTTACAAGCCGCGGGGAAAGTGGGCCCTGTTATGGATACCACGTGGAATCTTCTGATAAATGAATACTCATCTAGACTCCCGACAGATATAGGCGGCGGGATGATCGGTGGACTTATTTATGGTATGTTCCATTTTCTATTTGATGATGTCGGTACCGTCATTGCTTTGTCCGCGTTTTTGTTAGCGGGGATCCTCTTAGTATTTGGGATTTCATATATCCAATTTTTACAGAAATTATATGTTCTTTTTCAACGTCAAAGAGCGAGTGTTAAAAAAAATGTCAATTCCATGTTAGAAAAAAATGCAAAAGCGAAGGGGCAAAAAAAGCCATCGCATAATCGGGAAGTAGAAAGTGCCGGGAATCCAGAGTTTGAGGAAGAATTGGAGTCATCATCCTCTTCTGAGCCTACTATCGCCTACTACTATGAACCAGATCCAATACCTGATATGGAGCCTGTAAAAAAGCCGAAGCAGTTGACTCTTTCATTAAAATCAACTTCTGAGATGAAACATGAACCACAAGGAAATCAAAACGATGGGGAAGATGTAGTAGTGAAATTTCATACTACAGAGCGTTTGGATCATTACAAAATCCCACCATCCACCATTTTGAGAGCGTTAAAGAACAGAGATAGTTTGGATGTTGAGGACTTAAAATCAAAAGCCTCTAAATTAGAAGAGACGCTAGAAAATTTCGGAGTAAAGGCAAAGGTAAACCATGTTCAACAAGGACCTGCGGTAACAAGATATGAGATTCAACCCAAAGTAGGAGTGAAAGTAAGTCAAATCGTACGCTTATCCAACGATATTGCTCTCGCATTGGCAGCAAAATCGATTCGAATCGAAGCGCCGATTCCAGGTAAAGCAGCGATTGGGATCGAAGTGCCGAACTCAGAAACAGCGATGGTTGGCTTGCGAGATGTAATTGATTCTACAGGGTTCCAAAAAAATCCAAGTAAGCTATCAATTGGACTTGGAAAAGATATATCAGGAGAAGCCGTAATTGCCAATCTAGCTCAGATGCCCCATTTGTTAGTGGCAGGTGCGACAGGGGCAGGGAAAAGTGTCTGTGTAAACGGAATTATTATCAGCCTCCTGTACAAAGCAAGACCCGATGAGGTAAAGCTAATGATGATTGACCCTAAGATGGTAGAACTGAACATATACAATGGCATTCCTCATCTGCTTGTACCCGTTGTAACAGATGCCAGAAAGGCGGCTATTGCATTAAAGAAAGTAGTTTCTGAGATGGAGAAGCGATACGAACTATTTGCTAAAAACGGGGCGCGTGATCTAGAACGTTATAACCAATTGGCACGGGATCGAAGTGACGAGACTGTCATGCCCATTTTACCGTACATAGTTGTGATTGTAGATGAGCTTGCGGATTTAATGATGGTTGCACCTGGAGATGTAGAGGATGCTATTTGCCGACTTGCCCAGATGGCACGTGCGGCTGGTATTCATATGATTTTAGCTACACAGCGTCCTTCCGTAGATGTGATCACAGGGGTCATTAAAGCAAATATTCCTTCCCGAATCGCATTCACAGTATCTTCACAAGCTGATTCCCGTACCATTTTAGATATGGGGGGAGCAGAAAAGTTACTAGGTCGCGGCGATATGTTGTACATGCCGATCGGTGCACCTAAACCGATCCGTGTACAAGGTACCTTTGTAACAGATGAAGAAGTGGAGTCTGTGGTTAATTTTGTTAAAAATCAACAAGAAGCGCATTATAATGAAGAGATGATCCCAGATGTTCCAGAGAATGTAGGAGCCGATTTGGTTGATGATGATATGTATCCTCAAGCGGTTCAGTTAGTTTTGGAAGCGAGAACTGCTTCGGTATCATTGCTTCAAAGGCGGCTTCGGGTTGGGTATACTCGGGCGGCACGATTAATTGATCTGATGGAGTCTCGCGGAATTGTGGGCCCTTATGAAGGGAGTAAACCGAGAGAGGTATTAGTGACAGAAGATCTTATTCAAGAAATTTCCAACACGTAAGATAAAAAAAAATCTCTTGATTTTTTGGTAGCGATTACGCAAACTAAAAAAAGCGAGCTAGCGCAAATGCCGCTGGCTTTTTTTATCCTAATGCAGGGGAGGGACACGGATGAACGTTGTAGAAATGCGGGGCATTACCAAATACTTTGGTTCGTTTACTGCGAATGATAATATAAATCTAGTTGTAAAAAAGGGTGAAATTCATGCCCTACTTGGTGAAAATGGTGCTGGTAAATCAACATTAATGAATATCCTGTTTGGTCTATACCAACCAGAACTAGGTAAGATTTTCATTAAAGAAAAAGAAGTTGCGATTACGGGTCCGACGATGGCAAACGAGCTAGGAATTGGGATGGTCCATCAACATTTTATGTTAGTGCAACCGTTTACCGTAACCGAAAATATTATTCTTGGTGACGAAAGAGCTTCGGGTGGAATGATTGATTATAAAAAGGCTGAACGTGAAGTACAAGCCTTGTCAGATCAATATGGACTTCAAGTCGACCCGCGAGCGGTTGTTGCAGATATTGGGGTAGGAATGCAACAACGTGTTGAAATTTTAAAGACTTTGTATCGTGGAGCAGATATTCTTATTTTTGATGAGCCTACAGCTGTATTAACGCCTCAGGAGATTCATGAGCTAACTGAAATTATGAGGAAACTGGTAAAAGAAGGTAAGACGATCATCTTCATTACCCATAAGTTAAAAGAGATCATGAGCACTTGTGATCGTTGTACCGTCATACGCCGTGGGAAGATGATTGACACGGTTAATATCAATGAAACCAATGAAAATGAGTTAGCATCGCTTATGGTGGGTCGTAAGGTTTCGTTTGAACTAGATAAGCAACCAGCTAATCCACAGGAGCCCGTTTTAAAGGTTCAGAGTTTGGAAGTGAATGATAACCGTAATAATCCATCTGTTCGTGGTTTAGATCTGGAAGTGAAAGCGGGTGAGATCGTAGGAATTGCTGGGGTTGACGGCAATGGTCAATCTGAGCTTATTGAAGCGATTTGCGGGCTTATGAAACCGAAATCAGGAAGAGTCATTTTAAATAATAAAGATGTTACTGGATTGGCTCCTCGGAAAATTACTGAAATAGGACTCGGACATATTCCGGAAGATCGGCATAAACGCGGCTTGGTGCTAGACTTTTCTGTTAGTGAGAATATAATTTTACAGTCCTATTATAAGAAACCGTTTTCAAATGGTTTTGGGATTGATTACAAGGCAGTGGGTGACTATGCAAACAAATTGATTCAAGAGTTTGATGTACGAACACCTGATAAAGATACACCAGCACGCGCGCTTTCAGGTGGTAACCAACAGAAGGCGATCATCGCACGTGAAGTGGATCGAAATCCTTCTCTCCTGATTGCGGCTCAACCTACTCGTGGACTAGATGTGGGTGCGATCGAATTTATCCATAAACGTCTTATTGAGCACCGCGATACAGGCAATGCAGTGTTGCTCATTTCTCTTGAGTTAGAAGAGGTTCTGAAAGTAAGTGATCGAGTGGCCGTGATTTATGAAGGGAAAATTCAGGGCTGGGTTGATCCAAAAACAGCAACAGAAGAAGAGCTTGGACTCTTAATGGCGGGAAGCAAAGCGAAAGGAGGTACTTCACAATGATTGGGAAATTAAACCGAAATTCAACCCTCTTTTCATCTATCATTTCCATTGTTTTGGGGATGTTAGTCGGGGCAATCGCGATGCTGTTATCTGGATATAATCCGATTTCAGCTTACGGTGCCTTATTTAACAGTGTATTTGGCTCTGCATCCGATATGGGTGAAACATTGCGCACGATTACTCCACTCATCTTTGCTGGTTTGGCTGTCGCTTTAGCGTTCCGTACAGGGATGTTCAATATCGGGGTAGAGGGCCAATTAATCATTGGTAGTATGGCAGCCGCTTTTGTTGGATTAAAGTTAGAGTTGCCTCCGGTAGTGCATGCGATTGTGGCATTAGTAGTGGGTGCATTAGCTGGTGCAATATGGGCGCTCATTCCAGGATTGTTGAAAGCGATTCGTGGTGTACATGAAGTGATTGTCTGTATCATGATGAACTGGATTGCTTTATTCCTAAGTAACTACATGGTTGGAAAAGTTCTTTCAAATAATAGTGATTCCACCGAAAAGATTCATCCAAGTGCATCCATTCGTGTTGATTTTTTAACGGATCTGTTCGATGGAGCACGTGTCCATTTAGGCCTTATTCTAGCTATTTTGACAGCTATCTTTGTCTATGTATTGCTATTCAAAACCAAATTAGGTTATGAGTTGCGTGCGGTTGGCCTGAATCCGGATGCTTCTGAGTACGCGGGGATGAGTGTAAAGAGAAATATTATTTTTTCCATGATGATTTCAGGTGGAATTGCGGGTCTTGCTGGAGCGGTTGAGCTACTCGGAACAAGTGAGTATTTATCCATTAATGCATCTCTTCCAGGAACGGGTTTTGATGGGATTGCTGTGGCACTTTTAGGAGCTAATACCCCACTTGGTGTGGTGATGTCGTCCATGTTGTTCGGAGGATTATTTAATGGTGGAAGCAACATGCAGTATGTAGCAGGAGTACCTTTTGAAGTGATTCGAATTGTATTTGCAGCTATTATTCTCTTTGTAGCAGCTAATTTCGTAAAACAATTGGGAAGTAGAAAGAACCGTAAAAAGAAAGGGGAGAAAGCTAGTGCTTAGTACCATAACCAACCTTTTAGAGACCACTATTCTTTACTCAACTCCCCTCATTTTAGCGGCATTAGGTGGTTTGTTCTCGGAGCGTTCGGGTGTCATCAATATTGGTTTAGAGGGCCTGATGACAATCGGTGCGTTTACCTCAGCAGTTGTTGCGATCCATACGGGAAGTCCATGGATCGGACTCTTAGCAGGCATGGTAGCAGGTGTTCTTCTTGCGCTGATTCATGCAATTGCTACGGTTACCTTTAAAGCTGATCAAACCGTAAGTGGAGTCGCGATTAACTTCTTGGCAGCAGGACTATCTGTATACTTAGTAAAAGCCCTCTATGATGGTGCAGGACAAACGCCTGTTGTAAATAGTAAATTTACAGATTGGGCGATCCCTGTATTAAAGGATATTCCTGTTTTAGGAAAGACCATTTTTAATACATCACCGATTACCTATATCGCCTTAATCATGGTTTTTGTTAGTTACTTCGTGTTGTACCGTACTCCATTCGGTATGCGCTTACGTGCAGTAGGAGAGCATCCACATGCTGCCGAGACGGCGGGTGTATCGGTTGTCAAAATGCGTTATATTGCTGTCCTAATCAGTGGAGCTTTAGCGGCTATTGGTGGCGCTTCACTTTCTATATCAATCGGGAGTGAGTTTAGTGCGACTACCGTTGCGGGTCAGGGATTTATTGCGATCGCAGCATTAATCTTTGGTAAATGGAAACCATTTGGAGTTTTAGGAGCAGCGGGTTTCTTCGGTTTTTCCGTAGCCCTATCTTTAACGGGTCAGGTTTGGGGACTGACAGAATATGTACCTTCCGAAATTCTAACTATGCTTCCATATGTACTAACTATCTTGGCGCTTGCAGGATTTGTGGGGCGTGCGAATGCTCCAGCGGCGATTGGGAAACTATATGAAAAAGGAAGCCGTTAGGATTTGTGGAAAAATTTTTAAGCAAAGAGAAAAGTTTTTGAAAGAAAAAAGTTTTTGTTGATATAAAGTCATTTATGTATAAAATAAGAGATGAAGTTGTAAGCGTTTTTTTGTGAATAAGCTTTGGAGTTAATTGGAATCATTAGGTTAGTTTGTAACACAGAGAAAAAATGGATTTAATTTCCTAGTGAAACAGCAAATATCCGCTTGTCTCTGGTTCATACTACTAACATCATTCTCCCTGCAGTACAAAATCAAACACTTTTAGTAAAGGGGTATTTGTATGCAAATGAAGCGCTGGCTCGGTTCACTCGTAGCGGTTTCTCTAGTAGCAACACTAGCTGTTGGTTGCGGTGGTAATAATGATAAGGGGACAGCAAAAGGAGACTTTTCTGTCGGTCTTGTAACGGATACAGGTGGCTTAAACGACGAATCCTTTAACCAATCTGCTAACATGGGTCTTCAAAAAGCGAAGAACGATTTAAAAGTGGATGTGAAAGCACAAGAATCCAAAAAAGATGATGACTATGTTCCGAATTTAACTCGTTTTGCCAAAGACAAACGAAATCTCATTTGGGGTGTAGGCTTTAAATTTAATAAAGCACTTCCAGAAGTAGCTGATAAATTTAAAGATAGTAAGTTTGCCATTGTGGATGACAACTTAGGTGGCAAGGTTCCATCAAATGTTGTAGCAGTAACGTTTAAAGATGAAGAAGGCTCTTACTTAGCAGGAATCGCAGCAGGTAAGACTACCAAGACAAACCAAGTTGGTTTCATTGGTGGGATTACATCTCCGCTCGTTAAAAAGTTCGAAGCAGGATTTACAGCAGGTGTGAAAGAAGCGAATCCGAAAGCGACAGTAAAAGCTGTTTATGCAGAATCATTTACAGATGCAACGAAAGGCCGTTCTTTGGCGAAGTCTCTATATGACGGTGGAGCAGACATTGTGTACCATGCAGCCGGTGGCGTCGGAAAAGGTCTTTTCGATGAAGTAAAAACTCGTCAGGCAGGAAAATATTGGGCGATTGGTGTAGACATGGATCAAAGCCGTTTGGCACCAGAGCATACACTCACCTCTATGATTAAACGTGTTGATGTAGCGGTATTTGAAATTACAAAGCAAGCGAAAGAAGGAACGCTTAAAACAGGTACAGAAGTGAATTTTGGTCTGAAAGATGAAGGTGTCGGCCTTTCTAAAAGCTCAAAAGTCTCTCCTGAGGTAATGAAGCAAGTGGAAGAGTACAAACAAAAAATCATTAAAGGTGAAATCACCGTTCCTTCCAAATAATTTTTAAACCTTGTCATATTGTGGATATATGACTAAAGAACATGGAAGTAGGAAACTTACTAAGCATAGGAGAAAATTCCTTGTTGTAAGCTCTTACAATTCCATGTTCTTTTTTTTTAGTCTATAATGGAGACTAGGTAATATTTTCTAATAAACGAGGTGAACGGAGCATGTCATCCGGACAATTTGAGACCAGGCAAATAGGCAATGTACGTCTACATGTCTGTCCGAGTACAAAGTTTAAAACCACGATGTTGGTGGCGATGTTTCAACAGGAGCTATCGACAAAATATGTAACTCAAACAGCTCTCCTTTCAAATGTATTGCTTCGAGGAACGGAACAATACCCTACGATGTTAGACTTAAAAAAGAAGCAAAACGATCTGTACGGTGCAGGTCTCTTTGGAGATGTTTTTAAACGTGGAGAACGGCAAATACTCCACTTTGGAGTAGATATCGCAAATGAACAATATCTTCATGACGCTTCACCGCTACTCGAAGAAGCAGTGAGCCTCTTATGTGAAGTGATTACGAAGCCAGCCTTAGAGCAGGATGTATTTATGAAAAGCTATATAGAGGCGGAGAAACGAAACCGAAAGCAACAAATTGAAGGCTTGGTGGATGATAAAATCCAGTATGCAGCGCAACGTAGCATTGAAGCGATGTGTAAAAACGAGCCATATGCCATTTTTATAAATGGGCGAGTGGAGGATCTTCCGGCAATACAAGCCGATAATCTTTATACATATTATCAAGAACTGTTGTACCATTGCCCACTTGATTTCTATTGTGTCGGGGATGTGGATATTCAAAAAGTGGTCTCCTTGTTCGAGAGGTATCTTCCTTCTGAGATGTTTACTTCCGAACGAAACCAATTGGATCTCTCTTACACAGCACAATCCGTACAACAAGTGAAAACGGTGGTGGAGCGTTTACCTGTAAATCAAGGAAAACTAAATATGGGATGCCGAACCCATATAACAGTGCAGGATTCCGACTACTCTGCTTTGCTTATGTATAACGGGATTCTCGGTGGTTTTCCGCACTCGAAGTTGTTTATGAATGTGCGTGAAAAAGCAAGTCTGGCTTACTATGCTTCCTCGCGACTGGAAAGTCATAAAGGGATTATGCATATCCAATCAGGAATTGAGATTCAAAACTTCGAAAAGGCTGTAACCATTATTAAAGAACAGATGGAAGTAATGCGCCAGGGGCAAATTAGCGACCAAGAATTAGAGCAAACAAAAGCGACCCTTTCGAATCAGTTCCGTGAGCAACAAGATCGTGCCTATGAGATGATTCAATCACACTATCACTCTGTACTAAGTGGAACGAACCGTCCATTAGAACAGATTCTAAAAGAAATTTCACACGTATCGAAAGAGGATGTGCAAAAAGTAGCACAAAAGATTCAGCTCGACACAATCTACTTCTTACGAGATCAAGGAGGAGAAGCTGATGAAAAAAATTGAATACAAGCAGCTAAAAGAGACGCTTTATCATGAGAAACTGCCAAATGGATTAGATGTATACGTGCTGCCTAAGCAGGGATTTGCTAAAACGTATGCTACCTTTACTACCAAGTACGGTTCTATTGACAATACGTTTCAGGTTCCTGGAAAAGAAAAGGTACATGTACCGGATGGGATTGCACATTTCTTAGAACATAAGATGTTTGAACAGGAGTCAGGGGAAGATGTATTCCAGTCGTTTTCTAGGCAAGGTGCATCGGCAAATGCCTTTACTAGTTTTACACGTACATCGTACCTATTCTCTTGTACGGATCAAGTGGAAAACAATCTCACTACACTGTTAAATTATGTACAAAGCCCTTACTTTACAGATGAAAATGTGGAGAAGGAGAAGGGGATTATTGGCCAAGAGATTCGCATGTATGATGACAATGCGGATTGGAGAGTTTACTTCGGTTTGATTGAGGCATTGTATCAAAATCACCCAGTCAAAATCGATATCGCAGGTACTGTGGAGTCCATCGCCAAAATTACCAAGGAGACTCTTTACACTTGTTATAATACCTTCTATCACCCAAGTAACATGTTGTTATTTGTCATCGGGGCGGTGGACGCGGGGCGTATTTTCCAGTTGGTAAAAGAAAATCAAGCGCAGAAAAAATTTGAGCCGCAGGGTGAGATTAAGCGCTTTTTTGATAAAGAACCTGGTGCTGTTGCAGAGAAGCGAAAGGAAATGCGTCTAAGTGTAAACGCTCCTAAGTGTTACTTCGGATTTAAGGAGGCGCCTACTGTTATAGGAGTCTCTGGGGAAGATATGTTGAAAATGGAGCTAACTACACAGTTGTTTATGGAGTCGTTAGTCGGATCATCTTCAGCGTTGTATCAAAGCCTGTATGATGAAGGGTTGATTGATGACTCATTTGGACACGACTACTCGATCGAACAGGGTTACGGCTTTACGATGATGGGCGGGGATACAAGAAAGCCAGATGAACTTGTGGCCCGTATCGAACAACTATTTCCTCAGAAAGTAACAAAGGGAATTACTGCTGAGGAGTTTGAGTTAGTAAAGAAAAAGAAGATCGGAAGTGTTTTGCGTTCACTAAATTCAGTGGAGTGGATTGCGAACCAATTTACGAGTTATCGTTTTCATGAGTCAGATCTGTTCCAGATGATCCCAATGTTAGAATCGATTACATTAGAGGATGTCAACAATCGAATGAGAGAGCATATTGACTTTGCGAGATTTGCGGTCTCTACCGTACGTCCATTGGAACAATCGACGAAATCTACTACTTAAATAATGTGGTCGTGCCGCTACCTTGCAGGCACGACTTTTTATACGAGTAGGAGTGGGGGTGACAGTGTGAAGTCATTAGAAGGACAGATTGTATGGATATCAGGAGCTAGTGGGGGTATTGGGAGTGCCATTGCGATTCATTTAGCTGAGTTAGGTGCTAAAGTCGCGGTTTGTTTTCAGCATTCCCTTAGTCGGGCAGAAGAGATTGTAAGAAGATGCCGAGAATCAGGGGGTCAAGCTGAGGCGTTTCGATTGGACGTAAAACAAGCAGAATCGGTGCGAAATTGTTATCAGCAAATTTGCTGGACATTAGGAGTACCAACCACCATGATCCACGCTGCAGGTGGCACTCAGATTGGGCTACTTCAGGATGTGACCATGCAGCAGTATGATGAGTTAATGGATACGCATGTTCGAGGAGCAGTGCAGATGATTCAATCTGCGATACCTAGTATGATTCAACAAAAACAAGGCCGTATCATTTTACTATCTTCGATTTGGGGGGAGACGGGTGGGGCTGGTGAAGCTATCTATTCAGCCGCCAAAGGAGCCATCCAAGGATTAGCGAAGTCACTGTCCAAAGAGCTAGCTAGGTCTCATATTACGGTAAATGCAGTGGCTCCTGGAGCCATTGAGACTCCATTATTATCTGCGCAATTATCAGATGAGGAACAAGCGGAGTTAGCGGAGGCAATCCCAATGGGCCGTCTAGGAAAGCCTGAAGAGGTAGCGAGACTGATTGGTCATTTATGTGATCCTGAGAGTGGGTATATAACGGGTCAGGTTATTCATGTAAATGGTGGTTGGTATACATAATTTGTTTGCTGTTAGATCATATTACTCGAGTAGGGGGTGATCTAATCATGTCAGTTCTTGATGATTTTCAAGAGTGGAAAGGCTTTCTATCCGAACGTGTAGGCCAAGCGAGAAGCTTAGGAATGGATGATAATTCGATTCAAGATATCGCCTACGAGTTAGGAGATTATCTAGCCAAGGATGTTCAGCCTCAAAATGAACAAGAATTGTTGCTACGTGATTTATGGAAGGTAGCGGGACCAGAAGAACAAAAAATGATGGCAGAGCTTATGGTGAAGATGGTAAGCGATGGCAAACAATAATTGTATGTTTAATTAATAAAACAAGTCTTTGATCGAGACTTGTTTTATTTTATTTTTTAACGGACAATGACTTTTATGTAAGGAATTAGTCACGAATCTTTCTTCGTTCCGAAACATGGATGTGCTATACTGAAAAAAACATTCGCTTACCGTTTTATTTTAGATGAGAGAATGAGGTGTGAAATGGAAGATCACGAATGGTATCTTGAGTATCAAATTCACAAAAATAAAAACCGTCCTGGTTTGTTAGGGGATTTGGCGTCACTACTCGGAATGCTAAAGATTAATATTGTGACGATTAACGGGGTAACCAATAATCGTCGTGGTCTGATCCTGCGCACAAGTAAACCTGAAAAAATAGAGGCTTTAAGCCAAATCCTACATCGGATGGATCATATCCATGTAACGGCTTTGCGAAAGCCAAATGTAACCGATCGTCTTGCTGTGAGGCATGGAAAATATGTTGAACTCTCCAGCGATGATATTAAGACATACCGATTTATTAGAGATGAGATCGGTATTTTAGTAGATTTTCTAGCCGAACAAATGAAGAAAAAAGGGCATCAACTTATTGGAATTCGAGGAATGCCGCGTGTTGGAAAGACAGAATCAATCGTGGCATCTAGTGTATGTGCGAATAAAAGGTGGTCTTTCCTATCATCAACACTCTTACGACAAACGATTCGCACACAATTAGCCGCGAATGAACTTACGACTGACCATGTTTACATAATAGATGGGATCGTCTCTACACGCCGTTTTTCGGAAGAGCATATTTGTTTACTTCGAGAAGTGATGGGGCTGGAGACAACCAAGGTGATTGAACACCCTGATATCTTTGTCAGAAACTCGGAGTATCGACTAGAAGATTTCAACTATATGATTGAGCTCAGAAATCATTCTGATGAGAAGATTGTTTACGATCTGATCGACGAACGTCATTCCATGTTTTAGTGAGGTTTAAGAAGGTAGAGAAGCTTCCTAAAGAGAAACCAATAATTAGCTCAGGGAGGTGACCATAGTGGGAGTAGGACAACAACTTAGAAACACTCGTGAATCTCTTGGCATTAGTTTAGAAGAATTAGAGGCCCATACAAAAATTCAAAAGCAATATTTATCAGCAATTGAAAATGGTCAATTCCACCTGTTGCCAGGTTCCATATATGTAAGATCCTATATTCGTACGTATGCACTATCTGTAGGTTTGGATCCACATAAAATATTACATCAAGTGAGGCATACACAATCTGCTGCTAAAGAAAACCCCAGACAAGCTGTCTCAGCAGTTCCTGAAAGATCACGTAATCAACGTTTACCAGGCATACCGGAGCAAAGTGTGGCGGTGGCCGATGAAAATCGCTGGCAACCAGAAAAAGAGCTTGCTACGACTCGTTCATTTGGGAATACGGTTCGCTGGGACGTAAAACGCATTGAAAATCATTTGAAAGAAGCTGAGCAAGAGCAAACTACTGCTACCGTTCCACCTAATCGCCTTGCGAGACGCCGAGAACAAGGGAGATCTGATCGGTTAAGTCAGTCGAGTAAATTACCGGTAGTTGCACCATCAGAGCGTTCTGTGCAACCTTCTTCGACGAAACAAAGTCCACGCTCTAAGGAACTTCAGGCTTTACAAAATTTGAAAAGCTTATCACGTAACGATCGCCAAAAACGATCCGTGGAAGGGAATGAGCTTGTACCGAGCTTAGGTTCTCGTTTGAGAGAGCGCAAGGGGAAATCGAAAAAGAAATTCACGTTTTACACGAAATTTTTAATGTTTTGGGCAGCTATTCTTGCGATTGCAGCTCTCTATGTTCTATATTTGCGGATAACTAGCTCTTAGATACATAAGACGTAAAGCCGTTCTAACTCTTGTTAAGAGAGCTTTTTTTGACAGAGCATCTGTATTTTGATATGCTTGTATCAAATTTATGCGTATTTTTTGAAATAACAAACAGTCAGGTTGAAGAACAAAATAGCTTCTTGTACGATCATGTAGCATTTGTTTGCAAACCTTTTGGGAGGTGTCTGGGATGTCTGAAGAGATTGGACATTATCTTCGACAGGCCCGGGAGTCGATAGGACTGTCCCTCGACCAATTACAAGAAAAAACAAAGATCCAAAAACCTTTTCTTATAGCGATTGAAAATGGTGACTTTGACAAACTACCGAGCCCTTTTTATGTGAGGACCTATCTGCGTTCTTATGCCAATCAAGTCAAGGTAGAGCCTCATCATATTTTGCGTCACTATCGAAAAGAAGAGCAGGCTGTGCGGTATGGAGTACAGCAAAATACTGCTGTTATGCCTGCTGTGGGACAGCAAACGGGTCATTTTTCCTTGAGTCAAACGACAATCCAGAAGCCTGCAAGTTCAAATCGTATTAAAGTTCATACAGCCCTTACGATTGCGAAGCCGAGCGCTAACACGCAAGTAAATACGCCACCGGTAATGGAGCGGATGGCTCAAACACAGAAACTACGTGCAGTGGATCAGTCCCAGAGTATGCCTACTATGACTCCACCATTTGAGCCTGGAAAAACGCAGACTATGCCGCCCTTTAATCCGGCACAAACACAGCGGCTAAAGGCAATAGAGAATTCAGGAGTAAATCGTCGACCTAGTCGTACTGTGCGCGAACAATCTATGACGATTGCGAAGGATCACAAGGATCGTTCTGAGGAAACAATCCAAAAAACTCTAACTGAGGCTCCTTCTGCGAACACACAGATAGGACTTGCGGGACAGGAAACGGTACCATTTGAGATGATAAAAGGCCAAGATCATCAGCCGGGTGCAATGAATTTATCATCTACTATGCCTGGATCTGGATCGAAAAAAATGGATTCACCTTCTCGTGTAGAAACGAGGCGCGACCCTAGGTTTGAACGTACTGCTCGATTTGACGATTCCAAATTGGACGTAAGTCGGAAATTGGAGACAGGTTTGGTTCCACTCTCCGATACGATTATGACTCGCCGTGAGAAGTTTAGTTCCCCGCGTGATGAAAAACAAGACTCGCGTTACTCACAAGATGTAGAATCTCTCAAAACATTAAGTCGTAGTGCCATGAAAACGGGTCGTAGTAAGTCTAAGTGGAAAGTGGATTTGTTCCCTGTAAATGGGTATTGGATTGCGGGAGCTATTGGACTCTTGGTACTCATTATTGGGGTGTTGATATATGTTTTTTCTGGTGGAGATGATGCCAAGAAAACGAACACTTCTAAACCAACCACTCCTGAACAAGCAGCGAAACCAGAAAGTGAAGCAAAGGAATCGACTCCTAGTACGCAGCCTGTAACGGAATCAGGTCCAGTTGAGATTGAGAAATCAGGAGCTGGAATTTATCATGTCTCGAAAGGGAACCAAGTGAAGCTCTCTTTCAAATTAAAGCAAGGTACCTCTACCAGTGGGCAGATTGTATTAAAGGATGCAGCGGGTAAAGAAATTAAACCTGCGTTCGTTTTGAGTACTAAATACCCTACAGCCCCAGACATTTTATATACGTTTTCTGGAGATGCGAATAAGTTAACCATTTCCATCGCCAAACCAGAAGACGTAGAGATTATGGCAAATGGAAATATATCCATTAATAAAGTGAATCCAGTTAAAGAACTTACCTTCTTAGTGAAAGAATAATAAAATTGTTAAAGAAATGTTCCTGAAAGAGCCTTTTAACAGGCTTTTTCTTTTGTTTTTCCTAGGATATACTGACATCAGAATGGAGAGCGGATGGGAGGATATTTGCAGCTATGGTAGATATGGAGCAGCAATCACAATCGCAAACAAAACCTAGTCAGTTCGTAAGCAGAAGGGAAAAATATGCTAAAAAGATAAAAATGAAACCAGCCGCTTGGTTCGCATGGTTTAGTGTAGTGCTGGTGGCTTTGGCTATACCTGTTGGCTTTTATGCCTTTAAGGGAAGTTCATCTAACCAAGAAGCCAAGTCTCCCCCTGTCCATACTGAAACGGAAGTGGGTAAAAGTAATCCGAGTAGACCGAGAATAGAATTGCAACCTCATTCCGGAGGAAAAGACCCTGTTGAGCCATATCGCTTAGGTAATGTAGAGAAAGTGGAGGTTTCTCTTTCAACCAAGAGCAGTGCTTCTTTTAAGGTGTATCGCGATTCATCGAAAGGTACTCTGTTAAGAGAAGGGGAACTTTCGTCAAATAATGTAGAAAAAATAGAGGATAAAAAAGAATTGTATGTATTTGTAGAAAAACCTGACCAAGTTGAATTAAAAGTAAATGGGATTCAAATTGATACATCCAATTCGAAAAGTGCTAAGTCATATCGATTTTTCTTAGTTGAATAAAGATTCGTAAAAAGAAAAGCTTTTTATGGGTAAGCTTTTGACACCTTACTTTTGCATAGTTTATACTTACGGAAGGATTATCTGCTATCTACTACATATTTGGAAGAATTGATCACACATGAAATATATACCTGCTTATCATTCAGTCGCAATCCTGTTCGTTTCTTCTCCCACACAAGGGATCATGGAGAGGATTTCCTCCAAGAACCAAATCAAGGGATTGTCCAGGAGGTAGATCACAGTGAACGTAGCCAACAAGATAACAATGGCACGTATTTTTCTTGTTCCCGTGGTCATGATCTTTTTACTTGTTCGTTTTGATCTTGGATCGATACAATTTGGTCAAGTCACGATAACAGTGAGTGAATTGATTGCGACATTGGTATTTGTTCTAGCGGCTGTTACAGACGGTTTGGATGGATATATAGCTCGAAAGAATAAAATAGTAACCAATCTCGGGAAATTTCTTGATCCTCTAGCAGATAAACTATTAATTACAGCCGCACTCATTTCACTTGTAGAGATGAATCGCTTAGAGGCATGGATGGCTATCGTCATTATTAGTCGAGAGTTTGCTGTTACAGGATTGCGCTTGATTGGAGCAGTGGAGGGGAAAGTCATCGCTGCTAGTGCATTAGGGAAAGCGAAAACGATTATTCAGATCGTAGCTATCGTGGCACTAATGCTAAATAATGTTCCGTTTGCTCAGTATGCTATTCCGTTTGCCTCTATAACGAAATGGCTGGCAGTGATCATTACGGTTGTATCAGGGGTCGATTATTTCTATAAAAATAGGAAATTTGTTTCACTTACTACTTCGAACCCGAAACAGTAAAGAGGGGACTCGCTTATGAAGGCGGAAGTCATTACCGTTGGAACAGAGTTATTAATGGGTTATACCTTAGACACCCACTCTAACTTTCTATCACAGGAATGTGCCGTATTGGGAATACCGGTTCACTTCCACACTTCTGTAGATGATGATCGTGATCGACTTTATCAAACATTTCAGCTTGCTAAGGCTCGTTCTGAGTTAGTAATCGTTTGTGGTGGACTTGGTCCAACGCTAGATGATTTGACAAAAGAAACATTGGCTGAATTTCTGGGTGTTGAATTGGTCCAAGATCCTGCTGCTTTTGAAGCGTTACAATCCGCTTTTGCTGGACGTTCTATCCCGATGACAGATAATAATTTAAAACAAACATATGTATTTCCGAGTGGGACCGTTTTTTTAAACTCAAGAGGAACTGCTCCCGGCCTAGCTGTTACTTCAGAAGGAATTACATATATTCTGTTACCAGGGCCCCCGGGTGAAATGATTCCCATGTTTGAAGGACAGATTCGTGAATTTATACTTTCTCTCATCCCAAGTCGAAGAGTAATCATATCTCATCCTCTTTCTTTTTTTGGAATTGGCGAATCTTTATTAGAAGACAAACTGAAGGACTTGATCCAATCAGAAACATCTCCAGCCATTGCAACATATGCTGAAGAAGCGGGGGTTGTTTTGAGAATTACAGCGAAAGCTGAGTCAGTGAATGAGGCACAGGAACAAATCGAATGGATTCGACAGGAAATCCTTCATCGTGTAGGAGAGTTTTGTTTTAGTGAGAAAAAAGAGGCTTTAGAAGAAGTCGTTTTATCTATTATGCGGGACCGGAAGCAGACTGTATCGATGGCAGAGAGCTGTACGGGCGGTTTCCTTACGTATCTACTAACCACTGTTCCTGGATCCAGTCAAGCTGTGCTGGGTGGTGTCGTTACGTATACCAATGAAATCAAGGAACGTATGACGAAGGTTTCAGCCGATACACTTCAAAAATACGGTGCGATTAGCGGAGAAACAGCGACTGAGATGGCAGAGCATACAAGGGATCAATTTCAAAGTGATTTTGCCATCAGTGTGACAGGACTTGCGGGGCCAACACCTTCGGAAGGCAAACCTGTTGGGGAGGTCTGGATCGCGATTGCCACGAAAAATAGCAAGACTGAGGTCTATCGTCATATGATTAGAGGCCAACGTAAACGAATTCAGTTACTAGCAGCAAAATATGCTCTATTCCATCTATGGCAGAGATTAAAAAAAGGGTGATTTTACAACATGACGAAGAGTTTTGATGAATTTGGACTACAATCAGAGATTTTAAGAGGAATTTACGATATTGGCTTTGAAGAGCCTTCTCCGATTCAGATCGAATGTATTCCCGCTGTATTACGCGGGGAAGACGTAATTGGGCAAGCACAGACAGGAACAGGTAAGACGGCGGCTTTTGGGATTCCGATATTAGATCGAATTCAAACCCAAGTGAACCAAGTGCAGAGCATCATCCTTACCCCTACTCGTGAACTAGCGATTCAGGTGTCTGAAGAATTACGGCGTATCGGGCGGCCAGGTCGGATTAAAACACTCCCAATCTATGGTGGACAATCTATCGGACGACAAGTAAAAGCATTGGAGCAAGGTGTTCATGTGGTTATTGGTACTCCAGGAAGGTTACTAGATCATTTGCGTCGTGGAACACTAAAGGTGGATGCCATTGAGGTGATTGTCCTCGATGAAGCAGATGAAATGCTAGATATGGGTTTCATCGAGGACATTGAGGCGGTGTTACGTTTTGCACCGCCAGACCGCCAGCTTCTTCTTTTCTCGGCTACTATGCCGCCAGCTATTCGCCAATTAGCGAATAAGTATATGCGAAAGCCAAGGTATATTACGATTAATCGAGGCGATGTGAGTGTACCTATGATCAAGCAAGTATATTATCGGGTACTTGAGAATCATAAAGTAGATGCGCTATGTCGAATTCTAGATAGTGAGGAAGTTAATTTAGGAATTGTCTTCTGTCGAACGAAAAAAGGTGTAGATGAGCTAGCAGAAGCACTTCAGGCACGTGGCTATCTATCTGGAGGACTACACGGAGATCTCCAACAATATCAACGTGATCGTGTGATGAGTGCTTTCCGTAATAGTGAGATCGAATTACTTGTGGCTACCGATGTAGCGGCAAGGGGAATTGATGTCGGTAGTGTAACTCATGTCATTAACTTTGACATTCCGCAAGATGTAGAGAGCTATGTGCACCGTATTGGCCGTACGGGTCGTGCAGGTCGTGCGGGTGTTGCGTTAACTCTCGTAACTCCACGTGAGATGAAGCAATTGCGCACGATTGAAGAGGAAACAGGTAACCGTTTGAAATCAAAAGAACTCCCTACTCTAGAAGAAATTGCTACGAAGCAACAGCAGACTTGGATGACTCAAATCGGAGAAGTCATCCAAGCTGAGACGGATCTTAGTCTATTTGAAGAGATGTTAGGACAATTGAGTGGGAAGTACTCTGCTGAGAAGGTAGCAGCAGCTGCACTATATCTATCCTTCTCAGAGAGATTCTCCAAGGGCCCTGATGCAGGGTATAATTTTGGAGAAACGGGTGCCTCACCAGGTATGGTTCGTTTCTTTATCAATGTGGGTCGTAATGTAAACATGCGTCCACAAGAGTTGGCACAAGCGATTGCTGATCATGCAGGAATTGCCTTGCGCCAAGTTGGACGAATTAATATCTATGACCGCTTCTCCTTTGTAGAAGTGCCAGAGGATGTAGCTCCATTTGTTTATGAAGCACTTCGTCAGTCTAAAATCAACGGCGCACGTGTGAATATGGAACCTGCTCGTCCGCGTACAAGCACCCCTCCTTCTGAGCGTACCCCTCGACCTAGGGGATAACCATAAAAAAGGAATCATCTTGTTGGATGGTTCCTTTTTTATATGTGAATATGGAATTTCGTGAATCGTAACGCCTAGTCTGCAATTCCGAGAGCAATTTTGGCATAGCGGGACATGCGACTCTTGTCCCAAGGGGGATCATAGACAATGTTTACTTCCACGTCTTGGATGTTGTTTACTCTCATAACAGCCTCAGTGACCATGCTGTGGATAGTAGCAGAGAGAGGGCATCCCATTGCTGTCAATGTCATCGTGACGGTAACCTTTTGCTTGTCATCGATTTCAAGGTTATAGATAAGTCCAAGGTTTACGATGTCGACATGAAGCTCTGGGTCTAGTACATTTTCTAATTCATCTAAAATGGCTTCTTTCCTTACATCTTGATTCAAGGTAATAGCCTCCCATACACTGTTCGGTTTCGTTTCTTCTTCCAATGTACCATAGCCAAATAGAAAAACAAAAAAACGAATGGATGTTCGTAAAATAGTATTGGCAGTAAATGAAAAACAAGGTATGATAACACTAGTACATAAATGGACAAAAGGAGTGGGTGCATTGTCAGATCGTCGTCAAGCTTTAGAAATCGCACTTAGACAAATTGAAAAACAATTCGGAAAAGGTTCCGTTATGCGCATGGGTGAAGAATCAGCTCCGCAAGTGGAGACTGCTTCAACTGGGGCCCTTGCATTAGATATTGCATTGGGAATTGGTGGGTTCCCTCGTGGAAGAATTATTGAGGTATACGGCCCAGAATCTTCAGGTAAGACGACGGTTGCTCTGCACGCGATTGCAGAAGTACAGAAAATGGGTGGACAAGCTGCATTTATTGACGCGGAACATGCATTAGATCCGATTTATGCCCAAAAGCTAGGTGTAAATATATCTGAGATGCTCTTATCCCAGCCGGATACAGGGGAACAGGCTTTGGAAATTGCGGAGGCACTTGTTCGTAGCGGTGCTGTCGATGTGATCGTAATCGACTCTGTAGCAGCACTGGTTCCTAAGGCAGAGATTGAAGGGGAGATGGGAGATTCTCATGTAGGTCTTCAAGCTCGCTTGATGTCACAAGCACTTCGGAAGCTTTCTGGAGCTATTAATAAATCGAAGACTATCGCGATCTTTATTAACCAGATTCGTGAAAAAGTAGGGGTTATGTTTGGGAATCCTGAGGTTACTCCAGGTGGTCGCGCGTTAAAGTTTTACTCCAGTGTTCGGTTAGAAGTTCGACGTGCTGAAACGATTAAGCAAGGTACAGACATGGTAGGGAACCGTACGAAGATTAAGGTAGTAAAAAACAAAGTAGCTCCTCCGTTTAAAACGGCTGAAGTAGATATTATGTTCGGTGAAGGAATCTCCCGTGAGGGTAGTGCACTAGATATTGCCACAGAATTGGATATTGTGAATAAGAGTGGTGCTTGGTACTCTTTTGAAGGGGAGCGTTTGGGCCAAGGTCGTGAAAATGCAAAGTTATTCCTGAAAGAGAACCCTGCATTGTTTATCGAGATCGAAAATCGAATTCGTACCCATTATGAACTACCTCTTGCGCAGGTACCAGTTCCAGCAGTAGAGGAAAAAAGTGAGCCGCGCGGTCGTAAAGCAAAAGAACAACAAGTAGATTCGGACCCAATTATTACAGCAGCTTTAGCAGCGGGACTTGACCAAGAAGATTAAAAAAGGCGGGTGAAGACCGTTGAGTTCGAACATCACCCGGATCGAAAAGGAATCAGCATTGGGCAGGCGTTATCACATTTATGTGGATGGAGAGTTTGCGCTCTCTATCCATGAGGATGTGTTAATCAAATTCCGACTACATAAGGGGATGGATGTGAGTGAATCTGATTGCCAGCACTGGCTGCTTGCTGAGGAACAGAATCGTGCCCGTCAGGTCGCTTTTAAGTACATCGGCTTTCGTCCACGTACAGTTTACCAAGTTCATCAACATCTCTTAGAAAAAGGATTCTCTCCCCAGCACATCCGAGCTGTTACGGAGGAATTGGTGCAACAAGGTTATCTCCATGACGGGCAGTATGCTATGGCGTGGGTTGAGGAACGGCAGAGAATGAAGGGCTTGGGATCAACTCGATTACGTCAAGAATTAAAGCAAAAAGGTGTGGCAGATCATTGGATTGACAAGGCACTATCCTACATTGAACAAGATGAAGAGCGCCAACTGGCAATGACCCTTGCCGAGAGGCGCTATTCTCGTATCCAAGACGATCTTTGGCCAAAAGTAGAGAGGAAACTAGGGCAATACCTAATGAGGCGTGGTTTTTCTGCAGATATTGTCTACCCGATTCTAAAGCATTTTCGGTCCATTCATCGCCAAGAAAAGGGGGATCGTTTATGAAGATACTCTATTTTACGGATACCCACATTCGCGGGAATTCACCACGAAGTCGGAAGGATGATTTTCCATCCACGATCCGTAGAAAAATGGAAGAGATTATCGAGCTTGCCAGCAACCATCAAGTAGATTATGTGTTACACGGTGGGGATGTATTTGATCATCCAAATCTATCTCCAGCAGTAGTAGGAGATTTTGCTAGTTTGTTTCGTGGTTTTGGAGTGCCAGTCTATGCGATTGCAGGGAATCACGATGTATATGCTCATAATCCGATTACGCTGCCGCGTACGATGTTAGGATTGTTGGATGCGTTTGGTACCTTACAACTGGTACACGAAGGAAACCGAATCAAGCTAGAGAAAGATGGTATTGTGGTACAACTTAGTGGCCAGCCTTTTCACTATGATTTAGATAAGCGTGACATTACCCTTGATTATGCGGTCAAGAATGAGATGGAAGCTCATTTTTGTATTCATATGGTACATAGTATGTTGGTTGATCGCCCATTGCCCGATAGCGTGGCCCATACTTTGATTTCACAATTATGGGAGTTAGATAGCGACGTAGATGTTGTTTTGACAGGGCATTATCATGCAGGATTTCCGGTCCAGCATCGGGAAGGGAGATATGTGTTAAACCCAGGGGCGATTGCAAGGGTAAATAATCATTTATCTGAGATGCGGCGAACACCCCAAGTAGTATTGATTACACTGACAGACTGTGTTGATGTTACCGTGATCCCACTCACTTCTGCACGATCAGGCGAGGAGATCTTGGATCGGAGTCATATCGAAAAAGCACGATACCAGGAAGAGCGCTGGGCGGAGTTTACGAGACAAGTAGATGCTGCGTTGGAGTTAAAGACCTTAAATGTGGATACGATTATTGAAACGATTGCAGAGAACGATGAAATTCAGGAATCGGTAAGACTGGACGCATTACGAAGGATTAGCAGGGCAAAAGAGATGCGGGAAGGAGAGGGAGCGTGAAACAATTTCGGAAGCTAGAGATCCATAACTTTCAATCTCATGAGCATACGGTCGTACAACTCTCTCCCGGTTTAAATGTATTTGTAGGTGCATCTGATAATGGGAAGAGTGCAATTTTACGAGCCTTGCGTTGGGTGTTGTTTAATGTCCCTCGTGGGTCTGATTATATTCGTACAGGCACAACTAAGTGTCAAGTCACTCTTACGATGGATGACGGTACAGAGATCGAGCGAATACGCAGTACAGGTTCGATTAATCGCTATATTTTACGCAAACCGGACGAACAAGAGTTGATTTTTGAAGGATTTGGTTCAGAAGTTCCACATGAAATTACAGAAATCCATCAAATGACATCTGTGAAACTAGACACTACGCAAGAGATCCTTCTTCAGTTTGGGAGTCAATTAGACGGGCCCTTTTTACTTTCGGAATCGCCCGGTACAAAAGCAAAAATGTTAGGATTTATCAGTGGTGCGCAAATTATAGATGTAGCTCTAAAGCAAGCAAATAGCGATCGGAAGGCGATTTTAGAGGAGGGAAGAAGAACAGAGAAAAACAAGCAATCCCTTCTCGAACAGTTGAAGCCTTATGAGAATTTAATCGATTTACGCCGCCAACTAGATGAAAGCAAGAAGAAGATTGCTAGAATCAAAGAGTTGCAAAATAGGCTCCAGCAACTTCGAAAGACAGCTCATCTTTATACAGAAGTGAAACAAGAGCAAGTGTACTGGGCTGGGGTACTAGAATCGTTATTACAACTCCCACATGCTGAGATGAAAAAAGCAGAGTTAGAGGTGATGGTTTTCCAGCAGATACAACTACAACAAAGACGAACCAGATGGAAGAATCATCAAAGCGAAAAGCGACAGTGCCAAAAGCAACTTATCTATCTTGAGAAATCACCGGAGGCAGAAGCACGTTTAGCCAAGCTGATAGATTTGGACATCCGATTCAAACTGCTTTACCGCCTATATTATCGTTACAAGAGCGTACGATCTGAGCAGGAGCAAACGATACAGGTTTTAAAGAGGAATCAGAATCTTGGAGAAGCCGCAGAGCGCTTTCAGCGGATGATTCATGAAAATGAGACAAGAGCCCAGCTAGGTCACAAATGGAAAACCTATCAATCGATTTACTCCCAAAAACAACAGCAATTAGCTGTCTTAACCAAAACAGAGGCGATTGATCAAGTTTATCGGATTTTATTGCCTAAATTAGAAATGCATACAAAACAAATGGAATTATATCGTGAACAACAATCAAAATACATTTACCTTCATCAACGGGTAATGAAAGGTCGAAAGTATTGTACAGACCAAGAAGAAGAGATTAAACATTTAACCAAAGAGTACGTAAGGTTACTTCGAGTCAATAAGAAGTGCCCAACGTGTGGTTCTCAGATTCATGGGGATGTACTGGAGCATCTGATGAGCGAATTAGGAGGCGATGTATATGCTACAACTGGAAGATAAGATGAAAGAGTTAAAGGTCCGAATTGAAGCGGCTAGAGAGCAAAGAACACGAGCAGAAGGGAAATTAGAGAATCTAGAGAAGCAAGAGGCGGAGTTGCTACACGAGTTAGAACAGTTAGGAGTAAAGCCAGAAGAGCTCGAAGAGGAGATAGGACGCCTGGAGAGGGAGATTCAAAGAGGAATTAAAGAAGTAAATGATCTCCTACCTAAGGAGCTGGTTTAGATGGATACAGATCTCTGTCTGGAAGATCTAGAAAAAAGGGTAAGTGAATATGAGACAGAGTGGTCTGAGCGGAAGGGGAAACAAGATCTTCTTTTAGAACAGCTTCATGAAGTGGAAAAACATTGGAAGCTTTATCAAGAGGAAAAAGAATTACTCGATCAAGTTCGAATTCTGTTTCAAAAAGCTTCTGATTATGCCAGACAACAGGCAAAAGCACAACTAGAGTTACTAGTAACAAGGGCATTACAAATGGTATTTGGTCCCGCATTTTCTTTTATCATTGAATTGTCAGAAGCTGGGAAAAATCCAAGTGCGGAGTTTTTTGTTGTAACGGACTGGGATGGAATGCAGGTGAAAAACAAGCCTCAAGACTCTCGTGGGGGAGGAATTGTGGATATTATTTCTCTTGCTCTGCGAATTGCACTTATTACCACGATTCAACCTCGTGTGGAGGGGCCGTTAATTTTAGATGAACCTGGCAAACATGTAAGTAAGGACTACGTCGTTCCCATGGTTCAATTTCTTCAGCTCATATCGCAAACATATGGTCGGCAAATCATCCTTGTTACCCATAATAGCGATTTAACCGAATCAGCAGACGAAGTCTATGAAGTACGCCTAAATGGTGGGAAGTCGGAGTTGGTCCTTCTTACCTCTCCTTGACAATGGTAATTTATAAATAATAAAATCAAGTTATATCTTTTTTCTGAGGAATGACTTTGAAAGAGATGTACTTGGTTTAAGAGTTCCTATGATGATGCATATGAAATGATCAATTTGCTGGTTATACAGCCTAACTTGGTAAAGAGCAAACAACAGAGGGACGAGCTTAGTGGACCGAAATGAATCGGTCTTGTTTTTTAATAAAAGAAAAGAGGAGGTGAAAGCGGATGCAAATTCAATCCATCATTCTGCTTTTAGCCTCACTATTGGCAGGATTTGGGGCAGGCTACTGGATTCGGAAAATGACTGCGGAAGCCCGCATCGGAAGTGCTGAGAAGGAAGCGCAGGCAATTGTTGAAAAGGCTCATCAAAATGCGGAAGCAGCCAAAAAAGAAAAGATTTTTGAAGCACGTGATGAAGCCCATCAGCTTCGGATGGATGTAGAAAAAGAAATTCGCGAACAACGAAACGAATTACAACGTTTTGAGCGTCGTCTCGCACAAAAAGAGGAGACACTTGAACGAAAGCAACATGGTGTAGAGCGTCGTGAGGAAGCTCTGGCAAATAAAGAGCGCCAACTAGAAGCGCGAGTGGAACAAATCGAAGATCTGCATCAAAAGCAAGTTCGTGAGATGGAACGGATTTCGAACTTGACTACAGACGAAGCAAGACAGCTGATTCTAACCAAAGTAGAAAACGAGATGCGTCATGAAACGGCTCAAATCGTGAAGGATATGGAGCAACAAGCTCTAGAAGAGGGAGATAAACGGGCTCGTAATATCTTGTCTCTTTGTATCCAACGTTGTGCTGCGGATCACGTGGCGGAAACAACGGTCTCTGTGGTTACCTTACCGAACGATGAGATGAAGGGACGAATCATTGGGCGTGAAGGGCGTAATATCCGTACTTTGGAAACATTGACGGGTATTGACCTCATTATCGATGATACGCCAGAAGCCGTTATTCTGTCTGGCTTTGATCCAATTCGTCGTGAAGTAGCTCGAGTCGCACTCGAAAAACTCGTAGCTGATGGTCGAATCCATCCAGCTCGCATTGAAGAGATGGTGGAGAAGTCCCGTCGTGATGTGGATGAGCGCATTCGAGAATACGGAGAACAAGCTACTTTTGAGACGGGTGTTCATGGAATTCATCCAGATTTGATCAAGATCATAGGTCGATTGAAATTCCGTACAAGTTATGGACAAAATGTCTTAAAACATTCGATGGAAGTGGCACATCTCTGTGGTTTGTTAGCAGCTGAATTAGGTGAAGATATTCATTTAGCGAAGCGTGCAGGTCTTTTGCATGATATCGGAAAAGCAATTGACCATGAAGTGGAAGGTTCTCATGTAGAAATTGGTGTAGAGTTGGCCAAGAAATACAGTGAACATCCGGTCGTAATCAATAGCATTGCTTCTCATCATGGTGATTGTGAAGCTGAAAGTGTCATTGCTGTGTTAGTACGTGCGGCTGATGCATTATCGGCGGCTCGCCCAGGAGCACGACGTGAGACGTTAGAAGCTTATATCAAGCGACTGGAAAAACTAGAAGAGATCTGTGAGTCATTTGAAGGCGTCGAAAAATCATACGCTATTCAAGCAGGACGTGAATGCCGCATCATTGTTCGACCAGAAGAAGTGGATGATGTAGAGGCAAGTCGCCTTGCGCGTGAGATTACAAAACAGATTGAGAGTCAGCTGGATTATCCAGGACAAATCAAAGTAACGGTAATTCGTGAAACAAGATCGGTAGAGTATGCAAAATAAAGTGGCTGGAACGCCGCTTTATTTTTTTTAAGTTTTTAAATGAGGTTGGAGGAAATATTAAATTTATGAGAATTTTAATGATAGGAGATGTCGTAGGCCGCCTTGGTCGACAGACTCTTCAAACGTACGTACCACAATTGAAAAATGCTTATCAACCAGATGTCATTGTTGTAAATGCGGAAAACGCAGCGAATAATGGAAGAGGGGTCACGAAAGAGATCGTTCGAGAGTTTCGATCTCTCGGAGTGCATTGTTTAACACTTGGCAACCATACATGGGGACAGTCAGAGATCTTTGATTTTATTGAGGAAGAGGAATACTTGGTACGACCTGCCAACTATCCGGAAGGAACACCTGGTAAAGGGTTTACCACTCTGTCCACTCCGAAGGGGAAAGTTACGGTTATGAATTTGATGGGACGTAGTTTTATGTCTCCTCTCACCTTGGATTGCCCGATGAAAAGTTTTGAAAAAATGTATAAACAAATATCTGCAGGACACTATATTTTGGTTGATTTTCATGCTGAAACTACCTCTGAGAAACAATCTTTTGCTTGGTTTGTAGATGGAAAGGCATCTGCGGTGATTGGCACGCATACACATGTACAAACAGCAGATGAACGAATCCTTCCTAAAGGCACAGCTTATTTAACAGATGTGGGAATGGTGGGTCCTTATGATGGAATTATTGGAATGGAGCGGGAGTTAGTTATTCGTCGCTATCTCACTCAATTACCCGTTCGTTTCGAAGTAGCTGGCGGTAGGTTTCAGTTAAATGCTGTTCTTCTTGATTTTGATACTTCGACTAAAAAGGCTAGGCGAATTCAAAGGATTCGAATTGACGAAGACTCACCGTGGTTTCGTTAATAACTTCGGTAGTTTTCGAATAAAATTCTTTCTGATTTTTCATTTCTATCTACATTTTTAAGAAGGAATTTTTAAAACTTAGTCGAATATATTAGGAGTGGACTCACTCATAACCATCGAGGAGGTACAGTCATGGAAGTATTAAAGGTTTCAGCAAAATCTAACCCGAATTCTGTAGCAGGCGCACTCGCTGGTGTTTTGCGTGAACGCGGTCAAGCGGAAATGCAAGCTATTGGAGCGGGTGCACTTAATCAAGCAGTAAAAGCTGTCGCGATTGCACGAGGATTTGTGGCGCCTAGTGGGATTGATCTCATATGCGTTCCAGCATTTACAGACATCGTAATCGATGGAGAAGAGCGTACGGCGATCAAACTAATCGTAGAACCTCGCTAACTCAGATTGGTATATAATTTTTAGTAAAAACCTGTTTATCATAATAGACAGGTTTATTTTTTATTGAGATTGATATTCTCAACTAATCACAGTAGGCAGATACATGAATGGTATGTTGGAGGGATGTACGTATGTGGATTATAGATGGGCATTGTGATGTGCTATTAAAATTATGGAATTATCCAAATCAATATGATTTCTATGAGGAAGGTTCGACATTAGATGTTTCGTACGATGGTTTATGCGCTACCAATAGCTTCATCCAAAACTTTGCCGTTTTCGTCCCACCCCGAATTCCAATAGGACAACGCTTTTTAGCAGCGGCCCAGCAAATTGATATTTTTTATCAAAAGGTGTTGCGGGATCAATCAAAAATGGCTTTCATTACAAATCGAGAGGAGCTGGATGATTTACGCGTAGTTCGTGAAAAGGACGACCATGCTCTGATTGGGGCAATCTTATCTCTAGAGGGTGCAGACGCTCTTCAAGGGGAGATTGCCTATTTGCGATTATTTCATCGTCTAGGAGTACGCTCTATGGGTCTTACGTGGAACTATGCAAATGAAGTAGCGGATGGAGTTCAAGAGATACGTAATGGAGGGCTAACTCGATTTGGGCACGAAGTGTTGGAAGAGATGAAAAAACTAAAAATGATTTGTGATGTATCTCATCTCTCTGTCCGAAGTTTCTGGGATGTGATGGAGTACTCCGATTTATCTGTGATGGCGAGTCATTCCAATGCACGCGCCTTATGCCCGCATGTGAGAAATTTAGATGATGATCAAATTCGAGCATTGATTCAGAAAGATGGTATGATTGGTGTGACGTTTGTCCCATATTTTGTTTATCAACCAGCAAACGAGTCAAATATAAGTCATGTCATACGGCATATTGAACATATTTGTGAACTGGGAGGGGCGGATAATATCATGTTTGGTTCTGATTTTGATGGAATAGAGGAAAAAGTGGCAGGTTTAGAAACGACAAAAGAGTACTCTTCATTCATCCACATGCTATTGCAATATTATCCATCTGATTTAGTAGAAAAATGGGCATGGAAAAGCAGTTATGTATTCTATAGTAAAGCGTTTTCATAGCAAATTGTATAAATATACGTTAATGTGAATTAAATCTAGTGGTTTGTTGGTATAGTGAAACAGAATGTGAACAATTTTAGAAGGGAAACGGTTGCTTTTTCAGGTGGGCAGGTCTAGAATGATAAATGAAAATGCGTTAGACGACTCACCACAAAAATAGGCTGTATCTTTCATTTGTGAAGAGCCGATCTAGATCTAACATATAAATGATATTGTAATCGTTGTGTTTGGGAGTTTAAAGGAGATGAGTTCATGATTAAGCAGCTTTCGTGGAAAGTGGGCGGACAGCAAGGTGAAGGGATCGACAGTGCCGGTGAGATTCTTTCGACTGCATTAAACCGACAAGGTTATCATCTATATGCGTATCGCCACTTTTCCTCTCGGATTAAAGGTGGACATTCAAATACGAAGCTTCGTATGAGTACCGATCCAATCGGTTCGATCGCCGATGACCTCGATATTTTGGTTGCATTTGACCAAGAAACGATCGATCTTAATGCACACGAGTTAATCAAAAACGGTGTCATCTTGGCAGATGAAAAGTTTGATCCTACATTACCTGAAGGTATTACAGCTCACTTATTAGCGGTACCATTCACGAAAATCGCTGAAGAAGTTGGCATGGCTCAGATGAAAAATATGGTGGCGGTAGGTGCTTCGACAGCTCTCCTCGGATTGCCACTTGCTGCGTTCCGTGAAGTAATCGAAGGACGCTTCTTGAAAAAAGGACAAAAAGTCGTTGATAAGAACATGGAAGCGATTGAACGTGGCCGTGACTATGTGAAAGAACTTACAATTGATGACCTTCCTAATTTTGAATTAGCAACTTCAGACGGCCAAAAGCGTCTTTACATGATTGGTAATGATGCGATTGCATTTGGAGCTGTTGCGGCTGGTGCTCGTTTGATGGCTGCATACCCGATTACTCCATCATCTGAAATTATGGAATACCTGATTCGGAAACTTCCTGAGTTTGGTGGAACGGTTGTTCAGACAGAAGATGAACTGGCCGCGATTACGATGACCATCGGTGCCAACTATGGTGGTGTACGTGCGTTAACAGCTTCTGCTGGTCCAGGACTTTCTTTAATGACAGAAGCAATCGGACTTGCTGGTATGACAGAAACCCCGTGTGTGATCGTGGATACCCAACGTGGTGGTCCAAGTACAGGTCTGCCAACTAAGCAAGAACAATCTGATGTGCTTTCTATGCTATATAGTACTCACGGAGAGATCCCTAAAATCGTAATCGCCCCAAGCTCTGCTGAAGAGTGTTTCTACGATACGATTGAAGCGTTTAATATGGCTGAGAAGTATCAATGTCCGGTTATTATCTTAACGGACTTAGCGGTATCTCTCGGAAAGCAAACGGTGGATCCGTTATCCTATGATCGAGTTAAAATCGACCGTGGAAAGCTACTTCCGTTTGATGCAGATCTCCCGCAATTAGGAGACTCAGAATTGTTCCCACGTTATGAACTTACAGAAGATGGCATTTCTCGTCGTACACTTCCAGGTACGAAAAATGGAATTCACCACGTTACAGGTGTTGAGCATAGTGAGACAGGTCGCCCTTCTGAAAGTGCTGAAAACCGGATTAACATGATGGATAAACGTTTAGGAAAACTTAGCCAAGATATCGGCTATACCAATCCAGTAGCGGTTGATGCACATCATGAAGAAGCAGATCTTCTGGTAATTGGCTTTAACTCAACCAAAGGCACCATCGCTGAGGCGAGAGAGCGCCTTGAACTGGATGGTTTAAAAGTAAATCAAGCTCATGTACGTCAGTTAATGCCTTTCCCTACTGATTTATTGGCAGAACAAATGAAGAACGCGAAGAAAGTTCTAGTCGTTGAAAATAATGCGACAGGTCAGTTGACCTCCTTAATTAAGATGAATGTAGGAATGGCTGAGAAAATCGAATTCTATGGTAAGTATGATGGAAATCCATTTTATCCAGCTGAAATTACAAACGCATGTAAGGAGCTGTTAGTTCATGGCAACATTTAAAGATTTCCGCAACAAAGTGAAGCCCAACTGGTGTCCAGGTTGCGGGGACTTCTCAGTACTCGCAGCTATGCAACGCGCGTTTGCTAATGTAGGTTTGGAACCGGAAGAAGTAGCGATCGTTTCAGGAATCGGTTGTTCAGGTCGAATCTCTGGTTATGTAAATGCATATGGCTTACACGGAGTACACGGTCGTGCACTGCCCATTGCTCAAGGATTAAAATTAGCGAACCGTGACTTAACTGTCGTAGCATCAGGTGGAGATGGGGATGGTTTTGCCATTGGTATGGGTCATACTGTACATGCGATCCGTCGTAATGTAGATGTTACGTATGTCGTAATGGATAACCAAATCTATGGTTTGACAAAAGGACAAACTTCTCCACGTAGTGCACAAGGATTTCAGACCAAAAGTACCCCTCAAGGATCGATTGAACAGGCGATTTCTCCATTGGAATTAGCGCTATCCTTAAATGCTGGTTTTGTAGCACAATCATTCTCCAGTGACTTGAAACAACTTACTCATGTGATTGAAGAAGGTCTGAAACATAAAGGCTTTAGCTTAATCAATGTGTATAGCCCTTGTGTAACGTATAACAAAATTAATACCTACGAATGGTTTAAGCAAAATATCGTAAACCTAGATACCTTAGAGGGATATGATAATGCTAACCGAGCACAAGCTATGCAAACATTGATGGAGCACAATGGTTTGGTAACTGGAATCCTTTACCAAAACAAAGAGCGTCCACCATACGAAGCGATGATTAAAGGCTTTAAAGAAGAAGGGTTGGCAAAACAAGATCTCAATATTTCAGAAGAGCAGTTTAACCGCCTCATGTCTGAATTTGCATAAGGTCTTATGTCCTCATTTTTCTCTCTCATAAAAAAATAGGACCTCGAAAAAATTCGAGGTCCTATTTTTTTATGGAGATTTTCATAAATAGGAACTTTTTATATATTAGACTAGTTTGCTATACAAACAAAATCTCTAAAAAATAAAATGGGATTCCTGTCATCCTCCCTTACATAGCAAGGGGATAAGAATCCCATTTACGTATACTCGAATTATTCGTCCTTATTAGTTGCAGTAGCCAGCGCTGCTTCATTTTGCTTTTTAAAGCGAGCTTCTACAAAATTTCCCTTGCCAACACTTATCGCAGCAAGTAGCCCGATGATAGAGAAAACGAGGGCAAGATAAAAACCGTTATTGATAGCAAGTTCGAGAGCATCACGTAGAAATTGTTGAATCTGCGGGGAGACTTGCCCGCCAGAGTGCATAAGAATTTCTGGATTTGCTAATTGATCTATTTTATCAGCTGGAATACCTAACTTGGTTGCACCATCTTGTAGTTTGTGTTGGAGCTGATTATTTACGATCGTTGCCGTGATGGAAGCCCCTAATACACCGCCAATATTGCGCCAGAAACCGATGATTGAACTAGTGATTCCTAGATAACGAGAATCTACATTGGCCGCGATGGCATTTTGAGCAGTACTCATTAAAGGTCCAAGTGCAAAGAAACCCAGTATGATCATCAGAATGGTTATAGTAGCCCATGATGCAGTATGAGACAGCATGGTTAGTGCAATGCTACTTCCGATAGCAGATACCATCGAGATCGTTGATAAAGTACGGAATGAGACCTTACTTTGCAAGATACCTGCTACACTGGCTCCAACCATCACAGAAAACATCATAGGAGTGAGTAGGCTGTTAGAGTTTGTTTTTCCGAGTACAGCCACAGCAAAGATAGGTAGATACGTAATCGAGGCAAATAGGATCGCACCTTGGCATAGACACATAATACTGGTTCCACGTACTACCTTATTCTTAAAGAGGTGGAGTGGCAAGATCGGCTCTGCAACTCTCTTCTCGGTTATGATGAAGGCGATTCCGAATACGACAGAGAGGGCAAATAAACCAATAATCTGCCAAGACCCCCATGCGTACTCTTTTCCTCCCCACTCTACTCCCAACATAAATGAAACGGTTGTAATAATAACAAAGACGGTTCCGAAATAATCGATCTTAGGTCGTACTTGAGAGCGCGACTCTTTCAAGGCAAATAGTAGAATGACAAACGCTAGGATACCAACTGGTATGTTTACAAAGAAACACCAACGCCAATCCAATGAGGAGGAGATCCATGTTCCTAACTGTGGACCGGCTACGGAAGATAACCCGAAGATCCCAGCAAATACTCCTGTGAGCTTCGATGCTTCTTTCGGATCAGGGAATAACGAAAAGATAATGGTGAAACTAATAGGCATGAGAGAACCAGCACCAATCCCTTGCAGGACACGTGACCAAATTAATTGATCGATATTTTGGGAGAATCCACATAAGATCGATCCGGTAAGAAACAATGCAATCCCTATTAAGTATAGTAATTTTCTTCCAAATATATCAGACATTTTGCCGAAAACTAACATGGTACTGGTGGACGCGAGCACATATGCGGTAAACACCCAGCTTACTCGGTCAAACCCACCGATATCTTCAATGACGGCATTAATTGCTGCAGAGGTAATCGTGTTATCGAGTGATGCCATCAAAATGCCAAGTGCCATGGCTAGGAGAACTAATTTATTTTTTCCATTCAAGGTAATTCCTCCAACGTATTTTTTGTTTATTATGCAGGAAGCGACTACATATATTTCGAATCACGAAATTCATTATACCAATCTGATCCCTACGAGGTCAATGAATGAGTTTTGTCCGCTCTAAAAGGACATGTATCACTACCTTTATTGCTTCAAATCATTTATAATGATTCATGATATTATATATATAACTGAGCTAAAAAGGAAGGGAGTGTCCGTCGTGGGAGGAACTATGCGCGCTTTAGTTAAACACCACCGAGGTGAAGGAGCACAATTACGTGAAGTACCAATCCCAACCATTGGGCCAGATGAAGCATTAATTGAGGTAAAAGTTTCTAGTATCTGTGGGACAGATGTCCATATTTATACATGGGATGAATGGGCACAGAGTCGAATTAAACCACCTTATGTATTTGGTCATGAACTGGGTGGAGTTGTAGTAGAAGTGGGTGAAAACGTTTCCAACTTGCAAGTAGGAGATCATGTTTCCGCTGAAACCCATATCGTATGTGGTCATTGTGTGGCATGTCGGCGAAATGATTATCATGTATGCTTGAACACCCAAATCATAGGGGTAGACAGAGATGGTTGTTTTACGAAATATGTTGCCCTTCCAGCATCTAATTTATGGGTGAATGATCCGAGTCTACCATTTGAAATTGCTTCCTTGATGGAGCCGATGGGAAATGCAGTTCATACGGTCTTATCAGGAGAGGTAGCTGGGCGTAGTGTTGCTGTAGTAGGATGCGGACCAATTGGCATTATGGCGGCGGCGGTTGCAAAAGCTGCGGGCGCCTCTAAAGTAATCGTATTAGATGTAAATGAATATCGTTTGAATCTTGCCGAAGAAATGGGTGCTACCCATATGATTCGCTCCCACAAAGAAGACCCAGTAAAAGCTATCCAAGCTATTACACGAGGCGAGGGGATAGAGGTAGCTTTGGAAATGTCTGGACATCCGCTCGCGATGAAGCAGGCGTTTGAGATGCTAACTCCAGGAGGAAGAATTTCCATTTTAAGTTTGCCTACTCGTCCGATTGAATTAGATATAACCAATGACATCGTTTTTAAAGGAATCACAGTAAAAGGGATCACAGGACGTCGCATGTATGAGACATGGCAACAAACTGCTTCTTTCTTAGAGTCAGGAGCTGTGGACTTGAAGCCTCTTATTACACACCGCCTATCCTTAGATGATTTTGAAGAAGGATTTGAATTAATGAAAAGTGGACGTAGTGGGAAAGTTGTTTTTTCTCTATAATGAAATAGATAAAACGATAAGATAATAGAAGAGGTGTAAGCATGAATCCATTTGCACATCTGGAAGAGGAAATTCAGAGTTGGAAAGATACAGGGATGTATCGTCCGCTTACAGAAATCGAATCAGAGCAAGGCGCTCGGGTTGTGATTCGTGGGAAAGAAGTTATTCAGCTTTCATCGAATAACTATCTAGGATTAACGACGCACCCTCGCTTGCGTAAGGCAGCGATTGAGGCAGTAGAAAAATTTGGTGCTGGTACAGGCTCTGTGCGTACCATTGCGGGTACATTTTCTCTTCATGAGGAATTTGAGCGTAAATTGGCTGAGTTCAAACATACAGAGGCAGCCCTCGTGTTCCAATCGGGTTTTACTGCCAATGTCGGGGTAGTGGCCACGATTTTATCTGCCGAAGATGTAGTGATTAGTGATGAGTTAAACCATGCTAGTATTATCGATGGCATTCGGCTTACAAAAGCAGGCCGTCGGATCTATAAGCATGTGGATATGGAAGACCTGGAGAAAGCATTACAAGAAACACAATCTGCACGAATGCGCTTGATTGTAACGGATGGCGTATTTAGTATGGATGGGAATATTGCTCCGCTTCCCCAAATTGTGGAGCTTGCAGAGAAGTATCACGCTATTGTCATGGTAGATGATGCACATGCGAGTGGTGTCTTGGGGCGCAATGGCCGTGGGACGGTTGATCATTTTGATCTAAATGGTCGCGTACACATCCAAATTGGTACCTTATCTAAGGCAATTGGTGTCTTAGGTGGTTATGTAGCAGGGCCTAAAGTATTACGTGAGTATTTGATTCAACGTGCTCGTCCGTTCTTATTTAGCACTTCGCATCCACCAGCAGTAACTGCCGCTTGTTTGGAAGCAGTTAACGTTCTGCTCGAAGAGCCTGAGATTATGGAACGACTTTGGGATAATGCGCGCTTCTTTAAAGAGGGACTTTCTCAATTAGGTTTTAACACAGGTCATAGTGAAACTCCTGTTACACCCGTCATTATTGGTGATGATGCCCTTACGATGAAGTTTTCGGATGCATTGTTCGAAGAGGGTGTATATGCACAGGGAATCGCTTTCCCAACTGTCCAAAAGGGAAAAGCACGAGTGCGGACTATTGTAACAGCGAGTCAAACCAAAGACGATCTTCAAAAAGCGCTAGATACTTTTGAAAAAGTAGGAAAAGAGTTAGGGGTTATTTCTTAGAAAGTGACGACCTTATATAACAAGTAAAGAAGTATTAGGTTGAAATATCAATCTAATACTTCTTTTTTATCTCATGGACTATCATTATGTGCATGGCTGGGTTTTTGTTTATCGATTGTACCAAAGGGATGCTCAGGTGGTGCATAAATAGAATAAAGTTTGAGTGGCTTATTTCCTGTGTTGATAATATTGTGCCATGTACCAGCGGGTACCATAATAGCATAATCTTCGTGCACTTCTGTTTTGTAATTTAATGAATCTCTTCGATTTCCTATTTGAACTAGCGCTTTTCCTTCTTCAATTCGTAAGAACTGATCGACGTCAGGATGCATTTCTACACCGATGTCATCTCCTACATCGATACTCATTAATGTCACTTGCAAATAATTACCTGTCCACAGAGTGGTGCGAAAAGCATCATTCTGCTCAGCTGCTACATCAATATTGATAACAAGTGGTTGCTTCCCATAATCTCTTAATGGAATGTTTCGTTGTTTAATCTCCGATAAAGCCTGAAATCGCTTTGCCTGATCGGCTTCGTTTTCACAAGCTTTTAAAAAAATATCCTGATAAGGAAAGTATTGTGTCTGTACATAACTATTGCGATATTCCTCGTAATCCTTTATGGCTCGTTCTAAGGCCTTTTTTAGCCCTCCTTCAAATGTGAGAAAGGTAACATTTTTTGTTTCATATACAGGGTGTCTTCCTGTTAAATCGATGTATAACTGAGTAAACTTTCTCCAAAGATCTTTTTCCTTCTCTATCGCTTGCAAAATATCTTCCCTCTGCTTTGGATTAGGTGCGGCTTTGGCAAGTTTTTTGTAAAAAGCGATGGAAGTAGCGGATCTTTTGACACCTGTAAGTACATCGTCTAATGATTCTCGATAATGGGTGGACACGGGTTGATTTAAGTATTCATAATACAATTTGCTCATCTCCTTAACAGTCGTCATGATCCATTTGCCTAATAGGATTGATATATACATATGATGACGTATGAAAAAGGTTCTAATGAAAGGGATTTCTCTAACAATGGCATATAGAACGAATCCTCTCTTTCCTGTAAACGGTAATTAAAGATATGTGTGAATCATATTATATTACCTAAATAAAAGAAATACGGGGGGTAGTGTATGACTACTTTACTGGAGAGTAATATTCCACAAACATATAGAAAGTTGCCTTTATACTTTGTTCCGAATCAAGGACAAATTTACTCCGATATACAATTTTATGGAACGAAAGGAGGTTTCCTCTATTCTTTTACTCCTAAAGAAGTGTTTTTAACATGGATGGAGTGTGAAAAGGGGAGTTCATCAGAGTTTCGTAACGAGGAGAAGAGAGGCTATACGATTTCTTTAAACTTTCTGCACCCCCAAGAAGGGAGCACGATACAAGGAAAAGGGATGAGAGAGGGAAAAGTTAACTATTTTCTAGGTAATGACCCGAGCGGATGGTTTACAGATGTGCCTACGTACCAGGAAGTAGTATACAAAAAGATATGGGATCAGATTGATGTTGTTTTCCATGGTGATAAAAGCGATTTCAAGTACGACTTTCTTATCAATCCAGGAGGAAGAATAAGTGATATTCAATGGATTTACAAAGGAGTAGACGATGTCTCTCTAGATGAGGAAGGGAATCTTCACATTCATACCCGTTACGGTACGTTAATGGAAAAGAAGCCATATAGTTATCAGAAGATCAATGGGGAGCTTCAAGAGGTAGAGAGTAGCTTCCGACTTACTTTAGATGGGCAAGGGCAAGTAGTGATTGGATTCGAAGTAACAAACTATGATTCTAACTATCAATTGGTTATCGATCCTAGTTTGGAGTACTCCACCTATCTAGGGGGGACCTCCCTGGAATCTGGGGAGGCAATTGCGATAGATGATACAGGTCATGCCTATGTGACGGGGTTTACTCGATCAGCCAACTTCCCTGTTACCCCTGGAGCGTTCCAAACGACACGAATGGGGGTTATGGATGCGTTTGTAACCAAGTTTAATTCGACAGGAAGTGCTCTGATCTATTCGACTTATCTGGGTGGAACGGGCACTGAAACGGCACGCGGAATTGCCGTGGATACAGCAGGACATGCCTATGTGACTGGGTTTACACAATCAGCTAATTTTCCAGTCACTCCTGGAGCCTTTCAAACCGTCTCTGGGGGAGTGCAAGATGCATTTATCACGAAGATGAGTCCAAGTGGAAATGCCTTAGTCTATTCGAGCTTTCTAGGTGGAGCAGCAAGTGATGATGGGCGAGGAGTGGCATTGGATGGAAGCGGAAATGCCTATGTGACTGGGAATACTCAATCAGCTAATTTTCCAGTTACCCCTGGAGCCTTTCAAACTGCCTTTGGTGGGGTGCGAGACGCATTTATAACGAAAGTAAATTCAAGTGGGAGTGCTTTGGTCTATTCCAGTTATTTGGGTGGAACAGTGGAGGATGATGGATGGGGAATAGAAGTAGATGGAAGTGGAAATGCCTATGTGACTGGACTTACACAATCAGCTAATTTCCCAGTTACTCCTGGAGCCTTTCAAACTGTCTTCGGTGGAGTGCAAGATGCATTTATAACGAAATTAGATTCAAGTGGAAGTACATTGGTTTATTCAAGTTATCTGGGTGGAGCAGGGAACGATGATGGGGGTGGGATTGCACTAGATGGAAGTGGAAATGCTTATGTAATTGGTAGTACACAATCAGCTAATTTTCCAGTTACTCCTGGAGCCTTTCAAACTGTCTTCGGTGGAGTGCAAGATGCATTTATAACGAAATTAGATCCAAGTGGAAGCTCACTAGTCTTTTCCAGTTATCTCGGGGGAAGTGCTCTGGAGGATGGAAATGGGATTGCGGTAGATACATTGGGTCGGGTTTATTTGACGGGGGAGACACAGTCCATAAATTTCCCTATTACACCAAACGCATTTCAACAGACACTAGTAGGATCGCGGAATGTGTTTGTATCCATACTTGATCCAAGTGGAAGCTCACTAGTTTATTCCAGTTATCTCGGGGGAGATGGAGCAGAGGATGGAAATAAGATTGTGATAGATAATGGGGGAAGTATGTATATTGTAGGAACCACAAGCTCGGAAAATTTCCCGGTTACTGCAGGGGCATTTCAAACAGAGAGACTGGGGCTAAATGATGCATTTGTTAGCAAATTCGGAATAAGTGCAAATCTAGCAGTAGAAAAAGTAGCCTCTTCTAGTTCTGCGGTTGCAGGCAGGAGATTTACCTATACGATAACCGTCCGCAATCATGGTCCAGATCAGGTGTTGTCAGTATCGTTATCAGACATCATTCCCTCCCATAGTACTTTTGTGAGCTTTATACAGGATAGTGGACCACCAGCGATCATATCTACCCCCCCAGTAGGGGGAACAGGAATAGTGACAGCTGATTGGCCTTCTCTCGATAGTGGTGATATAGCTACATTTACCCTTGTGGTCCGGATTAAGTCAGATGCCCCGATGGGATCTGCACTTTCTAATACATCCACTTTGTCTAGCCCTCTATCTAGTCATTCGTCCACAGTTACTACCACTATTAGGAGACAACAACATCGAGCCCGCCTCTCTATCACGAAGCAATTTTGTACTAGTGTCCGTGTCGGACAATTAGTAACGGGTACCTTCACTGTCCATAATCATGGACGCTCTGCCGCGGAGAATGTTGTTCTACACGTGAGAATTCCAGCACATGTTCGGGTTATCACGTCTCCACAGACTCAAACAAGTGAAAATCGAACACCAGGTTTATTATTTCATCTAGGAACGATTCCGGCAGGAGAATCTAGATGTGCCCTAATTCGCTTCATTCCACTAAAGGTAGGAACTTTGTGGATCAGAGGAATGGCCCGTTCAGCCTCTTCTACCCCTGAATCAGTTAGTGCTATAGTGATGATTCGGGTAGGGCCTTCGAGTAAATAGGTGTACTGATTTCATCATTTGTTTTGCACAATTTTTGGATGTACTTTAACATAACCAATCCGTAAAAGGGGATACTATCCAACGAAATTCTATTTAAAAGGAGACTGTTCTGTTGGAGCTTGTATCCCCTCAGTTGGAAAAACCGAATCATAAAAGGTTGAAAAAAATCAATCTTTTCAAGCGTATTGTCATGATTTTATTTGGAGCGATATTAGTTGCTGTCGGATTAGAGATTTTTTTGGTACCCAATCAGATAATGGATGGAGGTATCGTAGGAATTTCTATGCTCCTTTCATACTTGACTGGATTTAAGCTAGGAGTTCTATTGTTTGTACTCAATCTTCCCTTCTTTTTTCTGGGTTATAAACAGATTGGTAAAACATTTGCACTTTCTACTTTGTTTGGTGTGATAGTTATGTCTGTTAGTACTTACTATCTTCACTCTGTCCCACCTCTTACGGAAGATCCCCTCTTGGCCGCTGTCTTTGGTGGAATTGTCATAGGGATTGGTGTCGGATTAGTGATTCGATATGGAGGATCACTAGATGGAACAGAGATTCTTGCGATTCTTTTTAATAAGAAGACGTCTTTCTCCGTTGGTCAAATTGTTTTATTCTTTAACTTGTTTATTTTGGGAAGTGCGGGGTTTTTGTTTGGCTGGGAGCGTGCTATGTATTCATTTATTGCTTATTTCATCGTATTTAAGCTCCTCGACGTTGTAATCGAAGGGTTTGATGAAACCAAGCTTGTTTGGATTATGAGTGAAGAACCGGAGAAACTAGGAAGCTGTATACTAAGTAGCTTGGGGAGAGGGGTTACTTATTTGAGTGGGGAAGGTGGGTACACCGGAGAGTACAAAAAAGTAATCTTTTGTGTTGTAACACGTCTTGAAGAAGCAAAGTTAAAGGAAATTGTAGAAGAGATAGATCCACAAGCCTTTTTGGCTGTTGGGAATATTCATGAGGTAAGAGGAGGTCATTTTAAGAAGAGGGCTGTTCACTAGAGTCCATCCGTATCATTCATCATATAGTGATATTTCTAGTTGGAAAGCTAGCCTTTTTTCCCCATTTATTTGATAGTGTGAGGAGGGCCTGTTAGGATATAGTAGTAAGAAAAATATACATACGCTGATAAACATTCGTTTGGGATTGTGCACAAGGGGAAATTTACTCATTATGAAACAAAATCAAACACAAAACGAACCAAAAATTCAAAGATGTAAACGCTGCAAGAAACGTGCACGGATGGAGGAAGTGAATCTTTGTCCATTCTGTTATGAGAAAAAATGTAAAGAGATAGAAAAAGAATATGAACAGAGTAAACAATTATTTCGGAAATGGTATCTAAGACGGGATTGGTTGGTACTGGATACAGAGTCTACAGGAGGTGGACGGGAGGACGAAATCATCGAGATCGGTATCACAGATGCGGAAGGCGCGATTTTATTTGAATCACTTGTGAAGCCCTCTCAGCCTATTCCAAAGCGTACAACGGATATCCATGGCATTACAGATGAAATGGTACAAGATGCTCCTACATGGTCTGAAATTTGGCCAGAAGTAGGTAGCATTATTCAAGGGAAGACCGTATTAATGTATGCCTCTGATGCGGATATCATGATGATTCGTAGAACCTGTAAGAAGTATCAATTGCCACTGATTAGCTACGATCCGCGGTGTGTGATGAAAATGTACAAGCAGTTACATCGGGATGAGCGCTTTGTTTCTTTAACAAGGGCGTTAGAGCAGAAAGAAATTGAATACATTCCAAGTCATCGAGCTACCAGTGATTGTGAGGGGTTGCGCCTGCTGGTTCTATCAATTGGTGCACAACTCATGGAAGAAGGATAGTATAGCTCCTTTTGACATGGCAGATAGGGGAAGGATCAAATGAATAAAAACACTGTAGAAATTTATTGGACTAAGATTCCTTCTGCTATGCATTCCGATGAATTAAGTCGGTTTACAGTTATTTTAGATCAAAAAGAAGAAGAAAAACGAAACTCTTATCTAGTTGATCATAAGAAAAAGGAATTCCTGTTGGGAAGAATGTTATTGAAGGGGTTGCTAGGTGAATATTTAGGATTAGAATCGGCAGACATACGATTTCAAGAAAATATGTATGGAAAGCTATATCTCATTCCGAGCCTGCAAGAAAAGAAGCAAATCTATTTTAACTTAACCCATACAGATGGCCTTGTAGCTTGTGCGGTTACACTAGCTGGCGAAGTCGGGATTGATGTTGAAAACACATTCAAGGATCACTTGGAAGTAATGCCTCTTGTGTTTCAGGAAGAAGAGCAGGCATTTGTTAAAAAGCCGGATGACCTTGAAACGAGACTTCAACATTTTTACTGGATTTGGACTAGAAAAGAGGCAGTGATGAAGGCAGAGGGCAAAGGCTTTTCGATGAAGCCGTTATCTTTTTCTGTGCCTCTTGATCATCATAGAGAATTTGATGGGGAATATCACCTCTATACGTTTCATCCCAAGAAAGACTGTATGATATCGACTGCGCTATGTTCAGAACAGGCAGTAGAGCCCGTTTATAAAGTAAAACAGATCAAATACGATGAAATATGTAAGCTTGAAAAAAACCTAATGATCACATAGATCACTAGGTTTTTTTCTACCGATTGGTAATCGTCTCAGGATAGAGGTCATGTTGTGCAAGGCGTTGCTCGGCAATTGCTTCCCAGCGAGTACCAGGCTTGCCGTAGTTTGCATACGGATCAATGCTGACCCCGCCACGAGGTAGAAATTTGCCCCAAACCTCGATGTACTTTGGATCAAGTAGTTTGATCAAATCTTTCATGATGACCACAATGCAGTTTTCGTGAAAGTCGCCATGATTTCGGAAGCTAAAAAGATATAGCTTTAACGATTTACTTTCAACCAACTTCTGATCAGGTACATAACTAATGTAGAGTGTTGCAAAGTCAGGTTGGTTGGTAATCGGACACAAACTGGTAAACTCCGGAGTATTAAATTTTACAAAGTAGTCAGTGTCCGGATGTCGATTATCAAATGACTCCAGTACATCCGGGTTATATTCGAAGTGGTAGTTTGTTTTTTGTCCCAGTAATTGTAGGTCTAGGTCGTGTTGAGCCATTATATTATCCTCATCTCCACGCTTTAATTAAACTCGTTCGAAACGAGCAAATGCTTCATTGGTTTCTTGCACCTCCACCCAGCGAAGGGTTGGTTGGTTCGATTTTTGCTGACAAAGTTGCTCGATCGCACAGAAAAAGATTTCTGCCACTTTTTCTGTTGATGGCGCAGCTCCACCTACTTCCGGATTAAACTCTGGAAAGTCATTTAGTAGGTGATGGTCATATTTTTTTTCGATTACATGTTTGACTTGACGAAAATCGATCAGCATCTGGCTTTCATCTAGTTTCGTGCCATCAACACAAAAAGTTACTTTATAGTTATGACCGTGAATTCTTTCACATTTTCCGGCACCAGGCACACTATGTGCACAAGAGATCCAAAAGTGTTTAGTTAATGTGTATTTACCGTGCATAAGATCACCTCAAAACCTGCTGTGCGTAGGGAATCGGATCCTTAGCATCGTTTTCAGTAAAGCCTTTTAAACGAAGGAGACAGCTATCACAAACGCCGCATGCTTCTTCTGAACCCTGATAGCAAGAGGTAGTAAGGTGATAAGGAACCCCTAATTCCAATCCCCATTTTACCGTTTCCCCTTTGTTCAGATGCATGAGTGGGGCTTCTATGGAGAGGCGGTCATCTGCATCAGAGGTTACACCCAGTTTCGTAGCTAGATTGATTGTCTCTGACATCGATTGGATAAACTCCGGTCTACAGTCTGGGTATCCACTATAGTCTACAGCACTCACCCCAACGAATATCTTTTTAGCACCGATTACTTCCGCATAGGCAGTAGCCATTGATAAGAAAATTAGATTTCGTGCGGGGACATAAGTGGCTGGAATCTCATCTTCATCAACCCCTGTTGTGGGAACTTGGATGGATGGATCTGTTAAGGCACTGCCCCCGAGCTGTCCTAGATAGGAGAGATCGACTATTTTATGATTTTGGCCTACTCCGTAATGAGCGGCCACACACTTTGCTTGCTCCACTTCACGTTGATGAAGTTGATTATAGAAGAAGGTAATCGGGTATAATTCATATCCTTGATGCTCGGCGATTCCCATACAAGTGGTACTATCTAGACCACCGCTTAAAACAACAACTGCTTTTTTCTTCATAAGAGGCCTCCGTGTTATACGCCACGCTGGTTTGGGTCCCAGATGACTTTATGAATTTGTAGGTTTAGTTTGATGTTAGTTAGTTGGTGCTCTAGCATTAATTCAACTAGGCGATGTGGGGGCATTGATTCCCAAACAGGGCTAAACATCGGGATACCTTGCTTTACATACTGTTTCGCGATGATCAGGGCTGAATGGAAATCCACCTCATTCCCAATGACAAACTTGATTTCGTCGTCAGCTTGGAGGAGTTCAAAGTTAAGAAGATTCATTTTTTCAGACTCACCACTAGCAGGTAATTTGTAGTCCATGACGAATCGAACTTTATAACCCTGTGGATGGATTTGGCGCCATTCATGAAAAGGGGTTAGATCAATTGCCCCATTGGTCTCGATATGGACATCCATAATATGATCTAGCTCCGCTAACGCCTGAAGAAGCTGTAATGACTTTTGTCCATGCATAAGGGGTTCTCCACCAGTTAGACAAATGTTTTTTGCTGGATATTGCTTTACTTGTTGTAGGATTTCTGAAATCGTAGCAAGATATTCAGGTGTACTTGGCGCATAGCTATAGGGTGTATCGCACCAAGTGCAACGCAAATTACAGTTGAATACACGAACGAAAACAGTGGGAAATCCCGCCCGCATTCCTTCTCCCTCAACAGTTTGAAACACTTCTACCATAGGAAGTTTGGTTGATTCATAGACAGATTGCAAGTTCTCACCTCACTTCATCCTATTTTATAGACATTCTACAGAATCATATCATAATTCGACTGGATAATCAGGATTAATTCGGTTTCTGAATTGATAATACATATTTTCGAGTATTTCGATAGAGATTAGAAGATAAGGAACAGGATGTTTTTTTCGGAGCACGTATTTCTACTTAGGAGGAAACAATGGAAACATTTGCAGATTATCTAGCTACAATTGAGAATCGACAAAATCGGGCTCGACTAGAAGAAGTGCTAGATTGGGTTAGTAAAAGATTCCCCAATCTAGCCCCTAGAATTGCATGGAATCAACCTATGTTTACCGATCACGGAACATTTATTATCGGTTTTAGTGTGGCCAAGCATCATTTTTCGTTTTCACCTGAAAAGATAGTAATCGATCGTTTTTCCGATGAAATTAAACGTGCTGGCTATGAACATACAAAGCAATTAGTACGCATTCGGTGGGATGATCCAATTGATTTCCCCTTACTTGAGAAGATGATCGAGTTTAACATTGTAGATAAGGCAGACTGTTCCGCTTTTTGGAGAAAATAGGGGGGGATAGACCTTCCCCTCGCATTAATATATACTAATATGGTCGTTACTCATATATTTGTAATGTAGGTACAGGTTCATTCATAAGAAAATGAAGGGTCGAATTTTTTTAGACTAAAAGTTGCAGGAGGCAAACATCATGAACAAAGGCAAACAAAATGGGTCAGATGAAACTTTGTCGTCATTCTTCTCCCGACGTAAGTTTTTGAAGGCGGGAATAGGTGGTGCTCTGGGTATAGCAGGTATGGCTACGTGGCTATTTCCTAAATGGATTCGAAGCGAGGACCGTATTGCTGGTGTATCTAATTCTAATCACTCCAACCATGATGGTAGCGGGATGGATCAAGTACATGCTATGAATAAAAAAGCCTCGCCGAAAGCCTATCAATCGGCACAACAAGTATTAGATACATTTGACTACGGAAAAGTCAGTAAATTGCCAGATGGTCGAATCATACGTGAATACTCAATATTGGCACAAGATAATGAGATAGAGATAGCCCCGGGTGTGTTTTATCCGGCGTGGACCTATAATGGGACTGCACCAGGGCCTACGCTTAGAGCCACTGAGGGAGATTTGCTTCGTATAAAGTTTGATAATGGGAGTGCTCATCCTCATACCATTCATTTTCATGGAATTCATCCTGGTAACATGGATGGATCATTTGAAATAGTACAACCAGGTAAAAGTTTTACCTACGAGTTTACAGCGGAGCCTTTTGGTCTCCATCTATATCATTGTCATACCATGCCATTGAAAAAGCATATTGAAAAAGGACTTTACGGAGCTTTTATCATTGATCCAAAAGAGCCGAGAAAGAAGATGAAAGAGCTAGTTATGGTGATGAATGCCTTTGATACAGACTTTGATGGCGAAAATGAGTTTTATACCGTTAATGGTCTAGCAAACGCATATTTAGATCATCCAATTCCGTTAAAAGTAGGAGAGGAAGTACGCATTTATTTAGTAAATGTTACAGAGTTTGACTTGATTAATTCCTTCCATCTTCATGGGAATATGTTCAAACTGTACCGGACAGGCACATCTTTAACCCATTATGAAATTACGGATACCGTGATGTTATGTCAGGGAGAGCGGTCTGTGTTGGAGTTTTCGTATAAATTCCCTGGTAAATATATGTTTCATGCCCACCAAAGCGAATTTGCGGAGCTAGGTTGGATGGGATTATTTGAGGTAATGGAATAGGGGGAATGAATCATGAGTGCTTCGAAGAAATGGCTTTTAGGTTTGCTTCCGGTTGTCTTACTTGCTTTGATGATTGTCGGTTTGTTTTCAGGAGTCGATCGGCTCATTCCTCGTGCCAATATTCCGTTAGAGGAGATCAGTTTTGACCGTGTATGGGCAGTAGAGGGGAAGCTTTTAGCAAAAGTGACGAATACGGGAGCTGATCCTGTTACGATTGCTCAAGTAACGGTAAATGATGCGATGTGGAATGCTGAAGTTTCTAAATCGGAACTTGGTCGTTTTGATCAAGCAGACATCACCATTCCTTTCCACTGGGTAGAGGGAGAGCCTTATGCCGTAACAGTGGTCACTTCTACAGGTGCCAAGTTTACGGGCGAGATTTCGGCTGCGATGGAAGTTTCACAAGCAACACCGGGTACATTTGGCTTATTCGCACTTATTGGTCTTTTTGTTGGTGTGATTCCGGTTCTCTTAGGAATGTTATGGAAGCCATTTGTAGCGAAGTTAGACGGAAAGGGCTATACTTTTGTTCTAGCTGTTACGATTGGATTACTTATTTTCTTAGGAATCGATTCTTTAAATGAAGCATTTGAACTAGCTGATCAGATCCCGGGAGCATTTCAAGGGGTCGGTATTATTTTACTAGGGGGATTAGGGAGTTTCCTCATCTTAAGCGCAATCAGCTCTTATACAGAAGCACGACAAGAAACTTCATCTAATAACTATCGTACGAAGTTAACAGTGGCTTATCTGATTGCCTTGGGAATCGGGATTCATAACTTGGGTGAAGGCTTAGCAATCGGAGCCGCTTTTACGCTAGGTAATGTAGCGATGGGGGCATTTCTCATTATGGGATTCACTTTGCACAATATTACGGAAGGCTTAGCGATTGTAGTTCCTGTTGCTCGTGAGAAGATAAAGGGATCCAATTTATTTAGCCATTTACTTCTTTTGGGAGCAATAGGCGGTGTTCCAGCCATAATAGGTACTTGGATTGGCGGATTTGTTTATTCGCCCATTTGGTCCCTCATCTTCCTATCAATCGGAGCGGGTGCGATATTCCAAGTGGTTGTACAAGTGTTCCGCTTAGAGCGTTCGGAGTCGAATCGAGCAACTTTCTTGACGCCTGTAGGTGTAGCCGGGTTACTGACTGGTATTGTAGTGATGTATATTACAGCGTTGTTTGTTACTGCCTGAAAAGAATCTCCAGATCGAACATATTGCAAAAACTACCTTTGTTTCCTTTTCTCTTACTTAGCAAAGAATATTCTCGGATAAACATGATTTAGGTGAGAGAAGTCATACTTAGTATCAACCTACCAAAGCTTGCAATTTAATCCGAAAAGGGAGTAACTAAACAGTCACTCCCTTTGCTCATTTTACCCAAATACCAATGAACCCGTTCGATAAGGCTATCCAATATCGACAGCCACTGTGCCGAGGAAAATTGTCGCATCAAAGGAAGAAGGAGCAAGAGGGAAAAAATAATCTCAGAGCAAATGTACGATGACACAAAAATAAGGTAACAAATAATTTTCAACATACATATTGTTATATAACAGGATACTGTGTTAGTATAGATTATGAAAAAACAGTATTGTTATATAACATAATTTATTTACTTGGATAGAGGAGGGACTTAGTTGAATCAGAAGTATGTGCTTCCAGAGGGAGTAAGGATTTTAGGGGGTTGTAGTGAAACAGAATACCAAATACTTACTCCCAATGCTATTTCATTTCTGGTGGAGTTAGCAAAATGTTTCACTCAACGTAGGAATGAACTGATATATAACAGAGTAGACCGTCAGAAACGAATGGATCAAGGTGAGTTACCCGATTTTCTGTCTGAAACCCGAAATATTCGAGAAAGTAACTGGACCATCGCTCCCTTACCTGAGGATCTGTTAGATCGCCGTGTTGAGATTACGGGACCAGCTAGTGATCGAAAGATGGTGATAAATGCGCTTAATTCTGGGGCGAAAGTCTTTATGGCTGATTTAGAAGATTCAAATTCCCCGAGTTGGGAGAACTGCATACAAGGGCAAATTCATCTTCGAAATGCGATTCGTCGCCAGATTGATTTTGTAAATGAGGTTGGTAAAGAGTATAAATTGCAAGAAAAAACGGCTGTTCTACTTGTACGTCCGCGAGGATGGCATCTTGATGAAAAGCACTTCCTCGTTGATGGGAAGCCCATCCCTGCTAGCTTATTTGACTTCGGACTTTATTTTTATCATAACGCTCAAGAATTGCTTGCACGTGGTACGGGTCCTTATTTTTACTTGCCTAAGTTGGAGAGTCATCTAGAAGCTAAGCTTTGGAATGATGTATTTCTATTTGCTCAAGATTATATGGAAATTCCTCGAGGCACGATTAAAGCAACAGTGCTCATTGAAACCATTATGGCTGCATTTGAAATGGATGAGATTTTATATGAATTACGGGAGCATTCGGCTGGATTGAACTGCGGTCGGTGGGATTATATTTTCAGTTACATTAAGAAGTTATCCAAGCAACCTCATGTCATTTTACCAGATAGATCCCAAGTTACGATGACGGTTCCTTTTATGAGGGCTTATACCTTATTAACCGTGAAAACATGTCATCGAAGAAACGCTCCGGCGATTGGCGGAATGGCGGCGCAAATACCGGTTAAGGGGAATCCAGCGCTACATCAAGAAGCGATGGATAAGGTAAAAGCAGATAAAGAGAGGGAGGCATCTGACGGACATGATGGAACATGGGTGGCTCATCCGGCCCTAGTGCCCATTGCGATGGAAGTATTTGACCGAATTATGCCAACTGTAAATCAATATTTCAAACAGCGACCCGATGTAGAGGTTGTGGCTAGTGATTTACTTGCTGTGCCGGAAGGTACAATCACAGAAGAAGGGTTACGGATGAACATTCGAGTGGGTGTTCAATATATGGAGGCGTGGTTGCGCGGTTTTGGAGCCGTAGCACTTCATTATTTGATGGAAGATGTTGCAACTGCTGAGATTTCGAGAGCACAAGTTTGGCAGTGGATTCACCATGACAAAGGGATACTGGAAGACGGTCGGAAAATCACGGCTGAGTTATTTCAAGTGTTGCTCGAGGAAGAGTTGCTGAAGATAAAAATGGAAATAGGCGAAGAGCGATATCTAAAAGGTCGCTATCAGGAGGCAACTCAGTTATTTTCAGAGCTGACCATCAGGGATGAGTTTGAAGAATTTTTAACAGTACCAGCTTATGAGATTTTAACCTAAACAACCGAAATGATAAAAAGGGAGTGGATGATCGTGACATTTCAAGATCAGCTTGCATTACTTAAACAAGAGTGGGAATTAAATCCTCGTTGGAATGGAATTGTGCGTCCTTATCAGGCGGAAGAGGTATTAAAGCTGCGTGGTTCGCTTATGATTGAGCACACACTTGCGAAGAAGGGTGCTGAACGTTTATGGGATCTGATGCACCAAGATCCATTTGTGCGTGCACTAGGTGCGTTAACAGGAAATCAAGCAGTTCAACAAGTGAAAGCAGGTTTAAAAGCGATTTATTTAAGTGGATGGCAAGTAGCGGCGGATGCAAACTTATCTGGCCATATGTACCCAGATCAAAGCTTGTATCCAGCTAACTCGGTTCCGTCAGTAGTCAAACGTATTAACCAAGCGTTGCAACGTGCCGATCAAGTAGAGCATGTAGAAGGGAAAAGGGAGCGGTATTGGTTTGCGCCGATTGTAGCGGATGCGGAAGCAGGTTTTGGAGGACCGCTAAATGTATTTGAGTTAATGAAAGGAATGATTGAAGCAGGTGCGGCAGGCGTTCATTTCGAAGATCAATTAGCATCTGAAAAGAAATGTGGTCATCTAGGCGGTAAAGTATTGATTCCGACAGCACATGCAGTTCGCAACTTAGTATCGGCACGTTTAGCGGCAGATGTCATGGGGGTGCCAACGATCGTTATTGCACGCACAGATGCCAATGCGGCAGAGTTGTTAACCAGCGATATTGATCCGCGTGATGCTGAGTTCCTAACAGGAGAACGTACTTCAGAAGGTTTCTTCCGAATTCGTCCGGGTTTACAAACGGCTATTGCTAGGGGTCTTGCATATGCGCCTTATGCGGATCTGATCTGGTGTGAGACTTCAGAGCCGAATCTAGAAGAAGCTAGACAGTTTGCAGAGGCAATTCACAAGAAATTCCCTGGAAAATTTTTAGCCTACAATTGCTCTCCTTCCTTCAACTGGAAGAAAAAATTAGATGATGCCACGATTGCGAAGTTTCAGGAGGAGCTTGGCAAGATGGGGTATAAGTTTCAGTTTGTTACACTCGCGGGCTTCCATAGCTTGAACCATAGTATGTTCCAATTAGCTAAAGGATATAGTGAACAAGGGATGGCGGCTTATTCCGAATTACAAGAGGAGGAGTTTGCAGCAGAGCCACTAGGTTACTCCGCCACACGCCATCAACGAGAAGTAGGAACTGGTTATTTTGATGAGGTTTCAATGGTGATTTCGGGAGGGACCTCATCGACCACTGCTTTATCGGGATCAACAGAAGAAGAGCAGTTTACTGCTTAAATAAGTAAGCTTGTATTAACAGCCGATTCCTTTTGTATCGAGCTGTTCTTTTTTCTGTCCCGATAGAATAATAATTTCATTAATTATCTGATTATTTTTATTTTTAAGAAGGTTGTTTATGTGCTATGTCGAATACGTAAAGAGGGAGATGAGTCTTCTGTTATTAACCGCTTTACTCAAATTGATGAGGAGGGTGTATAGCATGAATAAAAAATGGCTTTCTCTGGTGTCGATTGTTGTGTTGATCGTTGCTTGTTTTCCGGTACTTGGGTTTAGTCAAAGTAAAAGCCCTACTATGTACGAGTTGGGCACAAAGTTTTACAAGGTATCGAATGTGAAAACGAAGGAGCAACGTACAGCTGTTTCTTCAACAGGTGTTGCGATTGAAGAGGTAGGTGCCGATTATGTAAAGGTAGTGGGAACTCCACAGGAGATAAAAAGCATCAAGCAAAAAGGATTTTCTGTGAAGGAAGAAATAAACTTTTATCCAGAGGATTTCCCGTCATCTGATTCAGGCTATCACAATTATAATGAAATGGTGGCCAAAATCGAAGCTGCGGTACATGACTATCCAGATATTGTGCAGAAACGTAGCATTGGCCGTTCTTATCAAGGGAGAGAATTATGGGCGGTAAAGATTAGCGACAATGTGCAAGTGGATGAGAATGAACCAGAAGTACTTTATACCTCTTTGCATCATGCACGCGAGCATCTAACAGTTGAGATGGCATTGTATACACTTGATCTATTTACGAAGGAATATCGAAGCAATAAGCAAATCACGGATCTCGTAAATGAGCGCGAAATTTACATTGTCTTTAATGTCAATCCAGATGGTGGAGAGTATGATGTTGCTACTGGTAGCTATCGATATTGGCGTAAAAACCGCCAACCCAACTCAAGGAGTTCTTATGTAGGAACCGATTTAAATCGGAACTACGGGTACAAATGGGGATGTTGTGGAGGATCAAGTGGGTCGAAATCAAGTGAGACTTATCGTGGGGCATCGGCATTCTCTGCTCCTGAGACTGCGGCAATGCGTGACTTTATTAACGGTCGAGTAGTGGGTGGAGAGCAACAAATCAAGGCGTTAATAACCTTCCATACGTATAGTGAGCTCATTTTGTATCCATACGGTTACACGTATGCTGAAGTCCCAAGCGATATGACGCAAGATGATCATAATGTATTTGAAACGATGGCAAAAGAAATGGCAGGTACAAACGGATATACTCCGCAACAATCGAGTGAACTGTATATAGCAGATGGAGAAATGACTGACTGGGCTTATGGGGCTCATAAGATATTTGCCTTTACTTTTGAAATGTACCCCAGAAGCTCTTTCCCAGGATTTTACCCTCCTGATGAAGCAATTGCTAGAGAAACTTCTCGTAATAAAGCAGCTGTACTCTATCTAGCAGATAAAGCGGCTTGTCCCTATTCTGTGATTGGAAAATCATGTTCATCTAAATAATAACATGTGAGAAGCTGTATCCTTTTTTGTCGGATGCAGCTTCTCTATTTACAGAAACATTTGTTCGGCTTATTATTAATGTATGACAACAGATAGAAAAGAGAGATCATAGTGAAAGCGTATTTTGAAAATGATTGGGATCAAGTGTTAACCGATGTGATATATCACGATGAATTCACGCAATTACTCTCGAAAGTAGAGGAAGAAAGGAAAACATATACTATATATCCTAAGCAGGAGGATTTATTTTCCGCTTTTCAGTTTACTTCGTACGCTGATACGAAAGTCGTTATCTTAGGTCAAGATCCATATCACGGGGTGGGACAAGCTCATGGTTTAAGCTTTTCGGTTCAACCTGGGATTAAGATACCTCCTTCATTAAAAAATATTTATAAGGAACTCGAATCAGATTTAGGTATTTCTGCTCCTAATCACGGGTGCCTACAGTCATGGGCACGGCAAGGTGTCCTTTTATTGAATACGATTTTGACAGTGAGAGAAAGCACCCCACTGGCTCATAAAAAGATTGGCTGGGAACGATTCACAGATGTTGTGATTCAAAAGTGTAATGAGCGGGAGCAACCCGTTATATTTGTATTGTGGGGGAAGCCTGCTCAGGCGAAAAAGAAGCTTATCACCAAGAATCATCACTTGATCCTAGAGTCTGTTCATCCAAGTCCGCTATCAGCAAGGAGAGGTTTTTTTGGCTCTAAACCATTCTCTTACATCAACCAATTTTTACAAGAAAGCAATATGCACCCAATTGATTGGTCGATTCCTGCTATCGAGTAGGAAGGCCAAAAAACAAAAGCCAATTCTGATGTGAACTGGCTTTGCTATTCCCTAAAACTTCTCTAATAGGTTTTCGATTCGGTCTCTGCGATAATCATTTTCATCATCTAACCAAAAAATCTCGATTTTAAAAATGCCTTCTGGAGGAATGTGAGATTTGGATATAGTAACCGAAAAGGTTATATCGGTATCTTTTTTATTTGGTTTCAACTGAATAGGAACCTTTTTCCGAGTAATGATTATTTCGGAGGTAGTTTTTCCAACCACATATACATTGTAGTAGATGGCTGGACGAGCTAGCTTTTGGGATACTTTTAATTTTACAGTATAATTCCCATTCGATCCTGTTATAGAGTGCTTTAGGAATACGTCATTTGTAAAATACGTAGGTTCTTCCTTTTTCCACCTAGGTATTTTTTGACTTTCTGTATTCACTGGATGACTAGTGGTTGGTTGCTCTGTTTTTTGTGTGGTAGATGCCTGATTTGAGAACGATGAGTATCCAATGATCCCGATAATGACAATCATGATGATTCCTAACAGAATAGGGAGAAATGTAAACCGCTTGCGATCGTATTTCTTCTGTTTTTTTGGAGAGCGAAGGTCCTTCGTTTGTTGTTTTTGATGCCCATTAGGCAATAGGTCATCTAATTCATCTAGTAGATCCCCTATGCTTTGATAGCGGTTTTCTGGATTTTTATCAAGTAATTTCGTAATGACTTGAATGCTTTTATCAGAAGTGACAGCATTGTATTTTTTGAGATCCGGGACTGGGTCATTAATATGCTGGAGAGCAACCATAACCATTTCTTTCGCACGATAAGGAGGTCGTCCTGCTAGAAGTTCGAAAAATACAACTCCTAATGAGTAGAGATCAGTGGCAAAGCCGACTGGTTGCTCAGTAATTTGCTCCGGTGACATATAATGAACAGAGCCAACTACTTTCCCGGTTTGTGTAAAAGAGTTTGTCTCTTGCAAAACACGGGATATTCCGAAGTCAGCCACTTTGTAGGTGGCATCCTCAGTAGAGTAGATAATGTTCTGGGGTTTTATATCTCTGTGGATGATGCCTTGATTATGGGCATGGGCAAGTCCAAGGCAAATTTGTCTCATAATATGTACAGCTTCTATTTCTGCTAAAGGACCATACTGAGAGATGTATTGTTTTAATGTTTGCCCTTCTACAAGCTCCATTACGATATAGTAATTTTGAGAGTCTACACCAGCATCAAACACCTTTACCACATGTGGATGTGAGAGCTTGGCGGTGGCTCGTGCTTCGAAAACAAAGCGATTTACAAATGCTTGATCATCTAGCAACGAGTGATTTAAGATTTTTACTGCAACAAAACGCTCTAATACTAAATCAATCGCTTTGTATACAGTGGCCATTCCACCGCCGCCAATCTGTTCCACCAGCTCATATCGGTTGTCTAATTTATGACCTATTTCCATCTATATATCTATTCCTCTCAGGAAATCTATTTATCGGATCATGTAATACTCTGTTTACTAGAAGGGATCATTACCTGATAAACTAATTTTACCTACATATAGATATGATAACATGAAAATGAATGGTAATTTTATAACAAATATATTAAAACTAGTTTGTTGAACAAACAAAAAGGGAAACCAATTTCGCATTAAAACGAGGTATTTTATCCTTCTACCTAGGTGAAATTGATAATACACCTATAAACTTCGGAGGAAATGATGAATCACCACTTTAAAAACCAAAAAATCCTGCCTGCTGCGAAGAATATTAAGCAATTTGAAAGGCTAATGAAGACAAATTTTGAGTATATTATTCTCTTAGATAGCCATGTAGCTCAATTACAGGCATTAATGAATTTGGCAAATCAACATAAGAAAAAAGTATTGTTGCATGTGGATCTTGTACAAGGGTTGCGCAGTGATGAGTACGCTGCTGAGTTTCTTTGTCAAACGATTCGGCCCACGGGACTTATTTCCACTCGAACTCCTGTTGTAAGTGTAGCAAAGAAAAAATCACTGATCGCGATTCAGCGGGTTTTTCTCTTAGATGCTCATGCATTAAACACAAGTTATCGATTGCTCGAGTCATTTAAACCCGACTTTGTCGAGGTTTTACCTGGAATTATGCCACATATTATCCGCGAAGTTGTAGAACATACAGGTATACCAGTACTAGCTGGGGGATTGATCCGGACAGAAGAGGAAGTGAAGCAGGCGATTCAAGCAGGTGCTGTTGCGGCGACAACGTCAAGTGAGAAACTTTGGAAAATGAAATTCTAAATAAAAGGCTTGTCATAGGCAACATAATCATTTAATATAGTCCATGAAATCGTTTTCACAAGTTAATAGTAGTAGTGATGAGATGAGGAGAGTCACGGAAAGTCTTCTGCTTCTGGATGGAGAAGGATGAAGGGTTTTGTTGTGAGTCTTTTTTCTTTCGTTCTGATGTTTAAATAATCTGTCATTTTACACTCATCCATTACCACCAATACTAGGGAGGCATCTCAAATGTCTATTTTTGTAGCAGAATTAATTGGTACTATGCTTCTAGTCCTTTTAGGGAATGGAGTAGTAGCAGGGGTTGTTTTGAACAAATCAAAAGCCCAAAATTCGGGTTGGATCGTGATTACGTTTGGCTGGGGTTTTGCTGTAATGCTTGCGGCATATATGGTAGGTCACTATAGTGGAGCTTATTTAAATCCTGCTCTAACAATTGGTTTTGCCATAGCTGGGAAGCTAGCATGGGCAAAGGTGGGATCGATGATTGCAGCTCAAATGATCGGAGCTTTCTTAGGAGCCATTCTTGTATGGTTGCACTACCTCCCACATTGGAAGGAAACACAAAGCCCTGCAGATAAATTAGCCGTATTCTCTACAGGTCCAGCGATCAGAAGTCCGTTTGCCAACTTTATGAGTGAAGCAATTGGTACATTCGTTCTTGTGTTCGTCTTATTAGCATTCGGGGCAAAAGGCCTTGTATTTGCTGATGGACTACAAACGATGGCAGTAGCATTTTTAATCGTTTCGATCGGTATGTCACTTGGTGGAACAACTGGATATGCAATCAACCCAGCACGTGATTTGGGACCTCGTATTGCGCATGCGATTCTACCAATTGCCGGTAAAGGTTCTTCTGATTGGGGATATGCATGGATCCCAGTAATTGGACCGATCGTGGGAGCGATTTTGGCAGCGGTTGCATACGGTTTTGTCATTTAATAGATAGGTACGCCTAGATTACCCCATTAAAATACAGATAAATGAGGTGTTTGTATTGGAAAAGAAATACGTGTTATCCATTGATCAAGGAACTACAAGTTCTAGAGCGATCTTATTTGATAAACAAGGTAAGATATTAGGTACTGCACAGAAGGAGTTTACACAAATCTTTCCACAAGCTGGTTGGGTTGAGCACGACGCGATGGAGATCTGGGGATCTGTACAAAGCGTTATCTCAGAAGTCTTAGCTAAGCATCCTGTTTCTGCGTATGAAGTGGCTGCCATCGGGATTACAAACCAAAGGGAAACAGCGGTTGTATGGGATAAGAACACCGGAGAGCCAATTTACAACGCGATTGTATGGCAATCCAGACAAACAGCTGATATTTGTGAAGAACTAAAAGAAAAGGGTTATGATGAGTTATTCCGCAATAAAACAGGTTTACTAATTGATGCTTACTTCTCTGGAACCAAAGTAAAATGGATCTTGGATCATGTAGAAGGAGCAAGAGAAAAGGCTGAAAACGGAGATTTGTTATTTGGAACGATTGATACTTGGTTAGTATGGAAGTTATCAGGTCGCAAGGCACATGTAACAGACTATACAAACGCTTCACGTACCCTTATGTATAATATCTATGATTTGCAGTGGGATGATGAATTACTTGAAATTCTAACGGTTCCGAAGTCCATGCTTCCAGAGGTTCGTTCTTCTTCCGAAGTATATACAGTGACTGAAAAGTCCTTGTTCTTCGGTGAAGAGATCGCGATTGCGGGGATTGCTGGAGATCAGCAAGCTGCTCTATTCGGACAAGCATGTTTTGAGCCAGGAATGGCGAAAAACACTTACGGAACAGGTTGTTTCATGCTAATGAACACAGGAGAACAAGCTGTTCGCTCCCAACATGGCTTATTAACAACCATCGCATGGGGTATTGACGGCAAAGTAGAGTATGCACTAGAGGGGAGTATCTTCGTTGCTGGTTCTGCGATCCAATGGCTTCGTGATGGATTACAATTAATCAAATCAGCTAGCGACACAGAAGAACTAGCCACACAAGTAGATTCTACAGATGGGGTATATGTGGTGCCAGCCTTTGTCGGTCTTGGAACGCCATACTGGGATAGTGATGCGAGAGGTGCAATCTTTGGCTTAACCAGGGGAACCAATCAGTCTCATTTAGTAAGAGCAACTCTAGAGTCACTTGCTTATCAAACCAAAGATGTATTAGCTTCGATGGAAGCGGATTCTTCTATTGAGTTAAAGAAACTACGTGTAGATGGTGGAGCAACTGCTAATAACTTCTTAATGCAGTTCCAAAGTGATATTCTAGGCGTACCAGTTGAGCGACCAGTCATTCTAGAAACAACTGCATTAGGTGCAGCTTATCTGGCGGGGATTGCGGTTGGATTCTGGAAAGACAAGCAAGAAATTGCTGAAAACTGGAATGTTGATCGTGATTATGAGTCTGATATGGATGACAAGACCCGCGAGACGCTGTATAATGGTTGGGTGAAAGCTGTAAGTTCTACTCGTACGTTTAAATAATTTCGGAAGAAATTGAACAAGTTAATAAATGGATGAGACGAGGAGATCAACCACATCACCCTAACACAAATGTGTTAGGGTAGTGTGGTTTTTCCTTTTTGAGAAAAGGGAGGTAGTTGAGGATGAGTACCATTTTTTCTGTTAATGGGCGTGAGAAAGAGTTACAAGAGGTATCCTCAGAGAAGGTTGATCTATTAGTAATTGGTGGTGGAATTACGGGTGCAGGGATTGCGCTGGATGCTCAATCGCGAGGATTAAACACAGTGTTAATTGAAATGCAGGATTTCGCCGCAGGAACATCGAGCCGTTCCACAAAGCTGGTGCACGGTGGACTACGTTATCTGAAACAATTGGAATTTGGAATTGTTGCAGAGACAGGTACAGAACGTGCGATTGTGTATGAAAATGCACCACATGTTACCAAGCCTGAATGGATGCTTTTACCGATCGTAAAAGGTGGAACCTACGGTAAGTTAGCCAGCTCGATTGGGATTTGGATTTACGATCTATTAGCAGGTGTAAAGAAAAATGAACGTCGTCAGATGCTAAACCTAGAGCAAACCCTCGAGAAAGAACCTCTTCTTCGCAAGGAGGATTTAAAGGGTTCTGGATACTATGTAGAATATCGTACTGATGATTCAAGGCTTACGTTAGAAGTAATGAAAAAAGCATCTGAATATGGTGCGAAAGCATTTAACTATGTAAAAGCAGAAGGTCTTATTTATGATAATGACAAGTTAGTTGGTGTAAATGCGATTGACCTACTAACGAATAAGAAGTTCGACATTTACGCGAAAAAGATTGTAAATGCTACGGGTCCGTGGGTAGATGAATTGCGCGAACAAGATGGTTCTAAAAAAGGGAAGTATCTGCATTGGACAAAAGGTGTACACATTGTTGTAGATCAAAAGAGATTCCCACTCGGTCAGGCTGTTTATTTTGATACTCACGACAAACGTATGGTTTTTGCGATTCCACGTGACGGGAAAACCTATATCGGAACCACAGATACTGATTTCCATTCAGATCTTACCCATCCTCGAATGACAAAAGAGGATCGTGACTACATTATTGCGGCCACCAATCATATGTTCCCTTCTGTTGGTTTGACAGCAGAAGATGTGGAATCAAGTTGGGCAGGAGTGAGACCCCTCATTCATGAAGAAGGAAAATCCCCATCTGAAATTTCTCGAAAAGATGAGATCTTCCACTCTGAATCAGGATTGATTACGATTGCTGGTGGAAAATTGACTGGGTATCGTAAGATGGCTGAACGAGTTGTTGATTTAGTTGGTTCTGAGCTTGAAAATGAAGAGGGGAGAAGTTTCAAAGATTGCCATACGGAGAGAATGGTTCTTTCTGGCGGTGATCTAGGAGGTTCCAGTGGCTATAAAGCATTTATTGAAGGGAAAATAGAACTAGGGATTCAAATAGGCTTATCTAAAGAAGAAGCATCGCGTCTAGCTAACCGCTACGGTAGCAATATCGATCAAGTGTATGACATCATAAACAAAGGTGATCATGAGGCAAAGAAATATCATCTTTCTTCGGAAGTATATGGAGCGCTTGTATATGGAATGGAGTACGAAATGGTAGCAACTCCAGTTGACTTCTTTATTCGTAGAACAGGTAGTTTATTGTTTGATATTGCATGGGTTAGAGAATGGAAAGAACTTGTCCTACAATACATGAAAGAGAAATCGAATTGGGATGAGCAGACTACAGAACACCATATGAAACATCTTGAACAAGAGATCAAATATGCTACAGAAGCGATTTAATGAAATGTGTTTCTACCCTCCATTTACTTATAATATGGAGGGTTTTTCGCAATGAGTGTTAGTAATTTATAAAGTGTAAATTTTCGATATAAAAGGTATAAAATTATTGATAATTTCGTGTTATATGTTTGATTTCGTGTTATGATAGGATTGTTTGCTTCGATCTAAGGGGAATTTGTAGTCATAATTTTTCTAATTTTAGGAGGAGTATTATGCTAAGCTTGTTGAGGAAATCTTCAAAGCTTGTCCTTTCATTTGCAATCGTGACAGTATCGATTCCACTCTATTTTTGGAATGAAAGATCTGTTCACGCAGAGGGTCCGATTGATCCTGCTCCGTTTATTAGTCCGAAGGTTGTAAATGGGAATGCTGGAAAAAAGGTATTATTTGATAATACTCATGGACAAACTGCTGGTGCAGCTGATTGGGTAATTGATGGTGGATTTTCAGATTTTGCAAATGGACTTGCTAATGATGGTTTCTATGTAAAAGAACTGCGAAAGAAAACTCCGATTACACTTACCGATCTAAGGGGATATGATGTACTTGTTATCGGGGAAGCAAACATCCCATATAAACAAACCGAACAAGCTGCTATGAAACAATATGTGGAGCAGGGTGGCAGTATTTTCTTCATCGGGGATCACTATAATGCAGATCGTAATAAGAACCGCTGGGATGGTTCTGAGGTAATGAATGGCTATCGACGTGGCGCATTTGGAAATCCAACAAAGGGGATGAGTGACGAGGAGAAAAATTCAGAAGCGATGAAGGATGTCACAAGTACGGACTGGCTTAACGAGCAGTTTGGTATTCGCTTCCGATATAATGCAATTGGGGATGTAACGGCAAACCATGTTGTAGCTCCTGAACAAAGCTTTGGGATTACTTCCGGGGTTTCAAATGTAGCAATGCATGCGGGTTCCACATTGATGATTACAGATCCTAAAAAAGCAAAAGGACTTGTATATCTACCAACCACGAATACAAAATGGGCGCACTCAGTTGACCAAGGAGTCTACATGGGTGGTGGAGTGGCAGAAGGTCCTTATATGGCGATATCGAAAAAAGGAAAAGGAAAAGCTGCTTTTATCGGCGATTCTTCTCCAGTTGAAGATATTACCCCTAAATATCTTCGTGAGGAAAACGGAAAAAAGAAGACTACTTATGACGGTTTTAAAGAGCAAGACGACGCAAAATTGCTAGTAAATACGGTTAATTGGTTGGCTAAAAAAGAAACATATACTAGCCTGGATCAGATAGAAGGGCTTCAGTTAGACCAGCCAACACCTACTTTGCCGATGGAAGAACCAGCAGCTTCGACTGAACCTCAAGCAGAACCTTGGGCAGCACCTGAAGCAGGTTATAAATGGTGGGACCCTAGTACTTTTAAACCTGGATCGTATGGTTCCTCACAAGCAGCGCCAGTTCAACCCGTGTATACCCTTACTCATCAATCCGTCTTACCTGATGGCGAAGAATTTGGACTAAATGTTACAGTAGATCATTTAACACCTGGCCAGACGTTATCTGGTTTAGATCTAGGGATCTATCAAGCAGGCGGCACTCAAGTAGCTATGTTGAAAAAAGCAGATGGTACGTGGCCAGATTCTTATGGGTATAGTGCTCCGTTTGATATCAAAGCAGATGCAACAGGAAGAGCAAAAATCAATCTTACGATGAAAATAAAACCATCCATAACAGGATCGGCTACCCTTCGCCTTCGTCTCGATAAATCGGCTGTCTACTCAAAGGCTGTCACGATTAATCGTGTACCTATCGAGCCACTTCCAGGCGAGCCTTCTGATGTAAATCCTCCCGTTACTACTTTTTCTGTAGAAGGGACCAAGCTATCGACTGGGACTTATTTAAATAAAGCGACTCTTACTCTAACGGCAACAGATGATACAGCAGTGAAGAAAGTGGAGTACCGCTTTGAAGGAAAGGAGAACTGGGAGGAGTATTCAGCTCCCCTATCTTTGAATGGTGAACCATCGCAATCTTTGTCATTTCGCTCTATTGACTCTGCAGGAAATATGGAACAAGTCCAGGTTGCCATGATTCCTGTGGCAAAAGTGGATGTAGATTTTTTATATGACTATGTAAAAAACAGCAAATGGATCAATCCCAAGCTGGAAAAGCCTATTTTACAACATGCGGATCAAGCGAAAAAATATTTCACTCTTGCACATGAGGAATATGCAAAAGGGAATTGGATTTTAGGAACCATTTATAAAGCAAGTGGATTCGTTTCGATTGGAAAAGTAGTAGATGTAGTATCTAAAAATCCAGATTGGATCAATCAAGATGCTAAGAAGGATGTTTCTCTCATTTTGGAGGCACTTTTAGCACAAAATAAGTAAGCGGGCAGGCCTAGTATAGCCTCCCCATTAGATTGAAACAAACGATCGGACCACCTTTGAAAAAAGGTGGTTCCTTTAATATAGGTACTTGGTACGACCATAGGTTCTCCCATAACGAATCATCTTATAAAGAGCTCGCTTATCAGGTAATTTTGCGAAAGGATGGAGTCCGGGACTTGTGTTAAATTCTAATATCCATGGTTTGAGATTGGAATCAAGTGCGATATCAAGACCTATTTCTCTAATGCTAGGATATACTTTTTGTAGATGTGTTCCGATAGATACACTAAATGTTTCTAGTTGGCTAATATATGTTTGTAATTTTCCATGAGGAAGATAGGGTGCTAGGAGAGTCTCAATGGGCTTAATGGTCGCTCCCTTACTTCCATTTGTGACGATCAATTTCTTATTTCCTACTCGTCCGGCTATGCCAGTAACTTCCCATTGTTTGCTGGGATTATGTTGAACCATGATGCGAAAATCAAAAGAAGATTTTTTATGGGTTAACATATTTATTCCTTGTTGAATTAAATATTTTTCTTTGCCTTTATATCTGCTTATAAACTTATATAGATGGTTGAAATTCGAAAAAATTCGAGTACTTTTCTCATAACGCACTTCATACTTTCCGTCTTTGACGCTAGCTCGAATAATTCCTCTCCCTTGTGAACCTAGATCTGGTTTTATATAAACCATTTGATATGTTGTTAAAAAGTCTTGGAGATTCTCTTTACTCCACATTCCGGTTGTCGGAATATTAGCTTTAAGATGATTGCTTTTTGATAAAGCTAGTGTCTTAGTCCATTTGCTAGACAAACGAAATGAATATCTTTTCAATGAACCTCACCCCTTTGCATCAATATATGTACAAGTTCAAAATTGTTCACGGCAGAAGGAATTCGCCCTGACACAAATTCATATAATGGTTTAAATGAAATTTCATAGAAAGTGAGTGGTGAGGATGACTGAAAAAGAGAGATTACAAACGAAAGTAAATGAAATGATTACTTATTTTCCTTGGTATAAAGATTACCTATCTTCTATGAAACCGGATAGTTTGTTGAAATTGCCGCTGATTACGAGAGAAATTCTAGAAAAGCATTATTATCATCAAGATTTTAATCCAGCGTGGAAGATCTATCATACATCCGGGACCAGTTCGAAAAAAAGGAAAAAAATTGCCTATTCAAGAGAAGATGATCAGGACTATTTGGATAAAAAAGTACAGATTTACACTCGCTTTCTCCAAGATAAATCCATTCGAACAGCTATATCCGATATGGGAACAGGGCATGCCGCAAATACTGCAATGGAGGTCTTTAAGAGTATAGGATTAATCTGTGAAGATATTCCGTATCATCTGCCTGTACAAGATCATGTGAAATTACTAAAGCAATTTCGGCCTGATTGTCTGTATACAATGCCATCTATTTTAGAAAGCATCCTATCGGCTACCGATCATCCAGAGCAATTTGGGATACAGAAGGTTATATTAGTAGGGGAAGTGGCCAGCGCTGAGTGGCAGAAAAAAGTGGCTTCTCGTTTGTGCATAGATCAGAAAGATATTATGGATACGGTCGGATCGATTGAAATTGGAACCATTGCCTATTATTCGCATGAGCATGGATGTTATCTTTTTGTAGATGACTTAGTACCTGAAGGAATAAAGGCAGAAGAAGTTGGATTGGATGCAGATTTACTGAGGGAAGATGAACGGATTTTAGTGCTTACATCCTTTTCAAGAAAAACATTTCCGGCTGTTCGTTTTGTTACCTATGATGTGGTTCGTGGTTTCAAGCCAATCCATATTGCCGATAAAACGGTTCTTAGTTTCCAATCGCTCGTAAAACGAGTCGGTACAGAATGGAAACATGGTGAGAAGATTAGTTTCTATGATATAGAAGAGGCCGCATTCCGACATCTGGATAAGGCTACTATTTGGATACAGGTAGATCGTAATAAGCTGTTGGTTTGGATTGATAGTCCTTTTATCACGGACTGCATTCGAAAACAAATCCAACTTGATATACAGGACCAAATTCCGGAGATCGGGATCATGATTCGAAATGGAATTCTGGATGAAATTCAGGTAAAGGTAGTAACTGATCCAGAGCAATTTCAAACGCATCAGGTAAAGAAGAAAGTGATCCATCATAAGCAGTGGGGGCGTCATTAGTCTTTGTTAAGAGTCCGAGGATCGAAGAGTTTTTACATCCTTCGATCCTCGGATTTTCATTTTCTCATACTTACGTTTAAATCTAGCTAACTATCAAAAACAATACCTATCTATCAATAGACTATGCTAGTGTACAAGAGTTTTATCCCCTTTCGCATAACCTATACTATCTCAGAAAGAGGGGATGAATTATGAGGTACGGGAAAGTGATAAGTAAGATTGGCAATTATGGGATACTTCGTCAGAACTCCACGACTGCTTCTCATCTTCCAGAAACACTTCGTTTCTCTCTCGAGAACTTTAAACAAATGTGTCAGAGATATAATCTGATATACGTGAAGCCAAACGATTCAAGCCAAGGAAAAGGTGTTATGAGAGTTGAAAAACTAGCAAATGGCCAATTCCTCATTAAAGATAGGGACTTAAAAGGGAGAGCGACTGTTTCAGGAGTTCAAGCGGCATATCAGCGGATTTTAGCCAGAAAAATGAAAGGCAGAACATACCTTGTGCAGCAAGGAATTAATAGTGTTATGAAATCCGGTCGCGCCTTTGATATTAGGGCACATTTCATTCGTATAGATGGAAAGTGGACTTGCATGGGGCTTATTGGAAAGCAAGCACCGTCTTTAGGAGTTGTGACAAATGGTTCTAGTGGAGGAACTACCATCTTGGTTCCTACTTTATTACGCTCTAAACTAGGTTACTCTCAACAACAATCTGTGGAGACGCAAAATCAACTTGAACAGATTGCCACAGAATCAGTTAAATCGATTTCTAAAGTGTATCCTTCTTGGCGAGAGTTTGGTGTGGATCTAGCCATTACTCCTAACGGGAAGATTTGGATTTACGAAGTAAATATTACTCCCGGTAGCTCGCTATTTAAACGGCTGAATCCTACTGTTTTCAAAAAAATCTTAGCGAACCGTAGAAGAGCTAGGTGATATTCATAAAGCCCATTGTCCATTGTGGGCTTTTTTATTTTCTCAGATTATGACCGTTTCTGCTTAGTACGTGCGTTTTTGAAGGTATGATCAGTGCTTGAAAATACATACTATAAATACATAGTGAGACTATCCATGATGACGTATTACTGATAAACTAGAGTTATTATTTAATAAGATATAGTATAATCTAAGTAAATTTAGATGAAAATGGAGGCTTTCAAATGAACAAAGTAGTTGTACTTGGAACTGGTCCATCCGGCTTAACAGCAGCGATTTACCTAGCTCGTGCAAACATGAATCCGCTTGTAATTGAGGGTCCAGAGCCAGGTGGACAATTAACCACCACAACGGAAGTGGAGAATTTCCCTGGATTCCCTGAAGGAGTAATGGGTCCAGAGTTGATGCAGAATATGCGTAAACAAGCAGAGCGTTTTGGTGCACGATTTGAACGCGGCTGGGTGAATCGAGTCGATCTGACTAGCAAGCCATTTACATTACATATCGGTGAAGAGAGAGTAGTGGAGACCGAAACATTAATTATCTCTACAGGTGCTTCTGCTAAATTATTAGGGATTCCCAATGAAAAAGAAAGCATTGGTATGGGTGTAAGCACATGTGCTACTTGCGATGGCTTCTTTTTCCGCGATAAGAAAATTATTGTTGTGGGTGGAGGAGATTCCGCGATGGAAGAAGCGAACTTCCTAACGAAATTTGCTTCTGAAGTACGAGTCGTACACCGTAGAGAGGAGCTTCGGGCATCAAAGATCATGCAGGAGCGTGCTAGAGAAAATGAGAAAGTCACATGGAGCCTGAACTGTACTCCGATCGAAGTAGTAAAGGGAGATCAGGGTGTTACGGGTTTAAAAGTGAAAAATAATGAAACGGGCAAAGAAGAGATCATTGAGACAGATGGAATTTTTGTGGCGATTGGTCATACTCCAAATACAAGCTTTTTACCAGATCAGCTAGCAACTGATGAAACAGGCTATATTAAAGTACAACCTGGTACTACACGGACGAATATCCCTGGAGTATTTGCTTGTGGTGATGTACAGGATCATGTTTATCGTCAGGCGATCACAGCGGCTGGAACAGGCTGCATGGCGGCACTAGACTGTGAGCGATTTTTAGAGGGGAACCAAGTGGACGACTGGAGCAAGAGTTTATAAAAATGATATCCTTTCTATGGAGAATTATTTTTTAGGCTGTTATTCTATATTATTGTGATTCATGTTTGGATAAACTAGGGCTATCTTAAGGAGAAAAATCTACTTTAGGATAGCCCTTGAGTATGTTTCTTTTATAAGATTTTTCGTGTGCTTTATATAAAATAAATGCTTATGATTATATATCTAGTTAACTATCTAAATGGTTTCTTTTTTTCACTCTCGTCAACTCGTAAAAATGTGCGCAACATGGAGAGATTGAGCGTTTCAAATTGGAAATTCCAAGATAATGAATCATAACTTATTTTTTTGGGTTCTCAAATAGCTTGCACAATATATAGTGTCGGTTATACTCAAATAGTCACTATATATGGATCGGATGTGGATGTATGATTGAAATAAAGGGGTTAGAGGTAAACCTGAAAATTGGAAATTGGCTAACAGAGGTGGAACGTGACTTTACTCACCTTGATTTTACTAGCTTGGAAGAAGAGACACGATTACAGCTAAGAGAAAATATGTCGCTAGAAGAGCAAATTCAGTTGCTGATTCAAGTAGCGGTTGAAAAAACGAGTGTAGAGGAACCAGACTGGCAGTTTGTGGCTGCTCGTTTTTTAGTGATGTTTCTCTATCGACAAGCAGGTGAAAACCGTCAATTTGATGCTTCTCAGAAATATGGAGACTTTTATTCACTAATTCGTACTTTATCTGAGGAAGGCTTGTACGGTACATATTTATTAGAGACATATAGTACAGAAGAGATTGCATATCTATCATCTGTCATGAAACCTGAACGGGACGAACTTTTTAACTATATTGGTTTGAAAGTTCTGGCGGATCGGTATTTAGTACGTAACTTTCAACAGAAAGTAATGGAATTACCTCAAGAACGCTTTATGATTATCGCGATGCACTTAGCTTCTAAAGAGCAGAACCCTGTGATATGGGCTGAGAAATTTTATGAGGTTTTATCCAGACTTGAACTAACGGTCGCGACTCCAACATTAGCGAATGCTGGAAAGCCTCTTCATCAACTTTCTTCGTGCTTTATTGATACAGTGGATGACTCCTTGTGGTCCATCTATGAAACAAACTCCTCAACAGCTCAAGTTTCCAAGTATGGTGGTGGAGTTGGAATTTATTTAGGAAAAGTCCGGGCTAAAGGTTCTAAAATTCGTGGACATAAAGGCGCATCAGGCGGAGTTATTCCATGGATTCGAAATTACAATAATACGGCTGTTGCGGTTGATCAGTTAGGCGTTCGTCGGGGTGCATTTGCTATTTATCTGGATGTGTGGCACTCCGATATTCTAGATTTCCTCAATCTAAAAACAAACAATGGGGACGATCGCTTAAAGGCGCATGATATTTTCCCGGGGGTTTGTGTTCCGAATTTATTTATGGAACGTGTAGCACAGCGAGGTATCTGGAGTTTATTCGATCCACACGAAGTAAGAGAAGTGATGGGATACTCACTTGAAGATTTTTTTGGGGCTGAATTTGAGCAACGTTATCAAGAGTGTGAGAACCACCCATCCCTTGATTCTGTTGAGATTCCTGCGATCGATATTATGAAGCGGGTTATGGTTAGTGCTTTTGAAACGGGTACTCCGTTTATTTTCTTCCGTGATTGGGTGAACGAAGCTAATCCGAATAAACATAAAGGAATGATTTACTCCTCAAATCTTTGTACGGAAATCTGCCAAAACATGTCTGCAACAGAGTGGATGAGTGAAGAAATTGAGGATGGAATCATCGTTAATAAGCAAAGACCTGGAGATTTTGTAGTGTGTAATCTTTCTTCTATTAATCTCGGCAGAGTGCATAGCTACAAGGATCTTGCCCGAATTATTCCGGTTCAGATGAGGATGCTTGACAATGTAATTGATTTAAATATGTATCCCGTCAAGCAAGCAGAGGTTACGAATCATAAGTATCGTGCTGTGGGCCTAGGCACAAGCGGATATCATCAATATCTAGCCCAACAGAAAATTATGTGGGAATCAGAGGACCACGTAGAGGAAGCAGATCGATTGTTTGAAGAGATTGCATATCAAGCGATTCGTGCTTCGATGGAACATGCCAAAGAAAAAGGACCCTATCCAGCTTTTTCTGGGAGTGAGTGGGATACGGGGGTCTATTTTGAGAAGCGTGGCTATAATAGCGAAAGATGGAATGAGTTGCAACGAGAAGTGGCTGAGCATGGGATGCGAAATGCTTGGGTCATGGCGATTGCCCCAACGGGTTCCACTTCCTTGATTGCGGGCTCTACTGCGGGAATCGACCCTGTGTATGCAAAGTTTTTCGTGGAAGAAAAGCGGGGGGCGTCTATTCCGCAAACAGCTCCTAATTTATCGGTAGAGACAACTTGGTATTACAAAGAAGCACATAAAATTGATCAGAGCTGGAGTATCCGTGCTGCTGGAATGAGACAGCGTCATATCGATCAAGCTCAATCATTTAACTTATATATCACGCCTGAAACAAACGCGAAAGAATTTTTAGAGCTTTATATGGAAGCTTGGAAAAATGGTGTGAAAACGATTTACTACATTCGTAACCAATCTGTAGAAGTAGAAGAATGTGTAAGTTGTTCATCGTAACGAGGGGAGAGCGTAAACATGCAACTAGAGCGGAAGAAAATTTTTAATGAAGACGGACAAAGAGGAACACAGCGCCTAATTAACGGGAATACCACCAATCTAAGAGAGTGGAACCGTATTAAGTATGACTGGGCTCATAAGTTATATCGAACGATGCTAAACAACTTTTGGATTCCAGAAGAGATTCCTCTTGCCTCGGATGCGAAAGAGTTCCAAGAACTAAGTCCAGCTGAACGCCGAGCTTTTGATAAGACGATTTCGTTTCTTAACTTCCTTGATTCCATTCAAGGAGAAAATCTACCTAACATCCATGAATATGTTACGGCACCAGAGGTTTCTTCCTTGCTGAACGTGCAAGCTTTTCAGGAGGAGATCCATGCGCAATCGTATAGCTATATTTTAGATAGTGTATGCTCCCCTGAGACAAGGGAGAACATCTACGACGAATGGCGGAACGATGAACATCTGATGAAGCGAAATCGTTTTATTGCCGACTTGTATCAACAATTTGTAGATCAAAAAAGTGATCATCAATTTATCCGTACATGCATGGCTAACTTCTTGCTAGAATCTCTCTATTTTTACAGTGGATTTTCCTTCTTCTATGCATTAGCGAGACAAGGAAAGATGACTGCTACTGCAACCATCATCAAGTACATTCAACGTGACGAACTAACTCATGTTGTTTTATTCCAAAACATGATCCGAGAGCTTCGCAAAGAAAATCCAGACTTGTTTACGCCAGAGTTTGTGGAGGAATTGCGCGAAATGACGAGAACAGCAGTAGAACATGAAATTGAGTGGGGCAAATATATTACCAACAATGAGATTCAAGGACTTAACAATGAAGTGTTGGAGAAGTACATTAAATTCTTATCCAATGAACGATTGAGCCGTCTAGGATTTGAGGTTTTATATCCTGAAATTCAAACTCACCCGATGAAATGGGTAGAAAGCTTCTCCAACCTTAATGCAACCAAAACGGACTTCTTTGAACAAAAAGTAACCAATTACACAAAAGCAAGCAATCTTGATTTTGGAGATTTGTAAGGTATAGGATTCACATAAGCCCCCTCGTAGCTCTTTTGATGAGAAGAAAGAGCTACGAGGGCTTTCTATATACAGAGTTCCAAATAGGAAAAATACTGGGTTCAGAAGGTAAAGCGATTTACGATTTCGCTATTTGCGTGTATATTGGGTTCTAGAGAACATTGGGTGGAGGAAGGTTTTAGAAATCATTCTGCTCATATAACTTCTGATGATTATGAGAAAATGATAAGCTACCTTGATGATTCGATGAAAAAGTTTAATATTGGTATAGAGGAACGAGCTATAATACTGGGGACTACTCGTTCGGTTAAATATTTTGTGATCCAGAGGCAAGTAACCAAAATGTAGAGACAGAGAAGTGAGAAATGATGAGAGAATCCTGGAAACAAGTAAAATCATGGCATAAGTCATTTGGACTAGCTGCACCAGAAGAGCCGCAGTTACTTCCTGAAGATCGAGTAAAACAACGAATTGGCTTTATGCAGGAAGAATTACAGGAGTTTGCTGAATCTCGAACATTAGAAGATCAAGCGGACGCTATGATTGATTTAATGTACTTTTCTTTAGGGACACTGGTGGAGATGGGAGTAGACCCAGGTGAGTTGTTCGACATCGTTCATCGTGCGAACATGTCGAAGTTGTGGGAAGACGGGAAGCCACGCTATCGAGAGTCTGACGGAAAAGTGATGAAGCCTGCACATTGGCAAGACCCCCAACCTTTATTGAAGAAAGAGATTTTACGACAAATAGAGCAAAAGTAGGGTGAAAAGTAGAAAAGTTGAGGAAAGAAAAAGAAATTGCCTGACAGCATAGCCATCAGGCAACAGAAATTTCTCATAATCGAATTGAACAAGATCCTTTTTGTTGGACCAGAACCCTTACAAGAAATGTAAATTACTCCATGATGAAGAAATGGTCCAGATATGAAAAAGCTACTCAGGATAAGGGATAGAACGCCACGTTATCGGGTTTACACTTATATCTTGTGGGGCATTGCCTACTGGAACCGTCTCAAATCGCTGAGAATCGATTGAACCGTTAATTTCATGTCTCTTCAAATGAAAAATGGGTCACTGATGTAACGGAATTTAAATATTGTAATGTTTTCGGTAATCACAGATTCGCTATGTTGTAGATAGATGAATGTATTCTCCGATATCGTCTACAATACGTTGGATCGATTGATACCAAAAATCTGGTTGTGAAAGATTAAGACCAAAATGTTGAAGTGCCAAATCTTCTACTGATTTCTTCCCTGTCTCTCTTAGAAATTGATTAAAATTCTGAGCAAATTGTTCCCCATCTTGCTTGGCTACTTCTACTAGACCCAAGCTAAAAAGATAACCAAAAGTATATGGATAGTTATAGAAGGGGACATAGGCTCTATAAAATTGTATCGCTTTTATCCATTCAAATGGTTGATATTCACTAAGTTGATCTCCGTAAGCTTTTCTCTGAGCCTCTAGAAACATATCCTCTAGTTCTCTAGCATTCAAAGGGCCAGAGCTCCGTTTTTCATAGAGCTGAGTCTCGAATAGGTAAGCTGCACGAATTCCCATCACGTAAGTAAGGCTGTCTTGTATTTTCCAACTAAGTAATGATTTCTTCTCTTTCGGATCTTTCGAATTTTGAATCATACCGTCAACAAAGAGTAACTGAAAGAATATAGAAGATGTTTCAGCAATGGTCATGCTAAATTGATCTTCCAACAGAACAAGTGAAGAGGAACTTTCTAATTGTCGATAATGCCATGCATGTCCTAATTCATGAGCCAGAATTCTACCACTCTCTATGCTTTCATCATAACTTAAGGAGATACGGGATTCACCATCACTGATAAAGGGAGCACAAAAGCCACCTAGCGGTTTGTTTTTACTTGGTACAGCATCGATCCATCCATTCATTGCAGCTTGATGCATGAAGTTACCCATTGCTGGATCTATTTGATTAGATGTTTGAATAACTTGTTCTATCGCTCTAGAGAAAGGAATCTGAGTGGAAACATGAGACTGTGTCTTAAGTTGATGCCAAGAGATTTTTTCTTGTCCGTATTCGGTCGCTTTCAGGTTTAGATAATGAGTTAATTTAGGAAGAAGACTGTCAATTGTCTCCCACATGGTATCAAGAGTATAACGGGAAAGGCCACTTAATTCCAATGATTCGTCTAATACATCTTTTCGTTTTTTAGCGTGGCAAAGGGCTAGACGAAGACTGGTAATCTGATTCAGAACAGAAGCGAAAAGGTCTGACTCTTGTTCTAGGGTTTGTGTCAGAGATTGAAATACTTGTTTTTGCCTATCTGGATCTGGGTCACTAAGTGCTATTCTGTTTGCTTCACCAAAAGATAGCTTTGTTTTATGAATCCCATCCTCTATGTAGGTTTGTAACTTATTACGAAGTTGGATATACGTATGTTCCAAAGTCTCAAGTCCAGTAATTTTTGTTGCAAAGTCCTCTAGATTGCTAGGGAGGGATTGGCTTTTCTTGCGGAGAGTTGATAAATCAGAAAGAAATGGACGAATAGAAGGAAGACTAGAACATTCAGTGAATTGTTCATCTGTCATCAGGGCAAGTTGTCGTCCTAAATCGGACATCAGGGAACGAACTCCCGCTTTCAGTTTGGAGATACGGCTATATAGTGAGGTGTTTCCGGGATGTCTAGGTGTTTCAGCAGAAAGACAATAATAATAGGAGTCGGCTTTTTCAATTCGTTTAATCAATTGGGAGAAAAGAGACAGTTCTTCTGATTTAATCGGGTTTGAGGTTGAAGAAAGTTGTCTCATGCTATTTAGTAGTGGATCCAAAGTAAACTCTAATTCGTCTAACTCGTTGGATAGCACAGATTCTATCGGTTCAGAATATAGGGTCTTCAGATTCCAACGAGCGGGTTCAGCGATTATTAAATTCATTTGTTGAATTCCTCCTAGCAAATTTTTTGAAGAGCATACTAAAGGTACATTGATAATCAGTTCTTTTAGTTCTTCATAATCAAAACGACTATTTAGTTCAATCATAATAGAACTAAATTCATATGTAAATACAAATTGAATCTATTTATCGTTCTTTCTTCGTTATTTGTTGTGTTATGATTTAGTTAACACCTAGGAACAGGGGGTAAATATGACTTATCAAGTAGAAGCAGGGAACTCGACTGCATATGAACTTCTCTTAAGTTTTCTTTTATATAAACGAAGAGCCAATCTGAAATATATAGATAAAGGCATAGGATGGATTACAGACGTACAAGAGAGGTTAACAGCTGAATTTGAGAAAGAGTTAGAGCAATTTGAAGATATAGCGCTAGGGAATGTTGCGTGTGTATTGATTGAAAAATGCCCGTTTAATCAACAGATAGATTCATTTTTAAGCTGGATGGAAGGGCTAACTGCAGCTGAGATGTATGAATTACTAGCACCACACATCAGAGAAATAGATTCACAGATATTATTAGATTTAGAAAAACAACGAAATCAACTTGTTTATTTTTTATCTAAATGGAACGAGCAGTATTTTCAATTTGAAAGGGTGGAGGATAAGCTAGAAAAAGCGGTTCATGTTTTCAATAAACAAAAGGAACAAATGTCTTCCGTCCAGCTAGTTGAGCACTTTGCCACTGGACTTCAAATTGAGATAAAAGATATAAAACATGTCATTATGATCCCATCTATTCACTTTAGCCCTCTACATACTTTTAGTATTTTGAGAGAAAAAATATTTGTATGGTTCCCACTTAAAACGGGACCATTAAGTGTAGATGAGCTGATTCGTATTGGAAAAAGCCTATCTGATCGAAAGCGCTTAGACATATTACAGTTTCTTTCAGTAGAGAAACATACATTCACCGATGTTTTGAAATATATAGGGGGAGCAAAAGGAAATATTCATCATCATATTATGACACTGCGAGCAGCCGGTCTTGTTCGTGTGCATCTAACCGGAGAGAGTCAGTTTTATCTTAGTACACGAAAAGAATTTGGGTCTGAATTACGAGAAATGCTAAATTCAGTTATTTATCCGAAACACTCCTTTAGAGAGTAATGATTGAAGTGAATTCAAAAAGTTAGACACGAATTTTTAAACAACCTGCAGGGTGTGCGTTCGGTATTGAACCGGACTCATGGGGCCCATTGTCTGTGCGGAGCACAGGACGAAGTTCTTTCTCATAAAGTTGACGTTTTAGCATGCCGCGTTGAATAACCTGAACAGCATGTTTTCCCTTCACAACTAAGTCCAATATGATAATCAACGATGGAGCGATCATATACAGATGAATGGCAGGAGTTAATAAAGGTGAAACAAGTTGATATCGTTGTTTTGGACATGCCTCTTCTAAACACCGTGAAATATAATGGATTGGATTAAATCCCTGGTTTTCGATTTAATACTGCAATTACGTTACATGGCAGAAGATGAGCGTAAACGAATACGAGAAAGACAGGAGGAGGAAATTCAAGTTGCCCTTCAAAATGGAGTCAAGTTTGGTAGAAAAAAATTTGAGATTGATAACCAATTTAGATGGGTGTATCATGCTTGGAAGCAAGGGAATGTACCATTTGTTCAAGTTCGAATTGCTCGTCCTACGGATCAATTAGAGAAAGTAGTTTCATTTTATACAGAAGGTCTTGGATTAGATAAGATCGGAGGTTTTCAAGATCATGATGGATATGATGGGGGAATTTGCGAATACCTATAGCCATTTTTCCCAGCAATACTACCTCACAAAACAAAAGGAACCACTTATTCAGTTTGTATTAGACGTATTGAAGCCTTATGGTGGAAAACATTTTGAGGGATATGTCGTAGGAAAACAGAGAGCAACTACCAGTAATTACACTGGCCCTTCTTTTCCATTAATTATCAAAGAACCCTATCTTCACACTTAGCGTAGTAAAGATAGGGTTCTTCTTGCTATTTCCATCCTTAGCGTATGAAATCCGCGTTTTTCTGTCGGACCCCCTTGTAACGTCTGCTCCTATTTCTCATTTAAAATCAATTCTTTTTTCTTATCCAATCATAAAAAATCGCTTTTTACTCTAACTTTATCAACAAATAGATAATGAAGTAAATAGATATTGTATACCTAGAAGATCCATACTAAAAGGGTGAATAACTTTTTGAAGAGGGCGGGGTGTATGACATGATACGACCGATGGAGCCTGTGTTAATTCAAGAAATAAAATCCAGCTCTGATTATGTGTATCAAGTGAAGTGGGATGGGGTACGTTTAATAAGCGAAATTGAAAATGACCAAGTGCAAATGTATACAAAAAAGGGGCAAGATCGAACCAATACCTATGTAGAAATTAAACAGGAGATTATAAACAAGTTTGCTACACAAACAAAATCCATACTTGATGGAGAAATAATAGCATGGAAAGAACGAAAACCAGACTTTTTTCAAGTGATGAAGCGAGATCGATTAAAAGAATCTTGGCGGATTCAAACAGCCATATATACAAATCCTGTATATTACATTGTTTTTGATTTGTTATGTTGGCAAGGAAAATGGATAACAGATCAACCGCTATGGAAAAGGCAACAACTATTAGAAAGAGAATTTTCTCACGGAGAATTCATACAAGTTTGCCCTACATATGATGAGCCAGAAGAATTAATTCATTTAACACGTGCAAATAATTGGGAGGGAATTGTTTGTAAAGAAAGGGAAAGCGTTTATCATCTTGAAGAAAAACATCCGACATGGTTGAAATATAAAAACTGGAAATATATCACAGGTAATGTGATTGGAGTAAGTATTAAATCCAATTTAGCATATTCTCTATTAATCGTGATAAAAAATGAGAATGGGTACCGTTATATTGGAAAAGTATCATCCGGATTATCTGTAGAGGAAAAGCAGTTGATTACCAGCTGGGCAAGGGAGATCGCTATTCCGAACTCGATTTTAAAAAAACCTCCGCAGATACAGGAAGAGGTTATTTGGACCCCGCCTGTGTTGCAAGTGGAAATTGAATTTCTAGAGTGGACCCCAGATGGTACTATGCGTTCAGCAAAATGTCTGGGATTCAAATAGAGGAACAGATACATCCTCTATTTGAATCCCAGACCAGATTAAAAGACAACGATGGGAGGTAAGAATGGGGCATAAGGGGGAACGAATGGTGGTAACAAGGGTGGAATAGGTAATGGATACGGCGGAAACGGGACTGGAGGATAGGGACCTGGACGATAAGGGAACGGACCTGGGAGAAACGGACCTGGACGATATGGATCTGGGCGATAGGGTGGATGAGGATAAGGTGTATACGGAGGACGTGGTGGCATGTAACTACCTCCTTGTCATTTTATATTTGATTTCTTGTTTTAAACTATGACAAGAGTCTAAATCTGGTACATAATCTGAGGATAAATGGGCAGGTGTGGAGGCATTTATGGGTAAAAAGGTTAAGCAGACGATTCAAATAGATGGTCATGAAATGGATATCTCGAATCCAGATAAACTTTTGTTTCCACAAGCTGAGATTACCAAATGGGACTATCTTCTTTATCTCACACAGCTAGGACCTTACCTGCTACCCTATACACAAAATCGTTTGCTAACCACTATTCGATATCCAGATGGAGTAAATGGAGAGCATTTTTATCAAAAGAATTGTCCTAAAAAGAAACCCGATTTCGTAGATACGATGCGGGTAGATGAGACGGAATATATTCTCCTAAATAATCTTCCTACTTTAGCGTGGCTGGCGAATTTGGCTTGTTTGGAATTTCATGTATCCTTTCACTACGGTACGAATATGAATGCACCAACAGAAGTCGTATTTGACTTGGACCCAAGTACACCTGAGTTCGGTCCTGTACGAGAGACAGCATTACAACTTCAACAGATTCTACAGTCACTCGGACTACAATCATTCCCAAAAACGTCCGGAGCTACTGGACTCCAGGTTTACATTCCAATTGAAAATCGATATACCTTTGATCAGACTCGAAAAGTAACTCAGTTCATTGCAAGATATTTAGCAGAACGCTACCCCAAATTCATTACGGTGGAGCGATTTGTGAAAGATCGTGGGGGTAAAGTGTATGTGGATTATCTACAGCACTGGACAAAAAAGACATTGATCGCTCCTTACTCCCCGAGGGCGAGATCTTCCGCTACTGTATCAACTCCGTTAGAATGGGGTGAGTTAGCACTTTTATCATCACCAACAGAATTTACTCTTCCTACGATGATCAAACGGCTTCAACAAAAAGGGGATTTATTTGCAACTATGGTTCAAGGACCTAGAGAAAGCTTGGATGATATACTAAGTTTTGTAGAAAGACAATAATCTATATACAAGTCATGGGGGATAATGATGAAAACATTATTTACAGAAGCGGTTGTTATTGATATGGTGGATGACACAACGCCTATTCAAAATGGAAACTTGGCAATAGAAGATGGGATAATTACATATGTAGGCCCTGCATTACCAGTAGAAGAACAAAATCAATATGACGAGATTATATGTTGCAAAGGGAAGGCAATACTCCCCGGCTTCGTGAATACACATGGTCACTTGGCTATGACATTATTACGCGGATACGCAGACGATCTTCCTTTACAACAATGGCTTGAAAATGAAATATGGCCAATGGAAGGAAAAATGAATGCGGAGCATGTGTCCGTGGGAGCACATTTAGCGGCACTCGAGATGATTCAAGGTGGAACGACTACCTTTTTAGACATGTACGATAACATGGATGCAGTTGCGAGTGTGGTGGAGCAGACTGGATTACGAGCACGTCTCACACGTGGATGCATTGGATTTGGCGATGATGAGCTACGTAAAAGTAAACTAGAAGAGGCAGCTTCTTTTGCCAAACGGTGGAACGGTGCTGCTGGCGGCCGCATCACAACGATGATGGCACCTCATTCTCCCTATACGTGTGGCCCTGAATTCATTCGCCAATTTGTAGAAAAAGCAGCAGAACTGAGCCTTCCCATTCATACGCATATGTCTGAAACAAAAGCGGAAGTAGAATTAAATGTCCGTGAGTACGGAGCAAGACCTGTTGAACATCTAGATCAATTAGGCTTCTTTGATATCCCTTCCTTAGTTGCGCATGCTGTTCATCTAACAGAAGAAGAAGTTGAACTCCTTGCAAAAAAGAATGTCAAGATCGCCCACAATCCTGGGAGTAATCTGAAACTAGGCAGTGGCATCGCCCCTATTCCGCAGATGATTGCTCATGGGATGCGGCCGAGCTTAGCCACAGATGGGGCGGCAAGTAATAACAATCTCGATTTGTTAGAAGAAATTCAACTAGCTGCACTCATTCATAAAGGACATCTTCAAGACCCTCTCGCTGTTCCGGCTAAAACAGCTCTGGCAATGGGAACGATTTATGGCGCAGAAGCCCTATTTTTAGACAAAGAAATCGGTACTCTCAAGGTTGGCAAACAAGCTGATTTTATTACCCTAGACTTAACCCAAGCACACATGCAACCTCATACCGATGTCGTTTCACACATTGTCTATTCTGCAACCAGATCTGATGTACAAGACGTATATGTTCAAGGACAGCCACTCATGATAAATCGTGAAATGCTTACAATTGACTCAGAAAAAGTAATTTTTGAAGCGAATCAAGCTTTTGAAAACTTACGAGGATAAAGATCCTGCCAGAAGATGGCAGGAGAATTGCTTGGGGTGGTAGGTATAGGCAGGAGATGTATTGTTAAAATAATACCAACTTACACTTTCATATCAATCTCTAGATGAAAACGCAAAGGAAGATCTTCTCTTTGGTCACACCAGTTTCGCTGAAGGGCTGAGGGGGATGCCCATGTTTCAGCGTGTAAAAAAGTATTTGCTTGTTGCAGTTCATCGGGTGACAGATGAACTTGCAGTAAATCAGTAAGCCAGTCTGAGCCTTGTCTTACGTTCACTGCTTCACCTCCCTTGCGATGTACTGATAGTATCACCAGATGGCGAGGCTCTATGATTAGCACATTTTACACAAAAAGCCCAGATGATGGGCTTTTTATTTTTCTTTACCAATCTTTCCATACTTAGGATTGTATAATAATATGATATACTTTCTTGTGGGATATTGATATACAAAGGGGGCGTAAAAATGCCAAGGAAGCAATGGAAAACGATTATAATAAGCTGTGTTGTTACACTTTCTGTTTTATTTGGAGCTTGGAAACTTAGTACTTGGCTTACGCTTCAAAAACCGATTTATGGTGTGTTTGAGTCGGGTGAGAATTTTTTAACCGTAACAGATATTAATGTACAGCCAAACGTTGTTACAGTTCAATTAGAGATTATAGATGCAGATACATTTATCCAAAAATATCCAGAAATGAATCATAAATTACAGAAGATAATTGGGGATAAAAAACTAAAAGTTAATTGGAAAAATAAACCAAATTCATTAACGAAAGACGCTTGGGAAGTAAGTCGCTTCCATATACAAGAAGCAATTGCCCATAAAGAATATGGAAAAATCCCAGAGGTTACCGAAAAAGAAGCCCAAGAAAAAGGTATAGATAGTTTGTCTCGAATTGACGAAGACTATTTGTATATATCGTTTATGGATGGAAAACGTTTTACTGTTGAAATGGTTCCGATCCAGCCGGAGGGAAAGAAACTTGACTAACACCAAAGCATGGATATTGGGTTCTGGTTTTGCCGTCCTTTTTTTCTTAGCTTACTTGAGAGTAGAGATTCCTTTATTAGTAATTTTCGGTCTTGTTCTTCTCGGAATGATACTGACACCTTTATGGAAAGAAAAAAATTGGCCGCAATCTTGGTTAGGGAGTCAGCGTCATTCACAGGATCAATCGCCCGATATCCCCAAAACTTGTTTTGACGATATTGGAGGACAAACACATGCCAAAAAAGAGCTCCAAGAAGCACTTGACTTTCTAATCGAACCTACGCAAACAGAACACTACGGAATTCGCCCTTTAAAAGGCATCCTGTTAGCTGGTCCCCCTGGAACAGGGAAAACACTTCTTGCTAAAGCGGCAGCACATTATACCCACTCTGTATTTACGCATGCTTCTGGCTCTGAATTTGTGGAGCGATATGTGGGAGTCGGAGCGAAAAGAGTTCGGGAATTATTCGAACGAGCCAAAAGAGCAGCAAAAAAGGCACAAGTTTCTAGTGCGATTCTATTCATTGATGAGATAGATGTAATCGGTGGAAAGCGAGATGGCTCTCAACAACGGGAATACGATCAAACACTAAATCAATTATTAACGGAGATGGATGGGATTGCAACGAATCTAGAGGTACAGATTCTGGTGATGGGTGCTACTAACCGAAAAGATTTATTGGACGATGCATTACTGCGTCCTGGGCGATTTGATCGTCTGATTACAGTTGATCTACCCGATCGATCATCCCGTTTGAAGATATTAGAGCTTCACACTCATCTGAAACCGTTGGCTCCTGATGTAGATCTAGAAAAAGTAGCTGAGGAGACGTTTGGTTTCTCTGGAGCTCAATTGGAAAGTTTAAGTAACGAAGCGGCCATTTATGCACTGCGGGAAAAAAGTAAAGAGGTTACACAAAAACACTTGATGTTAGCGATCGATAAGGTAATGATGGGTGAAAAGATCGATCGTGAAACCAGTGAAGAAGAGAAGGAGAGGGTGGCTATTCATGAATTAGGCCACGCTATCATGGCAGAAGTAGTCAATCCTGGTTCAGTTGCTCATGTCGCATTATCGCCAAGAGGGCAAGCGTTAGGGTATGTGCGACATCATCCTGGAGTAGACCGTCATCTTTATACCCAGGAGCATTTGGAGCACCAAATTTTAATTGGGTTAGCGGGTGCAGTTGCAGAGTCCATCGTTTTAGGACACAAGTCAACAGGAGCTCGAAGTGATTATGAACAATGTAATCGATATGCTAAGGCGATTGTGGAATCTGGATTCACAGATCTAGGCATTATTGACATAAACCTACTTCCTAAGGACCAGTTACAAACAAAGATTAGTCAAATTTTAGAGGAACTAGAACAAAAATGTACGAGTCATTTACTGCAATATCGATCATTATTTCCACAGTTCTTGCGCATCCTTTTACAAGAAGAGACATTATCGGGAGATGAATTTCGAGGATTATTATCCCAGAAGGAAAAAAAACTGGTACAATAAAACACGGTTTTATAGGAAAGGGTGTGTAATGGTGTGGATCAAATTCAACAAGTAGTCGTCGTCGGTGGAGGAGTGATGGGTGCTGGAATAGCAGAGTTATTAGCCTCCAAAAGGTTCGAGACTACTATTTTAGAAAAAGACCCACAAGCAGTAGAGCAAGCGAAACGTTCTGTAGTTCATAGTCTCGATCGTAAGTTAGCTAAATGGGGCATTACAGAGGCTGAGAAGAAAATCATCTTAGCCAATCTGCATTTTTCAGTCAACACAAGTGTCTTAAAAGATGCAGATTTTGTAATCGAATCTGTCGATGAGGATATGCAGACGAAAAGAGAAGTTTATCAAATTTGTGATCAATTATGTAAACCTGAAGTGGTGTTCGCTAGTAATACATCTACACTTAGTTTGACGGAAATTGCTGCCATGACACAACATCCAGATAGGGTAATTGGCTTACATTTTGTTTATCCAGTGCCTACCATACCAGTTGTAGAAGTGGTTCGAGGACTTAAAACATCTGACTCAACAGTGAATATAGTGCGTAAATTACTTCCGCAATGGGGATTGTCGGCAGTTGAAGTGTTTGAATCACCCGGCTTTGTGACAACGCGTATGATTGTGCTCATGATTAACGAAGCCACTAATATCTTAATGGAAGGGGTGGCGACAGTAGAAGAGATTGATCGTGCCATGAAGCTCGGATATCAATTTCATGCAGGCCCATTTGAGATGGCGGATCGCTTTGGACTAGACTCCGTATTAGCTGCGCTCGAACAATTATTTCGAGAGTTTGGGGAGCCGAAATTTCGTCCAGCACCTTTACTTAAAAAGATGGTGCGAGCTAAAAGCCTCGGAGTAAAAACAGGGGAGGGCTTTTTCCGTTATGATCAAGAAGGGGTTCGAATCAGTGATGGGGAGGGCTCTAGATCATGAAGGTACTTGTAATAAACTGCGGAAGTTCGTCGATAAAATATCAATTGTTTGATATGACTGATGAGTCAGTACTAGCTTCGGGTCTTGTCGAGAAAATTGGAACCGATGCTGCGATTATAAAACAAGAAATACCGGGTCGCGAGGAACTAGTCCTAACGTCTGAGATATTAGACCATCGTGACGGTTTAAACAAAGTATTATCACTACTCATGTCTGAGGAGCACGGAGTGATTCAGAGTGCAGATGACATATTGGCAGTTGGTCACCGTGTGGTTCATGGTGGAGAGTTTTTCTCCGAGTCGGTCGTCATTACAAGCGAAGTCCGCCAAGCGATTCGAAAAACAATTGATCTAGCACCTTTACATAATCCTCCTAATTTACTAGGGATCGATGCTGCTCAGGCTCAATTAGCAAACGCAGTTCATGTAGCTGTTTTCGATACCGCATTTCATCAAACCATGCCCGATTACGCATTTATGTATCCAATCCCACGCGTCCTATACCAAAAGCATCGGATACGTCGCTATGGGTTTCACGGTACATCACATAAATATGTAGCTCAAAAAGCGGCTGAATTTCTCGGACGACCTCTGGAGAATTTGAAACTTGTTATTGCACATATTGGAAACGGGGCGAGTCTTTCTGCTATAGAATACGGGAAATCGGTAGACACCAGCATGGGAATGACACCTTTAGAAGGCTTGATGATGGGTACGAGATCAGGGGATATCGATCCAGCAATTGTTCCATTTGTGATGGCAAAAGAAGATCTTACACTCGGAGAAGTTCAGTCTATGTTAAATAAACATAGCGGTCTTTTAGGGGTATCTGGTTTATCGGGCGATATGAGGGAAGTGACGGAGGCGATGTTTGATGGGAATCCACAAGCAAAACTAGCCATTGAAATGTATGTATATCGTCTACGCAAGATGATCGGGGCTTACTTCGCGGCGTTAAATGGAGCTGATGCACTTATTTTTACAGCTGGAGTAGGAGAAAATGCTTCTTTGATCCGTGAAAAAGTTTGTTCCGGTTTATCGTATCTTGGCATGGAGATCGATTTAGAAGAAAATTCGGTTCGCAGAAAGGAAGACCGAAGAATTAGTACTTCACAGTCTAAAATCGATGTTTTAGTCATTCCTACAAATGAAGAATTAATGATTGCACGGGATGCAAAAAATCTGGTCTCTTCTCGTTCGACAATGTTATGATGATAGTGATGTAGTTCTATTCTTACTAGATAGAAAGGATTTGTACATGAGACTATCAAAACGAGTTCAACAGCTTGAACCATCCCCAACACTCGCTATCACGGCAACGGCAAAAGCTTTAAAACAACAAGGCCATGATGTCATCGGTTTAGGGGCTGGAGAGCCAGACTTTAATACTCCCGCACATATTATCAATGCCGCAAAGGAAGCAATGGATCAAGGGTTGACCAAGTACACACCTTCTAGTGGTATTCCTGAATTGAAAAAAGCGATCGTGGAAAAGCTACAACGAGAAAATAACTTAACCTATACTACCAGTCAAGTAACGGTAACGGTAGGTGCGAAAAATGCTTTATATGATTTGTTCCAAGTGATTTTAGATCCAGGTGATGAAGTGATTGTCCCATCTCCTTATTGGGTTAGTTACCTTGAACAAATCAAGTTAGCAGGTGGAGTGCCCATTGTCATCGTAGGGGAAGAAGCCAATCAATTTAAAATTACACCTACCCAGCTCAAAGAAGCAGTCTCATCCCGTACGAAAGCTGTTATCATTAATAGTCCTTCCAACCCCACAGGTATGCTATATTCGGCAGATGAGTTGAGGCTACTTGGCGAAGTGGCCATCGAGCACGACTTCCTGATTGTTTCGGATGAAATTTATGAACACCTCATCTATGACGAGGGCCTACATCATGTAAGTATGGCTAGTCTAGGGGAAGAGTTTTATAAACGAACTGTTATCATTAACGGAGTTTCTAAGACTTATTCGATGACGGGCTGGCGGATCGGGTTTGCCGCAGGTCCACCTGACATCATTACAGCTATGACCGACTTGGCAAGTCATAGCACTTCCAATCCCACTTCCATCGCTCAGTATGCGGCGATTGCAGCATTTAACGGATCTTTCGAACCTGTAGAAGAGATGAAAAAAGCGTTTAAAGAGCGAAGAGATTATGTGGTTGATCGATTAAACAAAATCCCTGGATTTGTGTGCCAAAAACCTCCAGGAGCATTCTATGCCTATGTAAATATTCGCCAAGTGTTAGATTCATCCGAAAAGTATCAAACAGCGGATGAATGGGCAACAGCACTGTTAGAAAAAGAATTAGTCGCAGTTGTTCCGGGAGCTGGTTTTGGCTCTGATGATCATATGCGCATTTCATATTCCACTTCACTAAAACAGCTACAAGAAGGTTTAGACCGGATTAAACGTTTTGTAGCAGGCAATGAATAAAAGAGTGTCGTGAGAAGCATTTCCTGTTTTCTTAGAACAAGGAGATGCTTCTTTTTTATGAGTATGGTTCACAGCTCTTTAACAAACACTAACAAAAAAACTTTAGGTGTTGGAACCCATGTGTAGCTTACAAATAGAAGAAGTAACTTTACATAATCATGGAGATGAAATTATATCGAGCTGGAACGCCTCATTTATAGCGGGAGAGAGTGTTAGCATTTATAGTGGAAAGCAGATCACGAGTACAGCGATCCTCTTGATGTTAGGTGGATACCTAAAACCTGAGCAAGGTGCTGTCTGGCTGGTGGAAGAGGGGAGGAAAAAACCGGTCTCCCCAGCACATATAGGGATTGCTTCCATTCATCATATTTATGAACCCATTCCCTATCTACGAGTAGAGGAAATGCTTCTTTTACAAGCAAACCTATTTCGAGTAAAGAAGAAAGAAGAACTCATCGAAAAGGTGATGGACGATTGGAATTTAGATGGTGTACGAAGAGATCGGTATGTAGATCTATCCCCTATCAATCAACTAAAAGCGTCAATCGCTGCCGCTTTGATACATCAGCCTCAGATTCTCCTATTAGACCACCCAGAGCTTGGATTAACGGATGAAGAATGGAGACAGTTTTCATCTATTCTGCAACCGATCGTACAGCGAGATAAACTCATTTTGATTCTGACAACCTTGCGACGGGACGTATGGAATGAGTATCAAACGAAAATGGATCTTTCCATTAAAAAGGAGGACCGGCTATGATCTCTTGGTACATTGCTCAAGCGGAGTGGAAGCGTATTTGGAGGAATCGCTTAGGGAGATTAGCGATCCTAGCCATTTTATTCGTTCCACTTCTCTATTGCGGCCTATATCTATATGCTTTTTGGGATCCTTATGGATCTCTAAATCGACTCCCTGTCGCACTTGTGAACGAGGATCAAGGAGGGGTCTATAAAGGAGAGAGACAGAACCTAGGTCATGAATTAGTAGATGAAATAAAGGAAAAAATCGATGTAAATTGGCATGTAGTCAATCGCAGCGAAGCAAAAGAGGGAGTGGAAGGAGATAAATACTTCCTAGCGATCATCATTCCCTCTGATTTCACAGAGCGCTCCTTATCCATCTCCACTTCAAATCCCAAAAAGGCAAAGTTGGACTTTATTCGAAACGAAGGAAAGAACTATGTTGCCGGGCAGATCGCCATGCGGATTGAAAATGAGCTTAGTACGGGGATTGGTAAGAAATTTACACAAGAATATATATCAAACATTTTTGACTTGATCAATGAATCAAAGGAAGGGCTTACCAAAGCGGCTGAGGCGGCAGGAAAAATCGCAGATGGGACCAAAAAGTTGTCGGAAAGTAGCAATCGTATCCAGGAAGCGATCACTAAAGCATCCGATGGTGCAAAACAAATTTTATCAGGCACACGTACTCTTCAACAATCTGCTGGACAACTGGAAGATGGTGCAAGACAAGTAAACGATGGAACCAAGCAGCTAGTGGAGAAAGTAGAGCAGGTAGGGGACCGTGTACAAGAAATTCAGAGACTATTTCCCTTTCAAGCGGGGAAGATATCCCAAAAATTTCAAGATCTACAGCACGATGTGGAGAAAATCAGGACGTTAGCCGATGGAACCGATAGACTATACCAAGGGTTAATACGGTTTCACAAAGGAACTGACGATCTAGAGAGTTCCATCTCTCAATTAACCAATGGGCTAAACGAACTAAGCCAAAAACTACCAGAATTTGTAGCGAATATGGAGAAAGTGTCTACGAGCAATCAGCAGTTAGCCCGAAAACTAAATGAAGCCTCGACCGGCTCTGAAGCAGATTCCAAGATTCTAGCTGAAATCGTATCAGATCCAATCGATACTGAAGATAAAAGCACCCATCAAGTAGGAGAATACGGAGTCGGGCTTGCGCCTTACTTTTTACCACTTTCTTTATGGATCGGTGCCCTCATGCTGTTTTTTGTTCTGCCGATCAATGAAAAGAGATGGAAGTTTGGCCCTTACCGATTAGGTTTGGTTCCGCTCGGACAGTTCCTATCCCTATATCCAATTGGAATCTTTCAAGCGATCTTAACGGGTAGTATTGTTCATTATGGGCTTGGTTTGCCGATTGAACTGGGGGTTTCGTACTATCTATTTTTAATCTGTATCTCTTTAATGTCTATCACCGTTATTGGATTCTTCATTGGTACGTTTGGCGATGGTCCGGGAAGACTGTTAGCTATTGTAATCTTGGTTTTACAACTAGTCTCAAGCGGGGGCACATTTCCAACAGAGCTAATCCCAGGTCCATTGCAGAAGATTTCAGGATTCCTCCCCATGTCCCACGGAGTAAATGGACTGCGCAATATTATCGCCTTAAATCGTCCAGAAGAAATGCTTCGTTACTTTATCGCGATATTAGGCTTCCTAGCACTTACATTAATCGGAAGTGTCTTAATCCAGCGTCGCTCCTTCAAATGGAAAGACCTGAAACCACGTGATCGATTAGAAGTGGGATAGTGAGTAAAGAGCTTACAGGAAATCTTACACGAATGTAAGGTTTTTTGTAAGCTAATTCAATTTGTTCGCCTGATCCCGTCTGCTAGACTAATTTCATAACGTACAAGCAGAAAGGGATGTAGCAAAATGGATATGTTAAAAATAGAACAGTTAACCAAAGTATATAGTGGTGGAAAAATCACACACCAAGCACTGTCTGGGATTAACCTGACGATTGAGAAGGGCGAATTTGTCGGGGTTATGGGACCATCTGGGAGTGGGAAGACCACTCTGCTCAATATGGTATCCACGATTGATACCCCGACATCCGGAGAGATTTATATTAATGGCAAAAAGCCTCTTTCACTGAAGAAAAATGATCTTGCAGTCTTTCGTCGCCGGGAGTTAGGTTTTGTCTTTCAAGATTTCAATCTACTAGACACGTTAACGATTGCGGAGAACATTGTATTACCACTTACGTTGGATACAAACGGGATTCGCGAAATGAATCAGAAGCTACAAAAAGTAGCAGAGAAACTGGGGATTACGGAGATCCTAAAGAAACGAACTTATGAAGTATCAGGGGGACAACGTCAACGTGCCGCCATAGCTCGAGCGATCATTCACTCCCCGTCTTTATTACTAGCCGATGAACCAACAGGGAACTTAGACTCGAAGTCAGCCCGTACGGTGATGGAAATGATGGAGTCAATCAATCAAACGGATCAAACAACAACGATGCTCGTTACCCATGATGCCCAAGCGGCTAGTTATTGCCATCGTGTTGTTTTCATCAAAGACGGAGAACTAGTTAATCAAATCTATCGTGGAGAGAATCGGCAAACGTTTTTCCAAGAAATCATTGATATGTTGTCGCTACTAGGGGGAGATACACATGAACTTTCGTCAATTCGCGTTTAATAATGTCAAACGAAACCTACGTGCATACTCCGCTTATTTCCTAAGCTGTGCCTTTGCGGTCATGATTTTCTTTAGCTATGCCTTACTTATCTATCATCCTAACTTAACTAAATCTGAACTCGGACAAACGACTCAAATCATGATGAAAGGCGCTACTTATGTAATCTTCGTTTTCTCCTTTTTATTTGTTCTCTACTCAATCAGTGCTTTTCTAAAATCGCGCAACAAAGAGTTTGGAATATTAACGATCCTAGGAGCAAAACGGAAACAGATTAATCGGCTCATCTTCTTGGAAAATATCTTAATCGGCCTTGGCGCTATAATCACAGGGATTGTTTTGGGGCTTGCGTGTGCGAAACTCCTTCTACTGTATGGGACTGAGATTATAGAAGTAAAACTCCCATTTTATTTTCCTATAACCGCTATAGGACTTACAGTCGGTGTTTTCTTAGCACTATATCTTGTCATTTCGTTCTTCACGTTGTTTTTCGTCCGACAGAAAAAAGCGCTAGAATTATTAATGGGAACCAATAAGCCAAAAAAGGAACCAAGAGCTCATATTTTACTTGTTTTATTATCCATTGGTTTCATTACAACTGCTTTTTCCTTGTTATCTAAAAAAATAGATACATTTGATGATTTATTATGGCCTATCTCTCTAGGCATTGTAGGTATGTATTTCTTCTTCACTCAATTAAGTGTATACGTGCTACGATTATTAAAAAGGTATCGCTCCTTCTTCTGGAGAGGGACAAGAATGTTATGGATTTCCGAGATGGCTTACAAGCTAAGGGACAATGCTAGGATGTTTTTTATGGTGGCGATTGTAATCACCGTTGCTTCTATCGCTGCTACTTTTGTCTATGCTTTAGGTTATGAAGCACGCGATGGATATAAAGAAACTCCTTTAGCTATTAATTTTAGTAGTAATCCACCTGACGACTTTAAGGTTTACACAGAAGGTGAGTACAAAAAATGGGAATCCAATACAAAGAAAATAGATCAAGAACTAGAAAAAGCAGGACTCCAATATGATAAGGTAGTCTTTCGATCTATTGTGCCTTATATTTCTAAGGAAGACTTAAACATATTAGACTTGGAAATAATCAAAGAATCAGAATACCGTGCGGTAGCTACATTATTTGGAACTAAGGCTCCCTCTAAACTCCAATCCGGAGAAGCTATCTTCGTTGATTCAAAATTAGAGGAATCTAAATTCAAACCTCTAGGACAAGAGTTAGGGCAATACGATTTGAAGATTGTACAACAAATCGATAAAAGATTTAACAGTGTTGTTTCATTAGTTGTTGTGAGCGATGAAACGTTTAAACGCTTACAAGGAAATCTAAATAAAAAGCCTAAGGTGGAGGGAAGGGAGCATGTTTCTGCGTTCTATTCCATCCCAAGCTGGTCTAATCAAGGATTTCCAAGCCCAGACTCGAAAGAAGGGAAACTGAGCAAAAAATTAGAAGAGTTCTTCCAGCTAGACCGTGGTATTAATGGCATTGTTGAAACAAGAGCAGGCGTTTACCTTAAAATCCAAGAGACACGTAGCATGTTTAGTTTTGTTGGAATCTTTACAGTAGCTGTATTCTCAATCGCTATTGCTAGCTTCCTTTATTTCAAACTATACACAGACCTAAATCAGGATCAGCGGATCTACCATATGCTTTCTAAGATTGGTTTAAGTGTACGGGAGATGAGACGAACATGTACGATTCAGATCGCCATGCTGTTCTTCATTCCAACCGTTATTGCAGGACTCGTTACGATATCGGTTATGCAAATACTGAAGTCACAGATAGCTGATATCATTGAAGGACAAAATATGCTCCCCGCTTCACTGATAACGATTGCTGGATTCCTAGCTGTGCAGTTGATCTATTTCTTAATCGTTCGCATGCTCTATTTACGACAAGTCGATCGAGTGATGGTTGAATCCATGAATGCGTAAAATAAATACAAGCACCTCAGTACACACTAAACCCTGAGGTGCTTTCATGTTAGGAGGAATCAACATTCATACCATTTTTATCGTAGAAGACGATCCGAAAATAAGCTCACTTTTAAAATCCTACATTGAAAAATATGGCTACCGCGTAGTAGTGGCAACCGATTTCGACCGAATTCTGGAATCATTTCAAGAAGCAGAGGCAGATTTAGTACTATTAGATGTCAACCTCCCACGTTTCGATGGTTTTTATTGGTGTCGCCAAATACGTACGATTTCCACTTGTCCGATTCTCTTCATCTCTGCACGAGAAGAGAAGATGGATCAACTAATGGCTCTACAAAATGGGGCAGATGACTATATCACCAAACCTTTTTATCCTGAAATCGTTGTTGCGAAGATCGAAAATCATTTCCGCCGAATGGGATTTTCCGAAAAAAGGAAGAGAAGGGCTCTAAAACTAGCTGGGTTGGTATATTATCCAGATACACTAAGGATGAAGCTAAGAGACCAAGAAATCGATTTAAGTCATAAAGAAGGAGCTTTATTGGAGGTTTTTCTGGAGAATCCGGACCAAGTAGTCGGCAGAGAACATCTAATGGATGCAGTTTGGGACAGTCATCAGTTTGTTGATGGGAATACACTAAACGTATGGATTAATCGACTCCGAAAGAAATTACAAGAGATTGGGGCAAAGGATGCTCTCGAAACCATAAGGGGGGCAGGGTATCGAATTATGGTTACATGGGAGAGTGAACAGGAGAAATGAGACTTTTCATACGAGATCATCTTTCTCTCATCCTCTTTAATTCGACCCAACTTTTCATCATTCTATCCATCTATTGGTTAGATGGATATCGAAATCACTTAACAGCTCTCTATTCCGTCTTTTTTGGCTTTTTCCTATTAACGATCTATCTCTTTTTCCGCTATATCACGAATCGCTCCATTTATCGCAGTCTTTCTCATCCTTTTCATAATTGGGATGAGTTTGTTCTAACCCGAAACTGGTCGCCGCTCGCCAAGGCAATCCAGACCCTTCTACGTGCACAATATCGCTTTTATCAGGAACAAATTCATCGGTACGAAGGGAAGCAAGAACAACATATTACCTTTATTAATCAATGGGTTCACCAGATGAAGACACCGTTATCAGTCATTCATTTAACATTGAAAGGGAAAATTGACCCTGTTTTTGAAAGTATCCGCGAAGAGACAGACCGCATGGAAAAAGGGTTAGAAACGATTCTTTATACTTCACGATTAGATGTTTTTGAACAGGATTTTCATGTAGAGAAAGTTCATCTACAATCGTTGATTAACAGAATGATTCATGATAACAAACGATCCTTTATTCGAAATGATGTATACCCGAGCAATAGGGTAGAGGGGGATATCGTTGTCGAATCGGATGCGAAATGGCTTTCATTCATGATCGGGCAAATCATGCTAAATGCGGTTCGTTATTCAGCAGGAACCGGGGAAAAGATCCAGTTTACTTCGTATCCAAGGGGAAAGAATCTCGTTTTAGAGGTGCGGGATTATGGCATTGGGATTCCCATGAGAGATCAGAAGAGAGTGTTTGACCCTTATTTCACGGGAGAAAATGGACGGAAATATCGTGAATCAACAGGAATGGGGCTCTATTTGGTAAAAGAGGTATGTAAGAAGTTGCATCATGGTGTAGAGCTAGAATCGACAGTTGGGGAGGGTACAATGGTTCGGATTATTTTTTAACTTATTATAGGTGGATCGAGGATAATTTTAGATATAAAAAAGCATCTCTAAATGTTGATTATTTTAGAGATGCTTTTTTATGGAAGCAAGATTCGTTCATATACGAGGGAACCACAGATCCCAGATCCCAGTTGTTTCAGGACTTAACTTTGTAGTAGTTGGGTTCACCCCCCGATAATGACGTATATAAGCGGCTAAATAAGAAAACGAGGAATTATACCATCCGCTAAACGAAGGAGCCGTTTGACAAACTACCCAATCTACTAAAGCTTGTTCTTCTAAAGTGAGTTGATTAAATTGGAATTCTATTTCGGGAAACCCTTTTAAAACTTGTTTTTTATTAAATACTTCTAAATGGGGATAGTGCTGCTTGATTTGTTTTACCACATGATCATACTCTGGTTCTTGAAGTCCACAGGCAAGGTAAATAGCAGAAAGATCCTTATTATGATGAATAGTAGAGAGAGTACTTTCCATCTGATTATTTCTATGCAAATCTAAAACTTCAGGGGGGATCATGACAAGCAGATCTCTTTCTACTCTATAGTGAATCGCTTCCCATTTAGGGCAAACAGCAGATATTACTTGAACAATAAAATGAGCTAATGAAAGGGCTCGTTTTGCTATAGGAAAATGATGCGCTATAAATTGACCTAAGATTCTGTGTTCTAACTCCGTCATATCTCTCAACGGAGGTCTCCAACACTCAATAATGCCTTGACAAGGAGATACAATTTCGGCTCTGGATCGTATAAGTTGGATATTTATCGAATTAAGTACATTTGTCAGATCAGTCATATCAACAAATAAATCAATTGGAATTTCGGTAAAATAGGGAGGGGAATCGAAGTTGATGGAAGTTCTGGTGTAGGCTTTCGATAGAATAACACAAGAATCAAAGCCAATGCCTCTATAAAATAAGGCCTCTCCTATTGTGCGAAAGACAGACATCAACTGATTACAAAGTCCTTCCTGAGTGTCGATAATGGTATGTTCTAAGTACAGCATAACATCTTTCCTTTTTTATTAGAAATGAGAATCTATCTAAATCATAGAAAAATGTTTTCTTTATTTGTATTCTCCGAGAATATACGATGCTTGTCATTTCACCTATAGGGAAAGCCCAAGTTGTAGCCTTCAGAAATTTTAGCGGAAGAACAAGACGAGAAAACAGAGGAACAAAAAACTTAATATACAAATAATATATACTTATCAGAAAATTAATATTAGAATGAAAATAGAGATTAATACATTCTAGGGGGACTCAAAATGAAAAAACATGCTTATGTCTCACTATTCATTGCCTTTATGATGATGCTCACTCCTGTGTATTGCACTTGGGGACAATTTGTAAACGGAAAGGTAAATCTTTCTCAAAAAAAGACTCCTAAGGGGAAGATACAAGAGTCAACAGAATTACAATTAGATCACACAACAGCCCATCAACAAAAATCGCAAGACTTGTCCAGTCGTCCACCTCAAAAAAAACCAACCCCAACAATCCGCGCTCAAGCTGATTATCCGATGTCGTACCTCGTTACACTCAACCACACCGAATTAATCAATCTACTGAGTACCATAACGTGGAGCCAAATCCCAGACCTATTTGAGTTTAACCAAGACTCATACCAGTTTTATCGTGACTCAGCACGTGTTCAAGCGATAATAAATGCTCTCGGGCAAAAAGGTACGCAGTTTACAAGTGAAAATAATCTCGGCATTCCCACTTTGGTAGAAGTGCTACGGTCAGGATTTTTTCTAGGGTTCTACTACTCGGAGTTAAACTATTTGAATCAACGTACATTTCATGATCGTTGTTTGCCTGCTTTAAAAGCAATCGCCCGTAATTCGAACTTTAAGCTCGGAACAACTGCACAAGATCAAGTTATTGCTTCCTATGCAATGTTAATTGGAAATGCCTCAAGTGATGTAGAAACTGTAAATTTAGCAGCTCCGATTTTCTCCCAATATCGTGCGAATATCAATACCTATCTACCTCAATACTCAAAAGGGAATGCTGTATATACTCTAATGAGTAACATTGACTATGAATTGGACACTTATATGTACGATGAAAATGTCCCCCCAACACAAACTCCTTGGTATGGAAAAATCAATCCGTTTATCGAAGAAGTGGGCCAGTTTGCTCTGTTAAACACTTTCAATAAAGAGAGTACATGGCTGATAAACAATGGGATTTATTATGTGAGCCGGTTAGGTAGTTTTCATAGTCAACCCAACAGAGGAAACCAGGTTATTACCGAATCCATGAAGAAATATCCACAAAACAGTGAGCCCTATCTAATAGCAGCCGTACAAATTAAAAATCTTTATAACAGTGTAGATGCAGATGGTAAGAGACTCAACTTAGATCAAATTTTAGGTACTGCCAAACAATATTATTTGCCAAAGTCATACACATTTGATAATGGTTCTGTTGTATTTAAGACGGGGGGACAAGTGACTGCAGAAAAAGTGCTCCGTTTGTACTGGGCATCTAAGGAAGTAAAGTCACAGTTTCATCGCATACTAGGAAGAGACACTGAACTCGAGAAGGGCAATCCAGATGATATCTTGACCATTGTGGTTTATAGCAATCCAGATGAGTATAAGTTAAATCGATTGCTATATGGATTTAGCACAGATAACGGTGGGATTTATATTGAATCCATTGGTACTTTTTTCACATATGAGCGAACCCCAGCACAAAGCGTTTATTCTTTAGAAGAATTATTTCGCCATGAAGTAACGCATTATTTTCAAGGGCGATATTCCATTCCTGGCATGTTTGGTGATGGTCCCTTCTATGAAGGGGAGAGGTTAACTTGGTTTGAAGAGGGAAGTGCTGAGTTTTTCGCAGGATCTACTCGCATTAGTGGAGTTCAACCACGGAAAACGATTGTCAAACAGTTAGCTAAGGACCCAGCAGATCGCTATACAGTTTCACAAACCCTGCATGCAAAGTATGGATCGTGGGATTTTTATAACTATGCCTTTGCTTTCCAATCCTATATGTATACAACCTTTTTACCCATGTTAGATTATCTCAATAATTCAATTATCCGTAAAGATGTAAGCGCTTACGATCGATATATCGATCAATTGAGCCGAGATCAAAATCTAAATACAGCCTACCAAAATTACATGCAAAAACTAGTCAATCAAATCGATCAATTGCCTACGCCGCATGTGTCAGATATCTATTTGAGAAAGCATCCCTACATGGATCGGAACCAAGTGTACAGTAAGATAAAATCGGTCATAAATCTAAGTAATGTCGTTACTCGTACCAATCAGTCTCATAATCTCAATACATTTACTCTTCGAGGTACTTACACTTTATCTACCACCAAAGGGAAATATCAAGACTGGAAAGCAATGAATCAGAGAGTGGATCAAGTGCTAGTCGATCTAAATAACCAATCTTGGAGTGGTTATAAAACGGTGACAACCTATTTTGTCAACTATCGAGTAAACAACAAAAATCAAGCTGAGTTTGATGTGGTATTCCACGGAGTTTTGACAGATTAGTTCTATATTATGTAAAAACCTGGCCAGAGTTGACCAGGTTTTTACATAACTTCGCGAATTAAGCTAATCACTTTTCCGAGTACTGTTACTTGAGGAAGACGGATGGGCTCGAGCTGATCATTTTCGGGTTGGAGTCGAATATGATCAGCTTCTTTGTAGAATCGTTTCACGGTTGCCTCACCATCATTTGTCATAGCCACGACGATCTCACCGTTATTAGCCGTTTGCTGTCGACGTACGACCACATAATCTCCACTTAAAATCCCTGCGTTAATCATACTATTCCCTTGAATGGTTAACAAGAATAACGGATCATCGACATTTTTCATGAGTCGTTTGGGTAGTGGATAATACTCTTCAATGTTTTCAATAGCCGTAATAGGGTCACCAGCTGTAACTTTCCCAAGCATTGGAATCATAACCGTATCTGGTAGGGGAGTAGAAGGGATTGTGTCTGACTCTTCTTTTAATAGTAACTCAATCGCACGCGGCTTCGTAGGATCACGTCGTATAAATCCTTTTTTCTCAAGTCTAGACAGGTGACCGTGAACTGTTGAACTTGAGGCAAGACCTACCGCCTCACCGATTTCTCGCACGGAAGGTGGGTAGCCTTTTTCTCGAACTTCTCTTTGTATGTATTTTAAAATAGCTTGTTGGCGAGAGGATAACTTGTTCAAAGCTCTCGTCCCCCTTGTTTTTCCTGATTTCGTTATTCATAGTATACATGAAAATAGCCATGACAACAAACATAGGTTCGTTATTTTCAAACTGAAATCAAAACATATTCTCTAACCTTTCTAATGCTTCATCTTTTTCTGTATTAATTACGTGGGTATAGATTTGAGTCGTCTGAATGTTAGAGTGTCCGAGTATCTCCTGCACAACGCGGAGGTTTTCTCCGTTTGAGAGCAGAAGAGTTGCTAAGGTATGTCTTAATTTGTGTGGCGAGATAGTAGCTGCTTTAGGGGGGAGCTTTGCTTCTCTTACATATTTTTTTAATATTTCTGAGATCCCTTTTCGGCTGATTCTCGTAAAGTTTTTGTTTAAGATGAGTGCCTCTACATGGAGTGGTGGCACACGATCTATGGGCCTTCGATCCAGATAGGCGAGAAGAGCCTCTGTAGCGGTTCGGTTGAGCATTAGCATTCTCTCTTTTCCGCCTTTACCGATTACGACAATACGGTATTGATTCCCCTGGCTCTGAATGCTATTCAGATTAAGCGAGATAAGCTCTGATACCCGCATACCTGTATTTAGTAACAAGAGTAGAATAGCTGTGTCTCTTAGTTCCATCCAATTTTTTTTCTTTTTCTTGGCATGGTAGCTTTGAACGGCTTTCACAAGGCGAAGCGCTTCTTCTTGAGTGAGAAACACAGGTACTTTTTGCTTCGAGCGAGCTTTGAGGGAGGCATCTTCATATTCTTCCATCGGATCTCGCTCTAGTAGCTTAGCTCTCACGAGATAGCGAAATAGGGAGCGAAGGGAGGCTCTTTTCCGCTGTTTTCCGCTTCGTGAATTCTCTCGGTAATGCTTTCGCTCGATCCATTCATCGTTTACTTTTATCATGACGCTGCGTTCGTAGCCGTTTTCAATATGGCGGAAGAACCTTTTTAGGGTTTGGCTTTCGACGTCTTTCAGTTCTAGGTCTCGTTCACTCAAGAAGTCAAAAAAGAGAGTGAAGTCGTAGGCATAGTTCGCAACTGTCAATGGAGAGCGGTCTGCACTGACCATTTCATGAAAGAATTCTTGTACATCTTCGGGAAAGCGAGAGATACGTTGATTTACTGCTTCTGGTAGTTTTCGGGAACGAAAGATAGGGGGCATATGATCACCTTTGGTTATGATAAGAAATGGATATGCTATGGTTGGCTGATTTAGGTCAACTAGTGCCATTAAGTAGGCTCACTAACATCGCAGTAGTCAGATATAGAGACCCTAGGCTGTTACTGATTCATCGTTTATAGATGTGTATTTAGCGTAACAGAAAGTGAAGGGGAGAAGTAGATCATTTTTGTGCAAAAGAAAAGAAGCACACCTATGCAAACTAGGACATGCTTCTGTCAGATGAGTACTAAGCGTTCAATATGTCTTTTTTACGGAAGTGGATGAATGCGATAATAGTAGGGACGACGATCCAGCCCAAGAGAATCATGATACTACCTGTCATCGTTATGTTAGTCCTTGTTAATATATAGAAGTCACTTATACTCGCATAGGTGCTTTCTAACCATGTACTACTAAAACTTAAGTTTGTACCAATAAAGTATTTAAGGACGGGAATTTTCAAAGGCATGCTGAGCAAAACAGATCCAGCTACGATGATAACCATAGGGATGGCCGTACTAATCATAGATGATGCAAAAATAGTAGAAAATAAGAATGCCAGAGATGCAATTGCAATGGAAGCGAATAACATATGCACGAAGCCATAGAATAGAGCTTCTGAAATAGGTACAAGAGTTGCTTGACTGTATTGTGGTCCATCGAACAGGAATTGATCCACCGTATGTTTCACCATATGTTCTACATACGAAACATCCATAAATTGAGGAGCGTGAGCCCCAAATGTTCCATATAGAGCAAAGTTTGTTAAAAGAACGGCGGTAAAAAAGATAACTGCCAATAATGCAGTTGCCAGTATGCTTGCAGTCCATTTACCAAATAAGATTTTGGTTCTTGAAATAGGTCGAATCAAGAGTAACTTTAACGTACCTCGTGTTGTTTCATCGGATACTATATCAGCTACTATCAGGATTACCATCAATGGTAGGATCAAAGATAATCCAAGACCAAGTACATTCTTTGTTGCAGAGTAAGCTGTTGACTCAGTAAGTGAAAAACTTCCACCATTTTGAGTTAGTAAGGGACGTTCGTCTTGCTTTAAGTAATGCTCATTAAAAGCAATTTGCTTCTCTAAATTACTAGCTTCGTCTGAATGTATCGTTTTTTTGTCTTGTTTAGCATTTTTGAGCTCTGCCTTATCTTGCTCTAGTTTAAGCTTGATAGCAGGTTTCCAATTTCCTTTCAATATATTTTCTGTAGTATTAATGCCTTGTTTCGTTCTTTCAATCGATTTCTCCAACTCTTTTATTTCCTCAGGATTTCCGTTTTTTTTGATTTTCTCCAGTTCTTTCGTATTATGAGCAAGATCATTTTTCTGAACGGAAGCAATATCTGCTGCTTTATATTGATCTCCTGAGAATGACAAATAAGAAAATCCAATTGCAAGCAAGATGGTCATCCCAAAAACCAACCAAATCTTTAAGCGGTGTCTCATTTTCATCCATTCATTGAGGATAACGATTCCTATATCACGCATTTTTCTTTTCCCCTTCTTCATCTGCTGTAAAGTTAAAGAATAATTCTTCTAATGAATCTTTTACGGTTTCGATACTTCTCAGATTTACATTATGCATAGATAGAAAGCGCACTAACTCCGAAACTTCGCTTTCTGCTATTGGGATATCCATCGTATTGTGGTCGATCACTTGATAAGAAATTTCATTTTGTTGCAAAATGACTTCTACTTTCTTGATTTCATCTGCTTTTATTCGCACCTTTTGGCCTTGTCCTTCTAATACCTTCGCGACATTTTGTTCTGTGATGATTCGGCCATTTTTGATGATGGCAATTCGGTCACAAATCGCTTCCATTTCTTTTAAAATGTGACTGGAGACAAATACAGCTGTTCCTTGATCAGCTAGTTGACGTACCAAGCCTCTAAACTCCCGAATCCCCTCAGGATCTAGGCCATTAGTAGGCTCGTCCAAGATTAAGAGCTTTGGCTTTCCTAGTAATGCCTGAGCCAAACCTAAACGTTGGCGCATTCCAAGAGAGTAGGTTTTCACCTTGTCATGAATGCGATCGGTTAGTTTAACGAAAGCAACTACTTCCTTGATACGTATTTCTTTATTTTGAATCCCGGCTAATCGTGCATAGTGAATCAAGTTCTTATATCCACTGAGATATGAATAGGTCTCTGGATTTTCCACAATCGCACCTACCATTTTCATTGCTTTTTCCCGATCCGTTCCAATATCGTGGCCACAGATACGAACGCTGCCTTGGGTTGCTTGGATTAGTCCAACGATCATTCGGATCGTGGTCGTTTTTCCGGCACCGTTTGGCCCGAGAAATCCGTAAACCTCACCTTCATTTACCTGCATGTGTACACGATTCACAATCGTTTTGTTACCAATTTCCTTAGTAAGATGACTTACTCTAAGAACCTCCATCACTTTCTCCTCCTTGTTAAAAATACCCTTTACCTCTAACAGAATACTAGAGTGGAGGGGAATCTAACTATAGAGTGTTGTTACAAACGACTTACACATGCATACCGATCGGATTACAAAAGTGTAATGTTAGGTAACAAAAAAACCTAACGCCTGACTTAAAGTCAAAATGTTAGGTAGGTTGTCAGACTATGCTTCTTTCCGAATTAAGTCTTGTTCTTCACATTCCTTTTTACAATAACCATTATAGGTTTCTTCACACTCCGGACAGACAAGATGTTGATGGTGACAAAGGTCATATTCACAATTGATATAGGTTTCAGCAGGTGCCTGACAATGGTGGCATTTTCCGACCACAGTTGGATCTACATGATTTACGGGAACTGAGATTCGCTCATCAAACACATAAAGCTTCCCATCCCATAATTCTCCTTTTGTCGCAGGATCTTGGCTATAGTTTACGACACCACCATGTAATTGAGATACATCTTGGAAGCCTTCCTGTAATAGGAAGCCCGTTAACTTCTCACAACGAATGCCCCCCGTGCAATAGCTAATAACCTTTTTATCTTTGAACTGGCTTAGATTTTCACGGATCCACTCTGGAAAGTCACGAGAGGTTTCCACTCCTGGCCGAATCGCGCCACGAAAATGCCCAAGATCATATTCATAGTCATTTCGACCATCAATGACGAGCACATCGTCACGCAAGAGATGCTCTTTAAACTCAGCCGGACTTAAGTATTTACCCGTTAATTCAGTAGGATCAAAATCGTTTTCAAATCGCCAGGTCACCAACTCTTTCTTGGCACGTACATATAACTTTTTAAAAGCATGTCCTTCATGCTCGTCAATCTTAAAAAAGATATCAGAGAAGAGGGGGTGTTGGTTCATTACTTCTATATATCGATTTGTTGCTTCAATGGTACCCGAACACGTTCCGTTGATACCTTCTGGAGAAATTAAAATACGGCCTTTTAAGCCTAATTGTTGACATAGAGCGCGATGCTCGTCTGCTACCGATACTGGATCTTCCACTTTTACATATTTGTAATAGAGGAGTACATGGTATATTTCTGAAGTACTCATGGTAGTTGACCTCTTTCTACAAGGAGTTTCAAATATAGATTCTATCACTTTCTGATGCCCATCATCAAATTGAGTTTAGATGTGTATTATCACAAACACTTTCTATTTACGTACATATATTAATAGAAACGTCGAAGGAAGTGGTGGTTCAATTGGGATTAGTCATTTATCCGCCCACGCTAAATTGGTCCTATATGCGACAACGTCCACAACATATGATGTTGCAATTTGCAAAGAACGGACATACTGTTTTATTTTTCAATAAGACATGTGTAGAAGGTCCTGCTGTTCAAGAAGTAGCAGAAAATCTCTTTGTCGTGCAACACCCAAACTTCTTTCTAAATGAAATTCTTCCCCAGCTTCCTTCACAGAGAGATACAATTTACTGGACCTCTTGGAGCCGTAAAATTCCACACGCCCGTTTATTTCAAACCAATACGTTAATTTATGACTGTGTGGATGATTTTCCAGACTGGGAACGGGAAGAACAAATGTATGCCCCTCTTGCAGATGCTATCGTTTGCACTGCGGATCATCTAAAAGAAAAAATGAGAAAGTTGGTTCCACAACAGCCCATTCATCTAATTCCTAATGGATGTGAATATGAGCACTTTGCTCAAGTAAAGAACCAACCTCGATTAGATGAGATACCCGAAATACCTGCACACCATGGACCGCGAATTGGATATATTGGCGCATGGGCCCCTTGGGTGAATAAAAAAATAATTCAGGCACTCTCTAGGGAAATGCCTGAGGCACAATTTTTGATTATCGGACCCAACTTAAGATCTGATGAGCCTGATCTAGGAGATAATGTGTTTTTCCTCGGGCATAAGAGCTATGAAACACTCCCATTTTATCTACGTTATATTGATGTCGGGATTATTCCGTTTGCTATCAATCGGATAACGCACAGTACAAACCCGGTTAAAGTTTACGAATATCTAGCAACAGGTAAACCGGTTGTTTCTACACCGCTACCCGAAGTACTAAAAATGAAGCCATATGTGCTCATTGCCGATCAACCAAATCAATTTGTTAAAGCAATACGGATGGCACTTGTGAATCTGAAAAAAAATTCTCGAAAAAGAATGAGCTTTGCTAAGCAACATAGATGGGAAAAGAGATTTGAAATGGTAAATGAGCACATTCTCGCACCAAGAAGAAAAGAGATTTCGTCTAATCAAGATGGGTTGCAGAAAATCATGCAATCAATCTACTATATCTCCACACATATTCCTCTCCAGCATAATACAGTAAATTCCTATTATGAAAACATGCCTCTAGAAAAAGACCCTGCATTTATAGGCTTGCCCAGTCAAGGAACATGTTACGAATGTTATTTTCGGGTAAGCCAAGCGGAGCTCATTCCTGCAGATAGTACGCGAGTATATCTGGATTTTGATCTTCCTCTTGAACCACAGTCACATGAGGACTGGCAAATCATTTTGTCCACTCCGATTGAAGATTGGCATTCGGATACGATCACGTATAATAATCGCCCCAGTGTAAAAAAAATTGCCAAGATGCAGATATCGCATCCGTTTTCGACAACGGTCTCTTTTGATGTAACCCAGCAGGTAATGAGGGATCATTTAACTAGATTCCACTTACGTTCTACAGCAAAAAGGGCATTGCCACTGGATGGGGTTCGTTTAACTTGTTTTCAACTGAAAAAGTAGGAGTGAGGAGTAGATTATGAATATTGGTATCTGCGGGTATTATGGGCTAGGGAACTTTGGAGATGAGTTGTTTTTAAAAACGTTTCAACAAGTATTTCATGAACACCGAGTATTCGGCTATAAGGGGTATATAGATCACGAACAAATAGATGCAGTAATTGTTGGCGGGGGAGATTTAATTACCCCCTATAAGTTTAATAACTATTATTTCCCTTCTCAATTAGGCAAGATTCCTACATGGGTATACGGTGTTGGGATTGTAGATTTTTATCCAGAGTCGTCATGGGATGCTGAAGAAGTAGAGAAATATAGACAAATTATACAAAAAGCAAAAGCAACTTTTTTTCGTGACCAAAATTCGGTTGGAATTGCCAAGAAATTGAAATTTCATAGTGATGTTCAACATGCCCCAGATGTTGTATTTTCCTATAAACAACCAAACTATCCTATCATCAAACCGAAGTCAGGTAATCGAATTGGTGTGTGTATCCACGCTTACGAAAGCTTCCCGATGAAGCAAGTATCAACTGTGCTAGCTGAGCTTGCTAGTGAAGGGTATGAGATTGTTTGCATCCCTGTAGTGAATCAGTCGAATAATCTTTATGCAGACACAGAAGTGTGCAATTCATTATGCCAAGCGATCTTAAAGTTGGCTCCTGGTGGAAGGGTAGATGTCGTAAAACCAGAGTACGACTTAGAAACTACTTATTCATATATCCAAAACCTTGATTTTTTGTTGTCATTTAAACTACACCCATCCTTAGTAGCCATTCGAAACCTAGTGCCTGTTTTATGTGTGAGCAGTATGAGTAAAGTTCATAGTTTGTTAAAGTACTTTGATCTAGATGCATATGGTTGTAAAGCAGGTATTTCAGATTCAGACCTAAGAAAGCAAATGAGGTTCCTACTTCAAACAGGAAAGCAGAAGATGAAATCGATCCATGAACGAGTAAAAGAATGTGAAGCATGGAGTGACAAGTGTGTCAGCGAACTAAAGAAATCAATCCAATCCCCCCTAGGATAAGAAGTGTATAGGGAGATGTTGCTTTATTTCAAGATATCGATGCTCCCAAGTATTTGATAATGCATACTGAATCCTGGATTCCGAGTCTCCAGGTTCCTTCAAACGCCATTCCACCAACTCGACAAAATTCCGAATATCTTCAGCGATATCGATATAAGGACTCATAGCTCGACATTCTGGGAGTGCGGTGGAGATAACGGGTTTCCCGCTAGCTAAGTACTCATACGCTTTTACAGGATTCGTCGCTAATGTGATAGCATTGATCCGAAAAGGAATTAAACAGACCGAAAACTGTTGAATGTATTGGTGTAACTGATAATGAGGGATGTTATCTAGGAATTGAATAGTAGGATGGGTAATAAATTTTGATCCGAACTCAGGACCAATCACTTGCACGATGGCACCGGGGAGTTGTGCACAACGCTGTAAAATCGAAAGATAAATCCAAGGCGCCCACGCACCCACATAGCCCAGAATGGGTTCTGATGATGGAGTTACATTTGTGCTTACATGTAATCCCATGCTGGGATCGTATCCATTGCGAACCAAGTGGATTGGAAGGTTACTCATCCGCTTTATTCTCTTGTAAATCCGTTCAGAGGTACAGAAAAGAACATTTGCCTTCTGAAACATTTCTATCTCATAAGGATACCACTCCGCAAAATCATCTAAACAATCATATACCACCCAGTCAACAAGATGATAGGGCAGGCTCTTTACTAAGAGTGGGTTACTACACCAGATCCCAATAGGCTCATGAGTTGTCTTTCGAATGATTGGTAATTTCTCGCCTACCCATGTATCCCAATTTGATACCACATATAATCCAGGCTTTACTTCTGTTAAGGATTCTGCTGTTTGAGTCCGGTTTGCATAGTAGACCGTATGTCCGTCTGCAGCAAATTGGGATAAGATTTGTTGCGGCCTCTGTTTCATCCAAGTCCAATCAATCGTTGGGGGATATAGGATAATAGCCACTTTCATTCCTCCTTAAACTCAGGTAGCCATCTCGAAATAGAAAGGAAGAGCATCATTCATATCGTCATACTAGAAAAGTATGAATCATGGACGACAGACCTAACGATTCAGTCTATAAAACGATATGCATCTGATATACAAATTAGTGTGATAAAAGAAGATTATGGATCGAGGTTGAACAAAATCCGTTCATATTTGTCTAATCAAGAAATCCTAGTAGTCTGCCAATCTGGTGATACCTTTTTGCCTGATTTCTTTTTATGGATAGAAACAAAATGTCATAGTAAGAATTCATACCGTGGGATTATCGTCATTCATGAAGAAAGAAACATTCCTGTTGTCTTTTTTTGTAACAGTCATGATATACCATTTTCAGAATGGAATAGGCTCCCTTTTCAACACTATGTACGGGAAGATCAATTACGTTACTCCGATGATAAGCATTGGATCTATTGGAACGCAGAAGAATGTGGATATACTCCATCTACTCGCGAGTTCCCTTGGGAGAAGAGAGAAGTGGTTGAAAGGCTCATCTTACCCATCATCCAACCAAATCATCATTACAAGGGTCATCCCACTAACGAAAATCCAATCGTTACAATTGGCATTGCCACTTATCAAATGGGTCATATGTTAATGTGGGCCGTACAAAGTGTAAAGAATCAAACAAACCCTCATTGGCATTTACTTGTTTATGATGATGGATCTACTGATTCCACAACAAATATTTTGCAAAACGAAGTACATGATCCCCGCATAACAGTTCTCAGAGGAAAAGAAAACAAAGGGAAAGCGTATGCTTTAAATCAAATTCTAAACCATACGTGTACTCCATGGCTTATGGAGCTGGATGCAGATGATTGGTTATCCCCCCACGCTGTTCAGTCTATATATGAAGCTACAGATGCTATTGGCGAAGATCATATTCAATTTATTTACGGAAATTATTATTTATGGGAACAAGGGAAAAGGGGGCCCCGATATCGAGGTATTCAATCACCCAAATGGGATCAACTTGAGCGGTTCATTCAATCGGGCACCGTCATTTGTCCCAGAGTTTATTCAACAGATGCTCTATTCCAGATCGGCGGTTGGGATGAAGGAGGACTTTATAAAGGACGATTATATGAAGACTTGGAACTCCTATATCGATTAAAAATGAAAGATGTGAGTGTAATCTTACTCCCATCACCCATCTATCATCGAAGACTCCATTCTCTTAGCATTACACATCAAGCTAAGAAAAACGCCTATCCAAAATGGCTAATCGATTTGAAAAGTAAAAGCTCGACATAGAATCGAGCTTTTACCCAGCACTACTATACTAATACCCGAACGTAGGAGGGGACATTATAAGGAATCTCAGCTTGTGTAAATGGACTTGTATAGGTACCGCCAGATATCTCAATTTCAAATACGTTAGGTCTAGCGGTAAGTATTTTTCCTTCTAACACTTCATTCATGAAATAAACCTCAACATTTTTCCCTACTTGTGCTTGTAACATTTGTCTCAAATTCAACATTATCACTCCTAAGAAAGAATCGCACGAATACTAAGAATCGGAACGATGACCAAATCTCCATTACTTTCTTCTAATTGAATCCCATCAGAACCTACCCGTTCTAAAACTCCTGATACAACTCCTGCATCTGTCATGATGTTGACGTTTGTGTGTAGTTTCGAACGAAGTAAGCGACGTAGTGCCTGTGTTCTCCAAGAAAATCGATCCACACGATTACTTAGATCAATCATCAGAATCATCAACGTAATTTGGATTAGGAATAGTACCCAAATACTTGCCATAACACTCACCAGATCACATCCCTTTCTTGCGAGTTTCGAAATATTATATGAGATCTGTAGTAATTCGGAACGAACAATCACCTATCCCATAAAAAAGAACAGGAGAGGATGAATGATGTCGATGATAAAAAAAGTGGCAATTGTATTTGGAACACGGCCAGAAGGAATTAAAATGTCTCCCGTTATTAAAGAGCTATTAAGGGACCCTTTTTTTAAGGTAGTAGTAATCAATACAGCTCAGCATAGAGAGATGCTAGATCAAGTCATGCAACATTTCGGTATTAAGACAGATTATGATTTGAATACAATGAAACCCAACCAATCGTTAGTTGAACTATCAAGCCATCTCATTTTAAATTTGAATGATGTGTATCAAGAAATACAGCCCGATTTGGTATTAGTTCATGGAGATACTACAACAACTCTAATCGGAGCATATACAGCCTTTTTAAACCAAATTCCCGTAGGACACGTGGAGGCTGGGTTGAGAACATATAGGCTTGATTCTCCATTTCCAGAAGAACTAAATCGCCAACTTGTAACGAGACTATCCAATATTCATTTTGCTTGCACGGAGGAAAATCGGGCAAATTTGATACAAGAACAAGTTCCGCCCAAAAACATATTTGTAACTGGAAACACCGTTATCGATGCACTTATGGTTACTTTGCAAATCCCAGTTATATTACCTAAAAAATTGCAGATAATCGAAGAAAAACCATGGAAAATCATCTTAGTAACAACCCATCGTAGAGAAAATATAGAAGAATTAAAAGAAGTGTATCAGGCGCTCCACATGATCGTTCAGTCTCAAGAACAAACCTTAATTGTATTCCCTGTCCATAAAAGTCCGAAAGTGAGAAAAGAAGTTCAAAAATATCTTCCGCGTCACAAACGAATTTTGCTTGTGGAGCCGATGGAATACCATTTATTTTGCCATGTCATGAAGCGTTCGACCATCATCGTAACTGATTCAGGGGGGATTCAAGAAGAAGCGATCTCTCTTGATGTCCCCGTATTGGTAACTAGAAATACAACCGAAAGACCAGAAGGATTACAAGCAGGGGCAATCCGGCTAGTAGGAACTGGGAAACAGGAGATCTACAAGCAGATTCACCTATTACTAACCAACACACAGATTTACAAGGATATGAAAAATGCAAAAAACCCATATGGAGATGGGTTTTCCGCACGACGTATTCGAAAAGTATTAAAAGCATACTTTCAAGATGGTGAGTAGGTGCTATACAGAATCAATAAATTGACTTTAAAATAGCTCCTAGTGGGTAGAATGACTAGTAATCAACACTGAAGATCAAGGCAGACAAGCCGTTCCATATGCATTAATGGCAGTTAAGCGAACTGAATAAGTATGCTTATCCTTAATAGTGATAAATAATACTTTTTCTTTTTCAATATCAACTGAAATTTCAAATCCCATAGGGATACATGATATACATCCCCTAGATTCAATAGCAAAAAGTATATTATACAAGTATGTTGTACTATAAGCATCTTCCTTTTTCCAGAAAATCCAATCTGAACTTTCCTGTAAATTTAAATTTGTAAAAACATTTGTCATAGCAATAGTTAATTGATTCGTTATTTCTCCTTCAGGAAAGCTAGCATTAAGCAATTGACTCAATAATTGCATGATTTGATTCACCATATTATCGATTTGAATAGTTTGGCTGATAATGGTTTGATCCACTTCTCCTATAACCCATAGGTTTTCGTTTTGTGCAATTTGGGTTGCCTTATTCAAATCGAACTGCAGTGTTTGGGGATCAAGAGCTCCACTGAAAGCCGAGGCCAAAGCTATCGCCTCGTTTATCCGACTAGGATCAACGCCATAAATGGTACTATACTGATTTGAACTATCATTTATACCTATAATTGGAACTACAGAACGTAATCGTTTTCGACAGACCATGAATATTCCTTCTTTCTTTAAATTAGATTTTAGAATACAGAAAATCATATAAATAGAAGCAACAATAATTTTCGATTATTGTTGCTTCTATTTATATGAGGTAGCAAGAAGATACATGTGAAAATAGGACATATACCTTACAACTTAAAGGATTACCAGAGACATTAGTCATCACAGCTGAGGCAGTTACAGAGTCAGCTAAAGGAGCTATGAAACTTGCTAACTCTTGGTTAAAAGAATAGTAACCCGAAAAAACCCGACTTTTCTCTGATAGTGAAAAGTCGGGTTTTTTCAATGTCATTTTGATTTAGAAAGCTCAATAAGAGCAGTTCGTCCTCTATCAAATGTGTCTTTAACCGTTATTTTCAACCCATGTTTAGGTAATTTTTTTCCAGATTCAGGCTTGTAAGGACTTGTGTAATCGTTTCCATCAAAGAAGGTACGAACGCTAGATTGAGAAGGGTATTTCATCGCATAAGTTGGATATTTGATATCAATAGGCGATGTTCTCGTGAGACCGAAAGCTGAGTCGGCTAACTGGATTCCTGTTTGGGCTGCATTACCATTATCCCAATAAAATCCTTGTTGATGCGAGTCAACAACTCCAAGGAAGCCTTCACCTGGATGTTTACCTGTCATGTTGTCTTCGCCATAACGTCCATCGTAATACCATACGACCATACCCGGATCATATCGAAGGAGACTTTCATGACGACGAATATGAGCCAATCCCTGATCCAAACCATTATGTGTACGCCACTCGATCAAGTAGTAGTTCGGAAAGGGAGTAGGGGAGCCATCAAATGTTTTAAATCCTTGTAATGTAAAAGCAGGAGTACCTTCCACATCATCTTGGAATACATTGTTATTATCTGCATGTACCCGAATATTGTCCACAAAAAATCCCTCTTGGGCAATGGCGATATCTGTTACGTAATTAAATTCGATCCTAACCTTTTTCCCAATGAAGGCAGCTAGATCCAGCTGCTCATTTTGCCATTTCCCATTCGTACCTGTATAAGTCTTGATTTTAACAGGGGTTGTGGAGCCATCTGCATAAACATTTACATAGATAAAATCATAATCTACTTCCAGATCCCACCAAGCATCAAAAGAGAGATTCGCCGTAGTAGCGCTTGTCAGATCAATCTCAGGAGAGGTCATTTTCGTATTGATAAAATCCCCTTTTGTGGAGAAATAGGACATCTCTCCTAAAGGTTGAGTTGCTGCTTCTTTGTTCACATCAGGCAAGTTAACCTTTAAGAGCTTTCCATATTTTCCGTTCTTTACAGCCTCATCCAGTTCCAATGTCACTTTTTTCTTCTCTAATTTCTTGAGATCGACTACCTTTGGAACAGGCCAATTACCTCCGAACGTCTCATGGAAATATAATTTTGCCCATGCGCTTAAACCAGGAGGTTCCATTCCTAATCTCCGTCCAGCCCAACTTCCAAGCGACATAGCAGACCAATATTCAACAGGGGACCCCGAACCAGTTGAACCTGTATCGTATTCATCAGGCAAACCAATGTTATGTCCATATTCGTGCACAAACACTCCGACCGCGCCATCTTCTGGTTGAATAATGTAATCATAAGCTTTTAAACTACTGCCAGGGATCGGAACAGGTTGATCCGCGATAACAGAACGATGGGACCAAATAGCATCTCCACCAAGCTGTCCACCACCCGCTTCCTCACCCGTACCAGAGTGAACAATGAAGAGTGCATCTAGGATGCCGTCTGGCTCCATTACATTTCCATCATCATCTTGATCATACGGATCCCGAACATCGTACTTTGCTTCGTTACCTTTGATTTGCTGCCCTACACTTTCTAGGGTTTCCACAACTAGTGCTCTTGGGTTAGCATCTTTGTTACTTCCTTGATGCCCCCCATAATAAGCGGCTTCATGCTTCGACTGCACCCATGGCGTTACAGTACCATTTACATCCCAAAAGCCAGATGATTGCTCCATGTAATACTGACGGAACGAGAGGAACTTCTCTCCTTTATCATTCTTAAAACCTTTTGGGTTAAAGAGTAAATCCTGATAATGTTTTTGGTTAAAATCTTTTACCCAGAAGTCAAACGGAGAATCCGGTGTAATCTGATTGTGTTTAAAGTTCGGAAACTCAATTAAAGCAACAACACCATTTTCTTGATGCTTCGTAGGTCTAGAAGGGGAGGAGGTATTAGATTCTGTGAAGTTTGCAATCCCTCTCGAACTACGCTCAAAACTTGCTTTCTTTCTTTTTTCCGCCCTTTTTCCAAACTTAGAGGTAACATCTAAACCGTCTGTTTCAGCAAATGGGGTTTTGCCGTTCTGGACATACTCCTTAATCGCTTTCTCGATTTCAGTTTGAGAAGCACTTTCTTTGATTTTTCCTTGTTTCTTCAGTGTGCGGATTAGCTTGTCCTGATTGATAACAGACCAATCGATATGATCTGTATCCATAAGAGCCTTCTTTGATATCGCATGAACATCTGACTGGAGTGATGGGGTTATAAATGCCGTTCCTACCAGCAATGAAGTAGAGAGTAGGGCAATTATTGATCTGCTATGCCTCACCATAGCCCCTCCTTATATGAGTAGATCCAATTACATTTTTATTATAATTCAAATATATTTGTATTATCAATAAATTTTGAAATAAAATAAGATAAGATCGTTATCTTAAGAAACCCTTTAGTTATCGACCACAGTTACTGCAGTGCGTTTTTAGTTAACAGAATGAGTTCGTGTCCAGATACTCCATATATAAAGAGAGTACCGCTGAAATGGAACTGCACCCCGTCTACCTTTTGGGGTGCAGTTCCATTTATATATTATTTTGTTTTTGAAATCTCAATTACTGCGCTTCGTCCTTTGTCAGTCGACTTCTTCACAGTTACTTTCAAACCATTTCTCGGTAGAATCTTACCTGATTCCGGACTAGCTGGGCTTGCGTAGTTATAACGATCATCGAAGGTACGGATCCCGGCCTGAGAAGGGTACTTCATCGCATAGGTTGGATACTTGATATTAATAGAAGATGTTTTGGTTGTACCAAAAGCTGCATCTGCTAACTGGAAGCGTGTAGGAGCTACAGTTCCATTATCCCAGTAAAGACCATTTTGATGCGAATCAACGACTCCAAGGAATCCTTCACCTGGGTGTTTACCTGTCATGTTATCTTCACCGTAACGGCCATCATAATACCATACGACCATACCTGGATCATACTTCAGAATGCTATCTGAACGACGGATATTTGCAAGTCCTTGATCCACTCCGTTATGAGTACGCCATTCGATCAAATAGTAGTTAGGGAATGGGGTAGGGGCACCATCAAATGTTTTAAAACCTTCCAATGTAAAAGATGGTTTTTCTTCTACATTATCTTGGAATACATTTTTCCCATCTGCTGTTACCAGAATGTTATCTACAACAAAACCTTCTAATGCTAACCCTACATCCGTTACGTAGTTAAACTCAACTTTAATCTTCTTACCAACAAAATCTTTCAGATCAAGTTGTTCATTTTCCCATTTTCCGTTAGAACCTGTAAAGGTTTTGATGTTAACAGGAGTAGGAGAGCCATCTGCATAAACATTTACGTATAAATAATCGTAATCTTGCTCAATATCTCTCCATGAATCAAAGCTAAGTTTTGACTCTGTAGCATTGGTTAGATCAATTTCAGGTGATGTCATTTTGGTATTTAATAAGTCACCTTTGGTAGAGAAGTAAGCCAATTTCCCCATAGGCTTTGTTATGGCCGGCTTTTCCACATCAGGCAAGTTTACTTTGATAAGCTTACCTTTCTTACCATCTTTCACTGCTTCATCGAGCTTAAATTGCTTTTTCTTCTTGCCTAATTTGTCCAAATCAACTACCTTTGGAGCTGGCCAATTCCCACCAAACGTTTCGTGGAAATAAAGTTTAGCCCATGGACTAATTCCTGTTGGCTCAGTACCTAATACCTTACCAGCCCAGCTACCACCAGACATCAGCGACCAATATTCTACAGGAGAACCAGATCCTGAATACCCTGTATCATATTCATCAGGCAAACCAATATTGTGACCATACTCATGTGCAAAGACACCTACTGCACCATCTTCTGGTTGAATAATGTAATCAAAGGCTTTCAAGTTTGTGCCTGGGATCTCAACTGGTTTGTCAGCGATAACAGAACGATGGGACCAAATAGCGTTTTCGCCAAGTTCGCCACCACCCGCTTCCTCACCCGTACCAGAGTGAACAATGAAGAGTGCATCCAAGATACCGTCTGACTCCATTACATTGCCATCTTTATCCAGGTCATATGGATCACGAACATCGTATTTTGCTTCATTGCCTGCGATTTGCTTTCCTACAGTCTCCAAAGTCTCTTTAACAAGAGCCCGTGGGTCAGCATCTTTGGCAGCACCTTTATGTCCACCATAGTAAGCTGCATCATTCTTTGCTTGAATCCATGGAGTTACCGTTCCATCAACATCCCAGAATCCTGATGACTGTTGAAGATAATATTGACGGAAGGAGGTGTACTTTTTACCTTCTGTTTTGAAACCATTAGCATTAAAGAGTAAATTCTGATAATGTTTTTGATCAAAATCTTTCACCCAGAAGTCATGAGGAGAATCTTGTTTGATTTGATTATGTTTAAAGTCCGGAAATTCAATTAAAGCAACAACACCATTTTCTTGATGTTTTGACTTTTTAGAATTCGAATCTAAACGGGCATTGTCTGATTCCTGTAGATTTTCGACTTCCTTTAAGGTTTTCTGCTGTTTTCCTTCTTTTCCTTTCTTAGCATCTTTACCAAACTTCGATCTGGTATCAATACCATCGGTTTTAGCAAAAGGAGTTTCCCCTTTTTTTACAAACTGCTCAACCGCTGTTTCAATTTCCTTCGGAGAAGCATTTTCTTTGATCTTGCCTTGCTCTTTTAGTGCTCGAATCAACTTATCTTGATTGACAATAGACCAATCAATATGGCCATCCTTAGAGGTATCTTTTGGGATAGCATTTACATTCGTTTGAAGTGCTGGGGTCGCGAATGAGGTAGCTACGAGAAATGAGGTAGTGAGTAAGGCAACGACCGATTTCTTGGTCTTCAATATAGAGCACTCCTTCTTTAACCTAGTAATATACTAAGATTAGTAATTGTTTTAATACTATATCATTATAGAGTGGAGTTAATTTATTATCAATAGATAATGTTATGATTTTTATGTTCAAAAACAAGAAAAGTCCACCAAATGGATAAGAAATAAACAATCCCCAGCTCTGGAGATGAGAGGGGATTGTTTATTTCTGTTCTTTACAGTTAGTGGAACAATATCCTTGATGTTCCTCCAAGCATTGCGGGCATACGATGTGACGCTGATCGCATGAGGTATTTCGACAGTTGATATATTGATCTGATTTTGTTCCACAATGATGACAGGTTGTAATAGTGGTGGGGTGAACACGATTGATCGGGACGGAAATCCGGTCATCAAACACGTAGCAAGACCCTTCGAACAAATCGCCTTGAACCTCGGGATCTTTCCCATACGTAACAATTCCACCATCTAATTGAACTACATCTTGGAAGCCTTCTTTTAGTAGGAAACCTGATAGTTTTTCACAACGGATCCCACCTGTACAATAGGTGAGAATCTTTTTATCTTTAAATTCATGCAAGTTCTCACGAACCCACTTGGGAAATTCGCGAGTAGTTTGTAAATCAGGGCGGATAGCCCCTCGAAAATGGCCTAGGTCGTATTCATAATCATTTCGACCATCAATGATGATTACATCGTCTTGCTGCAACAATTGATGGAACTCTTTTGGCGATACATGTTTCCCCGTCAACTGATTTGGATCAACATCGATCTCCGGATCTAAGTTCCAGGCAACGAGCTCTTTTCTAGGACGGACATGCATTTTTTTGAAGGCATGTCCGTTATGGACATCCACTTTAAATTGTATGTTTTTAAAAAGAGGATGGGATTTCATATATTCCATATAACGCTCGATATTTTCTTGTGTCCCTGATACAGTACCATTAATTCCTTCATAAGAGACTAAAATTCGTCCTTTTAGATGAATTCTTTTACAAAAATGTAGGTGTTCTTTAGAAAATTGCTCTGGACTTTCGATCGGCACATATTGATAATAGAGGATAACCAGATAAGGTTTCTCGGTATTTATATCGGACATTCTCATCACCTGCTTTTTTTAAAGTACAACTATATATGGTGACATAATTCAGTGGGAATCTCAATCACCTCATTTAAATTTCTTTTTTTATGCATTATATATGACATTTCTGTCGAAACTGAGTATAGGAGTGATGGAGATGCGATATGTAGCAGGTAACTGTCTTTGGACCGCTCAGACAACTGTTCCCAAACAATATCCATATTTAACAACTGATATTCAAACAGAAGTTGTTGTTATAGGCGGGGGACTCGCCGGGGCAATCACTGCCTATCAATTTGCAAAAGCTGGAATTCAAACTGTATTAGTTGAGAGGACCATTATTGGATATCTAAGCACTAGAGCTTCGACATCGATTCTCCAATATGAAATAGATACCAATATGGTACAGTTGCAGAGTATGTATGGGATTGATACGGCAGTTCGATCTTTTCAATTATGTTTTGATGCTGTATCCGATCTGGAACAGATTGTTCAGACTCTTGATGATGATTGTGAGTTTTCTCGTTCACCTTGTCTTTATTATTCACCAAAAAAGAACGATGTACGTTGGTTAGAGCGAGAATTTAATCTTCGAAGAAAGCACGGGTTTCCTGTAGAGTGGGTTCAATCAGAAGAAAACAATGAACATTTTTCTTTTCCGATTGCAGGAGGGATTTTATCCACCGGTGGAGCTGGAATGGTAAACCCATACAGACTTACTCACGCTTTGCTCCGAGCAGCAGAAAAAGCAGGAGTGCAGATTTATGAGAATACGGATATAGACAAGATTTATGACGAGTCCTCTAACGGTCAAACGAAAGTAACTACTCAGCACGGCTTCCATATAACAGCAAAGAAAATTGTCATCTGTACAGGATACGAGGCTAAGAACTTGATTCGTGGACAACGATTGGGATCATTGGCGCGTACTTTTAACATTGTCACTAAGCCTTATTCAGAGGTTCCTGGATGGTATGATCGGTGCATCATACGTGATACAGATGAACCTTATACATATGTTAGAGGTACAAAAGATCAACGAATTATCATCGGCGGAGAAGATGTAAATGCGGGTGGTGCGAGTAGTAAAATATCGAATCTAGACGATGAAGATCCATTAGTCGAGCAACAATATAGTCGACTACTAACCAAACTTCAAGAACTTTTTCCTCATTTACAGGTACAGCATTCAGATATTGAATTCCGATACCATGCACTTTTTAATAACACCAAAGATGGACTTCCCTTTATTGGTCAAGTGAACTACTATCCAAATTGTTACTTTAACTTGGGGTATGGAAGTAACGGAATTCTCTCTGTCTTAACTGGGTCTAAGTTGTTGCTCGATCTATATCAAGGAACAAGGAGCCCAGATTTAGATCTATTTGATTTTCAGCGATAACATGATTATAACCACCTGCTACATATGAATTGGCAGGTGGTTTGTTTGTTTTTTATGGGATGTGCGGAAGAGGAGAGAACTCTTTATTATCAATCAAGATATTCCGAACAGCTCCAGCAGATTTGTTGTTAGTCATCTGTATTTTATGATTAGCAAACCGCAATTTTGGAGAACGGATAATCGTTACGTCTTCTATTTGAAGAAATGAAAAGTCTCCCTGATTTAATTCAATAAACTGTTGCTCAATCCCCTCACAATGAATGTGGGAAATTAGAAATCTCTTTAAACGACCATAGTTAAAGAAGAGAGCTGAACAACAGTTCCGAATAAATGTGTTCCTTATATAGATTTGGCAATCATCGCGATTGTCATAATTACCAGCTGGGGATTGAAAAGCAATACCTCTTCGATAGCCTTCAATTGTACAGTTGCTAATTTGAGCATCCGTTTGAGCAGGGTATAGACGGATGCCAGCGTTTGATAACTTCGATAATCCCTTTTCGCTTCCTGAGCGATATCGAATCTTACATCCTTCGATAAACACTTCTTTACAGGGGGAGTAGAAATGGATTCCTGCATTACCAAAACCGAAATTGATAATTTCACAGTTCCGAATTTGAAATCCGTAAAAAGTAAGTTGAAGGGGAGAGGACTTATCAGGATTCCCTGAACTAATTGCCTGTGAATCGGCGACAATTCCTGTTCCGGCCGAATGAATAGCTCGGCAATTTTGAATCGTAATATCAGAGCTATAACCATTGTGACTAAGTAAAAAAGATGCCCCAGCGGCACAAACATCTACTACATTATCTATCAATGCTTCGCATGAACCTTCTAAGTCGACTGAGTGGCGCATTCCATATGTATATCCATCCCGAACGGTAATACCATTACAGCCGCCGAAAAATTGAACTCCATAACCTTGACCACCACCAACTACTTGCGGATTTGTAAATTCAAAACCCTCTACACGTGTTTGAATCGCTTTTCGCACCTGTACCCCAGATCCAGCACCCCTCGTACCTTGTATATTCATAATCTGAAGGTTACGTACATAGTTAGCATAAATACCCCTTCCGCAAGTTGATCCTTCTAACATCCGATACCGAAAGCCATCTATTTTTACATTTTCTACCGGATTTACTTTATATACATTTACTCCAGATGGGGCAGGGGACTTAGGTATACGTATATAATCCCGAAGCCATATTGTATTATTTTCGACAAAAAATACCTCATGCACTTCTGTATTTAAATCTGTGTGATGATCTTTATACCGTACAGAATCATCTGTTACGGCAATCATATCCCCCGGTTTGATATCACTTGGATTGGAAGAAAGAGTAATTTTGGGGTCACGCCGATTCGCTGGTTCGAGTAGGTGATAGGAGGCATCGTTTCGAGTTCCCTCGATGATCAAAATATCTTTGTTTTGAGCTGTGGGGATAAACTCAACAACTCCAGCGCATCGAATGTGAATCGACTTTTCAATGGTCAATGAATCAAGGTAATAAGTTCCGCTAGGGACAATTAGTTCACCACCATCTCGCAATGCTGAAATAGCACGTTGGAACCTACCGATATCATTTTGTTCATAAGAAGTTCGATTAACTTTACTGACTGAGATTCGGGACACTTGCAAAGTGCTCACCTCCAAAGAATACCAATAATAACTATATGTATATATTCAGCATATTAGTATACGATAGGGAAAATGAAGGAGAGATAATAGATATGAAACCAAAATTAATTAGAAAAGACAAACCAAGAAGATGATCATTTTATAACGATTAAACTTCCTGCGTCTACATATTTGATTTTCACCTCGAAATTAGGCCCAGTTTATCAAATTGTACCAGAAACCTGGAAGTTAATTTGGCAATGGTTCCATGAGCATGATATAGAGAGAGCCTTCACAGGGGATTTTGAATTATATGATGAAAGAAGTAAAGATCCCGAGAAAGCAGTTGTGGATGTCTTTATATCAATAAAACACCCTATATAAGGTTACAAAACAAATATTTTGTAACCTTATATAGGGTGGGGCGACAAAAATCTATATTAATAACAATACCTTTTATTTGATATCTAATTACTTTTACTTCTCACTAGATAAAGTTAACTATAGTTTTGAGAAATCAGAAGGATTTTTGCGAACTGAGGAATGAAAATAAGCCAACCATAGCAACTTACGTTAGTTCATATACAGACAGAAAGCTATATCATTTTCAATTGATCAATAGCCATCTGCTTGAAATGTATATACAACGCTTGTAACCACAATTTCTCACTGTTACTCAGATTAGGAACATGTATTAGATTGCCCACTCCGAAGAATGAATTAAATAACTCCCTCCTGATCCGTTTGCCCGGAAACAAAATAAAATAACGTTACAAAACATGGGTAACTCACCTCCCTCCAGATAAGTTACCCATGTCAATCAATTCACCTTGGTAATACGCCCTTCGATTTTTGCATGAAAAGGTTGTGGCAATTGTTTCACATACTCTACTAGACCATCTAAATCTGTCGGCCCTATAGTACGATGAGTTCCATTTACAAATTCAGTAAAATCATCACCTCCAGTTGCGAGGAAATAATTGGTTGTTACGGTGTAATGTTTTGCTAGATCAATCTCTGTTCCGTCTGATTTTTTCAAATTATATACCCTATTATCAGTAGGACGAGTACTATCCCATTTATAAGTCAAACCACTAATTTGCAACATACGAACCCGATTTGGATCTTGGAATTGTTGATTTAGCACTTTCCTTATTTGTTCCCCTGTAAGCTTCATCGATATAAGATCGTTACCAAAGGGCTGGATGGTAAAAAGATCCCCCCACGTCACCTTACCTGACGGCATGTCTGCACGAATGCCTCCTGGATTCATAAACGCAAAGTCAGTCGACATTTTCCAGCGCTGTGAATCTGCGATAAAGTTTCCGAGCGCTGATTCACCAGAAGTATTTTCTGCTCTTGTAATGATTCCCGAAGATTTCGCAACCTCTTTACTAATGATGGGAGCTACTTTGGCTTTCGCTTTCTCCACAATCTCATGTGTACGAGAATCAGGTGTTATGCCTTCATGATATGTATAAACGATCTCAGAAGATTTTTTTACAACGTCCTTCGTTCTCTTATTCACTACTACATCCACATCAGCAAAAGCATTTCCATAGCTACCAGCCTGTACAATCATCTTACCGTCCACTGTTCCGTTTAGATATGTATGACTATGGCCGGCAAAAACCACATCTACTTCAGGATCGAGCTTTTGGGTAATGTCTGCGATTGGGCCTGTAATCTTACCCGTAGTAGAATCCTGCAATCCACCTTCATGTGCTAAAACCATAATTGCTTTAACACCTTGTTTCTTTAGTTCCTTTACTTGCTGGTTTATTGCTTCCGCTTCATCTGAGAAGATTACATCTTTTATCCCTTCTGGCGTTACGACACTCGGGGTGGTCTGGGTAACAACTCCGATGAATCCAATCTTCACACCCTCTACTACTTTAATCGCATGTGGAGGAAGGATCGGCTTCTTTGTCTTCTTATCTAATACATTCGCTACGATATACGGAAAGTTCGCCCCTTTAAAGAATCCTGTCTTTGGGTGATATCCCCCATCAATTATTCGCTTTAACTCTGTTAAGCCTTCGTCAAATTCGTGATTTCCTACTGTACCCACATCAAAGTTCAACTTATTTAAGATATCGATGGTTGGCTCGTCTTGCAATAAAGCAGATGCCGGAGAGCTCGCCCCTACCACATCTCCAGCATGAACAAGTAGTGTATTCTTGTTTTGTGCCTCACGATGTTTGAGATGTGTAGCTAAGTATTCAGCAGTACCCGTCACTTTATCATTTGCCTTCCCAGATTTATCGATCTGCCCATGAAAATCATTGATACTGAGAATTTGCAAATTTAGATTCTGATCGCTAACCTCTACATTGGCTCCCTTATCAAAACCTGTTAGTAAACTAGCTGTAATTAGCACACCAGCCATAAATCCAATTGACGTACATTTGATCGGATATTTCAAAAATCTCACCTCTCCTTTATATTCACATAATTGCAATCCACTCTTTGATCCTGTATTTTGACTGCAATGTTTTCATTTTAGCAACAAAAGTAGTTATTTTCTATATTGAAGAATAATAATAACTATCGTGTTGCTCTACCATTTTTGTGGTAAGAGAAACATAATACCTAAAAAACCCCTCCGAGAGTGAATAAAGGCTCTCTAAGGGGTTTCATCCGTATTCTAACTAAGGAGGAAAAGTAAACTTTTTTATTTAGTATGGACCATTCGCGGTGGTCGTTAATAAGAAATTACCAGCTTGCATTTCCTAATTTTTAATTTATAAATATATGAGTGCAAAAGAAGGTAAATCAACTTACAATGTATCCTATGATTTGAAGGTGAATAAAGACACGGATAAATCCCTAGTTTTGAATCAAAATTAAATAAATTGATGATATAGCACACCCACCCTCTGAGGGAAGCAGAGCAAGAACCCTCTAAGTAAGCCATCTAGGAAGTGTACCTTGGGGGGAACACAAGATTCCAAGATAAACTAACAAAAAAACCTAATTCCTAGAGATGGTTGGGGGCTTCCCCCTATAGATTACTCCCTTGCCGGACGCACCAAGAAGAGTACTATTCCTCGATCAAGGAATAGTACTCTTCTTGGTGTTTGCATTATGAATAGTTTTCTTTTTTAATCCACTTTAGAAATTTCTCTTTAATCTTCATACGCTCATGATCAAACCAACCATTTTTCATCTGCTCCATCAGTTGTTTTTTTGTGATTTCTCCATTTCGATATAATCTACTTAACTCGTGGCGGACATGTTGAGATAGGTGTTCAAAATCATCCATGTAGGAGCCCCCTATTTTTTAAATCTGTATAGATGAGAGGGTATAATAGATAACTAAATAAAACAGCTCTCTCGATCTCTATTTGTTCATATGCATGAATCTCTCTGCCCGTCAGGGACATAACACCAATTCTCTTACTTTTATCAGGACCTGCATGAATCGGGATGCATAGCAGGCTACGATATTGCTTCGTTATTAGTTCAATTCTCTCATACTCAATCGAATCTTGTTCTGTGTCTGGAATGTAGTAGATCTTATTAGTCCTCCAACACCGTCCTGCGGCACTTCCGTCAATGATCGGCTCATACTCTTTTACCCGAGGAGAATGCCCGCTAGAGTGTACGTAATGACTTAATTTTTCTGTGGAATTAGGATGTTGTACGTGAATCACAATCCTAGGATTTTTCTCTCGGAATCCTTTTAGACTATTAATTAGATAGTCCAATAAATAATCAAATGTATCATCCCGATTTCCTTCAAATTCCTTTGCTGCTGCTATCGCGGCCGCTACCTCTTGGGCAGCATACATCACTTGACTCGTGAAGTAGGTTTCATCATCATACTTACTATCTAACTCCGTAAATAAATTCTGGATTTCGGTTAGCTTTTTTGATTGCTCTTGGATCACTTGGATATATTGACTGTTTTCGTCTCTTGCTAATGTCAACTGTTCCTGTAACTCCATTTTTATTTTTTCTGTTTCCTCGATTGATTCCTGATCAACAATCTTTCTCCCGAACCAGTCAATATTCCCTCTAGATAATCGGTAAAAGTAAATTAGAACAATGATCATTAAGGTGCCTGCCACTAGAAACGATAAAAAATCAAAAAACCAACCTCCATTTGCATCAAGAGTTTTAAAAAACTCAAAAATGGCATCCCAGTTCATCTTCACTCCCCCTTTCAAAGCAGAAACAGAAACGAAAAGTATTTTAAATTAAATATTCCCTATTTTCTTAAAAAATAACGCGAAATGATTAAGATGATTTCGCTTTTGTATAACATATGTGAGGAAACACACGATAGTATCGTGAAGTGAGTAAGAGGAGTCAAAAAATATACATTTTTATATAGTTATACAATGTAGCAAGGAACGAAATGGTTAGCCCTCTTTCTGACTTATCTAGAAAGAGGGCTATATGCTGGGTATTTTAATCAGTCTTTAACATGTATATCAGTGGATAGCTGGGCTTGAGTATGTTGAGATTCCTTCAAGTGTTTTAATACTGATACAATAAGAAAGCTAACAATCACTAATAAGAGCCATGAGCTTACCTTCCCCAGATGAACAGGGCTCCACGCATCAACTTGATTTGGATATTTCCAAGCCCCGAAAAACGTTGCGATATTTTCGGCTACCCATATAAAAAATCCGATTAACACAAAAGAAAGTCCCATTGGCATGCGGTAACGAGTTCCATTAACCTCGTATATAACCCATGATTTCCAAAAGACTATAACGACAAGCGCGGATAACCACCAACGTACATCAATCCAAAAATGGTGAGTAAAAAAGTTCAAATAAATGGCCGTGGCAATCGGTACTACGATTAATAACGATGGCCGTCTAACCAATTCAACATTAAACCTCCTCCATGCCTGACAAAGATAACTTGCTACACTCGCGTACATAAACCCACTATACAATGGTACTCCGAACATTTTGAAATATCCTTCCTCTGGATAAGACCATGAGCCCATGTGAACTTTAAAAAGTTCAAGAGTAAGTCCGATAATATGAAATAAAGTGATCACTTTTAGTTCATCCCGAGTCTCAAGCCCAGAATAGATCATCCACCACTGCATCAATAGGCAAATAATCAGAAGCCAGTCATACCGTGGTAAAAAAGGGAGCGGCACCATTTGTGTAAGTGCCAGAGCTGTAAAAATAACAGCAGGAAATAAACACGATAGAGCCTGTTCCCAGCCAAACCTAACGAGCTGTCTTAGTGCTCTCATATCCGTATCTCTTCTTTCTTTATTCAATCTCTTTGTATTCTAAGATATCTCCTGGCTGACAATCTAAAGCCTTACAAATCGCCTCTAAAGTGGATAATCGGATGGCTTTTGCCTTTCCGTTTTTCAGGATAGAAAGATTAGCCATCGTAATTCCCACTCTCTCCGAAAGCTCTGTTACACTCATTTTTCTCTTAGCCAGCATTACGTCAATATGAATGACTACCGCCATTACTACCCCACCTCATACCACTAAGTCATTTTCCGATTTTATATCAATAGCGTCTTGCAAAAGCCTTTGCAAGACGTTAGCGAATACTGCAATTACGGTTGAAGCAAAGATAGGAGTCATCCCCATTATCATAACAAAGCCTGGGGCATCATCCTTCCTAGCTACGAGATAAACAAATGGTAGGACGATCGTATACAAACCGCCGATAATAATAGCGCAATACTTTATATGTTGTAAGGCGGTAACGAATATTTGTGAAAAAGCTTTATTCTGGTCGATATAACTTAAAAGCTCAAATGCCTTATATAAGGCAATATAAAACGGAATTGCTGATCCATATATACCTACTAAGATAGGATACATAGTGTAGGCGTAATCTGAGTTGAATGGGTTTTGAGCAAACCAAACCAAACCATATAAACATAACGCAAGAACGGGAGTTCCGATCAGAAAAATAGCTATCTTTAAAAATAGCGTTGGACGATGATTCATCACAAAGGCACCTCACTGTTTTATTGTTAATGAGATTATAATACATGATTTATCGTTTTACAATAAAAAAATATTGTTTTGTATTACTTCATCAATTTTTTCATCGTGGCGAGTAGCTCATCTACAACCGCATCGTCCCCAGCTTGGATTCTCTCGATCACACAACTCCTCATGTGTCCTTCTAGTAATAATTTGCCTACACTATTTAAGGCAGCTTGAATAGCCGCTACTTGATTTAGCACATCATCACAGTATACATCTCGATCGATCATGCCTTTTACTCCGCGAATCTGCCCTTCAATCCGATTTAATCGAGAGACCATATTTTTTTTCATCTCATCCGAATGATGGCTCTTACGCCCTTCCTCTTTCCCACAACATGATTCAGTATTTACTACCAAATTTTCATCTTTCAACATGATCACCTCTTCCTCTTGTATCTAGTATACCCTGTATAGGTATGGAAGCCAAAAAAGCAATTTTTTTGCTATACTAGAAGCAAATACACTTACGAGAATGGACAGATCCTGATGAAACAAAAAATTGTCTTATTTGATGGCGTTTGTAATTTTTGTAACGACCGGGTACAGTTTCTTCTAAAGCATGATAAGAAAAAACAACTCCATTTCGCTCCTCTGCAATCGAATTTTGTGCGAAATTGGGTTTCAGAAAAAGGAATCCAGCTAGAAGATAGTATGTATTTCATAGATGGTAAAATACTCTATTCCCACTCAACAGCCGTTCTACGAATTATTAAGGAACTAGGAGGGTGGTGGAAGTGGTTGTACATACTAATCCTCATACCAGAGTCTATTCGGAATAATCTTTATCGTCGTTTTGCGAAAAATCGGTACCGCTGGTTTGGAAAAAGCGAGGTATGCATAATTCCTTCTCCAGAAGTACGTAATCGCTTTTACCTATAAACAACCTCCTTCAGCAAGTTGAAGGAGGTTGTTTATAGGAGGTTGCTACAAAGACATTTTCAAAATCGCTAATACATCATCCTGCCTCAACAGATGATAACGACCAACTAATCCTGACGGGCTGATCTTAACAACCTTATCAGCCATTAGCTGAATCTTAGAGTCATCGATGTTGTAATCAGCTAGGCGGCTCGGAGCTCCTATACTATCCCAGAAATGGCGTAACTCTTTGACGGCGTGTTCTGCTAATTCCACATCTGACTTACCAGCTGGATCAATGCCGAACACTCTAACAGCTAACTGTTTCGCTTTACTTGTGTGCCCTTTTTGGATTGCGTACTGAATCCAGTTCGGGAAGATAATCGCTAGACCGCCACCGTGAGGAATATCGTACACAGCAGAAACGGCGTGTTCGATGCCATGTGTGGCCCAGTCCCCAATCATTCCTTGGTTTAATGTACCATTAAGAGCAATCGTGCCACATTGCATGATGGTCTCCCGAAGTTCATAATTTTGCAGGTCTTTTAGCAACTTCGGTGCTGTCTCAATTACGGTAGATAAAAGTGATTCCGTCATTCTCTCTAGTAAAGGAGTATTGGGGGACGGACTAAAGTAATGCTCCAAAGCATGAGACATGATATCTACAATCCCGTAGATTGTTTGATCTAGAGGTACTGTAAACGTATGTGTCGGATCTAGGATGGAGAACGTAGGAAACACGTGAGGAGAGCCCCAACCAATCTTCTCGTTTGTCTCCCAGTTCGTAATCACAGACCCTGGATTCATCTCAGAGCCAGTTGCAGCTAAAGTGAGTACGACCCCGAACGGAAGTGCACCTTGGGCAGTTGCTTTCTTTGTAACAATATCCCATATATCTCCGTCAAACTTCGCTCCTGCCGCAATTGCTTTCGTAGCATCGATGACACTACCACCTCCGATAGCGAGGATAAAATCAATATTCTGGTCCTTACAGATTCGAATTCCTTTATGTACTGTTGTTACACGCGGATTAGGCTCAATCCCCGCGAGCTCAAATACCTCTGCATCTATTTCACGTAGATATCCCATCGCTTTATCATAAAGACCACTTTTCTTGATACTCCCACCACCATAAACCAATAAAACCCGTTTACCATACTGTGGAATCTCATTCTTCAATTCTGACAAACGATCTTTCCCAAAGATACATTTCGTCGGGTTATACGCTACATATGACTCCATATGATGTTCACTCCTTCTGCGTTGTCTTCTCAGATGTTAAATCGTTTGTTTCTTTAGATATTCATTCCAAAAGCGAAGATCACCCGCAACTCGCCCGTCTGCTTGGACGGTTTGGGGTTTTGATCCACTCCCGATCACGTATCCGAGATTTTCTATACCCATAAAATCATAAATCAACGCAAACTGTTGTACAAGAGGTAGAGCTTTTTGATAAACGCGATCCCCACCTACTATTAAACTAAGAGCTTTCTTTTCGGACATGATCTTACGAAAATCATAACGTGGATCACGCAAGCTTTGTGACCAACGATCTACAAAATTTTTCATGTGACCAGACATTCCGTACCAATAGAGAGGGGTTGCAAAGATCAAAATATCTTGATCCAAAACTTGACTGATAACCGCATCATAATCATCATCAACAGGTCTGAATCCTTCGGGATCATGTCTTTTATCTATAATCGGGTTGATCGTATACTTTCGTAAATCTACAAAACTTGCTTCGATCCCTTCTAATAGCGATGCTACCATATATTCTGTATTTCCATTATCTCGAGAACTTCCATTAAGCGCTAAAATCTTCATTATGATTTCTCCTTTATTTCTCAGATTATCCACTTGGATTAATTCTTCAGTTGTCTAGAGAGTCCCTTCTGGGCCTATTGATAGTTTACCCTTTTTTTCATTTGATTTTATGTATGAATCACATTTTATGTTAGAATGTTAACCTATGATGAGAATATGTTGTAGTTAGGATGAAAATCAATGAATTCAGCAAATCGCCTCACAATGACCACTATGGGCTCTGTTCAATGGTTGGTCTTTTTATTAGCAAATGCATTAGCTCTTCCGGTTGTAATTGGGGGTGTGTTTCACCTCAATCATGTAGAAGTTGCAGAACTTATGCAGAGAACTTTTTTTATCGTCGGCCTTTCTTCTTTACTACAAGGCTGGTTAGGTCACCGTCTTCCGCTATTAGATGGTCCTGCTGGCATCTGGTTAGGAGTATTTATTGGAGTTGGTGGACTAGCCTCTGTGCAAGGAACCGACCTAAAACTTACTCTTCAATCTCTCGAATTTGCCATGATTGTAAGTGGGCTCATCTTAGTCTTTACTGGATGGATCGGTTGGTTTCAAAAGTTGCTGTTTCTCTTTACTCCTTTAGTAACGGGATCCTATCTCATGGTACTAGCGATTCAATTAAGTGGAACATTTATGCAAGGGGCCTTAGGAATTAGCAAGAATCAACCAACACCAAACTTGCTAGAAGCTATGATTTCCATTAGCATAGTCGTTCTGGTTTTTTCCCTCTCTACTTGGGGAAGAGGATGGTTTAAAAGCTTTGCGGTTCTAATCGGGATTGTGTTAGGTTGGAGCGCCTTTACTTTCATTGGATATCATGCGGATGCTCCTTCCATTACAGGATGGTTTCAACTCCCAACACCATTTGCTTGGGGGATGCCTGTATGGAACGGAGGCATGATGATCACAGGGATTTTGGTTTCATTTGTTCTCATGTCCAACACAGTAGCAAGTATCAACGCAGTACAAAAAACGATTTCCGAGACGACAAACTCTTCTTCTAAAGCTCTGAATCGAGCTGGTTTGATGGGAGGAGTGACTAACCTGTTAAGCTCCGTATTCTCGACAGTAGGGATGGTACCACTTTCGGTTGCAGCGGGCTTTATACGAATGACTGGACAAAAAGAAAGAAGGCCTTTCTTGATCGCATGTGGCGCGCTTGCTTTATTTTCTTTCTTCCCCATCGTTACTGGATTTCTCGCACAACTACCTGGACCGATCGCCTATGCAACCCTTCTCGCGGCGTTCCCGACTATGTTTGGATTAGGATTAAATACCGTTCTTCAGGAGCCATTGGATGCAAGAAGAATGACAATTTTAGGGATCGTTATTTCAGTTGCTGTTGGAATTATGTCACTCCCAGAGAAATTTTTTCAAGTTATGCCCACCATCTTACAAAATATAGTTGGAAATGGTTTATTAGTCGGGATGATTTTATCGATCCTACTGGAATTGATTTGGAAATCGAACAAGAGGGGGTGATTAACCCCTCTCAGACTGCGGACAAACCTCTTCTAAACTTACTGTTCAGAAGAGGTTTGTCCGCAGTCTGAGATAGCCTGTAACAAAAGGCTATCTTCTTTTTATACAACTATCTCATTTTGTTGTTGATGCTGCTCACAAATATGTTGTGTTAGGTTAGTGAAAAGAGAGAAGTTAGGGAATTTGGATAGCTTTACTCCATAAAACGGCTCATCTTGTTTATTTACAAGGTATACCATGCCATTTTGCAAAGTAATACCTCCAAAGTTAGACCAGTTTATGTATCCATCAGGGATGCGTATATAATCAACATGCAGAGAAATATCATCAAAATGTATCTCTTCCCCTTTTGATAACGCCTCACATAAACCGTCCAGATGCCAACTACTTACTCCCCGTTCTATCTGCTCCATCAATTCCTTAGCATCTATCAACCGCCTACTTGATAGAGAAATTTCTTCATCATGATCTAGAGAGTCGATTCGTAAAGTGTGAATGATTTTATCTTTTCCAGATTTCTTCTGTTTCCTCCTAATTTCCCAGTAAATCCGATCTATTCTTGAATAGGGTAATAAAAGGGCTTTTTTACGATTCAGTACGATAATCCCATTTTGATACAACCTAACTTTTTCGCTAAGATCTTTTCCTTTCCATAGCATCATCACAAAACCAAACAGACCACACATCCCGGTAGCAATAATCCGGCTGATTTGGAGCACGTCTGGCTTTCCTTGTTGTGCTTTCCAAGTAAAATACACACATCCAGCACTCATTAAAATGGCAACTAGGCCATACAAAAGTGAAATGGTAATTACTTTTCCCTTATGAACAGAGTATAATTTTCCTTTGTCTCCCAGTTGTGAATCATCATACTGGCTCATTTTTTCTGCCCCCTTGGCAACTGGAATGATAAGAAATTTATAGCAAATATCATGTTTCATGTAAAGAGTAATAAAAAGAGTTTCACAAATAACAAAATTATATCATACAACCGTTCATACAATCGCAACAAATATCTTTAATTAGAAATGAATATCCCTTTCATAGTTGATACTATAGTACTAGATCTGTAATGAGGAGGATGATAAAGATGTTTCGAAACACGATTGACCAATTACGGATTGTTGGATTTATTGAAGGAATTTCCTTCTTACTTCTTCTGTTTATCGCTATGCCTCTGAAATATATGCTTAACCAACCTTTGGCTGTGACCATCGTGGGGGGATTGCATGGGGTTCTTTTTGTCTGGTTTATGATCGTCTTGGGCGTTGTAACCTTACGATACAAATGGTCTGTTAAGAAAGTAGCTGGAGCTATACTTGCTTCTATCATACCGTTTGGAACTTTTGTTCTAGAGAGAAAACTTCGCGATCAAGTATAAAACAAAAAAATCCCGGGTATGTGTGCACACTCGGGATTTTTTTGTTTTATTTACTCGGTTTTAGTGTAATCAAAACTAATTCAGGACGACAATTAAATCGAATCGGCATGCGGGTCATTCCAATGCCTCGAGTTGTATAAACTTGCATAGAAGAGTTTTCCACTTGATATAAACCATCTATATATTTTTTTGCATGGGGCGGGGTGTGAAGTGCTCCGATAAATGGAACTTGAACTTGTCCACCATGACTATGTCCAGATAATTGCAGATCAATTGGATGCTGACAAAACTCATCTGCAAAATCGGGCTCATGAGCTAGCAAGATGTTACAAGTATTCTTCGGTACGCCATTTAGTGCACGAAGAATATCTGCGCCCCCCACCCACGGATCATCGACTCCTACCATATAAATAGAATCCGATTGCTTTTTTATTTGCCTATTTTCGTTATGTAAAATAGTAAAGCCTGATTTGGTTAGCACTCGATTCACTGACTCCCGATTGCCCCAATTATCATGATTTCCGAGTACAGCATACTTTCCATAAGAAGCTTCTAATTTGCTCAGGTAGCGAGTTGTTTCAGATACTCCAGTTGAGTGATGATCGAAGAGATCTCCAGTGAAGCAAATACAATCTGGTTTCAGAGACTGTATCTGCTCAACCACAGTTTCTAAATCTTTAGCTTCCAGATGAAATCCTAGATGCAAATCACTAAAATGACAGATTCGAAATCCTTCAAATACAACTGGCAAATGAGGAATCTTGATCGTAATAGTAGTTGTTTCGATCGAATACGGTTCAATCCAACGAGAGTAAGCCCCCGACACACCTAAGGCACCAATCGTTCCTAGTGAATAGTACATGCTTTTCTTAAGGAAACTCCTTCGGCTGATCTTTCGATTCGCTTTCATTCTATTCGATTCACCTTTCTACAGAGTTCCGTGGGCCAATCAATATACCACTTCATCAAACCACTGAATGACTCTTTTTTCATTAGAGGACTTGATCGCTAATTCAATTGCATGAATCACTTCTAAGGCCTCTGTTGGATGAACTGGCAAGGCAGCACCATCAATCACTGCATCATACACCTCATCATAAAAGCGATCATAGTTTCCTGCAATACTGGGAACCGGGAATGTTTCTTGCTCTCCACTTACAGGATCAATAATCGTCGTTACTTCTGCAAAGTTACCTTCTTCTTCCAAACCCCATCTTTCGTCGGTGGGAGTCATACCTGCTTTTAGCTGTTCCTCTTGAGTATCTAATCCAAACTTACGGAAACTTCCCTTTAGGCCGTGTACCTCAAGTTTTGGTCCTGGCTGAATCACGAGTGATCCAGCACTTAGTTCAACTCGTAAGCCTGTCTCATACCCAAAAATGATATGGAAGTAGTCAGGAGCAGTAGAACCAGCCCGTTGCGATTGCACATCTGCCCAAACGGTTAACGGAATACCAAATAAAATAAGTGCTTGGTCGATTAGATGAGATCCTAGATCATACAGCACACCTCCTCCAGAGAGGGAATGCTCTTTCCAACGCTGTGTTACCTCTGGACGATATCGATCGAAATGTGCTTTATACGTATGAATTTCTCCCAGTAGCCCTTGGCTCATACACTCCTGTAAAGTGAGGAAATCTGAGTCCCAACGGCGGTTTTGGAAAACAGATAGGATCAGCTCCTCTTCACGAGCTAATTCGATTAAATCCTTCGCCTCTGCAGATGTAACCACAAAAGGCTTTTCTACAACAACATGCTTTCCACTTTGTAGGGCGGCTCTGGCTAGAGAATAGTGAGATTCAGTAGGTGTACAAATAACGACAAGGTCAATTGTATAATCCTCAAAGATTTCTTCTGCCGAATAGGCTATTGCGACTCCAGGTAGGTCTGTTTCGACTTCCTCTCGTGTTGTCAACACTTTTACAATTTCATAACCTTCATTTGCTTTCAGAAGTGGAGCATGAAATATTTTTCCAGATAATCCATAACCGATTATTCCAACTCGTACCTTTGCTATGCTCAATGAGAGAGCCTCCTCATTCAATATATAGGTACATTATATATAAAATTTCAATGCATGCCATATCTAGTCTCTCTTTATCTTGAAAGGTATTGAATGATGCCATCCACAATTCCGGATGCCGATTTCGTTTGGAATTCTTTTGAATTCATCCGTACTTCATCACTTTCATTTGAGATGAAGCCTAATTCTAGTAAGATAGCAGGTATCGAATTCTCTCTAAGAACGAGATAGTCACTCCCCTGAACTCCGCGATCATTCGTATCAATCTTTTGATTAAAAATAGCTTGTTGTACATACTTTGCTAGTTTCCTATCCTCTAAGCGAAGCGGAGCATAGTGAGTGGTAATTCCTTTTACACTAGGGTCTGTAAAGGCATCATGGTGAATACTTACATAAAGGTTTGCATGATTCTTCTTCGCCACATCTACACGAGCTTGAAGCTCTTTTTTTTGATCTATCTTAGGGAGTAAGCTAGCATCTGTGTCTCGCGTTAAAATAACCTTCGCATCCGTTCTTTTTTCCAACTCTTTTTTTATGTTCATTGCTACTTTTAAGTTAAGGTCTTTTTCGATGGTTCCGTGTGCTTTGCCTTGTGCTCCGTGATCTCCTCCGCCATGGCCTGGATCAAGTACAATAACTTTTCCTTTTAAACGGAGATCCTCTGCCGTCACTTGATGAAATATATCTAAATCTAAAAATTGGTAACCAATTCCAAGGGAAAATATAAGAAGTAAGATAGAAATAATGATTTTCTTCATAAGTAATCTCCTTTACTTGTGCTAAGGAGATAATAAAAAACTCATATAAAGATAAGATGCAGATGACATCAACATGAGTTAAAGAACACTAACAAGCTTGTGGAAATTTTATCCTGCATGCTTGTTTTCACTGTGAAGACCATGAAGTAGTACCAAAAAAATCTAAGCCACTTTAGCATATGGCTTAGATTTTTACTTTTGTTAGATAAAAATAAAACAGGACTCCATCTTTTGTATTTTGTACGCCATAGGGAGCACCGTGCAATTCTAGGATTTTTTTAGAAATAGAAAGGCCTAACCCAGTTCCTCCAGTCGACCTCTGGCGAGCTGCATCAGCACGGTAAAAACGTTCCCAAATTTTATCAAGTTGCGCTTGAGGGATATGAGCTCCTTTGTTTTCCACACATACTTTTACACAGCCTTTTTCTATGATAGTGGAAGTAACAATTCTTTCTCCCTCCGGGGTATAACGGATTGCATTTGTTATAAAGTTGGTGAGCACCTGTTCAATTCGACTTTGGTTAGCCATTACTTTAACGTGATGTAGATTCTTTTCTATCTGTAAATGCTTATTCTCCATACTCCCTATCAATTGATCACAAATTTGATCCATTGATTCATCGATATAGAAAGATTGCATTTCTAGCTTGTACGTACCTGATTCAAACTTTGCTAGCTCCAGCATGTCCACGATGAGTAGATCCATCTTATCGACTTCTTTCTCCATTGCATTGAAATAGTGATCTTTCTTGTGTGTTGCCACTCCATCTCTTAGTATAGAGACACAGCTTTTCATGATGCTTAAAGGCGTTTCCAGCTCATGGGACACACCTGCAATAAATTCTTTTCGCGTATTCTCCAACTGTTTTTCCTTCTCGATTTCGTCTTGCAGTTTTTCAATATAAGATTGTAATTTATTAGATAGCTCATTAATATTTGTTGATAAATCCCCAATCTCATCCTTTGAATCGACCGAAATCATCTCAGAAAAATCGAGATGTGCGATCTTTTTGGTTGTTTCATTAATTTGGAGAAGAGGTCTCGCAATTTGTTTTGAATAATAAAAGGAGAGGAGTATGGTGAGAAGAAGCACCAAGATAATCAGGTATACATAATATCCTTTTATCATCTGAACTGCCTCATTAACAGGTTGTAAGGAGGTCATAGCAAATAAATAATTGGTTTTGCCATCTGGATCCAGAATAGGTTGTGTTAATACTTTGTAGGTGACACCACTTTCTTCATAGTTCTCCACATAGTACTGACCTTGCCCATGATTCCTGACAACGTATCCATCCCGATCGGACAGAGATCCAGTCGTTATTAAGCTACTTTGAAAACGTTTCATTCTTTCAAGGAAAATTCGATTTGTGTAAATGAAGCTGGAGGCTGAATCACTCTTAGGGAAATGGACTTCTTTGATAGTCCCTCTGATTACAACAAAATTCGTTTGTTTTAACTTGTCTAATTTCCCTGCTAATTGCTCATTAGCTATGTCCTTTGTTGAAAATAGCTGTGATGGAGTAAAAATATTGTCTTTTTCAACACCTCGAATGGTAATATGATTCCCCACCACTAAGTTAGATTGGCTCTTTTCATCATCAACATGTACCAAATGATACATAGGTATCCGAATCATTTTTCGGGGATACTTCGTAAGATTAGGAAATATTTCTTTCTGTACTTCGACTTCTATAGAGAAATCATTAGCATATTTCATATTTCCTTGTTGATCTAGCGTTGTTATCCATATGGCATAGTCTCGATAGAACCCCTGTTCAAGGGACCTGATCTTAGAGAAATCGCCTTTTGCTTCTACGTATTTCTTACGAAAAGCTGAGACTCTTTCTTTCAAATCAGTTTCTTTTTGACTTTCATAATATCGTTCAAAAAACACCGTCTGCCCGATGAAAATGGTTGCAATAATCAGCATACATAACCCGGTTGTAAATAAAAATAACTTAAAAACGATTCCTTTTTTCATGTTCTTCCCTCAAATTTATATCCTACGCGAACGACGGTAACAATATGTTGAGCTTTATCCCCTAATTTGTGACGCAGGTTACGAATATGACTGTTTACGGTTCGATCATCGCCAGCAAATTCATAGCCCCAGATTTTTGTAATCAGTTGTTCTCGGGTGATGATAATTCCTTGATTTTGCATTAAATATAATAAGATTTCAAACTCAGTATGAGTCAAGTTAATGGATTCCTCGTCTAGCGTTACGCTTCGAGATGGGATGTGAATTCCAATTCCATCGATGTGTAATGTATCATTCTTTACTGGCTCTACTACTGAAGAAGAGTATCTACTCTCTATAAGTCGTTTTACCCTTGCTAATAAGATGGGGGGACTGTAGGGCTTTGTTACATAATCATCTGCACCCAACTCAAAACCAAGTAGCGTATCGTCTTCATCCGCGCGGGCTGTTAACATGATAATCGGTATATTGGATGTCTTACGGATTCGTCTACATACAGACCACCCATCTAATTGTGGCAACATAATATCGAGAATAACCAAATGGACGTCATGATCCTCAAAATGGGATAAAGCTTGTTTTCCATCTGCCGCTTCTAGAACAGTATAGCCTTCGTTTAGTAAGTAATCCTTAATAATTTCACGCAAGATCTCTTCATCTTCTACCACCAAAACTGTTTTTTTCATATGTAATTTCTCCGATATCTCTTCATTTCTTTTATGATAACCATATTATAACGCATCAAATCAGGCAAACCACCACCCTCATTTGGTTTGAGAAGCATATCAGTTATTTCTTGTAGGACGTTAGAAGATAATGAAGAACCCCTTCTGACCCATACATGTATCAGAAGGGGTTTCCGGTTATTACCGATAAATCAAAGATTGGAATGTACTGTTGTCAAATCGGCGTACTAATTCAGTGGAAAATATCTTCAGTGCTTCTACGTCTTCTCGGTCGACAATGGTCGTATGGGAGTGGATATATCTTCCACATACTCCCAATGTAGCAGATGGAACGCCCTTTCCTGAAAGATGAACTTTTCCGGAATCAGTGCCTCCTTGTGAAACAAATATTTGATATGGGATTCCGAGGGACTCTGCTGTATCTAAAAGATAATCTCGCATGCGAGGTTGTGTGATCATCGTGCGGTCTAAAATCCGAATTAGTACTCCCTTACCTAGATAGCCAAATGCATCTTTCGCACCCGGATTATCTCCAGCAGCAGATACATCGATGGCAAAGAAAGCATCAGGCTCTGTGAGCACCGCAGAAGTCTGTGCCCCGCGCAGCCCCACTTCCTCTTGTGTAGTGGCACCAGCGATTAATGTATTAGGTAGCTCTTCTTTATGTAGTTCCTTCAATACTTCTAAGGACATAGCACAACCTAATCGGTTGTCAAATGCTTTACTCAGCAAGCGATGGCCGCCTTCCAGTTCACGGTAAGGAGAATAAGGGATCATGACACAACCTTCCCTTATGCCCCAACTCCGTACTTCCTCCTCATCACGGGCCCCTATATCGAGGAACATTTTATTCATAGGGTATACTTTTGTACGTTCCTCTGGGGTTAGGTTATGAGGCGGAGTGGACCCGATTACTCCATGAATCGCTTGCCCCGAAGTAGTAAAAACTTCAAATGGTTGTGATAGGAGTACTTGAGACCACCATCCTCCAAGCGCTGTAAAGGAAAGGTATCCTTCCTTCGAGATCCGAGTAATCATAAAGGATACTTCATCCATATGACCTGCTACTAGTACTCTAGGACTGTCTATTGCTCCTTTTTTTATACCAAAAATTCCACCTAAGGAGTCAGAAACCAACTCAGAAGTATATTTTTTGATTTCGCGTTCCATTATTTTCCTTACTTCATGTTCATGACCAGGTGCCCCTGGAGCTTGTGTAAGCTCTTCGAGTAACTTCCAATCGACTGTTTTCATCGTGATTCCTCCCATTCCTGTTTCAGCTTTGCTTCTTGTGTGAGTATGTATTCCGTATAGCGACGATGAACCGTTGCTCTTGAAATAGAGTAACCAAATCCTTTAAGAGTAGCCACAATTTCATCATACGTTAGCTCTTTTTCGCGCAATGCAACAATCTGGTCTATCGGGACCTCAATCTTTTCACGACCGCCATTTCCTTGGTTTTTCAAGTTTTTAGCTGGATTATATCCCTTTTCTTTTACCGCTCGTTGCATTCCCCAGCTTATTTTTTGGTTCATCATCTTGCGTTGCAATTCTTCTACCTTCGCAATAATATGAAGAACAGTTGATTCTCCTGCCTCTAACTCTAGCTCTTTTTTCTGTTGAAAGCTATAAATCTTACACCCTAATTTGCATAATTGATGAATCACTGCTAGTTTTGCTTCTCCCCGTCCGAGCCGAGTATCATCTTGGATGAAGAGATATTTAATTCTGTGCTTTCGGATCGCTTGTAATAGCCGCCCTAATCCAGGACGATTTAGATCAAATCCACTATGCTGTTCCTCTACTATCTCCACTACTGGCATACCTAATTCCTCAGCCCAGCAAACTAAATTTTCTCGTTGTCTCTCTAAGCTCGTCACCTGTTCTTCTTTTTTTGTGCTAACTCGTGCATAGATGATGGCATTCATGGTGGATCTATCCCGTCCTCTCAATCTTGCAGTACCTGTCAAAATCTATTAAAGTATGATAGAAGGAAGTGATTGACATGATTAGTCCAGAATTAATCCAGCGTATCAATGAGCTGGCTCACAAGAAAAAAACAGAGGGTCTTACCGAAGAAGAAAAACAAGAGCAAGCTAAACTATACAAAATCTATCTTGCAGGGATCCGCGGTCAGATGAAGCAACAACTTGATTCAATTGAATTTGTAGACTAAACCCTATTATATCGAACCACAGAAAAAGGGCTAGTTGATTATGTCAACAAGTCCTTTTTCTTATGAAATATGACATAAATTTACAGAAATATATACATAAATGCGTATTTAGTTTATAATACAAACTAGTTAATCATTGTTAGAGGAGTGGCTACAACCTATGATGCCTTTTAAGGAGATGGCTCGTTTAGATAAACTGATTCACGAACCTGCCAGGCTATCTATCATGAGTGCACTAGAAGCTTGTTCGATGGCTGAATTTCTCTTCTTACAAGAACTGACTGGCCTCACAAAAGGAAACATGTCTAGTCATCTTTCTAAGCTAGAAAAAGCGAATTATGTCTTGATCGGAAAGTCTTTTCTCCGAAAGAAAATTCCCCAGACAACCATCCAAATTACTCCAACTGGGTCCCATGCTCTTACTGAATATTGGAAGCAAATTGATCACATTCGGGAGATTACCAAACAGTGGTCTCAAGAAACGAACATCGCCTTTCCAGGCTAACCATGGATTCCAAATCATGTGCTCTGCATACCCTAGAAAAAATGACTCACTTTTCCAGCGTGTAGAAGGTAAGCAGGGTTTGAATCGTGGGAAATTAACCTAAACAAAGTTCCAAGATGAGGTGGCTAAATGGCTAGCATTTATCTAGATCTCCCCTTGTATTCCTTCGACCTGCACATCCATACAACTGCCTCTGATGGAGTTTTCACTCCTTCTGAAATCGTACAACAAGCAGGACATAAAGGGCTAAAAACGATTGCTATCACAGACCATGATACTATATATGGTGTTCAGGAAGCTAGATCGGCTGGTATACAAGCAGGAATCGATGTGATCCCAGGTGTAGAAATAAGCACTCGATTTCAAAAGAAAAATATTGATGTTTTAGGTTATGGAATGGAGGATCTGGATCTGCTAGAAGAACTCCTTCGACCATTTCGGGAAGCAAGAACACATAGAGCTGAGAGAATTGTAACGAAGTTATGCCGGCTTGGTATGCCTCTCTCTTTAGACGATGTAAAGGAGTTTAGTGGTGATCACTTAATCGCTCGCCCTCATATTGCACACGCCATTGTAAAAAAGGGTTATGTCCCTGACCTCCAATTTGCTTTTGATCATTATTTGGGAGACGGAAAGCCAGCAGCCGAGGATAAACTCGAAATCTCTGTAGAGGATGGAATTAAGATGATCCACCAAACGGGGGGGAAAGCCGTTTTAGCACACCCCGTCTATCTCCCTGATCGTAGCTGGGTCCCTCTCCTCCTACAGAATCCCTTTGATGGGATTGAAGTATGGCATCGAAGTCACTCTTGGGAAGACTCCGAATACTATCTCCGTCTTGCCCGAGAGCACCAACTCTTTGTCACGGGAGGATCTGACTATCATAACCCCTCTCATAAACTTGGTGATTTTATCAAAAAGCCCACTTAAATGTATGAATGCCAGTCTACAATACAGATGTAATGCTAAACTCTTCCTGTGTAATAGCATATAGTAGATGGTCTTCCCATTGACCATTAATCCGTAAGTATCTCTCAGCAAGTCCTTCACGACGAAATCCATTTTTTTCTAATACACGAATGGATGCTGTATTTCTGGGCATAACACCTGCTTGAATTCGATGTAAGTCAATCTTTTGAAAACAATACTGGAGTATGAGTTGTATTGCTTCTGTGGTATACCCTTTGCCATTGTATTGTTGGTCTAAATAGTAGCCTAAATAAGCATTTTGAAAAGGACCTCGAGAAACGGCTGAAAGGGATACTCGACCCATTAGCGTGTGATCACCCTCTAAAAAAATGCCGAATGCATAGCCACTTCCATCTTCTAGTGACTTAGTAGCAGATATGATTTGTTCGGTTTGTACTTCCGTACAGTAATACGATTCCGGACGAATAGGATCATATTGTTGAAAGAAATCTCGGTTCCTAAGAAGTAGTTGTACTAGATGTTCAGTATCGGTTACTTCTAAGGGACGGATATAAACTCTGCTCGAGTGTAGCTTCATACGTCCACCTCCCTAGACAGATTGTGTATCTCATGTCACTTCTTCTTTTTAGGCTTCGGGATAGGTATAACCGATTCCAATGCTACAACGACTTTTCTAGTTAGCTCCGTATCGTCAATATCCAATACGTAGTGTTCTTTCGCTCCATCATAAGGGAAACCTTTAATAGCGCTTGCCATATGTGTTTCAATACACGGCAATATTTTTACAAAGACAGTATTATCACACACAAGTAAAATAGGCTTGTCATTGACATACACCATGTACTCACCAAACATTTTCCGGTAGCGTACTTCTCCTACTCCCTCAATCTGACCACAGACATATTTGATATAGTCGGTTGTTGTTGCCATCTTTTATCCCTCTCGATCAACCATATGAATGGTTCTCTTCAAACTCTTATGTGCATATGATCTCATATTTCATTTTTGGTTTCCATACCCCAAATAGAAAGGACTTGAGTTTACTACGCCTCAAGTCCTTTAATCAATATTCTTCACATATGGCAACCCGGGCAGGGTTGTTAGGATTGTCTAAACACCAACTGGTTGGCAAAACGGATGGTGTTTTTCATTCCTTATAAGATAGTTATAAACCAAAATGAAGGTTCGGACTACTAAATTAGCTTACAAAAACCTTACACTTTTGTAAGCTAATTGTTTAGAGTTCATACTATAGATTTTCCAACGCGAGATGAATATCATCGTATGCGTCCGAATACTGATGAGTAACACAATATATTTCTAAATAGGGTGGTATTTTACGTGAAAATGACCGTCATCGCACATTTTTACAATGAGGAATATTTGCTTCCATGGTGGTTAATGCATCATACGAAAATATTCGATCACGGGATTTTAATTAATAAAGGCTCTACGGATAGGTCGGTAGAAATTTGTAAACACTATGCACCCCATTGGGAGGTTCGTCATTCAAATACGGGCTCATTTTTTGATGTCTTTCAAACGGATCATGACGTAATGAAAACAGAGACAGAAGCGATTGGTTGGAAAATAGTTTTAAATATTACCGAATTCCTTTGTTTCGCTGATAAAGCTCAATTTTTACATTCCCTCAGTAGCTCCGGCTCTCAGATGTATCACATAGAAGGGATTTTCATGGTTGATCATCCTGATGATCGTCATAAAAAACTTACTTACGAACGTCCCTTAGTGGAACAAAAATATCATGGATATTTCCTCGATCAACTTCGTTGGCATTACATCGGGTCCAATAGTCGTGGGAGATTTATCCATTGTCATTCACACGGGGCCTATGTTGCCGGGAGGCATGCTTCTGGACATCCTTCTATTCCATATCCAGACTATGCCTTTATCTTATGGTTTGGATATAGTCCATGGAACGAAGAAATCATACAAAGAAAATTACAAATTGGTCCCACACTAGCTCCTCATCCGTCGGCGGGAATACATCATCGTGTGGATAGAAATCAATTGGAAACATGGTATTCAGAAATATCAAAAAGAACATCAGACCTGCGGCAAACGAATGAATACCAAAATATGTTTCCATATTTTGGAGGTGTAAAATGAAAGCCGTAATTCTTGCTGGCGGTTATGGTACTCGAATTGGTGAAGAAACGCATTTAATCCCAAAACCAATGATTGAAATCGGTGGTAAGCCTATTATTTGGCATATCATGAAATTTTTTAGTCATTATGGCATTACAGATTTTGTTATTTGCTTGGGATATAAAGGTCATGTCATAAAAGACTTTTTCAAAAATTATTATCTACATATGTCCAACTTTACAATCGATTTACGTACAAATGAAATAAGTACCGATTTGCCTCAAATTGATCCTTGGAAGGTAACTCTTATCGACACAGGAGAAAATGTCCAGACTGGCGGGCGTATTAAACGAATCCAACATGCAATCGGAGATGAACCCTTCTGCCTTACGTATGGCGATGGGGTAAGCAACGTAAATATCCCAGATTTAATTCAGTTCCATAAAGAACACGGGAAGCTAGCTACTGTTACTGCCATTCAACCCCCTGGTCGATTTGGTTCACTGATACTTGATGGTGACAGCGTTTCCGAATTTAAAGAAAAGCCTTTAGGAGATGGGGCTTGGATTAATGGAGGATTTTTCGTATTGGAGCCTCAAATCTTTGACTATATTTCCGGTGATGATTCCATTTGGGAAACAGATTCTTTAGTTCAGTTAGCGGAACAGAGAGAATTAAACGCCTATCTTCACAATGATTTCTGGCATCCCATGGATACATTACGTGATAAGAAAAAATTAGTGGAGCTGTGGGAAAGCGGAGAAGCTCCTTGGAAGGTTTGGTGAGATGGTTCATAAGGGCTTTTGGCACAAGAAAAAGGTTTTTATTACAGGACATACTGGATTCAAAGGGTCTTGGCTTACATTATGGCTAGCTTCACTCGGGGCAGATATCGTGGGATATTCATTAGATCCACCATCAAGCCCTTATTTATTTCAACAAGCAAATGTAGAAAAAGAGTGCCACTCTCTACAGGGATCGATTACTGATTACTCATCCTTGCTACAAGTCATGAATGCAGCTCAACCGGAAATTGTTTTCCATTTAGCAGCTCAACCGCTGGTACATACCTCATATAAACAACCACTTTCCACGTTTGAAACAAATGTGATTGGAACAGCCAATGTTTTAGAAGCAGCCAAAAATGTAACAAGTATCAAGGTTATCATAAATGTAACAAGTGATAAATGCTATGAAAACGACGGATTAGGTGGTTATTCCTTTCAAGAAAGTGACCGGTTAGGTGGTTATGATCCCTATAGTGCAAGTAAGGCTTGTGCTGAATTAATCGCAACCTCCTATCAAAAATCATTTTTTCAAGACTCCTCCCTCCGTTTAGCCTCTGTACGTGCTGGTAATGTGATTGGCGGAGGGGATTGGGCGGAAGGTCGTTTAATACCAAATCTCATGAGATGTTATATAAACTCGGAGAAACTCTATTTACGAAACCCCCATGCAATTCGCCCGTGGCAACATGTTCTTGAACCTCTTCAAGGTTATATGCTTGTAGCTGAGAAGTTGTGGGAAGATGAGAAATACTCAGGAGCTTGGAATTTTGGGCCCATTAATCAACCTTCTATTACAGTCGAAAAAATAGTCGAAATGACTATGAATCTATGGGAGAAAGAATTAGAAGTCATCTATCCTACCTCCTCTTCCTTTTACGAATCACTGATCTTGACACTTGATAGTACGAAAGCACAAGAAAAATTAGGATGGACTCCTAAGTTATCAACAGAAGAATCACTTGCCTGGACTGTGGATTGGTATCAGAGGTGTATAGCCGGAGAAGATCTATCTGCGTTTACATATCAACAAATCAATACATTCATTACGAAATAAGGAGTCGCTAAAAGTGAATCATAAAAAATGTCGTTTTTGTCAATCCAGCTTAGAGCACACTTTTTTAGATTTGGGCGTTTCTCCTCTTGCTAACTCATTTGTAGATTCTGATAGATTAAACAAGATGGAGCCCTTCTATCCTCTTCATACGTTTGTCTGTAAAAACTGCTTACTCGTTCAGTTAAGTGAATTTGAATCCCCACACCATATCTTTAATGAATATCTTTATTTCAGCTCTTATTCTTCCACTTGGCTACTTCACGCTGAAGCGTATGTAGAGATGGTGACGAAGAGATTTCATCTGACAGAGACCTCACAGGTGATCGAAATCGCTAGCAATGATGGTTACTTGCTTCAATACTTTCAAAAGAAAAACATCCCTTCCCTTGGAATCGAACCTGCCAAAAATGTAGCAGAAGCAGCTCTTCAAAAAGGAATAAATACCATATCCGAATTTTTCGGCAATGAATTAGCTAAAGAATTGCTATCAGAAAATATGCAAGCAGATTTAATTGTTGCAAACAACGTATTAGCACATGTACCTAACCTTCATGATTTTGTTGCAGGATTAAAAACATTGCTAAAGGACGATGGAGTCATCACCATTGAGTTTCCTCATCTGTTGCAATTAATCACTCATAAGCAATTTGATACCATTTATCACGAACACTTTTCCTATTTTTCTCTTGTTAGCGTAAAAAGAATCTTAGCACACTATAAACTACAGATTATCGATGTGGAAGAACTTCCTACTCATGGAGGCTCGCTAAGATTGTTTATTAAACATGAACACAAAGACTTACAAGTAAGTGCTAGAGTTCGAGACTTAATACAAAAAGAAGCTGAGCAAGGCCTAGATAATCTAACTAGCTATCTCCAATTTGCAAAGAAAATAGAAGCACTGAAAATCGATACATTGAAATTCTTGATTCAAGCAAAACAGGAAAACAAACAAATTGTGGGGTATGGTGCACCGGCTAAAGGCAACACCCTTTTAAACTTTTATGGAGTTGGGAAAGAGTTTCTTTCCTATACAGTGGATGCTAATCCTCACAAACAAGGGCTATATCTACCAGGCACACGTATTCCCATACAGAATCCGGAGATGCTTAAAGAGACCAAACCAGATTATCTCTTAATTTTACCTTGGAACTTAAGAGAAGAAATTGTCCAGCAGTGTTCTTTTATTCGGGAGTGGGGAGGGAAATTCCTAGTTATCATCCCAGAGGTGGAAGTGATTTAGTAGAAAATATGAAACAAACCCTTCTGATTAAATTGTTCAGAAGGGTTTGTTTCATATTGTAACAGACTTACGTTTGTTTACTCTTTCCACCATCGAATCGAATCTTCTAAACCCGAATCCAATGTGTATTCTGGACTAAATCTAACTATTCGTTTTAACCGCTCCGTGTTCGCTACCATAAAGTATGATTCGTTTTCAGGATAAGGAATCGCTCCAAACTGAATTGGCTGATCATATCCCAACTTGTTCGCGATTTTTAAAATTAGCTCCTTCACTTGGACTGGCTGCCCGGAAGCGATGTTAACAGTTCCTTGAATATCGCTTTCTAAAAGGGCTATAAAAGCGTTGGCTACATCTTTTACGTGTAAAAAGTCACGATATTGCTCTCCATGCGTACATAAAATTTCTTCTTTCTGTCGAATGGATGAGATAACAGAGGGAACTAATCTTCGTGGGTGTTCATTTGGGCCATATAAAAAAAACACTCTTCCCCAGCTATAACTCAAACCCACTAACTCTGAAAATGAGTGTACCAAGGCTCGCAGTGCATTTTTTGACGCAGCATAAGGGGTTTTGTAGGAGCAGGGGGTTGTCTCTTCTGTAAGGTATCCATAATTCCAGTCATACTCTGCACATGTGCCAGCTACTACTACTCTCTGCCCACCATAATCAACGAAATGTGAGATTAACTCTATGCTGGATTGAACCCATCGGTAATTAACTTTTGACATCCAATATTGTCCGGGGGTCGCTTCCCATGCTAGATGAAGCAAATGAGTAGGCCTCACTTGCTTCATTACTTCTTTTATATCTTGGAAATGAAGCAAGTTAACATGATACCAGTTATACTGAGTGGGCGAAGAATCCACTACCTTCGTACTCGTTGCATGAACTTCATACCCTTTTTCAAGCAATGGTTGCAGTACATTCCTTCCGATCCAACCGTTTGCTCCTGTTATTAAAACCTTCTTCATAGCCCAAAATCCTCATAAGATAAGTCTTTTTTCGAGATAGTAATATGCTCCGGATCTGGCCACTGTATCTGGAAAGCGGGATCATTAAAACGTACTCCACGCACACTCTCTGGATGGAAATATTGTCCCATCTGGTAAAAAACCTCCGTTTCATCCTCTAACGTTTGGAAGCCATGAGCAAATCCCTCAGGGATATATAAACTATTTCTATTTTCGCCTCCTAGTACAACAGAGGTCCACTTTTTAAAAGTAGCTGACTCAGGACGCAAGTCAATAATGACATCATAAATAGCACCTTTGATACACTGAACTAGTTTCACTTCCTCATACGGAGGAGCTTGATAGTGCATTCCTCTCATGGTTCCTTTCTTTCTATTAACAGAGAGATTGCATTGAACCCAGTTAGCAGTTAATCCGTGTGACGAAAATTCCTTTTCGCACCAGGTCCGTGCAAAGAAACCACGATGGTCGATAATAGGCTCTAATTCAATGACATACGCACCTTCTAATTCTAACTCTTTAAAAATCAATGACCACCACCCGCTCTCCCAGAACTTTTAAAAACTATTTATTTCCATATTTATACCTACATGCCTAAAACATGTCTGATAAAGTAGTTACTCGAGATGAGCAAATCTGCTAACAGAAATATCCAGTTCCAATAGACAGACTACGGCTAGGCCGCATTCAGTTGCTTTTTTATACAACTAAGCGG
>NZ_FNPL01000045.1 GCF_900107305.1 Thermoactinomyces sp. DSM 45892
CAAGGCGTTACTGGACCTCAGGGAGACACGGGACCTCAGGGCGTTACGGGACCTCAGGGATCGACTGGGCCTCAAGGCGTTATCGGACCTCAAGGCGTTACGGGACCTCAAGGATCGACTGGACCTCAAGGCGTTACGGGACCTCAGGGCGTTACTGGGCCTCAAGGATCGACTGGACCTCAAGGTGATACTGGACCTCAAGGGAACACTGGGCCTCAAGGTGATACTGGACCTCAAGGATCGACGGGACCTCAAGGCGATACGGGATCTCAAGGAGTCACGGGGCCTCAAGGCGTTACTGGACCTCAAGGTGATACTGGACCTCAAGGTGATACTGGACCTCAAGGTGATACTGGACCTCAAGGTGATACTGGGCCTCAAGGCGTTACTGGGCCTCAGGGACCGACTGGACCTCAGGGAGACACGGGACCTCAAGGACCAACTGGACCCCAAGGCAATACGGGACCTCAAGGCGTTACTGGGCCTCAAGGATCGACTGGACCCCAAGGCGTTACTGGGCCTCAAGGCGATACGGGACCTCAAGGACCAACTGGACCCCAAGGTGATACTGGACCTCAAGGACCAACTGGACCCCAAGGTGATACGGGACCTCAAGGCGTTACGGGACCTCAAGGCGTCACGGGACCCCAAGGCGTTACGGGACCCCAAGGCGTTACGGGACCTCAAGGCGTTACGGGACCTCAAGGACCAACTGGACCCCAAGGTGATACGGGACCTCAAGGTGATACTGGGCCTCAAGGATCGACGGGACCTCAGGGGGACACGGGACCTCAAGGACCAACTGGACCCCAAGGTGATACTGGACCTCAAGGTGATACTGGGCCTCAAGGCGTTACTGGGCCTCAAGGTGATACTGGGCCTCAAGGTGATACTGGGCCTCAAGGATCGACGGGACCTCAGGGAGACACGGGACCTCAAGGACCAACTGGACCCCAAGGCAATACGGGACCTCAAGGCGTTACGGGACCTCAAGGTGATACTGGGCCTCAAGGTGATACTGGGCCTCAAGGATCGACTGGACCTCAGGGAGACACGGGACCTCAAGGATCGACGGGACCTCAAGGTGATACTGGGCCTCAAGGATCGACTGGACCTCAGGGAGACACGGGACCTCAAGGACCAACTGGACCTCAAGGACCAACTGGACCCCAAGGTGATACGGGATCTCAAGGATCGACGGGACCTCAAGGCGTTACGGGACCCCAAGGCGTTACTGGACCTCAGGGAGACACGGGACCTCAGGGCGTTACGGGACCTCAGGGATCGACTGGGCCTCAAGGCGTTATCGGACCTCAAGGCGTTACGGGACCTCAAGGATCGACTGGACCTCAAGGCGTTACGGGACCTCAGGGCGTTACTGGGCCTCAAGGATCGAC
>NZ_FNPL01000034.1 GCF_900107305.1 Thermoactinomyces sp. DSM 45892
GTGTAGGATAAGCCCTCGACCGATTCGTATCTGTCAGCTGAACACATTGCTGTGCGTACACCTCAGACCGATCAACCTCGTCGTCTACAAGGGGTCTTACCTGACTTATGTCAGTGGGAAATCTCATCTTGGAGGGGGCTTCGCGCTTAGATGCTTTCAGCGCTTATCCCGTCCATACATGGCTACCCAGCGATGCCTCTGGCGAGACAACTGGTACACCAGGGGTATGTCCATCCCGGTCCTCTCGTACTAAGGACAGCTCTCCTCAAATTTCCTACGCCCACGACAGATAGGGACCGAACTGTCTCACGACGTTCTGAACCCAGCTCGCGTACCGCTTTAATGGGCGAACAGCCCAACCCTTGGGACCTACTTCAGCCCCAGGATGCGATGAGCCGACATCGAGGTGCCAAACCTCCCCGTCGATGTGGACTCTTGGGGGAGATAAGCCTGTTATCCCCGGGGTAGCTTTTATCCGTTGAGCGATGGCCCTTCCACTCGGAACCACCGGATCACTAAGTCCGACTTTCGTCCCTGCTCGACTTGTAGGTCTCGCAGTCAAGCTCCCTTATGCCTTTGCACTCTATAGGCGCGATTTCCAACCGCGCTGAGGGAACCTTGGAGCGCCTCCGTTACCTTTTAGGAGGCGACCGCCCCAGTCAAACTGTCCACCTGACACGGTCCTCCGCCCGGATGACGGGCGCGAGTTAGAACCCCGATACGACCAGAGTGGTATCCCACCGTTGTCTCGACCAAGACTGGCGTCCTGGCTTCAGCGACTCCCACCTATCCTGTACAAGTCGTATCTAGATTCAATATCAGGCTACAGTAAAGCTCCACGGGGTCTTTCCGTCTTGTCGCGGGTAGCTAGCATCTTCACTAGCAATACAATTTCACCGGGTCTCTCGTCGAGACAGCGCCCAGATCGTTACGCCTTTCGTGCGGGTCGGAACTTACCCGACAAGGAATTTCGCTACCTTAGGACCGTTATAGTTACGGCCGCCGTTTACTGGGGCTTCAGTTCAAAGCTTCGCTTGCGCTAACCTTTCCCCTTAACCTTCCAGCACCGGGCAGGCGTCAGCCCCTATACTTCGCCTTGCGGCTTCGCAGAGACCTGTGTTTTTGCTAAACAGTCGCCTGGGCCTATTCACTGCGGCCCCCCATAAGGGGGCACCCCTTCTCCCGAAGTTACGGGGTCATTTTGCCGAGTTCCTTAACGAGAGTTTTCCCGAGCACCTTAGGATTCTCTCCTCGCCTACCTGTGTCGGTTTGCGGTACGGGCACCAATCTTCTCCTAGAGGCTTTTCTTGGCAGTGTGAGATCAAGAACTTCGGTACTATAAATTTCCCTCGCCATCACAGCCTAGCATATAGGGAAACGGATTTGCCTATCTCCCCTGCCTCACTGCTTGGACGCGCACTTCCAGTCGCGCGATTCTCTACCCTCCTGCGTCCCCCCATCGTACAAACGAATCATGGTGGTACAGGAATATCAACCTGTTGTCCATCGCCTACGCCTTTCGGCCTCAGCTTAGGTCCCGACTAACCCTGAGCGGACGAACCTTCCTCAGGAAACCTTAGGCTTACGGTGGAGGGGATTCTCACCCCTCTTTTCGCTACTCATACCGGCATTCTCACTTCTAAGCGCTCCACCCTCGCTTCCGCTTGAGCTTCGCTGCACTTAGAACGCTCCCCTACCATCGCGTCACGTAAGTGACGCCATCCACAGCTTCGGTAGATCGTTTAGCCCCGTTACATTTTCGGCGCAGAGTCACTTGACCAGTGAGCTATTACGCACTCTTTCAATGGTGGCTGCTTCTAAGCCAACATCCTGGTTGTCTAGGCAACTCCACATCCTTTTCCACTGAACGATCATTTAGGGACCTTAGCTGGTGGTCTGGGCTGTTTCCCTCTTGACTACGGATCTTAGCACTCGCAGTCTGACTCCTGGGGTACAAGTACATGGCATTCGGAGTTTGACTGAGTTCGGTAATCCGGGAAGGACCCCTAGCCCAATCAGTGCTCTACCTCCATGACTTAACTCCCAAGGCTAGCCCTAAAGCTATTTCGGGGAGAACCAGCTATCTCCAGGTTCGATTGGAATTTCTCCGCTACCCACACCTCATCCCCTAGTTTTTCAACACTAGTGGGTTCGGACCTCCATTCCGTGTTACCGGAACTTCATCCTGGACATGGGTAGATCACCTGGTTTCGGGTCAACAGCTACGTACTAAAGCGCCCTATTCAGACTCGCTTTCGCTGCGGCTCCAGCTTCTCGCCTTAACCTCGCACGCAACCGTTACTCGCCGGTTCATTCTACAAAAGGCACGCCGTCACACCTCTGGGGGTGCTCCGACTGATTGTAAGCACACGGTTTCAGGTTCTATTTCACTCCCCTTCCGGGGTGCTTTTCACCTTTCCCTCACGGTACTGGTTCACTATCGGTCGCCAAGGAGTATTTAGCCTTGGAGGGTGGTCCCTCCGGATTCCTACGGGGTTTCACGTGTCCCGCAGTACTCAGGATCCGTCTCGGAGAGATGGGAATTTCGGATACAGGGCTGTTACCTGCTATGGCCGGTCTTTCCAGAACCAGTTCTCCTATTCCCATCCTTTGTAACTCCGTGTGAGACGTCCTACAACCCCGAAGGCACAAGTCCTTCGGTTTGGGCTAATCCCGTTTCGCTCGCCGCTACTCAGGGAATCGAGTTTTCTTTCTCTTCCTCGGGGTACTTAGATGTTTCAGTTCCCCCGGTATGCCTTCCACTAGCCTATGGATTCAGCTAGCGATACCTGCTCTTCAAGCAGGTGGGTTGCCCCATTCGGAAATCTCCGGATCAAAGCTCACTTACAGCTCCCCGAAGCATATCGGTGTTCGTCCCGTCCTTCATCGGCTCTTGGCGCCAAGGCATCCTCCGTGTGCCCTTAGTAGCTTAACCTACATAGGTTTATTTCTCGGTAATCACATTTTCGGTGAATGCAACATGACGGAAGACTCATGTGTTTAATGATGTCTTCTATCTTTCTTCATTTCTGTATCTAATTTTCAAGGTGCAT
>NZ_FNPL01000035.1 GCF_900107305.1 Thermoactinomyces sp. DSM 45892
TTACGAGAGAAACTAAAAGAGATGAGTCGTCAAGAAGGTTCGACCCTTTTCATGACCCTGCTTACGGCGTATCAGAGCTTTTTATCTCGTTATACCGGACAGGAAGATATTCTGGTGGGAAGTCCGATTGCCAACCGGAATTACAGAGAGATTGAAGGATTGATTGGTTTCTTTGTAAATACACTGGTATACCGGGCTGATATGACAGGAAATCCGACCTTCCAAGAGCTGTTGTCGCAAGTGCGTGAAAAAGCGTTACGGGCTCATGAGTATCAAGATGTTCCGTTTGAAAAAATCGTAGAAGTTGTGCAGACCGAACGGAGTACGAGTCATTCTCCGATCTTCCAAACGATGTTTACCATGCAAGATACTCCTAGGAAACAACAGGAGCTCGTGGGAAGAAGCCTAGAAATGGTTGAGATTCATACCTCGATCGCGAAATTTGATTTAACCCTATCGATGGCAGATTCGGAAGAAGGATTGTTCCTTGCCTTTGAATATAATACGGATCTATTCGACTCCTCTACGATTGAACGGATGACCGGACACTTTGAAAACTGGTTGCATGAAATCGTACATCATCCAGATGTACCGCTATCAGGGCTAGCCTTGATGTCGAAAGAGGAGCAGAAGCAGTTACTAGAAGAATGGAATGATACGAAAGTAGAGTATCCATGTGAGAATACGATTCACAGTCTGTTTGAAGATCAAGTGAAACGTACACCAGATGCTGTGGCCGTTGTAGATGAGTATCAGCAGTTAACATATAGGGAGCTAAATGAAAAAGCAAACCAGCTGGCTTGTTATCTACAAAAGCAAGGAGTAGGTCCAGAATCTCTAGTAGGCTTATGTGTAGAGAAATCTTCGGAGATGATCGTCGGGGTTTTGGGAATTCTCAAAGCGGGTGGAGCTTATGTTCCGCTAGATCCAAGTTATCCTGAAAATCGTTTGAAATACTTTTTGGAGAACTCGCAAATGAAGGTGCTTTTGACCAAGGAGGCACTGACTGATTGGTTGCCTGACTATATCCAAGCTATTTATTTGGATGAAGATCAAGCGGAAATTTCGAAGGAGAGTTGTTTGACGCCAGTAAGTGGAGTGACAGCGAGGGATCTGGCATATATCATTTACACTTCTGGTTCTACGGGTAATCCGAAAGGTGTTATGGTTGAGCATCGAGCAGTTGTTCGTCTGGTGAAGAATACAAACTATCTCGATTTCAACCAAGGTCATCGGATTTTACAGACTGGATCGATTGTATTTGATGCGTCAACTTTTGAGATATGGGGAGCATTACTAAATGGAGGAGAATTGTATTTGATCGATAAAGATCAACTCCTCACTCCTGAGAAATTAAAGATCGTAATCGATGAACATCAGATCACGACGGTGTTTTTGACCACCCAATTATTCTGCCAACTAGTCGGGCAAGACGAAGAGGTTTTTGCAGGTTTACAAAACTTGCTGGTGGGAGGAGATATGTTACTCCCAGAGCATATGAATAAATTGAGAAGAAAATATACGCATCTAAATATTAACCATGTGTATGGACCAACAGAGAATACAACATTCTCGACTTTCTATCCCGTTACAAAGGAGTATGTAGGGAGCGTTCCGATTGGGAAATCAATCACCAACTCTACCGCCTATGTTGTGAATTCTCATATGCAACTTCAACCGATAGGTGTGACCGGAGAGTTATGTGTAGGCGGGGATGGCTTAGCAAGAGGTTATCTCCATAACCCAGAGATGACAACGGAGAAGTTTATCGATCATCCATTTGTACCGGGCGAGAAGTTGTACCGAACAGGGGACCTCGTTAAGATGCAGGAGGATGGCAATATTGTTTTCATGGGTCGGTTAGATCATCAGGTGAAGATTCGGGGTTATCGGATCGAGCCAGGTGAGATCATACACCAATTGCTTAGCCATGAATCAGTGAGGGATGCTGTGGTCATCGTTCGGGAGGACCAACCAGGTGACAAACGATTGATAGCGTACGTCGTAGGGGACGGGGATGTAATAGATTGGCGAGAGCATCTCAAGGCTCAATTACCGAGCTACATGATCCCATCGCATTTTGTCGAGATGGAAACCTTACCTCTTACTTCTAATGGGAAGATTGATCGCAAAGCCTTACCTATTCCAGAAGAGCAAGCAGGCGGGGGAGAGAATCATCTTTCTCCTGTAGAAGAACTCATTGCGTCTGTTTGGAGTCAGGTATTAGGTGTCTCGAACATCGGAGCTCAAGATTCATTCTTTGAACTGGGTGGACACTCACTGCTTGCAACCCAAGTGGTTTCTCGTCTACAAGAAGCGTTTCAAATCGAACTTCCATTACGTGAACTGTTCGAGCATTCGACAGTGGAGACGTTAGCAAGGCGAATTGGCCAATTACGTCAAGGGGACCAAAAGAGAGAATTACCCCCACTTGTGCCAGTGGAGCGTGGCGAAGCGATCCCACTATCCTACGCACAACAGCGCTTATGGTTTATCGATCGATTCACGCCTAATAGTGCTCTCTATAATATTCCCGCTGTATTGCGCCTTACAGGAGATTGGGCACTCGAATCCCTAGAAAAGGGATGGAATCAGCTTCTAGAACGTCATGAGTCGTTACGGACTGTAATTCAAGAGATAGATGATCAACCCGTACAACAAATCCGTCCTTACAGCCCGGAAACGATTCCAGTGATGAACGTAACGGAGCTTCCGAAGGAAGCACG
>NZ_FNPL01000009.1 GCF_900107305.1 Thermoactinomyces sp. DSM 45892
TGCTGGAGCATATCAATTCAGACCACTCGATGGATTAAAAGATTACAAATACATCGAGGCAGAAAATGTGTATGAAGCGTGGGACAACTTGATCCTAGAGTTAAATCTAAGCGAGGCTTGATCTTATGAAACTAGAGGAGATTATTAAAGCAGGAAAAAAAGACTTGGACGGGTTTGAAGAAGATCGTGAGGTTACACCAGAGGTCATTAATCGCCTCCAGGAAGCCATACGAGGAAGTGGAGTGAAGCGGTTTCAAGGAAAACCAATGACTCCAAAACAGGCGAGAGCTTACTTATATCTAGCTCTTTGTGTCGCTGGTCTCGATCAAAGGACTGTTGATGAGTGTATGTATAGAGCCAAAGTCTATATGTCCGAATATGATCCAGAGAAGGCTTATGAGATGGCCACACAATTATTTTGCCAGAGATCGAATGATACATGAACCAATAGGGAGGGAGCTGCTGAAAGTTAGCAACTCTCTTTTTTAGTTATTGATTCAGCTCTAGCCACAAAAAGCTCAGCATGAAGAGTGCCAGCCACTCCAAGTGATTCCCTTGAATCTGCATCTTTTAAAAACAGGTACATAGCTTGTTGCAGGGCTTCAATTTCGTTTGCATTGAATACATCAAAACGAGACTTCATTTTTCAACCTCCAAGTTCAATTTTGTCCATATCATATACCCTAGATCGGAAAATAAAACTCATGAAACAAGTATGTACTTTTGTCATAAAACTATTTATATTGAGCGTGTTTTTGCGTACTTGTGAGAGCGAACTATGGTAAAATGTCTGAAGAACGAAAGTGATGAAGCGCACTTATACGTTGTGACCAACGTGTGCGAACCGATCTCTGGATCGGTGGTTTGAGAAATATCATAAACGCTATCGCTGTATGCTATTTCTCAAATTTGTTTTTTCCCGCAGGGGCTTACAACATTTTGCTGGTTGGATTATCGAAAATGGGAGGTGTGGAACTTGGCTATTTATCATTTGAGTATGCAAATTATCTCAAGATCAAAAGGGCATCATGCAATTTACGCAGCGGCTTATCGATCGGGAGAAAGATTGTTTTGCGAAACCACAAATCGAACAAAAGAATATCCAAGAGACACACCTCCTGAAGTGTTTATTCTGGCTCCCATGAATACTCCTGATTGGGTATATGATAGGGAACGTCTTTGGAATGAAGTAGAGCACAAAGAGAAGCGAGTCGACTCACAATTAGCACGAGAAATGAACGTTGCTTTGCCTCGTGAATTGAGCAACAGAGAGCAACGGGAACTGGTTGAAGAGTTTGTATATGATGTATTCGTAACACGAGGAATGATTGCTGACGTTGGCATTCACAGAGACGATCCGAAGAACCCTCATTTTCATTTGATGCTGACCATGCGAGATATTGATGAGACTGGATTTGGACTCAAAAATCGCTCCTGGAACCCCGTATTTGCTAATCGTGGAACAAGTCACGATTTTGAGACTAGGGGCTTTGTTAAAGATGCGGATTCACTTGTTGATATTCGGGCTACATGGGCGGACTATGCCAATCGTGCCTTGGATAGAGCTGATTACCCCGATAGAATTGATCATCGTAGCTTGGAAGCACAGGGGATTGATCGGGTTCCTACTCAACATCTAGGATCGTCCGATCATGAAAAGGAGAAGCAAGCCAAAGAGGAAGCCTTTGCTAATGGTGATAAGTACATACCTGTAACGGAGTACGGTCGCTTAAATCATGAGATCAAGAAGATTAATCAAGAGGTTGAGAAAGCTCAATCTGAAGTTATTTCTCTGGAGAAGAAGATAGCAGAGCGCAAGGAAGACATACGCTATCAGCTTAAAACTAATAGTTACTGGGATAGCTTGAGCGATGTGGAAAAGGTGTCAATACAGTTTGTTTCTAAGCGGATGAAAGAGTCCGCTACTTTGCCATTGGCTTTGGAGTGCAAAGCCTCCTTGAATCGATTTGTGAGAGCGAACCAGAAGGAAGAAAAACGAATTAGCGAAAATTACTCGATGCTCAAAGAAGCGAAACAACTGTATCAAGATTACTGGAAGGCAGAGCCTAGAACGATTGAACAGAACCGTATCGGACGAGAGCTGAAACGCAAAGGGTTTGATGTAAATGATTTTAAACAGGAATTGACGAGTCAGGTTCATAAGCTCCAAGCAGATTTTAAGCGAAACAAGGAGCAACAGGAGATAGCAGCGGAAGGGCTTGAAAAAGTGAATCAAGCTATCAAAACCTTAGAACGCTTGACGTGGCAGAGTTTAGAGCAGGTCTACGGTTCCAAGGTAGATCAGATTCGCTACCTACCTCCTGAAGACTCTTATCGTTTGTTGGATAATTATTTAACAACTGGACATGCGATTCCGTTTGAAAAGGTTGAGTCATTCATTTCTGATTCAAGATCACAGAAAATCCGATCTGCTCCAACCTGGGAAGGTAGTTACAATCGATTAAATAAGGAAGTTCGCTATCTATCCAACTGGAAAAAGAAGCTAGAGCGGTTAGAGAAAGAAGCTAAATTCCTAATGAAGACAGATCCAAAAAAGGCAGAAATCTCATTGCAAGAGATTGCAGGCGAGCGTCGGGTATTACGAGAGCGGATAGATCAGCTCAAGATATCGCTGGGTGTAGTGGATAAAGTAATGAAATCTGAGCTACATAAGGCGTACCCGGAGTACGATCTGTCTAACATGGAAATGAAGCTGGTGCGTGGGATCCTGAAGCTCAATGAACAAGAAGGACGGACTGTGGACTTGGGTGAGATTGAAACTTTTGAGCAGGCACCTAAATGGAGTGTTAGGGGAGAGGAACAGCAACGGATGTACAGCGAGGAAGGCATGGCTATCATGGATGCAATCAGCTCTTCCATCAGCACGTTCTTGAAAAATGATCCAAAAGCGAATAACATTCACCAAGCTTTAGAGAATGAGAAGAGGCGGAAGATCCGTGCAAAGAATCGAAGTATGGGTATGGAGCGATAGTCACTTAATGATCAATTGATAGGGTAACTGATGGAGTAGGTGATAGGGCAATTGATGTGTCAATTGATAGGGTAGGAGATGGGGCAATTGATATGAATGGAAAGTGGTGCAATCCATTGGTATATATAGGATAGACGTATTTTGAAATTCGGGACTTGTTTCTCTGGAACACACTACTTTTTCGGCTCCTTAAAAATGAGCCAGCCAATTGACCATTTTTCGGGGGGTGTACGCTAATGCTAAACCAACCTAATGCATCGTCGTACAGAAGAGAGCAAATCGTGTACTTGATGGCAACCAAAAGCAAAATAAGAGGCCATATGACATTTACTCCCAATCATGCAGACGCTAATGTACATTTTCGGGGGTTGGGCAATTTCGGCATAAAATAGCCTGTCCAGCATGAATAAGAGCGAGGGCGACCCGATCCGGAAGCCCCCTGCTCTATCCTTATATATCAGAATAGAAAGTAAATAACCCTCCCCCCTGATAAAGGCTAATAGGAATTCTCTTACCTCTGATAAGAAAAAGTCCCCTTCCCTAGCAATCAGAAAGGGGATGAGCTGACAGGTGGAAGATAGCCGAGGGCGAGCTGGCGGATGTCAGCGGAGATAAGGAGCAGATGGATGACGAGTAAGTGTGAGCGAATAGCGAGTGCGAATGAGGAAGATAAGATGATATCTTATCTAGTAGGAGTGACGAATGGAGCGTGAACCACTTTGATATCAAGGGATTTTCGGCATTTTTCTGAAAAAATGCAAATACTGTATTCTCTACTGTAATCTACAGTGTAATCTACTATGAGAATATATTTCATTTATACCTTGATCTACACTATATTTAGGAATATTTTGATATAAAAGAAGGTCAGGCATCTACCTGACCAGCGTTGGGTTATTTTCTAGTTGTCGAAATAATTGTTGCTCTTCTTCTGGCAAACAGAAGTACATTTCTGGTACAAAAAAGCTCCCTCCCATTTGCTCAACCTTTTTTTTCTTCTTCCAAATATCTTCTGAATTTACAATTGATTTCCAACACATTCGGATGTTATCTCTTCTCGTAGGGCTTGCAATGACCCATACCACAGAATCCCGATTTCCGATCGGTCCCAGTGTATCAATATAACGATTTAGCTTATTTTCGATCGTGGTCAGATGATATTTGGTCTCCATCTCACTATTTCCAATCTGTTCGGATGAGTTGTCATACTCGATCCATGCTGGCTTCCCTTTAATCGTTAGCCTTGCATCGGGATAAACCAAACCCTCAATGAATTCCTGTCTCTCCTGTTCCTTTCCCTTCCACTTAGCAGGCTCCAATTTTTTCTTCCAAAGATATAGGATTAAGTCAGTCGTCTGTGCGGTATTGAGCCATTGCATCTTATCCAGGGCTGAGGACCTTGCATGTGGTCCTGTCTCTTCCTCAGTAATACGATTGAGGGAACGTATGAGTATCTCATTGATGCCGTAGAAATGACCGCGTTGGAAATCGGTTAATTGCTTAGAGGATATCTTCTCTCCGATTATCTGCTCAACAATTGGACGTCCAGCGGAACCAAGTGTATACATCCTTGGCCCCACCTTGTAATCATATCCAAAGGCTACACTCGCACGGGTACGCTTCCCTGGCGCATGAGAAACGATCATGTTTCCTTTTGCGTTCAGTTCTGCTCTCAATTTATAGAGATAGGAGAGACTACAATCCATCAGTTTGGATGCTTGCAATGGGGAACACATGCGTGTGAAGTGAATACACGCTAGAAGCTCCTCTGTACGCTTTAAATAGGGATGATTCAATATATCAATTAATGTTTTCATAAGATTATTCCTCCCATCTTCTAGCTGGATGATAAGGTTCATCGGGTAACGATTCAGGGATAAACGTAGGGTTCACCTGGACCGAAGAATTGGACTTACTTTGCTCCTGATTCATACCCCATGCAACAAGCTTCTCATCCATACTCCACAATTTTTCACGATATGCATTGATCTGATCTTGTACTTCTTGCACAGATAGACAGTCTCTCTTCATCCACGGCTTTCCAAGCTCGTCTAAAGCCTCTTGGAAGGCTTCTCTCATCTCTTGATTTCCTCTCTCTTCGTCCTCACCGAAATAGGTAGGTTTCCCTTCCCTATTCATAACAAATGGAGGTTCTGAGCGAATCTGGAATGTCACTTTCTCTCCTGACTCTGATTCGGTATAGACGGCTGCATGTAGCTCTCTTAGATTGATGATGTCCTCAGCCTTGAAGCGATTCCCGGTGAATTTTTGTACTTCTGTAGCCGTTTCAGCACCACAGGTGAAGCTAAATATGTGACCTGACACCTCTGTGATCGCCATTCTGAGAGGCTTTATAAATTGATCGAGGAATTGGGTCATCAAAATTGCAATAAGTCCTTTCGAGCGATCTTTCGGTATGATCTGTTCATATAACACAGGTAATTGAACTTCATGTGCTTCGTCGATCACGAGGTAGTGATTGAGAGATTTGTTATTTCGTACTTGTGCCGCTTGGTGATAGAGTACCGCAATATATCCCATTACCAATTTCATGGCTTCCTTTTTAAGTCCTTCAACATTGAAAAAAACAAGGTGTCCTTCCTCCATATATTTCAGCACTTCTAGGTTCGTTTTCTTTTGACCAAAAATGCGCTGTGTTACAGGACTCTCTAGAAGCTCATCGAGACGATTCAAGAGTGGTTCGGTCTCATGTCCACCCCATTTATCGGATAGATCCGATAGCTTCCGGAAGAGGGCCTGGTCTTCCATATCTCCTTGCTGGAGTTGGTACATGATACGTAGCCTCAATGGGCTATTTTTCCGTAGAAACTCTGGGATTGCGAGGATAGTATGAGTCTCATGTTTGTCTCTAAGCAATGCTTTGATTGTGGGCCTCGCATATTTCCGCACCCATGCCGATTCATTTTGATAAGCGTTTTGAAGAATATCAATGACATTGGTAATTAAGGTTTCCTCATCCTGACCAGGCAATCTCTCCAATAGATTGAGACCAGGACAATATTCTTCTGACATCATGTGAAAGTAATGAACCTTTGATTCGTCAAACTCATGTCCTTGTACTCGAATCATTCTTATATAAGTGAGTGCAGTTAAGACCGCATCCGCCTTAGGGTCAATGAAGGTAAGCCCACCGATCGGCTCTTTCTTCACTAGTTTCCAGATGAGATGAAGCCGAATCATCATAAGAATCAAAGCGGTCTTCCCTGATCCTATCTTTCCGAGGACCAACATCATTTTTCGAAGCTTTTTTTCAGCAATATAAAGCATTTTTTCTGCGAAAGCCGGATGAACAAAGTATCCAAATGGCACACCGCTCTTGAAATCATCCGCTTTGATCGAATTCTGCCCCTGTATGAGATGGGGAATCCGATCATAGACATGAGGGACTCGATTCTCCTTTTCCCATTTGGTCTTTCCCTTGGGGAAGTGGATCAAGTTCGATAACTCTTTTCCTACCCATGTCATGACTTTGGAATCCTTTGGATAGGGTGCTAACTGGATCGGACTTGTTTTTGTTGCGATTAGTCTTAAACCGTTTTCGCCAGTGATAGCCGTATTAAGACTGTTCACGAGAGCATGGACTACATGATGCTCCTCTTCTTCATGCCATACAGAGATATTAACATCAAAACCTATAGCCCCTCTAAAGCGATTTTTGAGGTGTGAGAATGTTCCTGTTGTATCCATTGTGTGAGATAAAGTCTGTTGCGGTGGATTTGGCTGGAAGAACCGGATCGATGCTTGGATAGCTGCATGAATATATGATTGAAATCTAGATCCACCTTTCCGATCATGAACAGTGGAATCCCTCATATCTTTCTCTATCTGATTCATCTTCTTAGTAGTTACGGGACTAAAGGCAATAGATAGGAATGCCCCCGGTTTCAAGTGACTAAGGATTGTACTTATCTGGTCATTTCCATCGAATTCTTTTAGTGGCAAACCGCCATCATACTGCCAAGTTAACCGACCACCATATCCTTTACCTAGATAGGGCATAGGAACCTCATCATGGGGTACAGCGACCATTTCAGCGTTAGGGTATGTGTTGAATATCTCAGTTTGGATATAACTCTCTCGGTCTTGAGGATAGCCAATATAAAGCATAATGTCTCCGTCTGGATGATTTCCTTTTACAGAGGTTGCTAGTAGTTGAAACCACTCTCTACCCTTCAATAGTCGAGACATGCTAGAACGCTTCCCCTGCCATAGGGCATGGACAAATCTCTCTACCTTCTTACGATCGTGGAGCGTGTCGACGTGCAGAATGATACGCTTCCATCGGATCTCTCTATGTGCTTTCCTCTTATATATATTTCTTCCTAATAGTTTAAGAGAAAGAAAAGTAACCGCAACGATAGAAGCGATCCAAAGCCATATAGTGATATCCAAAGATGGTACGAGATTAGCCCCCCACTCAATCCATTTACTTAGGAACTTCCCTATCACGATTACTGCTAATAAACCAAGAACAATCCATGAGATAAGAATTGCTTCAGGACTATATCCATTTGGTTTCTTTTTCATATGAAATACTGCTCCTCTCTACTTGTTTAACCACTTCAAGGGGTCTTGCTTCTGACCTTTCACATGCACCTCTAGGTGAAGATGGGGACCCGATGAACGCCCGTTATTTCCTACGACCGCTATCTTCTGCCCTTGCTTTACCTTGTCGCCGACTTTGACAATGACCTGATGTTGGTAAACGTGCCCGTACCATGTCACAACTCCACCACCATGATCGATGCCCACATACCAGCCATATCCCCCCGGATTTGCTTTACTTAGATAGACAACACCATCAGCGGCGGCATATATGGGAGTTCCTAGTGGTGCGGCAATATCAAGTCCGCCATGGCTATGACTTCCTCTCCATTCGCCAAATACTCCTGTGATTCTTCCCTTAACTGGCCATACAAATTTCCCTCCTGTATAGGTTGCTCCTCCGCTTTCACTCTGTTGTGCGGATGCAAATAAATTCGTGTATCTTTGCACTTTGTCGATATAAAATTGTGCGTGGTTGTAGTTCCAAACAGGACCTTTTGGACCGAACCAATCTTCGCCCTTTTGATGATTAGAAAATAGGTATCTAGCCGCTGAGTGTACAGCATCATGTATATCGTATGGATCTGCTTTCCCGTCTCCGTTGGCATCTACGCCGAATCCGCCATGTTTTGCAATCAAAGCGGTATTCGTTATGTCTACAGAGTTAGGAAGATTCCCAAGGGTTCCCTTGCATCCGCTATATGACCACCCTACCCATGTACATGGTTGGAACTGAAAATGACCACGTGCACCAGTATAAGAAACACTCAAGTTCCGGCTGAAATCAGTTTCTACCTTATGAATGGCAGCGAGCAATGGCCATGGTACCCCGTATTTCTTTCCAGCTTCCTGATAAATAGGGATATATTGAGCTGGAATGAGTTTCTTGCCGTCAGGAGACAAAACCCACTCCAGATCTGTGTTGCTTTTTTGTTGTTGGAGAAGATTGGTACCCATTCCAGACAACATCACGAAAAAAAGCATAGCGACCATGAGAAAGACCACAATGCCTGCACATACAAGAGCGAGAAGAAACTTCTTGCCTTTTCCCTTTTTTTTGTTACTCATCGTGGTACTCATGGAAGTTCACCTCTGAGATGCGCCATTCTCCTTTTTTCTTTTTAAGCCTGATGATATAGCTATAGTCTACGGCTGTCTTCTTCTTATCTACGTTGATAAGCTCCACTGTCACTCGGTTCGCCCAGGTAATCTCCTCACCGTCTGTTCCCATAATGGGCTTCTCCATCTTGGAAAATTGGAAGCCTATCATCTCTGCGGTTGGTCTTACTAGTCCTATGTTTGATGCCTCGTTTTTGTAAAACTGCTCTGTAACGAAGGGCTGGATTTCCTTGACCATATCCCCCATCTTCTCGATCTGATAGGTGGTATAGAGAGGAATAAACTTATCTACTACCCCTCTTGCTTGATTCTTGTCTGACTCTGTGGGGATCTCAACTGAATCTTCTTGTATTGAAGGCTCCACCGTTTTAACTGGAGACTTCTCTTTCACTGCCTTCTGTGATGCCCCCTCACATCGGGAGGTAAGAATGCCAACCAAGACTAGAAAGACAACTCCGCCAAAGAACAAAAACTTCTTTTCTCGTGATAGTCTCGATAACACGTCCTCACCCCTTCTGCTTATTCGCTATATAGATTTTTGCCGCTGTTTTAGCTGCTAATAATGTTGCCTTTTTCTTATCGATCTTGTACTGCTTCTCACCCACTTTTAGTTTCTTGGCTGTAGTGCTGGATGATGGAGGAACCTTTGTACTGCTTGATGGTTCTTGATGCGGTATAAACTGGCGATTTTTAATCCGGCCTCGTTGTGGTTGATCTGGAAACGGATTTTTCTTAGATGATTCCGTAACATCTGTAAGCTTATTGTTCATATTTTTCTTTTTGGAATCATTATTCTGATCTTTCTTAGCCTGTTTTACCAGGGCTAACTTACCTTGGGCTGTACCTGGCTTCGATTTTGCTTTGCCCTGCTGTGCTTCGGAAGTAGCAGCCACCTCATCATTTGAATTCTGAGGCTGTAGCATCTTTTGCAGATACGGTTTGTTTAAGCTTCCTCGTGTTTTGGCGTTTGCATTCGATGTAGAGCTTAAACCCATTGCCCCTTCTGCTTTATCATGAACCCGATCCATGATCTTAGAGAAACGCTTGCTTGAACTTTGTAGGGGTTCTCCCTTATTAAAGTAATCGTTCATTTGACCGACCGCTCTTTGAGTTTGAGATAGTGGAGATCGGAAGACTTGGATCAAATTCTTTCTGAACACTACCAGCATCAGTACTAAAACTAATTGTGGTAGAACTCCTCCCATAAACCAACCTAAGTCTGGAACCAACTTATAAAGTTGTGTGCTAATCCCTAAATAGAAGGCTAAGAGAAAGGATACTACTACTCCATAAAAGCCAGCTCCTAGCCACGTTAGGGACCAGTTGATAACCGTCCATACTCCCTTGCGTGGCCAAGCCGCAAATAAGCAGACAATCGGAGCCAGGAAAGCCAAAATTAAGAAAGCTAGTTTATAAAATAATTGGTACAAAGCCAATGTAGTTAAGAACAGAAGGAAGATCGTGTTCGTCACGAACAGGGTTATGTTAATCACAAACCTCCCACCCAGACCTGAATCACTCGTAAGTGAGGGATATTTCTTTTCCCACCCTTTTACTAATTTTTCTCTTTGATCTGCATTTGCAGTAAGGAGTGCATGTGTATCTTGTGCGATAGAATCCTTACTATCTTTCTCTATCTTTGTTCCTGGTTTCATGGATTGACCAAACTCGCCGAACTGCCACGGAATTAAAATGTAGTTCTCCCAGATTTGATTACTTACTTTAGCTACAACCTCTTTGTTTACTTCTCCTTTGTCCCGATCTCCTGAAGGTTGGGAAATAGAGAGGATAGCGGAAGAGACTGCATTCGATGCATCGTTTACATTCGTCAGAACCGTATACATATTGTTGAATAGTGTCATCGATAGCCCTAGAAATAGTATTGATATACCAAGTGCCTTGGCGGAATCCGCATATCGCCGACGGAAGAGCTCTACTAAAACCCATACAGATACCAAGATGGATACGATTTTAAGAAAACTCCTAAATAGATCTCCTCCTGCCCATCCTACTGCATTCGATGTCCACCTCGCCAGATCATTGAATAATGGAAAATGCATACTCCATTGAAAAATATAGAGACCTAGCTTGAAACCAAATGATCCAGCTACAAAGACAAAACCCATCATTGCATTAAGAGATTCATTGAAAAACTGTGACAGTCCATACAAATCATCAAAATTATAGTTGTCTACATCATAGATTTCGTATATTTCCTCTGTGATAGAGTTATCGCCATTAATCGGCGATTTCTTTGGAAGCATGTTTTCAATAGTTCCAGCTGAAGCCTGACTAGGAATAAACAGACAAACAACCAGCAACACTAGTACAATGCTTTTGATACTCTTCCTCATGGTTGCACTTCCTTCCAATCAGCCTCACGCATCGAAAATGTAGATGCCATATAGCTATACAAACCTTTTTCATTTTTATACTTGTTTACTTTCCAACCATTTTCCTTAACCATGTCCAAAATACATCCAGTATCATCACTGGTAGTATAAACTAACACCTGTACCCTCGTATCAGTACTTGGTATCATTGGTGATATTGATACTTTTAGGACTTCTTTAGGCTTCTTCGTAACAAACTCAGTCCAATCAGTATCACCTATGTGCAACTCATTTGCTGTCTTACCATCACCATCAAACTCCAAGGCACTATAGAATTCGATGGCCGCCTTCTCAGCATCTGTTAGACTAGGTTTTGATAGCAATTGGTATATTCCAAAAACAGCACCCAATAGTAAGAGAGCCACCAAAGCAAACATGGCTCTCTTCTTCATTACTAAAGCTTCCATCTTCTCAACCTCCAATTAAAACTGTGCTAGTCGTAATCGAACGCATATGACCAAATTCTCGTTCTCTTCGTTCGTTTGCAACGGGACGAGTATCCAGCGATCTAAATAAGCGCGGGTTCAGCTCATCCAGATCAAGACTCACCTTCGATACTCTCCTGTCTAAGTCAGCCATGAGCCATTCACCCGTTCTAAGATTCAATATTTGATTGACGTTCTCATCCGATGGCTCAATCCCCAATAGCTCACATGCCTTCTTCGCTTCGGCATCATCTCTCATACGGAATACAAAACGGTAGCCAATATTAGAACGGATTTCCTCTCCGCCGTCTTCACCATCCGCTTTATGTTCACTACCGATCCGCAAGTCTCGGAGGTTATGGACAACCATCTTCAGGTCCGCATTCTTGGATCGACAAGTCCTAACTAGCTCACGCAATACTTGTTGCCCCTCGTGGCTCTGATTTATGGCGTGTAGTTCCTCGAAAAGCACTGATCTTGCTACATTTCCACGTTGGTTTACAAATCTTCGGGCAAAATCCGTGATAGCAATAAAGAGAGACATATTCAATCTGTAGTCCTCTCTCCCCGGATCAGGAACGCCCAAGTTTTGCATTTGTATGATCGTTAATGGTGCTGAAACATCAATCGGTTCCTCGGTTCCGTCTCCGAAGAATAATTGAGCCTGTGTCTCTGTTGCCTGACGACGAAGGAATGAGTACATGCGTTCAACTTCTCCTTGGGCAAGCTCATAGTTCAGACCAAAAGTTTCTTTTCTATTTACAAATAGCTCGATATTATCTAGCACTCTTAACATGGAAGGTTGCTCATGATTCATGGCCAAATCAATTGCTCCTTGAATTGCTTGCCCTGCCCAAGTTTTGGGCTTCTCCTCGGCCATGAACAGTAGTAGGCTAGTGGCTATCTTCTTCGCTTTCATTCTCTCTTCCGGATCGTCAGGTACTCTCGTTAGGGGATCAAACTTACCTTTATCCCTCACTGAATTTGAGATCGATACTATGTTGGTGATTGGTGCTAATTCTTTCAACTCATACGGCCATGCCCAAAGCTCATCCTTGGGTTGTAATAGTAGCTGATGGACTCCACGCAAAAGTTCATAGTAAACAATCGAACCAGTCAACATAGACTTCCCTGCTCCCAACGATCCAGCATAGACGCTACTAGATGTCATGGATAGCTCATCCCTTGCCCGTTTCACATTCAGAAAGACAGGCGCACGTCCTAAAGAGTTCTCGGAAGTCCCAGGGATGTTCATCACAGTATTCCCTATATAAATTCCACTTGGATCCCCTACCTCGGTAGTTGCCAACGGCATGAACGATGAGAGAAATTGACCCGTTGTACGCACGATATAGTGTTTTTCGATCGACATTGCTCCTGGTAAGGTATCGTGATAAAGCACCTTCTGAGAAGTTCTTGGAATCTCTACTCGTAGATCAATTTCGCTCATTTTCTCTCGCAAATCTCTCCGTCTCCGCTGTACTTCTTTCGGTGTATCAGCCCATACCACAAAGATGATCTGAGTCTTGAAGATGGGGATCTTTTCGCTTGTAATTTTCTTTTGTAGCTCCTTATTAACCTCTCGCTTCAACAAATCTCCTTCAAGGTCTTCTGTTCCTTCTAATTCATCATACTTATTCCGGAAGGTGTGCTTCACTTGACCAAGGATCAACTCAAGCTTTTTCTTAAGTTCACTTTTTGCCTCCCTTACCGGGATTGGCTCTTCTCGTATGAGCAAATCCACTTCAAAGTCGAGTTCTCTAATCTTGTTATAAACCTCTGATCCAGGGAATTCGATCTCACTAGGGAGTGATGAGACAGCCATCATAGAAAAGTAGCCTTTTTTCAAACCATCTGGTGTGTCTTTTGACCAATGAATCATACCGATCGGTCTGTTAAACGTGAGATCAACGTCATGTAGCCCTTGGTCCATATCGATATAGGAGCCATATACAAAGCCATTCTCTGTTATCAGTTCCGATTCACTTTCTTGTAGGCTAGGGTTGTAACCACGGGATGCGGATCTCTCGGTCAACCACACAACTTCCTGCTCTGTAAGCCGCCTAGCTTGGCCATGTAACTTTTGGCGAATCCACTCATAGATTTCATACTCTGCACTTTCAAAGCGTTTCCATTCTGTCCAGGGAAGCCGATAATGGTCCCCTCCCATGAAATCATCAATGAGTACGATCGGATCTCGTATGACCTCATACGTCCCTCTCCCCAATTCTTGGAGCCAACCTCCAGCAACTGGCTCCATATTTACAGATAGGTATAGGTTGTATTTAGTAGGGATCTTCTCTTGGATATATGTTTCTGTTTCATCCATAACATCTTTAGCTGTCTCACGTAGCGGTTCCGGTACGTTTGATAGATCAAATTCAACGGATTCCCTAGAGGAATAAGGAACGGGGACTTGAATCCATGTAATGGTATAGGGAAATTCGTTTTTGAACGCTGCCACATGATTCCTCAGACCGAATTTCTCCTCATCCGATAGAAACGAGTAGTTTTCCTGGGGAATCTCAAAGAAGCATTGTCCCGTTCTTTCTTTTGTGATAATCATGTTCCCTGATCGAAAAAGTGTTGGAGATTTCAAAGATTACTCACCTCTTCTTCTTAATATTTGAAGCTTATCTTTCTCAAGATCGACTGATTCAAAATTTCCACTCACATATTTCTTAGAAAATAAAAAGACCATTGTACTCCACAGCCAATGGTGTAAAGGAATACCTTCTGGTCTGATCTTTGAAACTAAGTAGGCTCCACCGATCGGAATAAGACCATAATGCACAAGTGGAGCGAATGAAAGCCCGATCCAATCAAGGCCAACCATGATCACCCAGAATAAAGCTGTAAAGATGAACTCCTGTAAACTCAAGCAGAACGACAATTTCCAAAAATTCACGTAGACTCGGAGCGAGGAATCCCAAGCAGCCGAATACGATTTTACATACTCCTTCATGGATCTCACCTACTTCAATAGTCCGTAGACAAAGTTAACACATGTTTCAAAAAACTCTGGTTTGTAAACAAACACGCCTACAAAGGCAAGGCCTAAGATGACAACGGGTAGATTTGGTCGGATTCTACGAATGCCTACACATGCCATGATCGCAACAATACCAACGAGGGTGAACACTTGCTTCAAGTTGGGGTACAACCAGTCCCATATCCTCTTCCCAAACTCATCTAGGCCTGATGCTAAGACGATCTGCAACATGAAATCTCTCATTCTCTCACTCTCCTACGGTGTTGATATATACGGATTAGTAGCTTCTATTTGCCAGCTACTACCGTTTCTCTTGAACGTAAAGGTAAACGGCTGAGGTATGACTTGAGTGTCGTATTTTAGTTTGGCTGTAGCTTTCGCTATCAGTCGATCATTCTCTGGCTTGCCAATCTGGACCGAATCTAAACTCTCATAGACGACATTGCTCATCCCCAATACCTTCCTCTGCTTTCCATCAATAAAGAGGTTCGCTAAATCAACAGGCTTTCCAGACGTGTACTGTCGGAAAAATGAATCCATTACTTGCTTCACCTGATTTTGAGTAGCGGAATCCTGTACTGTTTCAAGGGAATCTTTTTCCTTCATGACAACAGGAGCTGGTTCTGGTATAAAAGTCGGAACTCCTACCACCCCGTACCGCCCCTCATCCGTCATCACAGGAACTTCAAGGAATACTGCATTTCCTTTTTCAATCTTGGCCCGGACGATGATGGCTACTGTTTTATCGTCCAACTTCCTACTCCCCCACGGCCCAGTACCCTCTAATTTCTGCTTTGGGATGTCTCTGTCACTAGGTACGTTGAATCCAGACGCAGCGTATTTTTTAGCTCCTTCCAAGTCTCCAGCGAGCCAGTAGTTAACAAAGTACACTCCATAGTTCTCTGCTCCTTTCGATGTATCTACGAACACAGGTAGCTTCTCATTAGTCGCTTGAACTGCTGTAGGACCCGGATGAACCGCTCTATAGATTCCAAGGCCAACCAGTGACACAAGTAGAGTTGTGGTTACTGCTAATCTTGTTTTTCTCTTCCAACTCATGTAATGACTCCTCTCGATAAAAAAGTCAGACTTACAACAAGTAAGCCCGACTCATTCTCATATTTTCAGCTATTTGCTTACTGGTAACCGTAAAATCTGACCTGGAAAAATCCAATCTCCAACATCCTTCTTATTTCTCTTGTCACGTTGGATCAGTTGTTCCTTATTCAGATTCCACAGTTGACTCCATTCTTTCCCATCTCCTAAAAGTGCCTTGGAAATCTTCCACAAACTATCTCCCTTTTTAACTACATATGTCTTTTCGGAAAGATCCGCTGCTACTTCTTTTGTAGTATTCCTATCCTTGGCTACATCAGCTGGTAGCGGTGGTAACGGTAACTGAGAGGATGGTACGACTGGCGGTAAAGTTGATTCTGAACCGTCTGTGCTATCAGATGAGCTGGAATCAGATTTACTACTACCACCAGTTGCTACCTTGGTTCCTCTCTCAACTTTAGGACTAGCTGGTGGAGATTGTTGTGTTGTCGTTGGCTTTACGGAAGAATTTGATTCGCTTGGCTTCGTCGGACTAGTTTCCTTGGTAGGCTTTTCCGGTTGTGAACCAACTGGATCTGAATCAGGTTTAGGATCTGGCTTCGCTGGTTCCGCCTTGACTGGAGGAGGTTCTGGTTTTGATTCAGGTTTCGACGGCTCAGACTTCGGCTCTTCTTTTGGTTGAGGTTTGATAACCGCTGGCTCCGTTTTTGGTTCGGGTTTCGGCTCCTCTTTCGGTGGTTCTGGCTTAGGCTTAGGTTGTGCTGGTTGCTGTTCAACTGTACCTTCTTTCCCTGGAACAAGTGGTTTCGGCTCCTCAGATGCAAATGCTGGAGCTACTAAGGTTGCTGATAGAGTAAGTGTTAGAGCAGACACGGCTAATTTCTTCATAAAAACACATACCTCCTCGTTATAGATGCATGATGTATGTTCTCTTTGTAGACAATCTTCGGATGCTCCCCTTATGTATTGGCTCCCCTATCGGATCGCCGCACAACACTTGTAGAACTCCCGTTATCCTACAAAAGGATTTTGGCACCTATTCATCATCTTTCTCCTAACTAATCGGGAGATGAGAACTATTGGCAGTTTTCTGTGATCTCTTACGGGATTGAGATCCGCCTGCACTAAGTTAAAACAAAGAGAACACCTTTTCCCCTTGCAATACCATAATAACCCAATACTAAACTGTATTTCAAGTGTGATTTGAAAGAAAATATAATTATTTTTAAAAATTTCTCCGTGTCCATGCTCTCAAATCTTCGTCTTTCAGTATCTTTCTCCATTCTTCCAGAGGTGCAATCCTTGCTTGTATTTCCTTTTGTGGCCATTCTCGTCCTAGTTTGATACACCGTTCTCCAAGCACAGACAGCCATGATCCAGCAACATTTAATATCTTGGCTGCCTGTCTTGCCGAATAACATACCTGTGCATCGGGATCTTCAATACTTCCTTGTTCTCTAGCTCCCAATGTATTACGAGGCTTCAATTTCTTCTTCCTTTTTGTTATCGGCTGTAAAATTTTTTCCCATTCTTCAGGTGGAGCTTCCCACGGTGCTCTACTCCCTACTCGCCTCTTGATCGGCCACGGGTTTCCTTCGGCTGCGCTTTTCCGTGCTAGACTTGCAACATAGCTGACATCCAGACCAGCCCTTCGTGCAGCTTCTTTTCCATTTATGTATCGGTTGGCTTCCATTCCATCCCCCCTATCCTTCCTATTCGTTCTAAATTGATTATCAATTCTAATGTATTTTAACATCTATTTAACAAGTTGATTTTTAACTAATAGTCTACATACTGACTTTTTTATGGACTATCGTCAAGGATTTGACCAGGACAAATAGCAAAAAAAGCATCCCTCTATCCTCCCTTCTTTTTTAAGAGAGATAGCAGAATGCTTTCCTGTTTTCTATGTCTCCGTTTTCTTTGGGAGACGAGCGGAGACGGCTCCTATAATGGTTTCGGCTATCAGCATCTTCGTCCTCCTGACCTGTAAATATTGTTTTACAGGATTCTGGTTGTACAAAATCCCAAATGTTGTATAACATATAGCCAACAACCCAGTTTTACGGATAAATGTAAAACAAGGAGGACAAGAATATGGGTCATATTATATCGTTCGGCATGGGTAAAGGCGGCGTTGGAAAGACTTCAACCTGTGCTATCATTAGTGATTTACTAGCAAACGCTGGTTACAAAGTTCTAGCAATAGACTTTGACTCCCAGGGGAATCTCACGCAAATGATTACTAGAAAGAGCCTTTTTGATTTCGAAGAAAGGACTATCCTTGAAGCACTAAAAGAAAAGAATGCTCTTCCCTATATCCATGCGATCAGCGATAACTTTCATCTCATCCCTGCTGATGATTTCCTAGCATACCTATCCAAATACATTTATCGAGACTATAGTGGCAATCCCATGACTCTGTTAGCTGAAACCATACAGCCACTAAAGGATGCTTATGATTTCATCACGATCGACCTCCCTCCTAACCTTGGAGATCACACATTAAACGGCTTAGCGGCCTCTGATTTCTCTATCGCTGTCTTCCAACCCGAACCATTTTGTTATGATGGTTTGTTACGTTATGAAGAGACAGTCGAATTAGTTCAGGAACAAATCAATCAAAATATGAATTTCTTAGGTGTAATTGTATCTATGATGGATTCAATAGCAACAATTGATGAAGCCATCTATCAGAAAGCATGTAAGCAATTCGGAGAAAAGATGTTCACTACTGTAATCAAACGACGTGTAAGGATCAAGGAGTTCTCTATAACGGGTATTCAAAAAGCTGTGACTAGAGATCAGGCAACATTGCAGCCTTATATCTCGTTGGTAAAGGAGTTGTTAGACCGTGTCAAAGTCAAAGCGAAAGCTATTTGAGGATTTGCTGGGAGAAGTCAAAAAGCCTGAAATACAGGAAACAGAAAAGACACAAAAGATGATTCCTGTTGAGTCAGTATTACAAGAAGCTATTTATACAGGAATACAGGAAGCCAAGGAGATAGAAATACAAAAGCCTGTACAACCTGATGTCCAAGAAAGTGTAATTACAGGGAGCCAAGAACCTGTAATTCCTGAAAAACTGGAAGCCGGAAATACTGTTAAGAAGAAAGCCAGCAACAAAGGAACCCAGTCTCTTGTACAGCCACTTAGACAGGAATCCAGTCAAGAAGGTAGAGACAAAAAGACTTTTGAATTCAAAAAGTCTTTGGCAAATCGCTTAAAACTAGCATCTGTTTTGTTTGATCGCTTTGAATACGAAATCGCTGAAGAAGCAATCAAAATACACTTAGACGAATTGGGCGTTCCTGATCCAAGTACTCTAAAGAAAAACAAGTAGGTCGAATTCCCGATCTGCTTGTTTTTTATTTGGTGGTTATGGATAAACAGGTTAAGCTGAAAACAAGTAATACTGATCTACGGAATTTTGCAAAACTGATTAGACAGGAATACTAAAAAAAGTATAACCAGAAACCTGTAAGTATGTTTTTACAGGTTTCTGGTTATACGGATTCCCACTCAACCAATATTCTCTTTTAGTTGTTTGATAGCTTGTCGAGCTGGCCATTCTTTACATCCAGCTACTTCTTGGAGTTTTCCTCTCCCGGGTACTTCTCCATCTTCTTTGTAAAGCTGGAGGGCTATTTCATATGGAGACTTTGCATGGCTGGAGGAGGGAGTTGATGTAACTTTTTTTCTGGAGATCTTCCTCTTTTTAGCTGGAGGATTGGAAGGTTTCTCCATCACTATCTTGGAGGATTCTTTACTGTTTTCCGTTGGAGACTCCTCCTGATTGTCTCCATATTGACTGGAGAATGTAGAGATGTTTTCTGGAGTTTCTTGTATAACTGGAGGGGTGATTTCCTCTTCCTTCATGAGAGATATCTTCTCTATCTCCTTGATTGGAGGAATCAAATCCTCCGATTCTTGCTTGTATGCAATCTCCTCCAGTCCTCTATTTTGTTTGATATGATCGTCTATCTCTATATGGAATGGCTTGGAGTCTCCAACGATCCCTCCATCTAATTCTCCTGGAGAAACGACTATAACATTATTGGAGGAATCGTCTATCTTTGTGAAGATTGAATCTCCAATTTTCACTGGAGTAAGTGGAGAATTTTCCACTTCTTTTTTCTGCTTCTGGTGGAGGAGAGCATCCTGCACAACCATCTCCGCCGCAACTATTAGAAGTGGAATAAGACCTCCAATCAAAACAGCTTCATCCACTACAATTCCTCCAATTTTGAAAAACACCAGAGGTTCTCCATTCTTTGCTATACCCGATGTTACATTGGAGTAGACGTTGATTATTACCCCCAACCAGAAAACAAACCTCGCCGATCTCCCAACTTTCTCATCGATCCATCTAGACCAGATTACCGTAACCGTACCCAGTACAAAAGTAAGCTCAAAACCAATTACTCCTATGTGTGAGAATACTCCTTTATAGCCAGCTCGATCAAAAAGTGCTGTAGTATGCATATACGAAAGGATCAACACACATAGTCCAATCAAACAACCTGCAATAACATTAACTTTCACCATTGTTGCTTTGCCTTGTTGCACCTAGATCACCCTTTCTACCTGTCAAAATGTATTTACGTTTTTACAGGAATACAGGTATATTTTTTTCTGTATTCCTGTGGAGTCATCTATTATTCCTCGTCATAATTCTGACTACTTGCACACGGTCAAGAATCACACACCGCATCGTCGAGGCAAGCAGGATTATATATACACAATTCTACACCATTCCATTCAAAAGTAGCATAGTCAGAACCACAGTATTTGCAAGCCATTTCATCCATCCTTTTCATTGTTATAGGGAGGAGGGGAGTGGGTCTTCTCTTAACGCCGATTATCACCTGTGATCTTTTCCATGATCTCACTATCTAACAAAACATAACAATCTTGAGGACGTTCCAGTATGATCATTTCTCGGGCTGATAAGGATTCTAGCTTTCCACCAAGGCCGATCAGTTTCATATCTCTATCTTGCTCCAACGCCCGAACATAGACTTTTTCATAGTCTATTCCGTCTCTACAAACAAAGGGAAACGTAGTTCTAGACCTTGAAACAAAGAAGCCGATCGGATACCATTCCATTCTCTTAGCTCGCTCTGTCTCTCGCTCTATAACGTCTAACTGGAATGCACACTTCTGACAAAATCCTCTTTGATTGATCCCATGTGTAGCTTGAGCCTGCCTGCATTCAAAACACATGGAATCATCATGTTCGTGTACTATAATTTCATCATGATTGATCTTGATGGAAAGGGAGGAGCCATCGCCTTGGATAACATAGTAGGGTTCTTGCTTCCAATCATCATCGTCGTCCCACATATGGCGATCCTTTTCAATCCATTTCCAAATCTTATCCTCGATCCAGGGCGATTTGGTCACAATCCTCGAAAGCCAATTCATCGTCGTCAGCTCCTTCGATCTTCACTATCAGGGAGGCTGGAATGTATTTCATCTGGCCTTCTAGCCCCACTACTCCCAAGCATTTGCCAGATTTCCTACGACGCTCTTTGATTGTGAGATAGTCAATATCGGGATTCCATACAAACGGGATCACCATGTCATTTTTTAATATCAAGTAGCCTACTGGTACTCTTGCTCTCCCTGCTCTCTTGATCTCCTCATCAAAAATTTGTTGTTTGATAAAACAATCTACACAAGATCTTTTTTTACCACGCTCGACCCTGTGCATTTTTTTCTTGCATGAGCATAGGACTTGTTGACGTTCGAAAACTAACTGCTTTTTCTTCTGTTTCGGCTTTCCAAAGAGGCCCTTCTCAACATTTCTAACCTTTTCCAAGTAGTCTTTCTCTCTGCTCATATCCTCTAATAGCTCATACATCTCTTTGGAGCAACCGCCGTAACTAGTGGTCATTGAGCCACCTCCAATATGCGCTTGATCTCTTTGATATCAACTCCGTATTCCCTAGCTAGGACAGCCATACCGAACTCTTTACAACCAGATCGATGAATGTATTTCACAAATTCCTCATCTTCATGAGATAGCAGGGAGGAGGAATGAGCTGTTAACTCCCTGATTAACTCTCGCTCCCTGATTGGACTTTGTATGAAATCTTCACGAGACAGAAAGAATTCGAGATTGTCCAAGCGATTGTTGGCTCTCTTACCGTCTTTGTGCCTGACAGGTTCATCCAGAGCTTCAGGAAAGAAGCTGGAGACAACCAAACGATGGATGTAAGGTTTGCTGTTCATTCCTTCTTGATGAAGGTTCACGTACATGTATCCTCGTTTGGTACGAAACGACTTGATAGCCAGCTCCTGAAGTACTCGGCGATTCCCATAACGATCTTTTTTAACTTGCCTTTTACGTATAACACGACCAAAACTACTGATTTGATATCCCTCATATGAAGGGATATCTCTCCAACATTCCCTCATTTTTTCTAAAGAGGGTAGTGAAAATTCAATCATGGTTGTGTCCCCTCTCTTCTTGCTCAACCTCCTCTGAAACCAGCGAAATCAAGGTTTTTAATGGGTAGTGTACGTAGAGGAGGGAAGCAGAGTCTGCTTAGGTATCATCACTGACGAAAAGTTAGTCGAGAGGGGGTGAACTTGCTTGAAAGACCCCTCGACAGATTGATTTATAATAAACATTCAAATTTTCAGCTTAATAAGACCACATGCATTCCATGATGAATCGTGTGATTGATTGCTTTTCTGACATGTGGATCCGCTTAGATAGCTACAATCACCACAAGTCACAGCGATCCAAGTAGATCCAAATTGCTCCACCATTGGATTCATGTTGTTCAGATCGGGAAGGCAATCTGGATTGAGATACAGCTGCTGGCCATCGACCAGGAAAAGTTCTAGTTGAATGAAACGTACTGCATCGATCATTTCAACTTCCACCAGCTTTGTGATAGGATGGAGGAGTGATCCAGGGCGCAAACCTGATCACAGTAGTTTATTTTCCAATCTTCAAGAGCTTCTGGAGTAGTTTCGACTACCTTCAGAAACTCTTTTATTGCGTTGGCCGACTTAGTATCTAGTTGAACGACGTTCCTCATCTCTTCTCCTCGCTTCCCGTTCAGTATTGAGACTACAAAAGCGATAGGGACACACCCATACACCCCAATAGATTTGGTACAACTCGGTTCCACAAGATGAACACTTCGATTCTTCGTTCACACTATTTCCTCCATTCATCTCCAGATGATCCAATCAAGTCTCCGCAGTTCTTGCAATGAAAATTTGTTTCTCCATCTTCCCTGAGCTTTTCATCCCATAAATAGTTGCTTGGAGAAAAGCCACATAGATCACAAGTAGCAGGATTGACTTTCTTTGCATCCGCCAGGCGAATGATCGTCTGGTCCGTGTAATCATGGTAGGGCTTTAAGCAACTCCAGCAGACGAGACTCTTCCTTCGTAAGCCAGATTCGCTGACTTCTCTTGAGTGAGTGGCTCGGTTCGTCTGACACTCCTCACATATTTTCATGTAGGCTCTCCTCTTCAATGATCTCGATCAATTTATCCAAAGTATAGTCAGTCAGCCTCGCAACTTCGTAACAAAAATCAAGGAAATTACTCCATTCTGCTGATTCTTTCGAATGAACATATGCCCGTTTTCCAATGCGCTTTGCTTGGTAGTAGGGAACTAATCCATATAGTTCATCTAAGTTCTCTGACTTACAGCAGGGACAGGACGCATCCTCAACAGGCTCCCATCTTGCCCAGTCTTCCAAGTCATTCATCTTCGCTCCAATGACGTACTTCATATAACAGGAATCACAATCAATTGAAATCTCACGATATATCGTCTTCACTGCCATCAATAACAACCTCCTAAGCGACTCGTTGAATCTCAACAAGTAAGATGTTTTTCTGTCTGGTGAGTTCAGCCAGCCCATACAAAATTTCCATCTGTTCCTTTTTGGTCTTTGCTAACCATTTTCGAGGTTGGATTATCATGTGATCGCCTCCTTTGTTGTATCTAAACACATCATATTACTAAACATATTAGTTAGTCAATGATTAATTACTAATTTAATTAATAATATTTAAGTATTGATTAATTAAGTTGGCATATTTATAATGGTAGCAGGAGGACGAAATATGACGCCTGTAATGAAATGCAAACTAGAACAAATTGCTAAAAAACGTGGGCTGTCCCTTAGAAAGATAGCAACCGACATTGGTCTAAGTGATACGTCATATGAATCGTTGCGACGTATAGCAAAAAATATAGCCTCCAGCTTCAATGCAGAAATAATCGGGAAAGTATGTGTCTACTTACAAGTAACTCCTGGTGAACTCTTTGAGGTAGAGGGAGTATCCGTTCCTAAAGTGGAAAAAGAAGTAAACATTCCATACGAGCTTCACCATTACTTGGATCTAGGCTTAATCCAGCAATGTAACTTTCTTCGTTCAAGTGTTGTTGATTATCCAAGACAGAGTCATGATGTTAAGTTTGTTTTTGATCGGGAGTATGAACGACTCAGAAAAGCAATGCAGCATTCCACCGATCCATCTCTCAAAGAGTCGTTTGAGGAATTAACAACGATCTATCTAACACAAAAGGGGGGCACCTGAATGGATAACATGGAAGCGACCTTGGAAACGATTCTCAAGAGTTTTAATGAAATGAAAATAAGTGTAGAGAAGCGTTTTGATAGTATTGATACCCAATTAGATGAGATCAAGTTGGAGGTCAGAGCAACAAAAGAACAGGTCATCAAAAATAGCGAGGATATTGCGGAATTTAAATCCGACATGGGAGTAAGATTGGATACAGTCGAAAATCAATTGGACGATCTCAGAGAAGGGGAACTGGCTCTGTCTGATAGACTTCACGATTATGATAAGCAGATGAGGAAACTCAAGAAAAAGGCATTAGAAAGCACCCCTAATAACTAAATAGAGGTGCTTAGCCAAAACTATTATTCTTGTAATAGTCAAAACACAATGGTAGACTTGAACCAACAAAAAACAGAAAGACGACCTTACGCACAGGTCGCCGCTGTCCCTATAGATTAGGGTTACAAGTATCTGCTACCAACAGATACTTGTAAATAATATATTCAGGTATATTGTATTCACTTTTTATTGCTGGGTCAATAATGTGTGTACAAATTTACTCGAATATATAAAATAGCGAGCGATCCTGCCTAGGTCTAGGGAGGATTTTTGTTTTTAATAAAAGCAAAAGAGCCTTCACAGTGTCTAACTTTGGCCGGTTTGCCACTGTAAAAGCTCTGCTATTATTCGACCAGGAAAGGTCGTTTTATAAACGACTCAACCAAAACCTTGGGAAAGGAACAAGGAAGGTCGCTATATCCATAATTACTATTATTCTTATTTTATATACCTGTTGTAATAAAAACAACAGGGGAATTTTGGCTAATTGTGTAGATAAGCAGACTCTTCCTTGGTGGTCGATCGAGGAGAGGAATTTAAATATATGTCAACCACACAAGATAAAGCAGTATTTGAATCTGAAAATGAAAGACTAGGTTTCACCATGATTCCAAATGTCATTCTTACTTCGACTGTACTGACACCTACCGAAAAGATAGTTTATGGTATTCTTCGTAGATATGCCAGTTTGCCTCAAGGTTGTATGCCTGCTGTCTCTACAGTTTGTCTAGAGGCCCATATTTCCAAAGCAACATACAACCGGGCCATTAAGACTTTTATCCGTTCTACAGAAAATCCAAATCCTACGATTCCACTCATCACCATCATTCATCGTCCTAACCAGTCTAACGTATTTAAGTTCCACGATATCTCAGATCAGCTTGTCGAGTTACTAAGATCTGCTGTTCGGATGGAAGAGGAAGAGAAGAAAATTGCTAAAGCAAAGAAAAAGCGAACAAAAAAATCTTCCAAGTCTCAAAGTGGGTCTCAAAATGAGACTCCCATTGAAAATACTAGGGAGTCTCATTTTGAGACCCCTCCCCAGACGTCTCAAAATGAGACGTGCCCCGTCTCAAATTGCGACACAAATAATATTGAATTAAATAAACAACAACAACAACATACAGAACTAGATAAAAACGTTGTTGTCGTTGTTGATCTCATAAATGAGAAGTTTGGAAAGAAAGTAAGACCTAAACAAGCCAAGGATCTCTTGACCTTAGCTGAACAGAATGATGTTGATATAAGTGACTGTATCCAGAATGCAAAAGATTACCATGATGCTGTAGGCTTGAAGAGAAGTATTTATGGTGGTATTCAGTACGCCATTACAAATGGATGGGATGTTGAGCCTCCAGCCAAAAGAGAACAAGCTACCACGCAAGCAGATGAAGATCCAACAGATTTGGAGCTTATTAAGGCTAACTTGATAGCACAAGGAATTGATCCAGAGGCGGTGGGCTACTAATGGAAAATGAAACCATGATCGCACCTTACAACGAGCAGGCAGAACAATCGGTATTAGGCGCAATCATCTTAGAACCTAGTTGCATGGATCAAGTCCGTGGACAGGTGAATACGGACGACTTTTACCGGATCGGACATCGGCGATTGTTTGCCATCATGTGTGAAATGAGAGATGACAAGAAGCCAATTGATATGGTGACACTTACAGAGGAATTGCAGAAAAAGAATTGGTTGGAGGAAGCTGGCGGAGTAGCTTATCTAACCGAATTGGCTTCCTTTGTCCCCACAGCTAGCAATGCAGATTACTATGCAGGAATCGTCCGAGAAAAGGCAATACGTAGAGACTTGATGGTCCAAGGTCAACAATTAGTGTCACAAGCTCAACGAGTGGAAAACATTGAGGAGATTATGGTTTCATCGCAAGAAAAAATCCATCAGATTCAAGAACGGACTGTGTCTGATGATGAAGAGGGAACCGATTTAAAATCATTACTCATGGGAGCATTTGATCTGATTGAGAAGCGTTCTATGGATCCATCGGGCATCTCTGGAACTCCTACTGGATATGCCGACATGGATAACATGCTGAATGGGCTAAATTCGGGCGACCTCATGATCGTGGCAGCACGTCCAGCAATGGGGAAAACTGCCTTTGCGCTCAATATCGGCTCCAATGTGGCTGTTCGGGAGGGGAAACCAGTTGTCGTATTTAGCCTTGAGATGCAGGCAGGAATACTCTCTCAGCGTCTACTAAGCATGTGGGGAAATATAGACTCACAATCCATTCGTACTGGGAAGATGGAAGAGGGAGATTGGGATAAGCTTACAGATGCGATTAGTACGCTCCATGATGCCCCTATGAAGATACATGATAAAGCACGTAGCCTAAATCAGATTCGAGCCAATGCGATTAAGTTTAAGCGTAAGCATGGAGAGATTGGAGCTATCATTATTGATTATCTGCAACTCATCAATGTCGAAGGGAACTTTGCCAATGCTAATGAACGGATTAGTCTGATATCTCGCTCACTAAAACTACTTGCTGGCGAACTAGATTGTCCGATAATTGCACTTTCACAGCTTTCTCGTGCTGTAGAACAACGTCAAGACAAGAGACCTATGCTATCTGATTTGAGGGATTCTGGATCTATCGAGCAAGATGCAGACGTGGTGATCTTCCTGTATCGTGATGATTACTACGATGAGGAATCGGTGAGGAAGAATATCTGTGAAGTGATCATTTCTAAGCAGAGGAATGGTCCAGTTGGATCTATTGAACTTCTCTTCTTGAAGAAATACGGAAAGTTTCTTCAGCTAGACAAGAATCTGATGCCTAAGCGTGATGAATAACAGAATATGGGGGGTCTGGAAAGCAGAACGGTTTGTTTTCCAGACCCATAATACAACCTAGGAGAGACATATGACCACAAAAGATCAAGTAAACGAGAGAATTAAGGATATTAAAACCGTGCTATCAAAAACGTTTGAACAGATTGAGCAAAGACACTATGAACAGACCGGAATATCTGGATTGCGAACAGGCTATACAGACTTAGATCATACATTGAGTGGCTTAAACAAAGGAGATTTGATTGTGCTTGCTGCTCGTCCTGGCATGGGGAAATCTACATTTGCACTGAACTTGGCTACCAATGTTGCATTGTTAGAGAGAAAAGAAGTAGTTGTTGTCAGTCTCGAAATGTCAGCGACTCAAATTGCAGAGCGGATGGTTGGAATGGTAGGAAACATTAATTCTATCGCTATAAGATCTGGAAAATTGAACGAGGATGAGTGGGAGCATGTAGGAAAAGCGATTGAGTCTTTAAATCAAGCACCCATCCGGATCATTGAGGATTCATTTAGTTTGTCACAGATTCAGTCAGATGTTCGGGAGCTCAAACAAAAGGCAGGCGAAATCGGACTGATTGTAGTTGATTCGCTCCAATTGATTGATGTTGATATACCAAACGGATCTTCTTATGAGCGAACGAGTCATATTGCAAGATCATTAAAGCTTTTAGCCAGAGAGCTAGATTGTCCGATCGTTGCAGTTACTGCTCTATCTCGTACGGTTGAACAAAGGCAGGATAAACATCCTATCTTATCGGATTTGAGAGATTCAGGATGCTTAGAAGACGATGCAGATGTAGTTATCTTCTTGTATTGTGACGACTATTACAATACAGATTCAATAAAGCCAAATGTTGCCGAGGTCATGATCTCCAAACATCGGAACGGTCCATTAGGAACAGTCGAATTCGTGTTCTTGAGAAAGTACAGCAAGTTTTTACAACTTGATTAACAAGTGGTTAATAGGCGTGGTATGGACAGCAGAAAAGTTTGTTCTCCAGACCACGCAATCACAACAAGAGGATAAAACAGATATCCTAACATTCCTTCTGGATCCAGATGCATATTTCTGTATAAAACCGAACAATAGGAGGTGGGAGTCGTGCAGCGTTTTCTCATTCTAGTAGTTTCTACGATACTTCTGCTAGTTGGCTGCCAGATTCAAGAGAAGCCAGCGAATGCAGACTCTGTAGTCGCCACCATTGAATTACCTTCTGACCGCTATCCAGAAACGGCCAAGCATATCAAGGAAGCCATTCAGAAGGGAGAGACGGATACTTGTACCATCGATCGAAAAGGAGCAGAGAAGCGGCGTGAGGGATCTCTCAAGGGGATACCCACCAAGAAGGGGTATGATCGAGATGAATTTCCAATGGCCCTGTGTTCTGAGGGCGGAAAAGGTGCAGACATAAAATATGTGAGTCCCAAAGATAACAGGGGAGCTGGATCATACATCGGGAACAAACTTGAACGATACAAAGATGGCCAAAGGGTAAGGATTTCGGTGAGATAGGGAGAAGAAAGGGAGAGCTTTCTATGAAAAGAAAATGGACTGAAGAACAGATATCAGCGAAGTTACCGAACGTACAAGCCACTATGGCCTTTGAAGGACTTGATCTGATAGAGGAAGATATGGAGTTACTCTTAGCCAGAGCGAGAGGCGAGATCACTCAAAAAGAGTATATTAAGCGTGCAGTGGAGAGCAATTAAGACGACAGGGGAGCTGGAACAAATGATTACAAAAGCAATGGCAATGGTTGAGCTTGATCGAATTCAGATTCCATTCGAGCTGGAGCAATCTAAACCACGAGAGGAAAAACTTGATCGGATTCGGCAGCACCTAGAGAAAACAGGTGAGCTAGATACGTGCATAGTTGTCCATCAAGAAACGATGTTGCTAGTAGATGGCTATACCAGATACATTGTCGCAAAAGAGAGAGGGATAGCTTCTGTTCCTGTACGATGGGGCAATCTACGAGAATTCGGATTGTATTGGAGGTAGGAGAAGGTTATAGAAAAAGAAGCCACTCTCGAAGGAATGGCCTCTTTTTCCCTTGGAATATGTCAGCATAATTATTCTGGGTCAAGTGGGTCATAAATGACAAGAACTGGGAAGAAATACGGTGTGACTGTAAAATACACAGACTCCCCCTTCTTGTCCTTATAATGAACAAAATAATCATCAAAATGGGGCTCGAATTCAGTGGACTGAAACTGTAAGTCTTGGTCATAGTACTTGGTGGTGACATATGCATAGGTCGAAATGGTTGCGATTCCCTTTTGTACAAAAGGAATTTGTATGAGGAGAATGATAACGATAACAGATATGAAGAATTTTACTACTTTCTTTCTCCATTTCATTTTAAAAATCTCCTTTGACCCCTAAATAGAATCATGGTATTTCTAATATTTGTAGATGAGCATAAGACCCGATTGCCGTTAATAACGGATGAGCTTGTCTTTCAACTGAATGACCTGCGAGCTTAAAATCATGTTTATTTGAATCATATTCAGAGATAATCATAACATGCGATGGTACTGTGACTACGCCAGAGACACCCTTATGAAGAATGACAACGTCTCCCTTGCTAATACTTCTGTTGTAGATTGTTTTATGATTCTTACGATAATAATCTGTGGACATGCTATGAGTTTTAGATTTTGGTCTCCAATAATTTTCAAAGGTTCTCACAGCAATCCACGGACTTGGATTTGTCAATTTCCAACTGTAATTTAACTGTTCTACGCTATTGATGACCCAATATCTAGTGTTTTTTCTTGAGATACTCCAGTTTCCTGATTTCGGCTTACCACCACCGATGTGCATTGCCTGAGACACAAAATTCGTACAATCTGTGCCGAATTTACCTGTGAATCTAGGATAATCTGTTCGGTACTTGTTGTAGTTTTTATAGGCCCAATTTCCAGCAGAGTCACCATCATAAGCGGCGGAAGGACTTACGGTTTCGTCTTGTACGTTCGATTCCAGAAAGGAAATAGCTTGTTGATTTTCTAAGCTGTAGGCGTACCGACTAAGAAAGCCTAGTAATATTTCTTGATCTTGGATTGACACCACTGGATGTACATTTATTATCTTTTGTATTATCTCTAGTTTTGGATCTTTTTTTGTAGATACAGCATTCTCAATTATGTCTATATCTGTGTAGTGATTCGTGAGAATACTGCCAACTTTTAAGTCTGCCTGAAAATAAGTCGATAAAGTCTCTCTGATAATCATGTCTTCCACTTCTGGATCTACTATATCACGATCAAATGTTACCGTACCGTTTTCTTTCCCCTTCAAATATTGCTCTATATAGTGGTTAGATGGATCTCCTGCTGTAACATCTTTAGTTACAAGTGATGAGTCGGTGATATGACTGCGTATTTTGCCCATGTTATTTCACGTCCTATTATTTATTTTTGAACAATATCAACTCAACCTTCCGTATAAATAGTTCTTTTCCCTCTAGATTTACCATGAAACAACATGGAAGAAGTACGTACCAAGTTTCATAGCGATTCACCTGACATGATATGACGTTTCCGATAGATCCATTTGGCTAAAGCCCACCGTAACACACGATACACGCTATATCCAAAACAAGCGCCAGTTGTATTGAAAATGACATCGTCAACGTCTGAGATTCGAGTACCTGAGAGAAATTGCAGGATTTCGATAGCAAAACTCATACATAGGAGAATACGATGAATGCTCTTCGAAATGTGTTGACCCATTTCCATATAAACGGGACTAGAAAGCCAAATGGCATAAGCATTATGAGATTGCCGCCTACATACCACTTTGCAATATGAATAGACGATGAATCGATTGGGATCGTAGCGAATGGAATGAAGTTGACGGTATGGTACCAAGGAAACCTGGTATCCTCGAATTGTATGTAGATCGGGAATAGAGTGTAACTGGCTACCATGGTGAGGTAACTGAGGAAGACTGATTCCAGAATGAGTCTTCCGAAAGAAACTTGTCTGAAGCGGATCGCAAGAAATAGGACTAGTAGAATAGCAACATAATTCAACTCAAAGTCGATAACCATACAGAAATCTCTCCTCACAAAGTTTACTGAAGAGATTCCTTTTAAAACAACGAAAGTCCTGTTATCGGGTAGATAATAGGACTTTCAACAACTATTTAAATTCAGTTTTCACTACATCAGGATTATTCATATAATCGTCTCCACGATTCCGCTCCCATTTTCGATCATCAACAAGGTTACTAATCAGCCATTTTTTCGTGGTTTTGTTGTACTGGATCGAGACCAGCTTTTCGTTAAATTCCTCTTGGGCATCTTTCGAAAAGAAAGATTTTTTATCTGTAATCGTTCGATGTTCAATAATCGGGATAGTGAAAAGAATGATATTCGGATTGGTTGTAGGGAGATAATCTACTTGATGATAGTCAATCTTACAATCCTGAACCCGTCCCGAATACTCATGAGAGCTTTTACTAAATTGGATATCTTCTACCAAATCCTTGCGTAATGTATCCGAAATCTGAGTGAATACGGCTGGATTTCCCTCCACCATGGAACGCAAACGTTGTTTCACATGAGTATTAATCAATTCTGTAACCTGTGTACGTGCCTCCTTAGTGCTTAATGTCTGTGGGGTTAGATCATACTTCTCGGTACCTGTTTGAAACTCCCTTTCATAGCTTTTTTCGATTCCCCAGGGCATCTCTGTTTCGCCTAGAACGGTCATTCCGCTCTGTTTTGCTACTGGTCCAAACTTCTCATAATCCGTAACCAGTTTGGTCGTGTCTTTCCCATTTATCACTAACTTAGTTTGGGGAAAGAGTGATGATAGACTAACCGTTTCCCCTTTACTTTCGAGACTGACTTCTACCTTTCCGGTAGGTTCATTAATAGCAGCGACTTCTTTATCGTTTGTTAGCTCCCAGAAATCATAACTTTTAGCAGTTTTGACATGGTGTACTCCAGGTAAAACCGTTTCCACATGAGTAAGTTGTTTGGAGTTGGTTTGAAATACTTCTTTTCCGTTGAAGATGATCTTGGTGTTGGGTTCATTGGTCGTGATCGCAACCTGGTAAGGATGAATGCGAATCTCATACGTGTCATAGAAAAAAGGAATCTCATTCCGATGGAGGTAGATATCGCCACGATAACCCTCACTTCCATCGCTCACTTTGTCATACTCTTCCACAAAATCATCCGTACCCTGTATTTTGTTCGTGTATAGATCGGCAGCGGATCGAAGACTCGAAGTAACGATACTCTGATACTTCGGCTCTTTTTTCATAATGGCCATCAGTTTTTTCATCGATTCTGCATCTATTTTCACCTTGGAATCGTTTGAAACCAGCATTTTTGTTAGTTTCTCTGTGTTCCCTTCATAGACGGCTGTTTCAAATTCCTTTACTAGAGTATGTGGATCTTGAGCGGTAACGGCTCCTACTATGTAGAGAGTACTAATTGAAAGAACCAATACCAGTCCAGCGATGAGTCCTTTTTTTCCGATTCGCTCTTGAATACGCTTCACGAACGAAAGGATGCCAGCAGGCCATCTAGGAGTTTGGTGTTCATTCGATGGTGGCTGACTCTGTGTGGGAGATCCGTTTCCTTCTTGCAAAGACGATGATGAGAAGTCTAGTTGATCGGGTTTCTGTGAATGCATATATAATCTCCCCTGAAAAATATTTGATCTAGCGAGTTTCTATTCTGTATTTTAAGATAAAATATTAGATTGTCAATGTGAACGGAAGCTGGTTCCTATTGTTAACAGGAGTTTCGACAAAAAATACAGAATTAACAGTTATATAAAAATTTAAGGGGAGATACATATGTCTTGGTTAAAGGCGAGTGGAAAACGTGGAGACTGGACGAAAGCAAAGAAGGGTGAAAATCCTAGTGGATGGACGAATAACGAGAATCAGAAGCCTGTGGAAACGTTATTTAAAACAAAGGCGGATAAGTTTCTTTCACCTAAGAAGTGAGGGGAATTTAAAATGGATATCCAGAAAAAGGTGGCGTATGGAAAGCTATTAGGTGAGATATATCGAATCCAAAAGGCTTTAGGTATTCCTAATGAGTGTTCGGATCACCATGTTTACGGCTTACAACATGGAATGGAACCATCTATTAGAGCCATATGGGAAGAGTATGATTTTATTTCTGTAGATGAAATTGTGATAGTCGATGAACTGTTTGACGAGATTGAATCCGGAAATCACAAGGATGTTACAAGTGAAGAAGTGTTACTAGATATCCTTGAATCACGAGGATTGCCCGAAAGCAAGGGACGCAAGGTTTTACAGTATTACAAACTAGGCGGATTCTATAAAGAAAGATTTGATGCGCTTAAAGATAATCCGCTTGTACCACCTGATGATAGTAAATAAATCTCGATTGTGAGCATCATTCCTTATATGGATGGTGCTTTCAACTATATGGGGAGAGAGTTATATGCGAGTCAAAAAGCTGATAGCCAGCATGCAGCGGAAATGGAAGAAGCTAAAAAAAGTCTACCGTAAAACTCGCAGGCAATACATCGAGAGGAAAAAGCAAGTCAAGCAGACCGTCAGATGGATCTTCTCACCTATCCTAGCCGTTGAGTTCATTTTGGAGCAGATCGGGAGAGGCCATCTTCCAGGGCTGGACAAAAATATGTTTCTGACTGATTCGAGGATAGAGCGGTGGATGTACTACGAGTTGCGAAGAGTGGAGATGTTCAAAGGGAAGATCGTTCCTCAATATCCCATCAGCTCATACTGGGCGGACTTCGCGATACCTGAGTATATGTTGGTGATAGAGTTGGACGGCCAGCGATATCATAAGAATAGACAGGCTCACGATCGAGGACGAGATGCTTACATGTACCGTAAGGGCTGGAAGGTCATGAGATTCAGCTATAACGACATTAAAAAGAGACGTACGAAAGCGGTTGAGCGGATCCTGAAACATGCGATGAAGGTTGAGAGAGAACGGGTAAAAGCAAGCAGTCAGTAGCCCCCTCCTGTTAGAGTTAGCTACCTTTGATCAGTGGGGACCGAGAGGGGAGCTTCAAAGAACACACAGGGATTTTTTCAAGACCCCCTACCCCATTTTGGTACTTTTGGGACACTAAAAAAGGAGAGTGTTATGGAGTTCAAGATAAATGATGTGTGGTTCGGACGGATCGGAACAGCCTATGAGGGAGTGACAGCTACAATTCAAGCTATAACAGAGCGGAAGATACAAGTATCATTTGATCGAGTTGTAGCGGTGGATGGTATGATGCTAGGAGGCTGTATTTTCGGCAAGAAACAGTTTCAAGAACTCTTTGAACAGGTGTATTGGATTTGAAATATATCCCATTAGATAGTTATTGCGTCCAATTAAATGATTTGTTGTAGAATAATATATGAACCGCATGTAACGACTGGGCGATTCCATTGCCTGGTCATTTCTTGCTTAGAATAGTCAAATTTACATAGAGAGCAGGCATGCAGATGAGAGACGTATTCCCTACAAAATACTATAGCGATGAAGGATTTGTGGAACGAAAGATCGAGATTAATGAGGAAGACTTAGACGAAATCATTGAAGAATATTTGCTTAGTCGTGGTTACGATTTTGATGAGATTGAGATTGTGAATAATCGAGAGATGAATATATGGTTGCATGCGAAATGTCGTAAATATGTAGATGAGGAAAATCCGGAAGAAGATGAAACTGCTATTGAAGCAGAGGTGGAAATCAAAGGTAAATATGATGGTAATCCAATTGGTGGAATTATCTTTTGATGAACTGGTCTACTTATGAAGTGGGTCAGTTTTTTGTCTCTCGATCTATCAATCCTGATTCCTTTTTCCAAGTACGAACTCATCAATCTCATTGCGACGTAAATAAATCAAACCAAGAGCAATTAACATCCCTACTAGGGAGCCTGCAATCGCAATATATATGCTTGGTGTGGCAATATCAAATAGATAAAGAACAAGTGTAATGATTCCTATGAATAGCGACATCCAAAAGAAAACCTTTTTTATGACCATCATTGCAATCGAATTGTTTTTGAAGATCAAATCGTTACACCCTTTCACAGTGAGATGGTCTAAGTATGCCCGAAAATGCTAAAAAGGTTTCCCTGTGAAGAGAAACCCTTTTAAACGATTTGACTACCAGCCCGGGCGGCGTATCCGGGATCTCTGGTAACTGCCGAAGCAGCGCATGGGGAACCTTTCCCACCTCTGATAGTCACCAAGTAATATGAGAAGGTGGGTTTCCCCACCTCCCCTACACAGTATCTAAGATACTGGGACGTTATGTAGTATTAGTATATGCAATAAACACAAAAAGCAATCCTCATAAGAAGACTGCTTTTTGGGACGTAATTGAAATTCATACACATAGCGACGATCGCTATGGGACGTTTAATGTACATTCATTATATCGTGCCTATTCAAAGGTGTAAAGTGTGTTGAGTACCTTGGTAATTTTTTTCTTATCACTCTCAGAGATCGTAGCTATTCGGTTCCGCTTACTACGTTTTCCATCTTTCTCTTTCTTTCCTACATCCTGATTCTTTAGACGATAGGGCGCATGGATCCTCGAACGACTTACAATCCGCAAATGCTCACATGCAGCCGTTGTCTCATACTCTTCTAAGTCTATATGAAACCAAAGATTATCGTTTTTCCGCTTGGATGTGAGAGGAATAACCGTACAAAGAGGAGAGCCGGGCTTTGCAGACACAACAACAGCAGGTCTCCTTTTATTGTACTCGCTACCGACATTGTAACCGAGTAGAACCCAGTATACTCCGCCCCGGATGAGAGGGAATTGAGTCTGCTGTGGTCTTTTATTTACCTCGATCTTCTGTCGTTGCCAATCCAAATGATCCAGCATGTGAATTTGTTGTCTGAGTAGATCAAACGGATCTTCATTTGTCGCAGCTTTAAGATGACGACTATGTAAGAGATCGTTGATCCCATTTTGAATATCGCTTATCAGTTCTAAAAAGTCTTCCTCGTTAAGAGCTTCACTAAGGTTCCATTGGTTATCCAATCACGACAATCCTTCCAGTATGAGAGTGTGAGCTTTTTCAATTCATTTGTTCTCCACTACAACAGTAGCCTTTTGAATGATGATGTTCCCGTCCTTTTGAGTGAAAGCAACGATATCTCCTTCCTCAATATTCAATAGCTTCCGTAGTTCCTTTGGGATGCTTGCTTGTCCTTGTTTAGAGACACGAGAGGTCCACATACATATCACCTACCCTTGTATTAGATTCATAATTTTATAATTTATTAATTCGATGAACAGGCAATAGCTCCTTCTTTATGTGTAAAGAAAAGTGTCAGTTTCTGAACACACGAAATTAGATTCAAAAATGACAGAATTTCCTCTTGGTTGTGTAAATAAACTGTGTTAAGATATCTATGTAAAGGTTGATGTGTAAAATAATTGGTGTTGGTGATAAGTATGAAGGTAGGTTATGCGAGAGTATCAACTGTCGACCAGAATTTGGATTTGCAGATTGATGCATTGAAGGAGTATGGTTGCGAAAAGATTTACCAGGACAAAGTGTCTGGAGCCAAGGAGAGGCGAAAGGGACTGGATGAGGCTTTGGAGTATGTTCGGGAAGGGGATACCTTAGTGGTGTGGCGTTTGGATCGGCTTGGACGGACTATGCGTCACCTCATCGAGATAGTGAACGGCCTAAATGAACGAGGGATCAGCTTCCATAGTCTTCAGGAAAACATCACGATGGATCGATCGAATGCTACTGGCCAGCTCATGTTTCACTTGTTCGCTTCGTTCGCAGAGTTTGAACGGAATCTGATCCGTGAGAGAACAGCAGCTGGACAAGCCGCCGCACGAGCGAGGGGTAGAATGGGTGGCAGACCTAAGAAGCTCAGTCCCAAAGAGGTAGATATGCTCCGAACGCTTGCCAAGGATGGAACACCCATCAAAGACATCGCCGAGATGCTGGATATATCACGAACCACGGTATATAGCTATTTAGACACATAGTCATGTTTTTGATATCAAGGCGATTATAGCCATCAAAACTTAGGAGGAAGAAAAAATGTCAAACACACCTAAATTTTCGGATGAGGATCTCATGCTGATAGAAGAAGCTTTGTATAAAAGGTTTTTAAAGCGCTATGTTGATGCACAAATGTTGCTCCAGCTACATGATCGATTTCAAGAAATATCGTACTCTGATCAGGATAGCAAGGAAAAAGAAAAATACCTGAAGATTGAAGAAGATGAGTTGAAACCCCTTAGGGAACTATTGATTAAATCGTTTGATTTTACGGAAAGAAGTTTGCTTATAGATGCTAAAGATGCATGGGATCGAGAGAAAGAAAAGATGAAACGCACAAAGTAGCTATATCTCTATCAAGACCAACAGTCTATCGCTATTTGGATAAGTAGCACGAGACGGAATACAAGCCTGTTTGTAGGATTTATTATCTTCTTTGATACAAAGACACTCAGAATCAAAAATGAGCTTTCATACAGGCTCGCAGGGGCATGTTTTGGAAGGTGAAAACGGATTTCTACACAAACACTAGGAGGAACGAAAAATGAATACAAACAACCTTTATTTAGCTGGAAAAGGCGTAACCCTCATGAAAATTTACTTTGAAAATGGTCAAATCGCTCACCTTGAAGATAAGGATGCAAGAATGGCCCTATCATTCATTTCAAATAACGAAATCCTACCCATCATGGACTTGGTGAGTGGAGAAAAACTAGATCTAGCTGGCATGGTTAAGTTTGACGTGCGTTACACTACTAAGGGATGATAAGTGACCTTAGTAGCTGACTTAGTGACTGTAAGATTTGATTCATTTTCGTACATTGGACTGTACCCCTACGTAAGTTAATTCACTCACAGGAGCGTGTTTAAAATGCCACATACATTCACTGATTGGTACTGTCCGACTTGTGAAATACATAAGTCAACAAACACCTTTACTTTCGAACCTGACCCTCACATATGCAAATATTGCAACAAGACAATGAAAAAGCTAAAAGAAAGACCCCCTGAGATCATACCTTGCTCATACTGCGGTATAAGAACAGAATATAACAACGAACTTCGCGCATGCTCTAACTGTTACGATATTTGGATTAATGAATTTTGACTTAAAGGGGATAAAAAATGAAAGAAGTAGTTGTAAACAAAGCATACATAATCGATGTTTTGAATTCAGCTAAAAGAGGAAATCCTCGTCGATTGTGTTATGAAAATAAAGTGATTGATGTTTTATACGGCTATCCTGAAGGTTCATGGGCTATCTTTGTTGATAATCGTGGGATTATCAACGAGCATGATATCGATAGGGCAATTTCTACCCTAAATATGTTGTTGAATTCGGATTACGAAAGCACAGGCGTTTTGCCAGAGATGATTCAGGAGCAAGGAGAACCGTGTGACAAATGCACGAAACTTACGGAGTTATATATGGTCATGGAAGACGGGCGTAAATTATGCCCGCGTTGTAGTCGTATGTGGGGTATGGGGAGCAACGGAACAGCGGAATAGACCTTATCGGACATGAAAATTGGAATAAATTTGCATATGGCCCCTTATTTCGCTTTTGGTTGCCATCCAGATCTAGTACCAGCAAACGAAAGGGTTACCAGCTTCTATGATCAAAAAATGAAGGAAACCAGCGAAATCAGTACGATTTTGTTTATGCCATAAATAAAAAAATATGTACTGTAGAGCAACTAACCCTCTAATGGGGGCAGAGGGAGCGAACGGCGATTTTGGGGCCATCTGAACAGAAAATGGAAATTGAGTTACGGAAAGTACCGATAAACACTATGAAATTGGAACTTGAGTAATTTTTTTGCTCTCGTCAGTTTAGATATATCGTGTTTAAGTGCTAGTCGAGACGAATTAGTGCCGACTCCATACATTCTAGGAACTTTCCTGTACTGAACCACCAGATATTTCCTAGATGTCCCCAAAATTAGCCTTCGCTCCTTTTAGGCCTAATGGTTAGTTGTTCTTTTCTGCATATTTTATGGTTGGGGGTCAGCTAACTAATGGATAAGAAGTATGTACAGATCGTTATTGATCCACAAACGATGACGGCACACGTAGAAACAGCAAACATAAATAAATCATACTTACAAGAGTGGGTCCTTATTCTAGGGGCTTTAGAACAAGCAACGGAAAATACAAGGAGATTTGTCTCTGCTAATAAAGAGAAATTACTATGAAAAAAAGACTAAAAATAGTTCGATTCCTCCAATTACTATCGGAGGATTTTTTAATCTGTTTGGGACTCTTTTTTATCATCAAGGCGAGCTTTATGTTACATGAGATCGCAGGCTATTACGTCATGGGTATCGTACTTTGTTTCATTGGATATCTGATTGCGCGCCGATCTGCAAAGGGAGGGAAATAGATGTTCTTTCGGAGCTTGATTGGCTTAGAAGAGTCGGACCTATCCGATCCTCAATCTTGGTTGAAAAGATTATTTGGAGGGCAGCCGACCGCCAGCGGGGAGTCCGTCACCAGTGATTCAGCGATTACTAACAGCAATGTCTATACATGCGCTAATATTTTGGCGGGCGACATTGGGAAATTCCCTATACAAACATTCCGCAAACGAAAAAGTGGAATTGAGTATGAGGAATCCCATCCGGTCGCGAAATTATTGGGAAGCCGTCCGAATCCGTATATGTCGGCTTACACATTTAAAGAAACGATGCAAGTACACTGTATTTGTTGGGGTAACGCATATTCCTATATAGACTGGGATTGGAACGGACAGCCGAAGGCACTTTGGATACTTGATCCCTCGTTGACTGATGTTAGATTAGATCAGGTTACGGGTGAGCTTTGGTATGTCACAACTACGCCGGGCGGAGAGCAACGAAAAATTCCTTGGTACGATATGTTACATATTAAAATGCTATCGAAAAGTGGGCTTAAGGGGATTAGTCCAATAGCAGCAATCCGGGAGAGGATCGGGATTCAACAGGCCGCCGACAAGTTTCTAGGCTCTTTTTATGCGAATGGGACCGCATCCTCTGGGGTCGTAAAAGTACCTGTTCCATTAAAAAGAGAAGCGAAGGAAAAAGTCCGTGAGGAATGGCAAAAATTGAATAGTGGCTTGAGCAACTATCAAAAGGTAGCTGTTTTAGATGGTGGGATGGATTTTCAAAATTTAGTTATGCCATTGAAAGATGCCGAGTTTATTCAGACACAGAAGTTCGGCATTTCAGAGATCGCCAAAATTTATAAAATCCCACCACATAAATTAGGTCAGCTTGATAAGTCTACCTATAATAATGTCGAGCAACAAAGCCTTGATTACATCAAGTCTACTATCCAGCCCATTGTAGTTAATTGGGAGGAAGAGATAAATTATAAACTCTTCACGCTGCAGGACCAGAAGCGATATTATTGTAAGTTCAATGTTACCAGTGAATTGCGTGGAGATAGTCAGGCGAGGGCGCAATATTACCGGGAAATGATATCTATTGGGGTCTATACAGTTAATGAGGTTCGAGCATTGGAAGAGTTAGATCGTATTGGTGATGTAGGGGATAAGCATTATATGAGCCTAAACTTTACGACTTTAGATATGATTGAGCAGTATCAAGCCGGGAGAGCGGGCCTACTTAAAGGGGGTGAGAAAAACAAAAATGGAACCGATGAGTAAAGAAATCCGATACTTGCAAAGCAAGGTAGAGATTCGTACAGATCAAAGCGAAAGTGAGTATATAGAGGGATACGCACTCAAGTTTGAAAAATGGTCGGAGAGAATGGGAATCCTTACGCCTTTTAGGGAGATCATTAGTCGCGATTCGTTGATTGATACGAATATGGCTGATGTGGTGGCACTGTTTAACCATCGGGAAGACTTTCCTCTAGCGCGTAGCACTGTATCAGGGGAGAATGGACGACTAGAGCTTACAGTGGATGACATTGGTTTAAAGTTTCGTCTGACGCCAACAAACACTACTTTTGCACGGGATTTGTTGGAGAATGTCCGGGCAGGAGTTGTTGACCAGTGTTCATTTGCTTTTTCGATTGACCATTCTTCAAAGGATGCGGAAACTTGGACATACAACGATAATGATGAAATCTATGAGCGTCGAATAAATAAAATCAAAAATCTATATGACATATCAGTTGTAACCTATCCTGCTTATCCTGATACGGAAGCTATAGTTAGTTCTCGTAGTAGAGAGCGAGTAAAAGAGCTGGAATTAAAGCGAAGCCTACCGACTGAAAGAGAAAAGATATTAATGGAGCTGGACCTTTTATCTGTATGAAAAAGGTCCTTTTTATATTGAAAGCGAGGAATTATATATGCGTCCAGAATTACGAGAATTACGCCAGCAGCTGGAGTCTAAAGTCAAAGAAGGAAAACAGCTTGCTTTTGATGGGAAGCTTGAGGAAGCCAACCAACGTAAACAAGAAGCCGAAGAAATACGTGGAAAGATTACATTGTTAGAGGAATTCAGTGAGTATGAAGGTAGTATGGCCTTGGATAATACAAATTCGGTGTCTGCTCCGGCGATTATCACAGAACGAAAAGCAACGGATTCCTCAGATGAGAATTATAATCGTGTATTCCTCAAAACTCTACGGAATCGTACTCTAAGTGGAAATGAATTCGATTTGCTAGAGGAAAAAAGAGCCATGACTTCGGGATCGAATGAGGACGGCGGTTATATCATTCCTAAAGATTTAGATACCAAGATCAATGAGTTGAAACGGCAATATGTATCATTAGAGCCGTTTGTTCACGTTGAAGATGTAACAACAAGTACCGGGGTAAGAACGCTAGAGAAACTAGCAACCATGACTCCATTTGTTGAGTTTGCAGAGATGACCAACATACCTGATATGGATAACCCGAAATTTGTTCCGGTTAGCTATACGATTAAGGAACGCGGTGGTATTTTGCCGATCTCTAACACACTTCTAGCCGATACAGACCAAAATCTATTATCTTATGTAGCTCAGTGGATTGCCCGGAAATCTGTCTTCACACGAAACAAGTTAATCCTTGACGTGTTAGCAACATTAGAGAAAAAGAGCCTGACAGATATTAAGGCGGTCAAAAAAGTTATTAACGTTGACTTAGACCCGGCCTTATCTGCATCAGCCACTATCTTTACCAATCAAGACGCTTTTCAGTGGCTAGATGAGCAAATGGACGGAAACGGTCGCCCGCTTATTCAACCAGATGTTACGCAGCCAACACAAAAATTATTATTTGGATCACATCGCATTGTAGTATTAGCTAATCGTTGGTTGCCTTCTGTGGGGACGAAAGCACCGTTTATCATTGGAAATCTAGATGAGACGGTCGCCTTGTTTGATCGTCAGCAGTACTCTGTTACATCAACGAATGTTGGCGGGGATTCGTTCAAACGGAACTCAACCGATATTCGTGTGATTCAACGCGAAGACGTGAAGCTATGGGATTCCGCGGCAACAGTCTATGGAGAACTTACATTGAGGGATAAATAGGGTAATGTATTTACTCTAACCCTTATTTCAAATAACGTTACAAAATCAAAAAAGGTTGATCGAATGGACATTAAAGATATGAAAACGTTCCTTAAAATCGATCACGATGACGAGGATGCAATAATTGAGGGAATGATATTGGCTGGTCGGGAGTTTATCCGAAACGCAGCGGGAGAGGTAAACGAATCAAGTGAGTTGTACAAGCTATGCTTGAAGTTGTTAGTCACTCATTGGTTTGATAACCGAAATATATTTATTAATGGATGGGTAAATGAAGTTCCGTTTTCCTTAAAGGCTATGATCTATCAACTTCAATACTGCGGTGATACAGATGCTTAATGTGAATGACTTGCGGCATCGCATCCGGATTCTAGACCGGGTTATTACGCGAGATGATGAAGGTAGTCCAATCGAAGATTGGACTACCAAGGTTACTCTCTGGGCAGAAGTTAATCCATTGAGTGGCCGAGAATATTATCAGGCTGCTGCTGTTCAATCTGAAAATGATGTCAAAATTCGTATTCGTTATAGGGCTGATATCTCAACGGATATGAGAGTCCAGTTTAATCAAAAATTGTATGATATACAGTCTGTGGTTGATTGGAATTCAGAGCATAGAGAGTTACATCTTACGGTAAAGGAAGTTGTAAATGGGTAGTGATATGAGATTTGATGGCATAGGAGAAATGATAAACAATATCCGTGCTCTTGGTATTTCGACGGATCGAGCCGAAAATAAAGCGGTCCGGTCTGGAGGGGAAGAGCTAAGGGAATCAATGTCACATCATGCGCCGGGTCCATCTAACAAAAAAAGGGAAGTTCATCTTCCTGATAATATCCAAATGGGGCGAGTTAAAAAAGATGAGCGAGGAAAATTGGTCGAGGTGGGGCCGGGAAGAGGCTCATTTTATTCGTACTTCTTGGAATTCGGGACATCCAAAATGTCCCCCTACCCATTTATCGGCCCATCTATTGATGAGTCGAAGGAACGTGTTTTAAAGATTATGGCGGATGAACTAAGGGATGGTATCAAAATACCATGATTAATTTAAAGCCACAGATAAAACAAGCTCTTGAGCGAAATCAAGAGCTTGTTTCTTTGTTGGGTGGGAATCGCATCTATCAATTGACGGCTCCAAACAAAACAGAGTTTCCACGAATTACCTACTTTGAACTAGTAAATCGTGATGCAGGTTTTGCGGACGATCAATCGATATCAAGTCACATCATGTTCCAGATATCTATATGGAGTGACGAAGCAAAACACCTATCTTTACTAGGGAATCAAATTGATTTATCTATGAAATCTCTGGGATTTAGTCGTATCTTTTCTACTGATTTTTACGAGGAAGATACACAGATTTTTCATCGTCCTATGAGATATCGAAAATTGGAGGTTTTATAATGGCTGTTCAGGTAGGATTAAAAGATGTTCATTACGCGATCCTAACGAAAGATGATGTAACAGGGATTGTATACGAAAAACCTGTGCCAATACGCGGCGCGATAAGTGCGAAGATTTCCCCCTCAAGTAACACCGAAACTCTATACGCTGACGATGGACCGTCCGAAGTGGCCACAGCACTAGGTGAAATCAGTGTTGAGTTAAATATGGCGGACCTTCCTCTCTCTGTCCAAGCATCACTATTAGGACACAAAATGAAAAACGGAATCTTGATTAAGAGTGCGCAAGATACACCGCCTTATGTTGCCATCGGATTTAAGTCGATGAAATCAAACGGTCATTATCGTTATATCTGGTTGTACAAAGGGAAGTTCACAACCCCTGAAAGTGAATATCAAACCAAAGAAGATTCACCAAGTTTCCAAACACCAAGCATTCAAGGGGCGTTTGTTAAACGGGATTTTGATGGACATTGGCAAGCAATCGGGGATGAAGATGAAACCGGATTTACGCAAGCTTCTAACTGGTTTCAAGAAGTTCAAGTTGTGGCTGTTACGGATTCACCAACTCCAGAAAAAAGAGATAATTAAATTCATCGAGGGACCTTGATCTATTTGGATTAAGGTCCCTCCTTATCTAGATAGGAGAGTTATATATGTGGGAAATTAAATTGTATTTAGACAAAGAATGGAAAACTTTTTCTACTGACTTTATATCGGGCCGGATGTTTCGAAAATCTTTAGAGCTAGATGACAGACGGAATAAATTCTTGCAAAAAGCATTGGAACATAAGGAATTAGACCGTGTTGAACAGGACCAGATCGTCAAAGAACTCTTTTCAGTGATCACTCAGGTGTTTGATAACCAATTTAGTATCGAACAGTATGAGGAAGGCACAGATGCCCGAAAAATAGCGGATCAATCGTGGTCTATCATTCATGGGATTATCGGGCAAACATTGGAACCTTTATCTAGCTTGGCCAGTGAGGAAGACGATTTAAAAAAGACATTGACGAGCCGTTAGCATTCCTTCACGACCTCTATCTCTCTCTCATCGAAAAAGGCTGGAAACTTCATGAGATAGATCAGATGGACATTCAGTACTACATGGTGCTGCGCGCTCATGAGTTGAAATCGAATAAGCAAAAACAAAGCTCAGGAACAGTCTACATAGATCAAATAGGTGTTTTTTAGAAGGGGGGTCTACTGATTGGCAGATCAAGTATTAGGACGAATCAGGGGCGAGGTGGTCCTTGATGTAAATAATTTTAAGGAAGGCATGAACGAGGTTAACCGCAAGTTACGTTTAGCAAAAAGTGAGTTTGATTCAAGCGCGGCGAGGGTTAAAGCGTTTGGGAAAAGCCAAGATGAACTTCATGTTCAAGCGGATTCCTTAAATAGACGACTTGATTTACAGGAACAAAAAGTAAAGATGTTGTCCCAACGCTACCAAGAAGTTGCGGGTCAGACCGGGAGGCACTCCAAGGAAAGTGAACTTCTTGCAACTCAATTACATAGGGCGAAATTGGCACAAACAGAAATGGAAGGCGCACTCATGCGTACTCAAAAGGCATTAGATGGAACCGCCGCCACAGCAAAAAAATTTAATCGCGAACTGTTTCAAGTTCACGACGAAGCCATCGAAGCAGGCATAGCCTTAGGTGTCATGTCCGCGGCTCTTGCCGTAGCATTCGGAAGCACTATTGTAAAGGCGGCTGATTTTGAATCACAATTGTCTAACTTGAAAGCTGTTACCAATGCATCCGCTGATGAGATGGAACAGCTACGAAATCAAGCTCTAGAGATGGGCGCGGCAACGAAGTATTCAGCTTCCGAAGCAGCCGAAGCACAAACCGAATTAGCTAAGGCTGGATTAACGACTACTCAAATATTAAATGGTGGTCTAAGCGGGGCGTTAGCCCTTGCATCTGCTGGAGAAATAGAGCTTTCCGAGGCCGCAAAAGTGGCATCTACTGTCTTGAATGCTTTTCGAAAAGATAATCTTAGCGTAGCGGAAGCCGCGGATATCTTGGCAGGTGCGGCCGCGGCTTCCGCTACGGACGTAAAAGAGATGAGCCAAGGTTTGTCGCAGGTTTCAGCTGTTGCCGCTTCCGCGGGACTTTCTTTTCGCGACACTGCAACAGCACTGGCGGTATTTGCGCAGAACGGAATCAAAGGGTCCGATGCTGGAACCAGCTTAAAAACAATGTTGCTAAATTTAACCCCGTCTTCCAAGGAAGCCGAGGCTGAAATGCGTAAACTAGGTCTTATTACAAAAAAGAATGGAAACCTATTTTTTGACGCACAGGGGCATGTAAAATCGTTTGCGGATGTCTCAGAGATTTTGCATAAAAAGTTAGGGAAGTTGACCGATGAACAGCGGAACCTAGCACTAAAGACGATGTTCGGAACGGATGCCGTTCGTGCGGCAAATATTGCATTTACGGCAGGAGCCGAGGGTGTGCGTACGATGAATCGAGAGTTGAGCAAGACGACTGCCGCGCAAATATCAAAAACCAAGATGGATAATTTAAAAGGGACGATAGAAGAGTTGAAGGGGTCGTTTGAAACCCTTCAAATTCAAATGGGTTCAGCTTTTCTACCCACGGTCCGAAATCTAGCACAAGGAATGAAGGGTATAGTAGATTGGTTCGGTAAGCTATCCCCTACTACTAAGGAAGCTATCGGTGTATTTGTAGGAACTACGGCCGCGGTGTTGGGCTTCGGTGCAGCTGTTGCTGGGGTCATAGCCATAGCAAACCCCTTTGTGGGGGCCGTCGTGGGAATTGGTGTTGCCGTCGGAGGAATCGCGGCTACTTTCCATAAAGCCAACGAAGATATGCGGCAAACGGAGGAAAATACAAGACGGTTCGGAATCGGTGTCTCAGAAGGAACACGGAAAGCGGCTGACGGATTCCTTGTCCTTAGAGATCAGGCCATTTTCAATTTGTCCCAACTACGTTCAGCCAGTGGAGCGGAAGCGAAAAAGGTTGTTGATGAAACGGTCGCCATATTTTCACAGATGGGCAATAAGATTGTTGATGCTCTTAATAAAAGTAAAGTAGATTTACAGCGTGTAATGGCTGGTTTATTGGCGGAATTACCGGGTGAAGTAAAACCGGCAATCGATAACATTGAGAAACGAGCCAAGTTTACTATAGATGCCCAAACGAAACAAATACTAGATTCGTTAAAAGTAGTACATGAAGGATTAAATAAATTTCAGGGCGATACATCAAAGATGTCTAGTAGTTTCGCCGCAGAGTTTAAAAAAGCCCTTAATGACTTAAACGAAGGCGCGCGTGTATTCGTGCAAAAAATGGACGACCTCAATAGTTTTATGGGGAAAATTCAGGAACAGTCTGGAAAGATTTCGGCTGATGGTGCGAAGAAATTTGTTAGGGATATCGAATCCACTTATGAAGGCGCAAAAAAAGCCGCGCAAGATTGGGCCGTTGAACAGAGGAAAACCATTGAGCAACTTGTATCTTCAAAGGCAATGAATCCAAGTGATGGCGAAGCTTCACTCAAAGCCGTGGAGTATTTGGAGCGTCAAAGGATTGCGACTGTACAGAAAGTGCGAGCGGAAGGTCTAACCGCGTTAGAATCGTCATTGTCGCAGGAAGCACTTTTAGTTAATGTCAAAACTGGTGAGATGCTTGAAACATGGAAACAATACGGGAATCAAGCTGTTCCCGTTCCTGCTGCGGAGAGATTGGCAGAAGGAAAGGCCCTATGGAGTGCATATTTCGATGATATGCGTAACAAAACAAAGGAATCTACTGATGCCGCAAAACAGAGCTATGACTCTATGGTGACAGACTTTAACGAAAAAGGTTTACTCCTACGGGAATCCGCAAAAGTCGATCTTACACTTGAGGGAATGGGAACAGCCACGTCATTTGCGAACGGCCTAAAAGCTGGATCGGTTAGTGTTAATAGTGTGGCCGCACAATTAGGGTTAGATATTTCAAGCGGCGTTCAGGTGGATTTGGGTAGCGAGGGGAAACATACTGTACAATCTTTGGTTGAGGGCCTACAGTCTGGAAAAATCGGAGTGTCCACTTTTATAGTCGGTGTCCAAAAATTATTGAAAACCGAAGCTAATCTACAGCTGACACCAGAAGGACAGAAGACAATGAGGACCTACCAAGGTGGGCTACAAAGTGGTTCCTCAGCTATAAATAGATTAACTTTAGGACTATCTAGAGATGTTAAAGCTAATCTATCATTTGATGCGTCAAGTGTTGGTTCTAACATCTCTAGAAGTATGGCGGGTGGCATTGCAAGCGGTCGATCTAGCGTCATCAATTCGGCGATTGATATAGCTAGAAGTGCATTGTCAAAGATGAAATCAGTACTAGGAATTAACTCGCCTTCTAAGGAGTTCATGAAAATCGGGGCAGGGGTGAGTGAAGGGTTCGCCTTGGGGATGATTCGAAATGTGGGCATAGTCCAAAACGCAGCGGTTTCCTTATCGAAAGCAGCTGAACCAATGGAGATGAGAAATAGTACAACCTCTATCTCTTCCGCCCAACCATCGCCTATTTCAACTATACAGCCAAGTACACATATCACGATTAATCATCCTGTGATACGGGAAGAACAAGATATTCAAAAATTAGTAGCGGAAGTGGAACGCGCACAATCTTTAAAACTTCGATCTCAGGGGGTGGTGAACGTTGGCTATTAAGTTCGCGAATAAGGATTTACCCTCGTTTGTAGGCGGGACTGTGAGTCGTCCTTTGTTGCCACCGATAACTCAATCACTTACTACAGTTCCAGCGAAATCAGGTAGCATTGATTCAGGGAATTCATTAGGGAATCTCCCTATAACCTTTGAGTATTGGATTACCTATACTGATAAAGATGATCTAGCTGTCAAATGTCGAGAGTTCGGAAAGTGGCTCTATTATGAGACCGCCCAACCTTTAGAACTACTCCACGATCCGGGTAAAATCTATCTTGCCAAAGTCACCGGAGATACTGGGAAAGCAGATCGGAACCGTGTAAGTAAAGGAGTAATTAATTTTCTTTGTACCGATCCACACGTATATTCATTAGAGAAAAAACAGGACCTTTTGATTGATAACACTGTTTCGAATAACGGTGATATACCGTCATGTCCTATCATAGACTTTACCTTTTCGGAGTCCTCCACGATTTTTGCGATAGCAACCGATGACGATCAAATGGTGTTTGGACAGCCGGAAGAAGTGGGGTCTATTGTTCCTCAGCCGCAACAAATTTTGATAGTAGGGGACACGATGGATACAACAAATGGATGGGGACAAGGGCGGAGTATCGATGGAGATATAATGGGTACAATGATTTCTACTAATGGTCAATTTCGCGCTAATTCCTATGGAGAAAGTGACGGATGGCATGGCCCCGCCCTCACGAAAAATCTTGGAGATAGAAAGATTCAGGACTTCACCTTTCAAATGTTTGTGTCATTTGCCGCAGGTCACAATGAGCAAATGGGATGTGTTGAAGCTTATCTCTTTGATGAAAAAAACAACCGGGTTGGAAAAATCGGTCTATCTGATGTGCAAACCAATATAAATGATCCTGTCTTTCAAGCGAGAGCCGGATCAAATCTATTCATGAAGTCATCGCAGAAGGTTCGTAGAGGGAGATACGCCCCTAGCTTCTATGGTCGGCTAACACTACAACGGATTGGGCGGAAGTGGTGGGCCGAAATCGGAATAAGAGATGTTGAGCGAAACATAATACACGGGCGCACATCCGATTCCTATTACGATGTTGATGGTAAGAACATGAAGCCTATAGCTTACATACAGGTCCACATAGGCGCGTATGGAAAGAGAAAGCCTATAGATGTTTGTGGTATCGAATCAGTTTATTTTTTCGAAGAAAACCACATTGATCCTGTTAAGCAAGTTCCTATTATTTTTGTTCCGGGTGATCGGCTAACAGTCGATTCCACGAATGGAACTGTTACGAAAAATGATGATCCTTTTTGGACTTTTGATAGTTTTTCTACCTTTCCAGTACTAAAGCAAGGTTCAAATAAATTCACGATAGCCCCTTCCGATATCGTCAAAGAAGCACATATCCGATACCGTGAGGGGTGGAGATCGTGACAACGACGATATATGTATTGGATAAACAAGAGCAGGCTATAGGCGTGATGGATAATCGCCTAACAGATGGGCTTCGTTTTTATGACGAGGTTCTTACTACAAAATTAGAATTTGGCTATATGGATTTTTCGTTTAGCGTTCCAATGGACCACGCGCAATCGTCCATTATCCAAAAGGAACATCTGCTTATTGTTCCGGCGGAAGATGGGAAACGATTTCTTTTTCGAATCAAACAGAGGAAGCGGAACACGAAAACGAAGAGGATGGATGTATGGTGTGAAGGCGCGCAATCCACCGACCTAATCAGTAGCTATGTTGATCCTATTAACCTTATCGCAACATCTCTTGAAAATGGCTTAAAGACGGTTCTGTCACGGACTGATTGGACCGTAGGTAAGATTGAGTATTCGGGGATCAGAGACATTGATTTCAGCGATCACCCTAACTGCTTTGCAGCTATTCAAGAACTGGCAACAACATTTGGAATGGAGATAGAGTATGAGGTAGTTTTCGATGGTTTACATATCAATCGAAAAATAGTCCATATGGTGAAAAGACGGGGCGAAAGTACCGGGAAGGTTTTTCGTGTGGGACAGGACATAGAAGAAATTCAAGTGAATGAGGACTCTATTCCTTTGTTTACGGCTATTGTCCCCATTGGTAAAAGCGATTCGGCCAATAAGCCTATGACATTGGAAACTTACAACCCTACCTATGTTGAGGACGGGTACGAGAAGCGAGATAAATGGATCGGGAGTCTAGAAGCCTTCCAAAACTATCATCTAAATGGGAAACATAGGTTCTTTATCTACAGAGATGATAAGGCTCAATCTCAAGCCGAATTGTTTATAAATGGTTTAGAGGAATTGAAAAAAATTAGCAAACCGAAAGACTCGTATACCTTGAATGTATTTTTACTGGAAGAGCTTTCTGGGCTAGAAGCTCATCGTGTACGCCTTGGGGATTCCCTTCGAATTGACGCCCGTGGAGATGGAATACTAGCTCAAGCGCGTGTAAGCGTGTGGACGCGTAGCCTACAGGATAAAAAGAAATCTACCGTTACTTTGTCAGAGGTAATAAATACGTCTCCTGCATCCTATCAAAGTGAAGTCCAGCGGCTGAAAGCCATTATACAGCGCAATGAAAAGGCTTGGACAAAAGCAAGTGAAAGCACTCAATCGGCTTTCGATAAAATGGATGCTGCACAGGCTGGATTTAGCACACTTTATGTAGGCGAAGTAATATCTCCTTCGGTTGTTTCCTATCGAGATGAGGATATTGTATTTAAAGTCGATCCCGTAAATGGGGATGACATCAATAATGGAATTCATGCGCCGAAAAGAACACTATCCGCGGTGTTTCAAGCCGTACCTAGATATAACGATGCTTTTATAACTGTTCAGGTACTGGGTGATAATCAAATCATCTATGAGAATCCAGAGCTTAAAGGGATATCGGGCGGCGGAAGGGTCCAAATTGATGTTGGTAAAAGTAATAAGCTTATGGGTCGTATGTTCATTCGGAATTGTACAAACACACTATATCTGAATGATATAACCTATCAAAATCAAACAGTCTTTGAAAGTGCCAAAGCCGAAGGGATGCTCAATATTTATAATGCGGCTTCCGTCTTTATGCGGAATGTATTTATTGACTCTATGCCGAAAAGCAATCTGATGTATGGGATTCTTGTTCAATCTTCATATGTACGCATAGAGGATTCCGAAAGCTATAACGGATCAGAAGCTCAATTGTGTTTGCAATACGGGGCGCGAGGAGACCTTTATAGGGAAGGTCTAAAAGGAGCAGGCGGCAAATTCGGGGCGTTAGTTTCCTTTAGTTCAACGCTAGGCGGAATGAATACATCGTACTGCCCTAAACCGGGTGTTACTACTATCTACGGCGGTTATTGTGGGGTTAGCTTTAGAACAGATGATCCACCAGTTGTAGAGCCGGAAAAACCACCAGTTAAAAAAACCTATACCAGTACGTGGACAGCTTCCTCTACTGGATCATGGAACACAAACAAAAACTATTGGAGAACCGATGATAATAGTGTGCGTCAAGGTGAGTACGGGTTCGGGAATTGGAAAGGGGTCGCCTTTTTTGATTCATCTATAAAAAACGATCTAGCTGGATCAATCATCAAATCCGTTGATATATATCTGTCTCGTGAAAAAGGTGGGATAATTGCACCTCAATCTCTAAATTTGTACACACATAATGCCACTAGCAAGAGTACGACTAATCCCTCATTGACTATTGTGAAAGCGAATGCGGCTTCATATGGTGTTACCAAAAAAGATTGGTTTTCTGCTCCAATAAGTGTGGGGGAACGGATACGAGACGGCGAAGCGAAAGGAATAGCCGTCTATGATGGGGATGGGAAACCATACATGGTTTTCGGTGGTGGATCTGATGTAAAATTGAGAATCACTTATGAGAAATAAGGGGAATCCGCCTATGTTGCCTTACAATGAGATGATCCAATTAGATAGATTGATACATGAACCAGCTAGATTAGCGATTATGAGTTGTCTTAAATCCTATTCAATGCTGGAGTTTTTGCTTTTGGGAGAATTAATAAACCTGACTTACGGCAATTTATCAAGTCATCTATCTAAATTGGAGAAAGCCGGATATGTCCATATTGAAAAATCATTTATTCAAAAGAAGAAGGCTCAAACCTCTGTGCGCATTACTCCACAGGGACTACATGCATTAAATAAATACTGGAAACAAATAGATTATATTAGGAGTGAAATAGAACGGATTGAACATTCTTAATTCATTTCCCTATAATGTTTCAACGAGAAGGAAGGTGATATTTTTACCCCTATAGCTTAGATTGGTTTATCAGGAGGAAGTATAGTGTTGGAAATGGATAAGTTTTACGCAGGTTTTGTATTTGTTATCGGTGTGATAGGCTCATACCTGCTTGGTGGATGGGATTTGTCCATGCAGGCTCTAGGTGTCCTAGTTGTGTTTGATTATATAACGGGTATGTCTGCATCCATCCATGAGGGTAAATTAAACTCTCATACTGGTTATAAAGGAATAATGAAAAAAGTAGTTATTTTCATAGTGGTTGGAGCGGCCTATTGGGTTGGGAAGCTGGCTATGGGAGATGGCGGAAAATACCTACGTGATGGGACGATAGTCTTTTACGCTGTGAATGAGTTGATATCTATAATCGAAAATGTTTCGCGGATGGGCATTCCTGTGCCTGATATCCTCGTTAGGACGATTGAAAACGTGAAAAACCGGGAAAAGAAAGTGCAGGAAGATATACCGCCGCCAACGGAACCACCAACGAATCAAAATAAATCTGCTTAGGCTAGGGAGTCGATTTCGGCTCTCTTTTATGTTCAAAAAATCAACTAGAGGTGACAGCATATGGCATGGACATATGGAAAACTATTTAATTCAGCAAGCGATTTTTTATCATACTTAAACGATAATCTTAGAGCTACTATCACAGAGACACATGTCCATCACACCGCCGCACCTAATCATGCGAATTGGAATAGTGATGTAAAAAAACATGGTGCAGGCGCATATTTAGCCCGACAGAATTCAATGAGAAGTCATCACATGAATGTGAGAGGATTTTCTGATATAGCTCAACATATTACCATCTATCCAGATGGTAATATCATGACTGGTCGGAATCCAAATATCCCACCAGCTAGTGCCACAGGCTACAACGATTCTGATCCAGATAACAAACATCCGTTTATGTTCGAGATGGTAGGAAACTTTGACAAGGGACACGATGTACTACAAGGTTCACAGCTTCAATCAGCCGTAGAGGTTTGTAGATATTTATTAGGCAAAGGTGCGCGGATTCGTTTCCATCGTCAATGTACAATCAATGGAAAAGCACCTAAAACCTGTCCCGGGACAGGTGTAGATTATGATTGGTTTGTAGGACTGTGTAGATCAGGTACCACTATACCAGCTACATCACCATCAACTCCAACTACATCGGGATCATCTGCTCCCCGTACTCTTAGATATAAAAGTCCTATGATGCGCGGCGAAGATGTTGTTAGGCTTCAAAAATTGCTAGGTATTAAAGCGGATGGTCTTTTCGGTCCTGATACCGATAAAGCAGTAAGGTATTTCCAAAGATCGAAAGGTTTGGCGGTTGATGGTATTGTTGGAGCTAGAACGAGGGCCGCGCTTAATGGTGTGAAGAAAACATCCCTAAAGTACCCCGGAACCATCTTGAAAGAAGGTTCTAGGGGTGGGTATGTAAAGATGATCCAGTCTAAACTAGGTGTACGGGCAGACGGAATATTTGGCCCGAAAACTGAAGCCGCTGTTAAAAGTTTTCAACGTAGAAAAGGACTATCTGTCGATGGTAAGGTTGGCCCGAAGACTTGGGCGGCGATGTTTTAAACCATAAAATAAATAAAAAGCTATCTCTTACGAGGTGGCTTTTTATTTATTTCAAACTGATATGATAAACCTGCATTTGATATCAAATATGCATATTTGATATCAAAACATTGTTTTTGATATCAAAATAGAGTATACTATGATTAGCAGGAGGTGATCGTATCAAGGGCATTAAAAGTAAATTTGTGAAAATTTGTTTCCTTTCTGTCTTAATCGGATTTGTTCTAGCTAGATGTTCTTTTAGGTCAACAGAATACAAAGGTGGGTTCCTAGAGTATATCTTCTCAGATTTGTTTCTAAATCATGTATTATCAATGGGTACACAGTGGGGCTTTGTATCAATTCTATCGGCTGTTATTCTGTTTCGTGTTCACTTGTACGTTGTTGTTCTGCTCTTTGTTTTTACATGGCTAGATGGAACCAGACAACAAGCGATTCAATTATCGAAACAGTCTGTAATAGTTTTGGGTTACAATACGAAGCCGACAACAAACATAACCAGATCTCACAAATGGGCATTCTATAGTTCGGTTTACTTGCTTATATGCGGAATCCTTGTTACATTACTAGGGGTCTTAATTCCCACCGTAATCGTATTTATGAAATTTATTGTTCCTATCTTCTTACTTATAATGATTTTACGGATGATCACATTTTTCAAACGATAGATAACTGAAAATACAAAAAACCTATCGCGCGATAGGTTTTTTACTTTACTATATCTACTTTGGCGGTGATGGTTATTTTAGCCATCTCCTCGCCTTTTCGCTGGTCAGAGCGATCTAACTTGGGCTTACCTATGTTTCGGTATCCTAACAGTGTCAAGGACTTCTCGATGTAATCACCAATGACATAATTCCGATATGCTTTTTTTTCACCAGTTACCAGCCCAAAAAAGGAAACATGCGGTACATAGACGCGAAGTAAATCCTCTGGTACATAGATATCAATGTTCAAAACAGCGTCGTAACTAATAATATTATCCTCTCGAACCTCCGTGAAGTAGTACCTCAGTTCCACTTCTTGGTTACGCTTTTTGATTGGTCGCTGACTTCCTATTATCCGTGGTTCTAATTCCTTTTTCTGTTCTGGTGTGAGATCCGGTTGATTTAATGGACAATCATTTTGATAATACACCAGCTTTAGGATATCTTGGTTAGAAAAAATCTGGTCATCAATGTCGACTAAAGAATCGCTTACAAGCTTGGTATGTTTTTGCCTAAAGAAATTTAGCGACTTTAGAGTAATCCCTAGTTGTTTCAGATTCTTTTTTTCGTGGTCGATCCAAGCTAGAAAATGTTTAACGAACCCTTGATGATTTCTAATGATCGCTCACCTCCATCTGTTTAAAATATTCTCTTATGTTGGTTTCGAAATCCTTTTTTAAACAGCATGTTACATCTAGTTTTTTTGATTTTAACACCCTTGGAAACTCTGGAAATCTTTTCTTTTCTTCGGTCACAAAGAAGATATCTGGAAAGGGATTCTTTACATAATTAGTAATCGGATTCTTATACCAATCCTTCCATTCCTTTACCTCTTTATACATATCAAACTTCTTAGATAGCTTAGGGAAGGTGTGCCGATAGCCACGATCTTCGCTTCCGGTATCATACTCAAAAAATGTATGAACTAGATCCCCTGTACGGTCATTCTGAAAGATCGCGTATACATCGGGGTTTAGTTTGTTTTCATGTCGAACAATTCTGTTCCCCGCTTCGCAGAACCAAAGTTCTTCACCCTCTGGAGTTTTCGCGATGCTCCAACCTAATTCCTTTGCGACCTCCCGAATAACAATTTCCATATTGTTCACTTGAATGATATGGTGGACTTTTTGAGATAAAACGGGCTTTCCATCTTCGTAACGGATGCGTTCTCTATGATGGAAAAAATTTACCGCTTCACTGCCTAACTTTCCAAGTGCCACCACGGTAGTCCGCTTCACGCTATCATCCCATAGTATTACTTGTTGATAACAAGCACGATCTATCAAATAATATTCATGCATACGTTTTAGGCTTCGATTTAGAAGAGACCGGGAGCGTTTCTGGCTCCCGTACTCAGGATGAAGGTATTCAATTTGCTCGGAGGTCATAATCAATCGTTCCGCAAGTAAATTTAATATTTCCGCCCTGCGTTCGGTGGGGATTTGATTCGACTTCACGTAATCATAATTTTTTTCTACCCTCGGAATCCTCTTCCTTTTGTAAAGCTGGCGAGTGCGTTTTCCTTTGTTGGTTGATTGGCCTTTTCCTTGCATTGAGATTGCTTCCTTTCTTGTTTTTTCTCGTATCGCTTCCGCTCCAGAATGGTTCTCGAGACTCCTAATTTATTTGGATGTGAACGAAATTTTTCCAATGAAATTGGACTGTATACAGGGAATCTCGTATGTGCAGGCTCCAGTAGCTTTGCTTGGAACACATGGGATTGTTTCCCCCAGTCCTGTCGAACAATTCCTGTGAATGGTGTTTTCATGAGTTGATGAAAGTCTTCCTCCTTGTAGGGAGATAGGGTTTGCTCCATAGTTCCAAAAAAATCACTTCCGCCTTTCAATAAAATCAAATTGGGTCGCGCATCATAAATTGATTCCTTTAACTCGTTTTCTTTGCGGCCTGCTTTGTTGAAACTTGACCAGCCATGAATCGTAAAAAGAAATCGTATACGAAACTTTCTAGGCTCCTTAAACAGATCCGGGAATAGATCCTGTACCGCTCGTTGGTCGATGATTTGGTGAAGCTCGTCGATTACCACTAGACACTCTTTCCTTTTCTCTTCTTCGATACTTGCCCGGGCTACCATGAGATTCCAGATCCGGACAAAGTAGTGCGTAAAAAGAAATTTGCTTAACTCTTTTGAAATTTCTTGCCCGCTTCGAGGGAGATGAATTAGAACCAAATACGGCCCCTCAGTTGTATCATTCATCCACTTCCAAAAATCGATCCGTTCGTCATGCTCACGATCTATGACATTAAGAAAATCCTCATCCATCATGTAAGGAACAATTCTGTTTCGAATCGTTTTTAAAACACTTGAATCATTTTCCATGTCCTCATGATTCGCTTCGAGGACTTCAACAAGTGCATGTTTACTCTTCTTTTTTAGCTTGGATACAATTTCGTCCAAGTAATCTGCGTCTCTCAATATATTTAATGCATCAACGAGATTTCCCCGTCCTACCTCATAGCTTGCTTGTAATGACGCTTTAAAAAATCGATCTACAGCAACAGTCCGTCCATCTTCTTTTATACTATCGAGTAGGATCTGCGTTTCTGTGTCGGCTATATGCTTTCTAATACTTTTACTTTCATGTTGTATAACGTCATGAAAGCCGACTTGTAAAGGGCTGTCAGATGCTGCGTGATTGAGTACTACTACATTGCTTTGTGCAAAGTCAGGAATACAACGATATATCTGTCTGCACAAATTTCCATCAGCCACATCAAAGGCGATCACTGCGCGCCCGTACTTCCGCCACTCTTCGGCATTCTCTGCCCCTCCAAGGTATGTTCCTAGTATTTGATTTACTAGAAGACTAGTTTTCCCAGAGCCTTGTTCCCCGCTTACAATTGTTGATTTCACCCTGTCGTCAAGTTGCTCTGCGTTTCTATGCCGTGGTATTGAAACGGTTTGATTGGTTGTGATGTCCCGGACAAAGGGAACAGATCCTTTTTTCTCAGTCAGTAACACTTCCGGTACAGATGTTTTTTGTTCGATTTCTACACAAAAAGAATCGTCAATCTCATTTACTTTAGGAATCCAGAGTAATCGGTCGAGTTCCTTTCTTGTTACAATGAGACGCGGAACATCAGTATTTAGATGCCCGTTTTTCAAGCGAGCTAAATCCGGTGAAACCGGAACTAAACTCAATTGATTCTCACCTTGTATGCCATTCAAAAGACGTTGTAAATACTCTTTAAACACTTGTACCCGTGACTTGTCATCCGACCATAGAATAAACAGAAATTCGCCATGAATGTAGTGCGTCATTTCTAGAAGTAATCTAGCTTCTGATTGCTCATTTTTTTTTGGACTCCGAATCTTTTCCCCTCTGATTGATACCTTGCCAGTCAGTAACTGTCTCCATCCGTCAATGCTATCAAGTACTTCCTTTTTAAGACCATTCGATTGATGATGTATTTTTTCCCATTGTTTCGCCGTTCCTTTTTTGATTCCATGCATGATACGACTAGATAGTGAGTCGATCCCATGCAATTTGCGCTGCAGTCTTTTTCTTAAAGCTTTGTGGTTAACATCTTCTTTACCTGTGAAGCTATATAAAAATTGTTCGTCATTGCGTATGAACTGGAGAAGAGATTTCACTTTAAATCTTAATTGCGTTTGCGTTTCGATAGATAGGTGATCGCAACCTTGAACAGCAAAAGCGTGCATGTTTTCATCGAAAAAGGAAAGGTTACTTCTCTTTAATTTACAACTAACCGTATCTTGATGTATGGCGGTTTGGATGATTTGAACCTGATTTACTGGAATACTAACGTATTGATGCACCCGTCCGCGATCTTTCATGATCTTGTAACTTACATGGGGAGATTCTACGTGTGCTTGCTGTTCCTCATTCCATCCTTCCGGTGCATAGTACTTGTTCATCCTCGTTACTTCTTTTACGAACTCTTTCATTTCTTGTGTTGAATCTTGGTTGCCACCATTGCCGCTCATCCGTACAAACGGAATTACCTCATACGTTTCAGTGACAACGTACTTTCGATTTTCCATGAGCTATCCAATCCTTTCAATTAAGATGAACGGGCCAACAAGGGAGTTATGTCAGCCCGCGAAATGCCTACTCGTAATCTGATTTTTTAGCTACAACTATCAATGGTTTCTTTTGCTTATATTTTCTTTTCTGATACCAGTAGATCAACCAAATAAATACAATTGGGGTTATCAAGAAAATCGTAGCGATAACTTCCAACATTGGTTAGCCCCCTTTTCTATTTATAGGCGGCGGAAATATCGGTTAATTTCTTCAATATTTCCGCTTGTGTTTGCGGGTATTGGCTTTTTATATAAGCTACATCGATATTCATTAAGACACTGGTTATCCCGACCGCAAGTAAAAGTTTTAACGCCGTGTGATGTAGTTGGTCGTCATTCATACGCTTTATGATGATGACGGACCCTACAATGACACCAACTAAGACGATCACAACTTCGTAGTACATGACGAACCAAAATAATACACCCGACATTTACTTCTTACCGCCTTTGACATCGATTTGCTCGATCTGTGTTTTGATATTATCCGTTATCTTTCCGGCTGGTTTTTGTAAGGATTGAACGACATTAACGCCGATTGGAACCAACAAAGGAAGCGCAGCAACACAAGTAACAGCTATCGCGGTAGACCGTAAAGCCTTCAAACCATTATCTCCAGCTTTTACTTGCTTACCGACATTTACTATGGACACCAAAACGATGAATGATAATACGACACCTAACACGATACCAATGATGCCATAGGTAGCGTAATAAACACCTAATGCCTGTTCTAACATTGTGAAATTTCATCTCCTTAGCCCCGGTATAGGGGTATGTTTTTCGGTATGCTTTATGGAGTTCTATAAAGCATACCCCATCAGTTAAGTAATTCACCTTGATAGATCAGGATAAAAGGAAGATCGAATGACTCAGAAAAACAAAGAAAACTTTCTTTTACAATACTCTTTTTTCTCTCTATTTTCTGTTAATTACCTAGTCGAATCTACCCGCCAAATCCCTAACTTCATTATATTCTAATTTGATATCAAATGCAACAATATGATATCAAATATTTATTTTTGATATCACTTGCGGGATTTTGATATTGATTTTATAATTGGAAAGGAAGGTGGAAACAGAATGAACAAAATGTGCGATTGGTGCAGGAAAGAAAAGCGTTTGTTAGAAGTTGAACAAGACCATCTATTCCTATGTGATGACTGTACAGTCGAATATGATAGAGAGTACTACGGATATCACGTCGGCAGGGAGGATCTAAACGAGTTTAAATATGGAAGGGGCATTACCAAAAGTGAGTAATTCATATGATAATGACACGAAACAATTAGGAAGTCGCATAAGTTCCAAGCTATGGGAATTTGCGGATGAATATACAAAGAGGAAGAATTTAACGAAATCACAGACATATGAACTAATATTCTCTCTAGCGGAGGAGCAATTAGATGTTTTGGATGTGCTATCATTCACAACAAATAAACCTAAACTAGCTCTTGCCAAAGAAGCCACGGCCTTACTTATGGCAAAGTACAGAGATTACCTACCGCCAATAGTAGTAAAAGAAAAGGAAAAAGAAAACGAATGCCCCGAATCTTAATTGGCGGCATTCGTTTTCTTTTTCGTCCTACTCCTGTGCGCGGGGTATAGGGAGCAACGGAACAGAAAACCGGAATAAGCCTTATCGGACATGGGGATTGGAATAAATTTGCATATGGCCCCTTATTTCGCTTTTGGTTGCCATCCAGTAACGGATTTATCACTTACAGATGGGCACATTTCGTGTCCGATAAGATACATTAGCGGACGTGATGCCTTCTGTTTCATGTGGTCTATGTCCGATAAGGTAGAAAATATCCATTGAATTCAATGTCCGCTAAGGTCTATTGCTATTTTCTGTTCCACTGCTCCCCATACCCCTGCGCTACCGCCCCATGTATTCCGCTTGTGTTGGGGGAACTGGGACCAACAGAAGGGGGTATTAGACCTTATCGGACATTGATTTTATGGGATATTTTCTACATTATCGGATATATACGTCATAGAAATGGTATCTCTATTGCCGATATTGTAAGTTATCGGATATCTGGATCAGTCGCTTCCGCTGTTCCACTTGCACCAAATTGTTGATACTACTGATGTTTCCAAATATTCCTATCCTATGTCCTATTTTTACACGTATCTTTGTACCCCATATTGAAATCAACCAACTAGATTTTATTTGGTTTTTTATTTGGAGAACAGCAATCTACTAAGCTATTAAAATCAATTTTAAGGGGTCTAGCGCCCTTGTGTTGGGGTTTTATGATGGTAGGTAATGTATTAGTACCGATTCGTCCATACATGACTAACGTCCCTAGTCTCACAATCCCTTTGATACCAAGCATTTTAAAAAATGGATAGGAAAAAAGTATTATATTTTTTTAAAAATTGTGAAGGTATTATGATTTTTATGTCGAATTCTATATATAAGGAGTTCAAAATTAATCCTTACATACCATTTTTAGGGGGATTTTGAAATGAAAAGAAAGCAAAAGATTCTAGGATTCGGTGTAGCATCTCTCATGTTTGGCATGATGGCCTTACCGATGGTGGCTTTAGCTAACTCATCATCATGGGAGTTTTACATGGATAGGGCCGAAGTGAACGGAGACAAAAATAAAGAGTACCATTATATGAATGCTGGCAATATGAAGCTTTCGGGAAGCGTAAATATTGATTCATACGCAAACGGAAACCTCAAAATCCAAACTCTTAATTTCACTGTCAAAGAATGGGTTGATTGGTCCCCTGATCGGCTAGTTGGAAAGACAAGTGTCACTCCTTCGAAAAGTGACAGAAGAAGCGTATCGGCCACATTTGGTAAACAGAAGCAGGGAAAGTACTACATTGTTGTCGCAAAACAGAAAGATGATGACGGGTACAATATCAGTGGATACGGGGACCTAATAACAAACTAATATTTCAACAAAGTGCAGTCTCTCTTCATAGAGCTGCACTTTGTTTTTAAAAAATGGAGGGGGATATAAATGTATCGTTTGTATGTATTAATCACACTTTTTTTGTTGTTTGGTTATTCCTTTTGGTTCATGTATACGCTTGATCATGATGATGCATATAGGCTTGGATATAGCTTATCTTTATTCGATTTACCTGTGTTGGTCCCTACAGTAGGGATATTGGGACTATGCTTAGTTCATCTCCGAAAAAGAAGCTCAAAGAGTGCTGCCTATTTATTTTGTTTCACGACTTTCTATGTCTATATGATGGGGGTTGCTCACTACTCACTCTTTCCTATCACTGTTGACCCTAATCTAGGAGAGATTGATATATCATCATCAATCAATCTTAATCCAATCAAAATCGAATCATGGCAGTATCTGATTAGTGGACAGGTGTTGTTGAACATCTTAATGACGACTCCCTTTGGTTTGGGAATATCTTATGTAAAAGAACTGAATACAAGACAAGTGTTAATGTGGGGATTCCTATTCTGCTTTCTGATTGAGTTTATCCAACTGGTTCTGCTTTGGAGCTTACAAGACACTACCTTTAAAATCGATATAATTGATTTGATTTGTAATTTTGCAGGTGTGTGTGTTGGGTACGGTATATTCTGGACAATTTCACATCTAGAAGTTCATAGGGAACTATATAACCAAATTCACATGGATCGAAGGTATGCCAGTATTTCCAATCAGGAACAAATGAAGAGTTAATTCCCTGAAACAGTAAAAAAGGCTAAACTCCCCATTGAATTAATGGATAGTTAGCCTTTTTTATATCAAACTATTGTTTATTATTTTTCGACAAGGAAAGTATTTCATTGGTGAGTGTATGCAATGCGTTAATGTCTTTTTCGACTTCACGGACCTTTTCTAATCTTTCTGGTAAAACTAGCTTTTGCTTATATACTTCTACTTCCTGTTCAAAGAAGGAAATCGCCTTCAATTGCTCTGTATACGATTGAATGGTGGACGCTTTTTCCTTTTTATCCAGTATAGACCATGTAAAACTTAATTCTTTATGTTGCTTTTTTGTGCTGTCCAATTGATCTCGTACTAACTCGGACACTGTATCGAATGTTAAAGAATCGGCGTATTCCAACAGTTCCTTTTTGCGCTCTGATGTTAAATGAATGTACATATGTAAGAGACGGCCTGAATCATCCGGGTTTATGTTGTCTACGGCTTCGAATAACCGTTCTAATCTTTCGCCATCTATCAACTGGCCATCTTCTGTAGAAAGCCATTCGAGAATGCCGGAAATCCTCATTTCCTCTGCCTTATTGTGAATGATGGACATAATCTTCCCAAGTAAGATAGGATCGTTCTGCATTTCTGCTACTAGAACGAGAGGGGGAAAGTTATATTGGTTTTCATCAAATACAGCTTTTAGGCATTGGATGTACTCTTCTGGTACGACAATTTCTTCCTCTTCTTCGACTAATTGATCGGGAGCAGAAGCTTCTGACGGATCAAATAGAGCTTGTACCATTTGGTCCCCAAACTCCCGTCCCATTGAAAGACAAGTACCAACGTATGTATCAAAAAATCCTTCGACGATTGCGTTTTGCTCGTTGGTGAGGAAGCGGTTCTTTGCTTTTTTTATTGCCTTTTCTATCTTTTCCTTGTTCATCTGGTTTCTATCAAGGTCTTTTGTTTGAATCAGTTTGATAAATTCGCTATATGCTTCATGGATGATACCCTTATGTTTTATCATCGTTATTGGATCGATCATGTTATATCCTCCTTTTTGTAAAAAGCTAGAATAGACTTTCTATGACTATGGGTTCGTCCCGAATAGGGGGACGTAGCTCGTGTTCATCTAGAAATCGGATGATCTCTTCTTCTTTTTTGGCAAAGGCTATTGTTCCGAGATAGCGGATCTGCCAGCCCGGAACAAAGCCAATCATCATAAAATCTATTACAATGGTTCCTTCTCGTCCTTTGATGGAGAGCGGGGACCCGGCTTGTATATTCTTAAAATTGTGAGTCATGGTGTACGATATTCCTCATTCCTACCAACCAAATTAAAATATCTAGTTTGCTATACAAACCCTTTTGTACAACAAAATACTTATTATCCAGCAAATTCATTGCTTTTAGACACTAGGGCATCATTCATCTGTTTCATTTTTTTGTTTAGTTGTTCTGCCCATATTGCTCGCTGTTCCGGGCTAGCTGGGGTGTAACTTTCACCATTTTTTTCCCTTTCTAATTGTTGAGCAACTGATTTAGGGAGTTTTTGGTCAGCGGTAGTTGTACTTCTCTTTTTCCCCTGTTTTACAGTTCCTAAATCAACTTTGCCATTATCAGAAGTAAGGTGTTTTCTCTTTTCATAAAACTGTTTTTCATATTGGTCTACATCTTCAATTGTCTGAACTTCTGCGGCTTTCCATCTTTTAAGTACGTTTTTTACGTATGCTACAGGATGTGAAGCTTCGCCAAAAACAGCTCTTTCTACAGCAGCTTCTACTAGAGGAATAGACATAGATTGGCATAAGTCCGAGATTGTTATTTCTGTATATTTGCTCCCTTTGTTTGGAAAGAAATATTTAAACTTTTCGATCACATCACATACATACATACATACATAAGTATTAAGTACAAAAGCTTTTGTATTAAGTACTAAAGTACTATCATCCTGACTTTCCGTATCCGGGTTTCCCGTATCCGGATTTTCAGGATGTGGGGCCTTTTTCTCATTTTTTTCTTTATCCTGACTTTCCGTATCCGGGTTTTCAGGATGTGGAACCTTCTTTCTTTTTCCTTTCCCATCAGTCATGACAAAATACTTGGTTCCCTCTTCTTTCAGAGCGTTTTCGAGAGATTCCAATTCCATTTTTACTTCTTCGGTGTTATCGCTGAATATGTAGTAAATCTTGCTAAACTTATTGTTTTCATCGATTGTCCTGACACGACGGATGTAACCATAACGCTCTAATTCATTTGCGACATTAAAATGAGCATCTCTTCCATTTGCCGACTTTTCCGTTAGCTTTAGTAGCTCTATCTTTTTGGCTTTCTCAGAGTCGTAATACTTTTCTTCGGATATGATGACAGTTAGAAGCCCCTTTGCTTGCAATGTAATCCGTGCGTCCTGTATGAATGAGTCATCCAATGTAGTGTGATTTCTTCGTCTTGCGTTGATCCATGTTTCGTTTTTGCTCATAAGAAAACCCTCCAATGATTTTTTATTGGAAGGCTACCTGTTACCACTTTCTACTCATCTTCAATTTCTACCCTTTTTATTGACATGATGTATGTATATGATTAGAATAAGGGTATACAATTTAAATATATGACTGAAAGGACCGCCAAAGTCTTACAGTCTTCTGAGTAAGAAAGTGATCTTTTAGGGAGCCAACCAGAAAGATCGCTTTTTTGCGTTTCTTTGACAAAATTATAGCTTATTCTACAACTCTCGTCTACAAGATATTAAGTAGATTGCTAGAATTGGAATACTGTGGAATAGTTGTAGTCTTGAAAATTTTAAGTCTTGAAACCCGGTTCAAAGGCGATCCTGTGTGTAATGGATCGCCTTTTTTTCTGTGATTTCTTCTTGTTGTTATGTAATCGTACGATAACATATATATACCAACGTGTCTAGCCATTTATGAATTTAATTTATGAAATTCGTTTATAAATTTGTAATCTCATGATTACAGTTGGTAATAAAGGGGTTTCGGAAATAACAAAAAATTCTGTTTGACTTTATGTAATCGTGCGATTACAATGGGGTTGCAGGTTAGGGAAATTCGGTTGTTGAGGATTACATAAGGCGATTTGTAATCCCCTTTCAAGCGATTTCTATAAAACATACAAAAGGGGTTAGTATAAAAATGGAAAAACGTATAATTGGCGTGGACAATGGAAACAACTTCGTGAAAGTGGTTGCAGGTGGACTGAAAAATCGTTACTCTTTTTCAAATATCATAGCAGCAGCGGCCGAACATCGAATTATAGCAGGCGATGAAGGTAGCGATCCACTAGATACGTTACATTATCGAGTATGTAGCCCAGCATTAGGCGAGGGGAATAGGGTCTATGTGTCGGGGAATCTTGCAACAGGCTCTGTTCATCTCAAAAATGAGATCGGAGTTCAACGAAAAAAATATAATAACGATCAAATCTTGATTCATGCTCTCCTTTCCATTGCTATTGATGCTGCCGAAACGCTGGAAGTTAATGAACATGGATATATTGATGCATCGGGCTATATGCTCGCGACAGGTTTACCCCTGAATGAAGTTGATAAAAAAAGTGAGTTTCGAAAGCGTCTGACGGATCACGTACATGAGATTCAGTTTCTCCAAGTGAACAAGTACGCCGGGAAACGCGTTAAAATTCGGTTAGACGATGTAGCAATATACACAGAAGGTCCGACGGGAGCTATGGATTTATCTGAGCCGGATGATGACAATGTAAATGCTCTCTATCCAAATATGCAGAAACAACATGTTTTACTTGTTGATATTGGAGGGGGGACCACCGAGGGAGCAATTTTGAAAAAAGGCAGAGTAGATAGTTTGAATTCGGTTGGGAAGAGTTTCGGAGCTTCTGTTATTATGGATCGGTTGATTGAGGAAATTTTCAAGCGCGACGAAGTGCAAATCCAAACCCGACAACAATTAATAAATGAGATATACGGGAAAGAACATCCTAATAAGGTTATGATTCGGGGAGTGGCTACCCCTGTTATGGAATATGTCAAAGACGAAATGGAAGGCTTAGCAAGTCGTATATACTATGAGATTGTTGACGCTAGTTGGAAGAAGGTAACGGATTTACAAACAACTATTTTTATCGGTGGTGGATCGATTTTGTTGAAAGAATGCTTGGAGAAAATCAACCAAAGCAATCCACACCCATTAGGAATGGAGTTTCTTAAAGGTGAGGACTCAATATGGATTAACGCAAGAAGTTATTACAAGTGCGCCCGAATCAAACAAAGTAAGAGTGTAGGAGTGTAGGGGAATGGTTCGAAAGAAGAAAGAAATTGAGGATTTAAAAAGAGGGGACCCGGTTACATTCCGGGTTCCCAAAGATATTGGAGACGACGAATTGGCGTATTTGAATGCGTCCCGAAAAATCGAAGGGAATCCGTATGTGTCGAGACTTGTTCTAGAGACAATACGCCAAAAAGTAAGGGAGAATGAGATGCGGATTCCGTTAGATCGTCCCCTGACAGCAGAAGAGCAGCGTATTTTCAACATACCGGAGGTAAAATCCATTATTAAAAATATGGCTATGGCTTGCTTGAGAGATGAACCAGTACAACTAGGTTTCATAGGGAATACCCCTAAAAGAGAGGATTCCGCTATGATATCAGATGTTACAGGATATAGACCTAAAAATGAGAGTTCTTACGATTTGTTAAGTGATTTAGAAGGATAATATGTTATTCTTAAAAAGAAACATGTGTATGAAAAGAGCATTTAAACAGGACGAAAAACCCGCTTCTCGTAATGAGATAGCGGGTTTTTTCTTTGCAGGTTAGAGGAAAGCCGATGATAAGGATTTTCTCTAACCCTAAGTATATCATCATTTTGATTGCGATTTACGATTTCGTTTTGGTTTCAAACCTGCTGCGAGTACAAAATCAGTCCAAGAGCCAAAGTGATATATTCCCTTTCGTGAAAGAGGTTCCGGAACGTCTTTTATCATTGGTGATTCTGTATTGTTGTCTTTGGCCCATTGCTGGAGTTCTTCGATCAATACTTGATGAGAAAGGTCTTTTGAGTGAAAACTAGTTTTTTTATCCCTTGGCTTGATAGGAACAAAAGTGATTTTTTCCTCAAATAAATCCTCAATATCGCAATTAAAAACCTCTTTTAGATAATAAGCGGCCTCTAGTGACGGAACAACACCATTTCCCAAGTATTGACTTACTAATGGACGGGAAAGACCCCCCGCATCGGCAAGATTTTTTCGTGGAATTCTGGTCCCGTCTATCTCTATTTGTAACAAAATTTGTTTCAATCGGTTTGTTAACTTAACGTGCATTTCGTTCTCTGATGATAATAAATCAAAGTTTGGCGTAAATCTATCAAGCTTCTTAGGGCCTAATAATTGGCGGAGGGATTGCAGAAATTCTAGTTCATCCGTTTTATTTTTGGTTCCGTCAAAAGAGGATATACGCTTTTCGATTTCCATAAGGGCCTGTTTTCGTGACATGTATCATTTCTCCTTAAAGGTCGTTGATTGAGTTTATTATATGTAATTTAAGTCAATTAATCAACAATAAATAAATTAATGATTATATAATTGACAAATTAAGTTTAAATATATAAAATAAAAAATGTACCAGAGTACACCATACAAAGGAGAAGGACCTGATATGTATTTTAAAAATGCTCGCCACGAAAGATTATTTCACACCATTGTAGGCGGCTTTGAGGATTGGCAACAAATGGATAGAGAGTGCCTATCATGTGCGTATGCGTTTTCGGCGACAGAGAAGACGGAAATAAAATCCTTTTTCGACAAAAAGGGAATCGAAGTAGAGAAATTGAAAAAAGCATCCCATCTAAGTGGTCGACTTCTGAAATGGCTTTGATTGAATTAGGCTTTCAGTTATTCAAAAGTAGGTATCACAGTTTTCGTGATGAAAATAATTTAATTACTGATATCATGTGGAGTATGGATGAAGAGAATACGAAAGTTGTTATGTGGGCGTTGACAATGCGCTATTCAACTGGAGGGATAAACATATGGAAATTAAACAAATGACAGTCGCCGAAGTGAATCAATATGAGCCTAGCTTTGACCAAGTAATTAATACTCTCAAGAATTGGGGTTATTCGGATGAATTGGAAGAAGCGTTTGTAACAGTAGCGAATGATGAGAGAGCATACAACAACGCAGTAGCTTCAATCCATCTACATAAAACAATAGATGGACGTGTCATAGGTCGTATTCACTATGAACTAGGCACTACCGTGAAGGGCAAATATATGTCACTACTCATCCATGCAAGAGGAAATGAAGAGCTTGAAACGTATTACAAACAAAAGATAGCAGAATACGACGATGACAGTGTAAGTTATGACGGTTATATACAAATTGATGACGAGGATACAAGTTCTATACACAATACTTTAGAAGAATGGGGTATAAAAGTAGTGGTTTGAAATGGTTAAGGAAGGGATGTCCCCCTTCCTTCTTCTATTTATTATATAGGGAGGATTATTAGGAATAATGTAGTAGTGTAATTGTAAACAGCCATCCCCCTATAAGGAGAGTTCGAAATGGAGCAAGCAGAAAATGATTTAGTAGTCTTCGATCCAGAGGTTACGGAGTCGATCCAGCAGTACAAGCAATCTTTCACCAAAAAAATGATTCTCCACAAATGGAAAAGAATAGGAAAAAGAACGAGAGCAGCATATCAATTGCCAACAGCAGAAAAACGAAGATTGTTAGAAGATGCATATACCGATCTGAAAGAACTTATTTATGATTCGTACTATGAAGACTTTGATAAAGAGCGAACGGAAGTCCAGTTATGCGGTTGGTTTGGCCACTGTGGTTGGGTATCCAATCAATTAGAAAGGCGTCCCGATATGGTGTCATGGTTAGAGCTACAACAGTTATTTATCCAGTTGGAAGCTGAGAATCTACTACAAATAGACGAAAGAGGATGCCTAGTATAGCGCATCCTCTTATTTTATTAAAAATAAAAAACATTGTTTATATGTTGACTAATTTATTTAAAATATATATAATAAGAATATAAGGAGGTGAGAACAAATGAGCAAAGATCACAAGCCTTTACAGAATAAAAAAGAGTGGGACAAAAAGTCCACTCAAGAGCAACAAGCGTATCTTGATCGTCAAAAAGAAATCGCAAAAGAGCAACAGCGCAAAAGTAAGTAGTCATTAGTCGATTTAGGAGGGTCTAGCCACCCTCCTAAATAAAAGAAAAATTCTATTACCATCATTATACTATTCCAGAGGGAGAGATTACAATGAGTCAGATTTCACCCCCCTTTACAGATGAAATGATGAATCATCCAGCTTGTGAAAGAGTGGTTCATGAAGAAGGTACAGACACAGTTATTGCGATTGATTATTTGTTTCCGAATTCATTTAGTATCTAACAAAAGGATTACTCCTATTAGCATTAGGGGTAATCCTTAATGATATAGGAGGCATGACAGATGGTGAGCGGAATTAAAAGAGTAGTCAAAGAATTAGAGTCCGAGATTCAGCGATTGGAAGGTTTGAAAAGTGGTTTCGATACTGAACAAAGTAGTTTTACATTTAATGGAGTTATTGAAAACTGTATCATTGGCCGCGTGATTGATGGGGCAATGGTGTATGATCATATCAACCAGATTGATTCGAAGATACAACAGAAACGGGCCGCAATCAAAGCATTAAACGATGGTTTATCAAAGGAGGTTGATTACAATTCATAGATTACGAATAGGTGACATCCATCCATTGTGGACGTTTCCCTCTAATCTAAAAGGTGTTTATAGTAAAAGAGGGATTATCACCACTTACATTTGTAACAACTTAGTTTACCTGTATATAACAGATGGTGAGCCGGATATCCCGCTAGGTACAGAGGTATATATCCATGTCCGAAGGTTCTTTTATTATGAGACAGAACAAGAGTATACGGACCGTCTGGAACAAGAAGCAAGGCGCAAAAAGGCAACAGAAGAAGAGGAAAAGCAAGCGAAGATAAGGAGGGCGGAGCGGTCACGCAAGGTGAGAACAGAAGCCGAAGAATTTAACGCCAGTCTCAAAATACCTGTTTTATGGACATCTGGTATAAAGGATGTTTTAAGCGGCCTAAGTGCTAATTCTTGGGGAGATGGTCGAAAGAGTTCCACCGTTGAGCACATTCTTCTTTTAGAAGATATCAACGAAGGGAGATTTAAACGATTAAAAGGTGACTTTCTTTGTACTACTTCTAAGGGTTCAAACGGTAGGAATTGGAGTGGTAGCAAGGAGGAAACGAGGACGGATGATGACGGGATTACCTATGTTCCGAAAATTACTTGTAGGGCCTGCTTAAAAGTCGCCGCTAGATGGCAAATGAACTGATATAATCAGATTACTATGTGGAACGAACGGAGGAATGGTCTGAGATGTCTAATCAAAAGAAGGACAAGGAGTACGACTTAAATCAGATTGGTGATATGGTCACTCAATTAATATCTATGGTATCCAGTATGAAAGAGGAAAACATGAAACAGTTCGTAAAAGTCGATGAGCGGTTAAACAACGTGGAATTAAAAGTGGATGGAATTGAAGATAAATTATTGTCTCTAGTTGATAGCCACTATGACAAGGCGCAGGAACTGGACCGCAAGATTGACCGTAAGATTTGGGAAGTTAAGTCGGCAGTTGCAAAGCAGACAGAAGCAAAAAAGCAATAGTGTTACTTTCTAAGCTGGATTCTTATGGAGTCTAGCTTTTTTATATTCTACTGTAAAAACTACTGTAAAAAATTGAAAGTTATATATATCTTTATATCAGGGTAATATTATTATGGTGATAAATAATGAAACCATACTATGATACGAAAGTCGAAATTGAGATACTAGAAACAACGCTAGAAAGATTAGAGCTAGATTACAAATGGTGGCAAGGACAATTAAACCCCTCTAAGCACCCTCCACATATTCCATTGAATGAGTGCGTGGAGAATATGCGAAGGATTGGCAAGCGAATTAATACTTATACCGATTTGTTAGCCCTCCAATACAAGTTAAAAGAAGACATAGAGAAATTGATGTCTACTTATCAAGGAATTGAGGGTAAGATTCTCTATTATCGAGAAGTTAAAGGAATGACTTTGAAACAAATAGCCGAAAATCTAGGCTATAGCTATGCTTACATAAGAAATATTAATAGTCGGCTAAACAAGAAGATGACAATTAGGATACAATCCTGTTCCTAAATCCGTGTTATAATGTTAGTAGGGATTACTGTAAACAAAAAAGGGTCTAGCATTGAAATTGCTAGACCCTTTATATATTGTATAATGGATATGGTAACGGAGTAGGTCGCAACTACCCCGCTAATTAAAACCTGTCTTTAATTTAACGTCTTTGGCTCTCTACCTTTAACAGTAGTGGAGCCAAATTTTTTGCGCTTTTTTTCCATAGATAAAGAGCCGCGGCGTTTTTTGTAAGGAGTAGGGGACCAATACCACCGCCCTTGTTTCTTGCTGAGACGGAACCCTAGCCTGATTAACTCATCTGTAAACGGTTTGGCTAGTTCGTCATCAATCCAAATCCATTCGCCGATGATCTCGATTTCAATAGGAAGATGTATTAAGTCCATGATAATAGCCCGTAGCTTTTCATCGATTTCCTGCTCTTCTTCTTCCGAACGTTGGTACTGGGATTCCTTCGGCTGGTCTGCTTCATGTCTTCCTAGATTTTTTTTCAGTTCTTCATACTCATTGTTGACGGTTGCCATCGCTTCTTCTGACCCGCCTTTGTCTGGATGATTCTTCATCGCTAACATGCGGTATTGCTTGCGTAATTCCATTAAAGATGAAACAGGTGTTGAAAAGTAAAAGTAGTTTGTCATATGTGATCGTCTCCTTATGATGTGATGTAACTGGTGTACATTCGTTATTATGTATAGTTAAAATAAATTAGTCAATAGTTTATTTGTGTTTTTTTATTTATACTTGATAAATTTACTTTAATTATATACAATAAATATGTAACCAGTTACATCACATCATAAAGGAGAGGTTTTCTATGTTGAGCGATCAAGAGATAGTCGATATTCTAAAAGGTACAAAAAAGATGACATTTACGAAAATAGTTGAGGTTGAGCCGGAATGTTTTTCAGATGATATTCTCTCATGGTTGAAGTCGAAGGATTTGAAAATGACACGAGATCAACTTTCTACATGTATTGAAATGATGGAGGATTTTTTACACACAGAAATATGTGACAATGATTTAGGTGGAGCTGTTGAGTGTTATGTGGATGTAACTTTAAGTGAAATGAATTTGTCTTGCGCTCAAGAAATGGGGGAAGAATAATGAAGGCTAGTGAAAACTTTGTCATTCTATCCTCGTATAACAATGATGTTAAAATTCGCACCTGTGATCTATGGCATATACTTGTGAGATATTACGATTATATCTCTACATGGGAATTTCTAGATGAGTATACCTTCGAGGACGCGCGTTATATAGAGATGTATGCAGAGGATGAAGGTTTTGAAATAGAGTTGTTGGACAACAGAATATAAAAGAACAGGATGCATCTTGTAGGCGAGATGCATCCTGTTCTTTTATATTCTACTTCTTTTATTATATATAATATATATTGACTAATTTATTTTAAATGTATATAATAAAAATGTACCCAGTTACATTACACATTTTAGGAGTGGTTAATATGACAGAACGTGAAGAGCTACAAAAGCGATACAATGAGTTAGAAAAAAGTCTTGATAGTAAGATCACTATTTACAACTGGTGTAAGGGTCTTATTGTATTTGGAAGCAATCTTGACACAAAAGCAAACGCTAAAATGAAGATGCTTGAACTTGAACCCATCATTGAGGAACAAGGCAAAGAGTTTGAAGAGATCGAGAAACAACTATCTTTCTCCAAACGAGGTGAATCCCTATGATGGATAAACCTATAGTACGGTATTGTTACAATGTATCTTTCTATGGTGAACCCTCTCGAAAGTTCTATCTGGATGTTACAAAGGATGGTATGTATATGTACTATGAAGCAATGACAAAAAGGAAGGTGTTCGGTGGTACGGGATGGAATACGCATGAGGGATTTGAAGAAGCACAACGACGGTTTAGTAATTGTTTTGTAAATCGTGGGATGAGAGTGAAGAAGATTGATTTGTACCATACAGAAGAGTTATAAGCAATCGAAGAAGCCTGCAGGAATCATTCCTGCAGGCTTCTTCTTGTACCAGTTATATCCACATAAAGGATAGAACTTAAACAGTATATCATATTATTTGATAGGTGGGTATTCTATGGCATTAAAACCACTTCGCCCATGTAATAAGCCGTATTGTAATGAGTTGACCCGTGACCGCTACTGTGAGCATCATATGACAGAGCTAACGCGTAGTGATAGAGAGCGAGAGACCGCAGGCAAGAGAGGATATAATAGGCGGTGGAGGAAGGCGCGAGAGTATCATTTATCTATGTTCCCTGTGTGTGTAGTCTGTGGTAGATCGGCAACAGTAGTAGACCATATTAAGGCACACAAGGGTAATCATTCTTTGTTTTGGGAACCGAACAACTGGCAGAGCATGTGCGCAAGCTGTCACCAAGCGAAAACAAACCGCGAAGATGGTGGATACGGAAATATTTTAAAGCCCCCCCGCAGCTGAAACTTTTTTTCTCTGTCCGTAGACCAGACTGGGGTTTCATACGCACAAAATTCCCTAAATGAAAACTTTTTTTAAGGGAACAAATCCTTTTCTTTACTTATTTTCCCTTTTATTATTTTGGATAAGGAAGGTATAAAATATGGCTAGACCACCACAACCAATAGATTTAATCGTATACAAAGGAAGAAAAAATGTAACTAAAGAGGAAGTTAAGGAACGGAAAAAGCGAGAAGTAAAGGCCCCGTCTGATAAGGTCAAAGCTCCTTCGTATTTACCAACTCATCTAAAAAAAGAGTTCACTAAAATTTCTAAGCAACTAATCGAAGTAGGAATAATGTCCAATCTAGATATAGATGCGTTGGCACGATACTTACTATCGCGTGAAATGTATATAAGGATAAGCGACCAGCTTCTACAAACTGATTTGACTATTACCAAGGTTAAAGAGAAAAAAGATGATCAAGGCAATGTTATTGAAGAAATTACAGAAATCGAAGTTAATAAGACATACTCCAAATTACTCATAAATCAGGATCGTCTTTTTAAGCAGTGTCGGGTTGCGGCTGCCGATTTAGGGCTTACTATTTCATCTAGATGTAAATTAGTTGTTCCGCCCAAAGAAGAAAAGATAGAGAAGACCGAAGAAGAAAAACTGTTTGGTGATGCACTGTGATAGAGTCTTTATTTGCAAGAATATACAATTATAGTCTTGATATAGTAGAAGGAAAGACTATTGCAAGTAAAAAACATATAGCAGCGTGTAGCCGTTTTTTAAAGAATATAGAGGGGATTCCCCACGATGATTACCCCTATGAATTTGATGCGGAAGAGATGTATAAATTCTACAAGTGGTCATGCATGTTCAAACATACAAAAGGTGTACTTGCAGGGAAACGGATTGAATTAACGGATTTTCAATTGTTCGTGTCTGCTAATATATTTTGTTGGAAGCGTAAAGATGATGGGTTGCGTAGGTTCCGGAAGGTTTATATACAGTTGGCCAGAAAGAACGCTAAGTCACAGTTGCTTGCGCTCATATCATCCTATCTAACTTTCTTGTCAAATCAACAAGAGGAATGCTATATAGCTGGATGGGGGCGGGAACAATCGGGTATTGTGTATGGAGAAATATTGGGTCAAATTAAATCTTGTGAGTTAATTAATGATAAGTATAAGGATTCATACGGCCGTATCACTCATTTAAAAAGCGGTTCAGTTATTCAACCGTTGTCAAAAGAAGCGAGAAAAACTGGTGATGGAAAAAATCCAAGTATAGCCGTTATTGATGAGTTCCATGTACATGAAACATCAGAAATATATGATGTTTTGGTATCGGGTATGGTGGCCCGTCCCTCGCCGCTTATTGTGATCATTACAACAGCAGGATTTAATTTGAATGCACCTTGCTTTAAGGAATATCAATATGTATCGAACATTTTAGATTCCAATTCCCCTGTTGAGAATGAAGAGTACTTTATAATGGTGTGCGAATTGGATCGAGATGATGATATAAAAGATGAATCAGTTTGGATCAAGGCAAATCCCATCGTTGCTACTTACGATGAAGGAATGAACTTTCTTCGTAGTGAATTGCGATCCGCGTTGGATGTTCCAGAAAAGATGCGGAATTTCCTAACGAAGAATATGAACCGATGGGTCGACATGAAGGAAAATGGATACATGCCGATGGATCGATGGATGGAGTGTGGAGTCGATCAACTTCCCGATCTGTACGGGTACGAGTGTTTTGTCGGTGTCGACTTGTCGACGAAAATTGATTTAACCTCTATCTCTTTTGTTTTCCCCTATGATGGGAACTATGTTGTAATCAGTCACTCATTCATGCCCGAAGATGCTCTACAGGAGCGGGTGAAGACGGATAAGGTTCCGTATGATTTATGGGTTTCCCAAGGTTGGATTACTACTACACCGGGATCGGTTGTTGACTATCGTTTTATTGAAAGCTACCTTGAGAACAAGGTTTTAAATAACGGATGGATCGTAAAAGAATGTTGTTACGACCCATTTAACGCTACACAATTTGCGCAGCAGCTGGAGACCGAAGGCTACATAATGGTAGAGATACGGCAAGGAATGAAGACTTTATCCGAGCCAACTAAAAATTTTCGTGAACTTGTCCTCTCTAAGAGGATTATTCATGACCGCAATCCTGTTTTGGGTTGGGCGATTGGAAATGCTGTTATTCGGCAAGATCAGAACGAAAACATAATGTTAGATAAGAACAAGTCGTCAAACCGCATTGACCCTATAGCGAGCTTGATTAACGCGCATGTTCGGTCGATGGTAGTGGGTGTGGACCTGAATCACCATATACTGCAAGATGACTTTAGTTTTTAGGAGATTGATTATGTAAAGGATAAGTAACTTTATGTAACGAACTATAGAACATGAGTATAGGAGGGTTAGAGGTAAAAGAGAGATGATTTTATGTATAATCAACAATTAATTGTAGGTCTTGCCGAACTTCCTGATTCATTGGATATTCGTAATACATATCGCTATAAACCTAAAAATGCTCTATGGTCTTCATCTTGGATAGATGGAAGTAGTGCATGGGTTGAATGGTGTCAATTAGAGGATTTTGGTATTCCGGAGGATGGAGTATGGAGTGGATATATCATCCAAGCTCGACCGAATGCGAACATCATACAAATCGATAGCTTTAAAGATTTGGAGAAACTTCACTCTAAATACTCTATCATTTATTCTGCGGATTCTTTTTTTCTAGGAACTCTCGATTTCGAATCCATGCGGAAGAATGGTATAGATGGAATCCATCTTACAGCCAACGGAGAATATGCAACGCGTTACACCAAGACGGGTCTTTATGGATGGGATTGCGAATCTACTTGTTGGCTTAGTTTAGCTTTTGATGTCGTGGAAAGCGTTCAATTTCCCGTTCGTAATATCTAGTAGTATACGTTTACAGGTATTGGGCGAAACTAATAAGCAACCTATAGGTGTTCCTAAGTTAAAGCGGGCTGTCATTTTAAATGATAGCCCGCTTTCTTGCGGTCCTATCGGAACTACTGTAGGCTCACTATTTAGGATGTTTCCGCTGCTTCTTTAGTTCACGATACAATGCGGCCCTACTAACTTGTGTGATTTCGCATATCGCATCTATGGTCATTTTGTTTTGATCTCGTTCGTTTGCCAGCTCAACAGCGTAATTCATACCCTTATGATGCTCATGGTATTTTTTCACCCGTCCTTTGTACTTTCCGTCTGCTTTGGCTTGTGCAATACCCGCCTTTTGTCGCTCCAGCATTAATTCCCGTTCGAATTCGGCGAATGATGCTAGTTGTGTAAGAAATAGTTTTCCTGTGGGAGTAGATACATCAATCTGCGCACCTGCAAAATTTAAGATGACCATGCTTACGCCTTTTTTCTTCAGCTCTTGTGCGACAGTCAAAGCATCGATAGTGGAGCGGGCGAACCGATCCAATTTGGTAAAAACAATTTTGTCGCCTGATTGTGTAATGTGAATCAACTTTTGTAACTCATGTCGGTCATCGAGATTTTTTCCACTTACAATTTCTTGGTAGATGATATCGACCCCATATTTATTTAGTTCATCAATTTGAAGCTTAATATCTTGGTGGTCAGTTGATACCCGTGCATAGCCAAAAACGGCCATAATCTCACCTCTATTTTGAGACATGTATTTGAGACTGTCCCAATGCTGATTATATCAGGAGTGAAAAAATGTATCAATAGACTAGGGTTAATTGAGACATTTTGAGAAATGTGTGATACAATATTCTTACATTGACATATGTAAGTTTCCTATCATTTTCGTACATTCAAAGGAGATATTGAAATGGAATTAACAAAGAACATCAAACACGACATAAACGAAAAGGAAATAATTCAGTGGGTGGCAGATAACGTAGATGAGGGGTGGTTCGACCGACAGTATAACCACTCTAACTTCGGTTGTAAGTGCGGTCGTGGAGAAATGAATAGTGGGACACATCCCCTTGTAGCTTGGTGGACAGAGGATAACATTTTCACGGATAACAATGATGAGGAAATTGAGAAGGATCACTGGTTGTATAATCTTTGCGAGCTTCTTAAAAAACATAACCTCCATAGAGACGGAGGATTGAACGTGTACCATTGTGCAACCTGTGGTGAATGGGCTGTGTGTGCGCACGATGCTTAAAAGGGGAGGGGACTCAAATGTCACATACATTCACTGATTGGTACTGTCCGACTTGTGAAATACATAAGTCAACAAACACCTTTACTTTCGAATCTGACCCTCACATATGCAAATATTGCTACAAGACAATGAAAAAGGTAAAAGAAAGACCGCCTGAGATCATACCTTGCTCATACTGCGGTATAAGAACAGAATATAACAACGAACTTCGCGCATGCTCTAACTGTTACGATATTTGGATTAATGAATTTTGACTTAAAGGGGATAAAAAATGAAAGAAGTAGTTGTAAACAAAGCATACATAATCGATGTTTTGAATTCAGCTAAAAGAGGAAATCCCCGTCGATTGTGTTATGAAAATAAAGTGATTGATGTTTTATACGGCTATCCTGAAGGTTCATGGGCTATCTTTGTTGATAATCGTGGGATTATCAACGAGCATGATATCGACAGGGCAATTTCTACCCTAAATATGTTGTTGAATTCGGATTACGAAAGCACAGGCGTTTTGCCAGAGATGATTCAGGAGCAAGGAGAACCGTGTGATAAATGCACGAAACTTACGGAGTTGTATATGGTCATGGAAGACGGGCGTAAATTATGCCCGCGTTGTAGTCGTATGTAAGATATCATCTATTTCATACATTCGATAGGGAGGTTAATTAATGACTCAGCAAATTAATCCGCTGTTGTTGAAGGAAACGTGGACATGTTCAACCTGCTACCATGTATTCCTCAAAGTTGGGGATTCTGATGACCCCTCAAAGATAACCTGCTTACATTGTGGGAATCAAGAAGGTATTGAGGAATGTTCAGAATGTGGGTCTACCTTGCAAGAGGGCAGATGTCCCTATCCATTGCTTCATCATTGCGATAATCATGATAATCATGCAACAGAACCTATCGAGATCAAGGGGGACACACATATGAGATATACCAATCCCAAAATCCTAAACACTTCATATGATCCAAAACTAGCAGAAGAAGGTTACCATGAGTGCCAAGATTGCGGATGCGCATTTGTCCCTCACCCTTGGCCTCGCGACTATATCTACTGTGGCCGTTGTCTTTTTGACCTTGATGTTAGGGAAGAAGTAGAAAGATTCATGGAATTAGACGATGTAAATAAAGAAGAGATTATCTATCACTTAGTAAAAAATCTTGGCCATAGTGCCTATGAAAAGTTTTCCGAACTGATTGACAAGGAGGAGCAAGTGCTACCAAAGGTTGAATCGGCAAACAAAAATATTTTTTCTGAAGCATTTCAAGTCGTATCTGTTCAAGAAGAGTTGATTGAGAACCGAAAGCAATTGGACGAGCTGAATCAACAACTAGAGCATGACCAAAAATACTTCAATGAGACAGGGAAATCCCGTATCTCCACAGATGAATATCAGGAATTGAATCGTAGAATGAAACAACTGGAGAAGGAGTATCATTCGGCTATCCATCAGGAAGTAAGCCGCTTGATTAAGTTAGAGGGTGTCTATGACCCTAGAGATGACTGGTATCAAACAGGCTTGTATGCTGGAGCATATCAATTCAGACCACTCGATGGATTAAAAGATTACAAATACATCGAGGCAGAAAATGTGTATGAAGCGTGGGACAACTTGATCCATGAACTAAATCTAAGCGAGGCTTGATCGTATGAATTTAGAGGAGATCATTAATGCAGGAAAGAAAGACTTGGACGTGTTTGAAGAAGACCGAGAGGTTACACCAGAGGTCATTATGCGCCTTCGTGAAGCAATACGAGGCAGTGGAGCAATGAAATCCCAAGGAAAACCAATGACTCCAAAACAGGCGAGAGCTTACTTATATCTAGCTCTCTGTGTCGCTGGTCTCGATCAAAGGACTGTTGATGAGTGTATGTATAGAGCTAAAGTCTATATGACCGAATATGAACCAGACAAAGCATACGATATGGCCTTACAATTGTTTCGCCAGCGATCGAATGATATATAGCTTCCAAACAAGGGGGCTATTTTTTTAGTACCCCGAGTACTCGATTTGATATACTGGATAAAAAGTACTCCGAGTACCGAGGTGACATCTATGATTACTGGTAAAGATGAGCGTAGCCTATGGGCTATTCAAAAACTTCGTGAGGGATGGAAGCCAGCTGACCTAAAGAAACATGGATTTACAGATAGCCAGTCAAAGAAGTTGAGTCAATTTACAAACTGTCTCTTACAGTTAGAGGAACATTGTCAGACTGATCATGTGCAAAAGTGGAGCCAGCTAGGACTCAAAGGTCTGTTTCTTCTTTCTATGTTCAAACAAAATGATTGGGAAGGATTAGGCGAGATCCTGCTATCAGTTGATCCCCGTATTAAGCGTGACGATTTAGTACAGTACCCTGCACTTATCCAAGCGAAGAGAGAGCGGATTGAAGCAGTAGAAACAGGTGTTAGGTTTAAGGTCCGTGATTTAGAGCGAGAGCGAGGGAAACTAGAGGAAACTGTTGCAATTATAAAAAAGAATCGTGAAGAATCGAAGAAACTTCTACCCGATCTCTTACAGAAGGTAGAGAATGACGAAGCCTTAGATTTCCTCATGGATCATCTAGGTCATCGTAATGGACAGATTTGTTTAGCAAAGAGACTAGATTATAATTGGCAGCGCAACCTCAAGAAAAAGGGAATTATTATCCTAAAAGAAGAGGATGATCCGGAAGATAAGTGGAAGACACTCCGAACTCATTATGTAATGGATGTCATAGCGATAGCAGAAGATTACCAAAGGCGTAAAAAACGAGGATACCGAACCGAATACGATTATGAGCATGTTCCACAAAACGACTGGGTTTATTGGGATATTCCTGAAGAAGCTGAGTACTGGGGGATTGATTCCCTATCGAAGCTAAAGGGCATTAAACTTACTCAAGAAAAGAAGCGGTTGAAGGAGATTGAAAAGGAGATTCAACAAGCGGAAGAAGGATTTAAATCTTTCCGCAAACGTAGACCAGAGTCCTTTAGTGAATCTTTACATCGATCCAATCAGTTTGCCAGCTTTGATATGGAGAAGCACGGTCAACTACAAGCACTGGGCTTAAAATGGCTCTATAATAAGGGATATATGGTAACCACGGAACTAACTCTGCCAGATAATCTCCGCTGTGATGTGATCGGTGTAGATAAAGAAGGGAAGATATGCATTCTTGAGTGTAAAGCAAGCTATCAAGATTATACGAAGGATGAAAAGTGGCAACGATACCTCAAGTATTGTGATTCCTACTATTTTGTAGCTGAGAAAGATCTCCTACATTGGATGCAGAAAGATAGTCAGTGTGAAAACGTAGGACTTTTAAAAGCACATTCCAAGCATTTAGAAATAGATCGAGAATGCAAACCTATGTCGGAGGCTGAGCAATCAGAGGATACAGCCTTTAACATTGGTAGACAATTGTCACGAAGATTTAGCTTTGGTCACTAAGGTAACAAGAAACCAACTTCTAGATTGGAAGATATGTATTCTACCTTTGATAATGGTATCAAGAAAGGAACATCATCATGACTTTAGTAGCTACAAAGGGAATTGACATTGACCTGGAACGGATCAGGGTAGGATACCCGGAAAGCTTGGAAGGGTTGAAAGGAACCATTATCATTGACCGAATCATCGTGGGAGTTTGCTTGGGTTGGCAGGTTCGTTATTGTGGCGATGTGATCAGTACTACCAGAAAAGAAGAGGAAGTATTGGGATTCTTGAGGGCCAACAAGATACCTCAGGAAGCAAACAATATACTCCCCCAGGTAAAAGTAGAGCATATTACATAAATAGGATGAGAGAGAAGGGATTAGAGTGTTTAATACTGATGATGTCCTGATGGGTAAAAAGCCAGGGTTTGTGCTAGATCGTTTCATTCAGAAAATGGCTTCAAAAGAAATCTTTCAAATGTACGGTATTCCTATAAAAAGGGAAGTATCGACCTATGATGAATTGATGCAAAGATATGAGCAAATTATTGCAACCCTTAACCCATATTTCGATATTTCATTTAAAAGTATATCCCATCAATTTTACGGAGAAAATATCTATCCTCTAGGAGGAGATACTTCCAATTACTACACTGTATTCTGGGATATCAACAAAGCAAGTTCTCTCATCCAGCGTACTCATGTGCAGAAAAAAACAGGTCCCATAGCAGAACTTAGGTCACTAGTCTCTGATGAAAATATTGATTGGAACTTCATTAAATCTAAAAGCCAATCACATGAACCAATCATCATTGTCTACTTTGATCCTGTTAGCAAACCGATGGTAATAGACGGCAATCACAGACTCGTCAGGGCATATGCAGAGAACCCGTCTGGAGTCATTGAGGGCTATGTGTTGAATCAAGCACAGAGCTTAGAAGTGATGTCCTGTGAATACTCTAGGGTACTATATGTTATCCATCAAAATATGAACACGATATTAAATTATATGGCTGGTACTCGATCAGATCTACCTTTGATCGAGGTGTGAAATTAGAGCTAGATTGATAGTTAATATAGGCAACTGTATTGCATCCAAAAAATGAGTTAGGGTAAGCTCTTACGAGGAGTTTACCCTAACTCATTTTTTCTTGTTTCTGACTTAGCTACGAACAGTTCGGCGTGTAGAATTCCAGCGACACCAAGGGATTCTCTGGAGTTTGTTTCTTTCAAAAAAAGATACATGCCTTGTTGCAATGCTTCCAATTCTTTTTTGTCGAATACATCAAAACGTGATTTCATTATTTACCTCCAAGTTTAGCTGTTATGTTATATACCCTCATTTGAGTAGATGATGCATTGGAAATAGGGAGAGCCCCATTCTTTCAATGCCTGTATACCATATTTTTTTGATATTATTTGAGAAGGGGTACTGGAGGGATAATTAATGCCGAAGAAGCGTTTAATTCCTGCGTTGGTTCTGTTTGGCGTACTGATCATCGGAGGTAGCTATTGGTATCTCTACGATGATCGTGTGGACGTAAAAATTGAGGTTGTAGATGAAAAGAATGTGCCACAACAAGTTAGTATGTTCGTCGTTGAATCAGGAGAAATGTATCCTTTCAGACCGTCTAGTACAGATACTAGTGGAAAGATTCGTTTGAAACTCGAACCTAGTAAGTATAGATTCGATATACTGACAAGCTCAGACTGGGAAAAAATTGACGAGACCAAAGTAGTTAACAAAGAAAATTCCAAGTTGCGTTTTGTACTAAAAAAGAAATGAGACTTATGAGTTACTATATTTATCTAGTGCTTTTAGGGGTACTAACAGGGTTCTTGCTCTGCTCCGTCACTTAACGTTAATTCCTTTGCTACAAACGAGGTCACAGGGTTCCTGTTGTGAACCGCAAAGTAGATGTCCAGAAAGATAGTAGTTAGTGAACAAGGCTCAATGATGCTAATTTTCATTGATTTTTGATGTTCATTAACTAAAAGTGACGGATTAGCGCAGGAACCCTGTGAGCAAGCGTTTAAGGGGTTACGCCTAGAAGATGAGAGATAATCTGAATGTGCTTTCTGGAATCTTCATTTGGATCGACATAAGATTGGATATTGAAACCATCGAATAGCGCAATAACTGTAGCTGACAATAGTTGTATATCCATATTGATTTGGATAAGTCCTTTATCTTGGAGGCTTTGAAAGAATCCTATGACAAACTCTCTCCACTTGCTGTACATATAAGCAAGTTTCTTCTGCACTTCAGGGTTTCTACGAGTATTCGCCAAAAACTCGAAGTAAATAGATGCCCACGAATCATCTTGAGCCTGTTGAAGAATATACTCCAAGTGGTGTGAGACTGTTTTCAATCCATCATCCTCATGAACCCAAAAGGAGTCCATAATTTCCGTTTGGTGCTTTAACATTCGCTCATCCATGATTGCTAGGAACAATTCTTCCTTACTTTTGAAATGGCCATAAAAAGCCCCCTTTGTATATCCAGCCTCTCTCATGATCTCATCTATGCTGGTGGCATGATACCCATGACGAGCGAATAAGCAAAGACCTGCATCTTTGATTTTGCGTAAAGTTATAGAAGATCGTTCTTGGTGTTTCGTCATTCTTCCTTCGTCCTCTCTAATATTTAGAATAAAGATAATATATTGCAAATGAGGTGCGGCTTCGTTACAATTAAAATATACTAACCGTTTAGTATAAGTTTAACCTAGTTACGATTTGGGTTCAATCTAATCATTAGGGAGTGGATGTCGAATGAAAACGTTTAAAACAACTGTTGCCTTGTTCTCTTTCGCAATCTGCCTGACGATTGGTTCTGTAAGTAGTTATGCAACCGAAGAAATACAACTTACACCTGCACAACAGAAAGAAGTGGAGCTTGCTAAAAAGCGAACCATTCAGGAGAGAGAGCATCCATCTAAGAAATTCGATCCAAAAGTCGTTCAAATGGAATCGAAACAAAGGGGGGTCTCTTATGACACTATTCTTAAACAACAAGAGATTGGTGCAACTAGTGTTGGTACAAAGGGTGATATTCTTGTTACCTTATCTGGAGTAAGTTCCGGCTCCTCTGCATGGGCAGGAGGGCACGCTGGCATTGTTTCGGAAGTAGCTGGATTTGTTGTAGAGAGCTATGGTAATAAGAAGGAAAGTGAAAATGGTGTTCAGCATTGGCGCAATAATTGGGATGATCGATATAAACATGTTCGGGGCCTCTGGGTAAAGCAAGCAGACGGGGATGACTATAATTACGCAGCCTCTCACGCTCGCGCTAAAATTGGTCTTCCTTACAATTTCAATTTCTTTAACACCTCCACAACAAGTCGATTCTACTGTTCTCAATTGGTTTGGCGTGCTTGGTACAACAAAGGATTTGATCTAAACGACGGCGGTGCTGTGTGGCCAGTCGATCTGATCGAAAGCCCGAAAACGACTATTTTCTATAGCAAAGGCTAGTCTTATATCTACTAGAGAAGCAGAGGGATTCCCTCTGCTTTTTCTGGAAAGGAGTCGTAATGAAAAAATCTTATGCCTTTCTGATCTCCCTTCTCTTACTTCTTAGCGCTTGCACGACCGAGGGAATGACATTAGATAAAGCCAGTATCGGTGTTATCTATACAGATTCGTTAAAGGAAGATAGTGAGTTTGTATTGTTGAATCAAGACGGACAGATCGTGGATCAACGTGGAATCAAAGAAAAGGGGATCTTTCAAATAGCCAAGAAAAAAGATGGGAGCCTTCTTCTACCTGTTCAATTCGGGGATAAAATGGTTCAGATTTCTTCAGGTGGAATCATCTCAAAAGAAGATACACCTGCCTTTCCTTTGTATGTCAGAACGGACGACTCCATACGAGTGACGACCTACAATACACATATGGACTATGGAACCCTCGAAATCAAGGAGGGGGATCAAGTTCACACAGTCAAGTTAGATGGCTATTTGAGTGTGGTCCAATTTGATGCTAAGTATGTATACGTATCTGCAACGATTATCCAAGCTAAAAGACCCGTTTTCTATGTGCTAGATAGAGAGACAGGTAAGCTGGTAAAGGAGATATCAATCAAAGTAGATTTAACAGACGATCTCCTTCTTACTGAGGAACATATACTGGTATCGTCTACAGATGACCAACATAAAATCGCTGTCATTAACAAAAAGGATTGGACGGTACAATACCGAGACTTATCCTATGCGCAGCCACAATTTTTTTATCCGAACAAGGATAAGATCATCGTAACGCACAAAGTAGATGGAAGAATCACCGTACTAGATCGAAAAACCTTTCAAGTAGTTGAAACCGCTCAACTCCCACAACGTATTTACAAAGCCAGACTATCGAGCGATCAATTATATGTCTTATCGCCGTTAAACTATGATCCGAAGAATGCAGGTCTCATCAGTGTCTATGACACGAAAACATGGAAGCAGATCAAGCAGTTTCGCATTCCTAATATCCGTGAGACATTGGTACAAGATTTTACCATTATTCAGTAGGGAGCCGTGAATCTATGTTGGGAGAAATTATCTTTTGGTACTATTTCTTCTTTCCATTATCCTTTATTCTCACAGGAATCGTAATGGGTCTAAAGAAAGATCGAATTTGGCGATCTCTAACGCCAGTGTTGTTAGTACTACTTGTGTTCAGCTTACTGATCACGAAACTGTATTTTGGAATGAACATGGCAGATACAGATACTTACTTATTTTTATTGATTTACATCTTACTTAGTTTGGTTTGCCTTGGAATTACCCGTATTATTAAGATTAGTTGGTGTAGATTAAATCAACAAAAAAAGAAAATGTAATCTATTTGTTCTATGGATAACAAACAAAGAAAGAAGTTGTCTTCTCGTCTTACTGATGAAAGCAACTTCTTTCTTTGTTTGGGTGAAATCGGAAATCGCCACGATACGTATATCATATAGGGGTATGGCAACCAAAAGCAAAATAAAAAACCATCTATCGGAAGATGATCTGGCACATTTTCCAATAGATGGTTTTTGTTAACCTAAAAGTCGAATTTTCCTCTTAGCACCCTTACAACAAACTAGGAAGAACAGCTTCGAGATCCACGGGTGTATGAATGTTTCGTGGATCTCAACCCTCTCCCGTTACGAGCTGGTCCCATGGGAACCACTTGCTACCGATCCACTCCATCGAAACAAGTTCAGCAGCACCCGTAGTACGGAACGGCCCTCGTCTTGGACTGGACTCAACTACCAACGTATCATGATTTACCTAGCATGTGATAAATGCAGCTCGTCCTCCCCCTGTCCCCCTGCCCTTGCCTTGATGATGTTCCCTAAAATTGAGATATTAGGGAATGCATTTCCGCTGTCATTAAACGGATTGAGATGAATTGCGAAATCGCCCCGATCAATTGGATAATGAGTTCCTTCAGCTGATCCTCTCATCATTTCTCTTTATTACAGGTGTCTGAGAAGGTGTACCTTTATCGAAGGACCGTTTTTTACCTTAATATGATCTGTAAAAGGCACTAAAATTATTTATAGATGTCTATAAAAAATCATACACCTTTATAGACTGATACGTGCTATAATATCCTTAGTTGGACAAGTTTATATATTTTGTTTTATTTTTCTAAGGAGGGTCAATTGTGTCATATACTTTCGGTTATGTTCGTGTTTCGTCTGTAGATCAGAACGAAGATCGGCAAGTACAAAAAATGCTTGAGTTGGGCATTGAAGAACGATTTATATTCGTTGACAAACAGAGCGGAAAAAATTTTGATCGTCCAGGCTATCAGACTATGAGGGGTGTGATTCGTGAAGGCGATTTGGTTTATGTTGACTCCATAGATCGTCTTGGGAGAGATTATGATGGGATCATCAAAGAGTGGAAGTACATCACAAGAGATATCAAAGCCGATATTGTTGTACTAGAAAATTCATCTCTTTTTGATAGTAGGCAGTTTCGTTCTATGGGTGAAATGGGGAAGCTCATGGAGGATCAATTCTTGAGCCTTCTTTCTTTTGTTGCTGATCAAGAGCGCAAGAAGATTCGAAAGAGACAAGAGGAAGGAATTGCTCTTGCAAAAAAAAACGGAAGACAATTAGGACGGCCCAAAATGAATTTATCAACCATTTCATCTGAACAGAAGAAGCTCTTAGCTTCTCATTTTCTAGAATGGAAGAACCAAGAGATTACAGGTGTAGAGTTCATGAAATTGCTGGGTGTCAAGAAAGATACATTCTACAAGTTAGCAAAAGAATTCGAAGGTTCCAGGGATGGACAAGCTTTAATATCCATGCTAAATAATGAAACAGCTACAACCAAAGAGTTTTAAGGAGGAATATTTCTTGAATCTAAAGATAAAATCACTTATCTTGTTCTCTTGGATTTTGGGTGGTTCAGTTTATTTGACATCTATAGCTGCTGAACTCTTAGCAACGAAGTCTGTTAATTGGATTAATGGCCTGTACTGTATGATCATATCTCTTAGTATATTAGTGGCATTAGATATACTCCTAAGAGGGGACGAGTCAGCATTTTAACGAAAAAAATATACGCTAATCTGTGAGGAGCATTTTGGATGTTACGTGAATTGTTGGCACTCCTAAGTAAAAACAAGGAAGATGTAGATTTCCTTAATTTGATTGATTACGTTTCTAAACTGGATGCTTCACTCCAAAATGAATTGCTCGCTTACATACAAAAGGCTTCTGAGGAAGAAGTACTTCGTAAGATAGTAAAGGAGCTATGTCTCATAGAACCAGATCCCAATGTACCAACGAGAACACGTCAAGACACACTTGAGCGTATTCTTCGTTTTGTTACTATTGCAAGGAAGCATGATGAAGTTCGTTTTAGTCCAAAGCATAAAAAAAATATATATGTCCCTACTATACGTACTGGAGAGCTTGTCGTAATTCAGTTTGCTGGTCTAGGGTCTGAATTAGACGATATCCATTATGGAGTTGTGTGGGATGTCAAACATGCTCTTGACCAGGTTTCTATTTTACCAACTACCAGTTTTAAACCTAATTCAACAAAGGAAAACGGTCTAACGTTTAACATTGGACAAGTTGGTTTTCTCCGAGAAGAGACTGTTGTAAAGTTACAAGATGCCACATCTGTCACCCGTAAAAAAATACTAAGCAACAGACATCTTGATCCGCATGATCCTGAAGGAAAATTAAAGAATGTGAGACTAAATAATCAACAAATGGAAAGAATACAAGATGGTCTTCGTGTGAAAGACTTTAAAGAGAATACGTTGTTCCAGGAAATTTTGACACATCGTCAGGATTGTCTTCCGATATTTGATGATCATAGTGTTCAGTATACCCATTTAAACAGACCATTTATTATCCATTCGAGTAGTCACGATCAGCTGAGATATACACTCCACAATCAACCTAATGAGATATACACTCTTTATCGCAAAAAGACGATGTTAAGTAGATCTGAAAGAAAGAAATTATTATATGAATGGGCAAATGCGACTGGTAGGACTAAAGATGAGCGTATCAGAAATCAAGAAATCGCATATACTAAGATTCAGGTAGCAGCTTCGCAAGACTAGTTCTTCCGAAATGTTGACTCTCTAAGCAATATCTCATATAATGACGGTAACAGAACAACTACGCTCAGGAGAGCCGAGATTTTGAAGTTACTACGTCCAGGAGGACAAAACAATACCCCTATTCCTTTTAAGGAATAGGGGTATTGTTCATTTATGACTATTTTCCACATTTGATTGATGATGTAGAGCCTTGTTGCGTATAAGGTTTCAGCTTAATTCCAGTTCCGATCTCGTTAATTAAGGTATTATCAAACCTTTTTTCAAATGAGTAGCATGGTAGTAAAACTCCATCTCTATATTCAGCTACCAAATATGCATCAGTACGTACGTCCAATACTGCCTTATTTGTTGCAACCCCGTCCTTAATAAGAGGAGATAAGTGATTGTCAGATGTGTAGTTTAGGGTAAATGCTACAACCCCAGGAATTAGAAACAAGATGGTAATAGCTACTGTTATCATCCTGTACAGATTTGGCTGCTGTTCCCTTCTTAGTACAATTATTAGGAAAAGCATTGTAAACAGAACGGCAGTCATTGACATAATAGTTGGTACGGCCTTCGTCAGAGATGGATCAAAGTAGGATAGTGGGACATTCCATTTAAAAAAATGGCCTATCTCATAGATATAACTCGTACTCATCCGTGAGGCCATAAAAATTAAAATGACTGCTGCTACAGAAAGAAGTCCTTTAAAAATCTGATTGCCTATTCGCATATAAAGCTCCTCTTACAAGTTTATTCATACAAGGGGTACAGACAGCATTTTAACGCTTTTCTACGTTAAGGTTGTGTTTCAAAAAGTAGACTCTTTGACATGTGCCTTATCAGTTGTTTTTGCGTGTCAGAACTACAACAAAACGATATTTGAAACATGTCGATGATCTTGAAGACAATTTGATACACAATCTCTTAGCGTAGTGAAAAATCAGGTTTTGTCCCTGTTTGAGTGCTTAACGTATATTTCCGTTAAAATGTTGGCTGATCCCCTACAATTATGCTACAGATAATATCTTGGGTAAATCCTTCTCCAACATTTCCCTATACTAAAATACTAGGATAGTATTAAGATAATGACACATTGGAAGGTAACATGTATTGATAAAACTCTAGGAATATTATTCTAGAGTCCGTTCTATATCCAGAATTAACCGCATCCATGAACCTATATCTTGAATAGGCTTTGGATCAAAACGGTATTTTTCATTCATCTGACATGCCAATTCGTACACCTGGCGCATTTTCGGATGGCTATCTGGATCTATACCATTCTTGGTACAGTGGAGAATAAAGTATTTTTCACTCACAATCTTTATCAAATTTTCGATCATTTCACTTGCTGGCAGTTCCTTCTCAATGTTTTGCAGATAGGTCATGATTGTCCCCTCATCCAATGGATCTAGATCCTGTTGAAACCAATCAGGAAACTGATCTCTAACAGGAGCAAAAAGTGTTATGTAATCATAGTTTTTTGACTCCTGTGGGTAGGCAATAAAATCATTGAACCAGTTTTCATAGAGGGGATCGTATGTACAATTGACGATAGCTTTCCAACCATTAGGGAAAGAAAACATGAATCCCGTGTACTTCTGGTGTTCCTCATTATATCCCTTCTTGATTAAGTATGGATGATTTATGAGTTGTGTGGTCAATTCCATTTTTCCCACCATTCCTTTTCAGTTGGATTCCTCCTCGATAAATTGCGCAACCTTCTCATCCAATGTATCCAATATTGGAATTATCTTGTCCAGTATTGGAGTAATGCCCTCAGGATTCACTGATATTTGTTTGATTATTTCATCAAAATCCTTTTCTAGCACTTCTTTATCATTTTTGTTCAATTCCATTGCGAATTTTTTCGTCGTATTTAAAAACAACTCTAATATCTGTCCATGTGTAGGGTTTTCCGCTAACCAAGTTGGCATATCGTGCGACTCCATGGGGATTGACCATACTCTCGCCAGATCAGTTAGGACTTCAGCGAGGGCCTCTCCTTTTTGATTAGTAGTCCACTCTTTTGTAAAAATTGTTTGTATCATCTCTTCGTAAAAATCCACATTAGATTCCACTAAACTTTTCATAATACATTCTCCTTTGTATCAAATCTACGATCAATTGACCCTCCTTAGAAAAATAAAACAAAATATATAAACTTGTCCAACTAAGGATATTATAGCACGTATCAGTCTATAAAGGTGTATGATTTTTTATAGACATCTATAAATAATTTTAGTGCCTTTTACAGATCATATTAAGGTAAAAAACGGTCCTTCGATAAAGGTACACCTTCTCAGACACCTGTAATAAAGAGAAATGATGAGAGGATCAGCTGAAGGAACTCATTATCCAATTGATCGGGGCGATTTCGCAATTCATCTCAATCCGTTTAATGACAGCGGAAATGCATTCCCTAATATCTCAATTTTAGGGAATCGTGAGAAGAAAAGGGGGACCTGTGGAGGGAGGTGCGATCAGTTTAGGGACGGGTGGGGATGGCTCACTTGCAATCAGTGAGATCCAGTTGCGGATCGGTGAAGTTTCTCATGCCTGACATGACAAAAAAGAAAGCTACTAATTTTGACCAGCAGCTCTCTCTTTATTAAACGTCCTGTTCAGCTCATGAGAATCATTTAATGATGGAACTTGTTTTACTGCTTTTAATACGTGCCTCAAGTAAATCTATCCTCATCCTTACATAATCTAACTGTTTTGTGGTTTCGTAATATCCAGTCTTTTCAAGGGTTGCGTTACAAAAGCGGATGTAGGATCTCATCAAATAATCCACAATAGAGTGAAATTCTTCCGCCATATACGGGTCATTCATGATATTGTGTTTGATTCGGTACGACATCAAGTATTCATGCATGTTGACTACTTCTGTTTCGATAACATTAATGAGATTAGATTCCTTCATTAGTGATTCCCCCATTCCTAATACAACACCACTGATTGTTCACTAAAACTACGTAGCACACACTCTTCTTGAGGACGAAAGTGTGCAAAATGTTTCTCTTTCTCTTCCCCGTCACGGATAATTAGTGGTTGCTTACACATGTTATCAACAATGACATGATGCAGGAACCACATAATGATTTGAATACTTCTTACATAGTTCCCTAAACTGCTTAGTCCAATCTTCACTATCTCTATAAATATCACAATCAAAATAGTGCTTTTCGGGAGTGATAATTCCATTTGGAACTGTTCTTAAACTCAGCAATTGTCCTGTCGTAAGAATATCAGTTGGCTTACCATTGGACATTAAAGTGCGAAAATCTTGCATAGATTCCTCCATATCCATGTATAAAGCATCATCTCCCAGTTCATAGAAACTATAGCGTGATAATGGATTTACATTAGTTTTTCTTATTCCTTTTCCAAGGCAATATTCACAGTCTTTCTGATATTCCTTTTTATTTGGACTAAGCCAATAACACTCACAAGGGGCTTCATATTCAGGAACCTCAAATTCGTCACTAAACATCCTGAGTCTACTCTCTGCTAATGAATAGACCATGTCTGCCTTCATTTTCGGGTATTTCTCGATAATTGCATAAACAGATATCCATCCCATATAAGACACCTCTCTTAAAACCTATATAACTGTTAGTTCTGTGTTTTTTGTCGAAACTCCTGTTAGAACGCTAATAAACAGGACCCCTCATTTACCATCAGCTTGATGCTGTGATATGTAATAAAACACATTAAGTTTGAATTCCATTTTTTTTGGCCAAATTAGTAGTACCAGAGACCACACTAGTCATTGTAATTTTCCCTCGCACCTATATCCATTAGGTGCTTTTTTGCTTCTACAAAATCCCCTATGCTAATAGTTTGGGGTCACGGTACCGATGGGAGAAAAACACACGCTAAGGCTGAGAGTATTGATATGACTGGAGTTTGATTATCCATTTCAAAAATCCTACTTTTTGAAACACAACCTTAACGTAGAAAACCGTTAAAATGCTGTCTGTACCCCTATTTCAAGTAGGTCCACCTGGACACTAGGAGGGCACATAACAAAAGCCACCTCAAAGGGTGGCTTCTTATTAAGGTGCTTTAAAGTATGTTTTGATATCGATTTTCACAGTACTTGAAGATTTATTTACAACTAGTACTCGATATGCAGCGAACTTTCTGATAAGAGGACTTTTTCCGTACTCAGTACCAAAGTATAGATCTCCACATCCATTCGGACTATATCCAGTGTGGCCTACATTTTTCCACTTTCCTCCTACTTTTCTTTGTAGATAAACCAATAGATTAGCTTTCTTGTTTGTGCAGATTTTAAACTTAATTTGCCCATACTCGACGGGTGGCGCACTTGAAACTGCACTGCCAGTATGACCACCTGGAGGAACATTTTCAGCAGCACTTGAAACACCGCTGAAAAGAACCATCAATGATAGGACTGAGACTGTAAAGAGCTTAGTTAATTTTTTCATCTAAGTATTATCCTCCTGCTGTATAGCATTTATTACTAATTTATTATAAATCAATTTTATATTAAATAAAATAAATTATTTCGCGAATGTAAACTTCGTATTTATTGAACAAGTTCCATCTCACCTAATCCCTACGACAAATAAACGAGAGCCTACCACAGCTCCCGTTTCTATTTAAAAACTATCTACTACTACACTATTATTATACCACATGCTACGTTAAACTGTCCCTCGCCGACTCACGGATGCTTTCCGTGTCAACCGCTTCCGTCTCTAATCCTTGCACAAACGGGATGCTCCCCGTTAGTCCTCGAATTGCTTGGATGATAGCCACCGACAATACCCCGTTATCTGGTACAATCACTGTTACCAGTGGAAATCCTTTTTCTTCCGATTCCAGAAGTATATCCCTTACCTGCTCAACCGATCTACTTGCCTCTAGCATAATTTCATTTTTCCTTGTTACGCCTACCTTTATATCCACCTCTACACACTCATTAACCCATTTCTTACCCGAAAAATTTATATATACATTTTTTCCCATGTTGTAGCCTCCTCTTGTTCATTCCGCCGATCAAACAAGTCATTGATTTTATTCCCTTTTTGACAAAATCGAACACTTTAAAAATCCTCTTATTTGGTGATATGATACCCCCCATTATCGGGAGGTATCAATCAGTATGTGGTGGTCAGAGTGTGGGAGTATCTTGGAAGTGACTTCCTCAACCTCCTGCCAGATTTCCCTGACTATCCGATCTGGTACGGTTCGGTCACGAATCCGATTCCGTTTCAAGCACTCATCTAGTGGACAAGTAACCTGCAAGATCGTGATCGTGAAGCCTTTTTCGTGAGCTTCGTACATCTCACGAATCATACGTTTGTGGTTTCCGCCCGTTGTGTCATACACAAACGATTCGTTACCTCCGATCATATTCTCGAACATCTCACGAGCTATGATCTTGCTTTCTGTATGTACCGTAGATGGATTTTTTGGATCATATCCATCAAGTCCCTTCTTGATCTCATCAGGATCAATCACTTGATACGTTGGATATAGTTTTTGGCGTGTGGTAGATTTCCCTGCGGCTGGAGGTCCTAGCAAGAACACAGCTTCTTTTGTTGTTTGTGGTAGTAGATAGTTTGTCATTTTGTTAGCTCCTCTTGTTGTTTGCCTTAAATATATAATAACATAATGTAAGGTATATGTCCATACATTTATTGATTTATTTTATTAAAATTATCAATATCTAAATGATTTTTATATAAATAATGTATGGCAATATACCTTACATTATGTTATAATAAATATGTAAGCAAGGTACAACGCTTTGAGCGGAGTGAGCCATGACCCCCATTTTGGGCGAGCCACCTAGATCCGAAAGGTACGCCACGACGAGCTATGCAATCCCATTACATAAAATCGCATCTGGAGGATGATATATATGGTGATCAGTAGAGAAATGGTAAAAGTTAACGAAGTGCATAGTTTTTCACTAATTGAGATGGAAGAATGTTGGTACCCAGGTGAAAATTTTGAGATAGCTCATTATACAAAGGGGAAGATGTCTTTCACACATATAGTAGATGTAGAAAGATTTCCTACAAGAGAGGATGCGCACAAAGCAATTAGGCTACTTAGCGCAAGAATTACTGGAGATTATAATGGTACTCCATTTAGAACATACACAAATGTAACAGAGGAGGAACCCTTACAAGTTGGTGACTTAGTATCCGATGAGATCAAGGACGATTTTGAAAATTGTTTGCCTCCTGCTTATGATTCTCCCTATCTCATTCAAGTTGGTGAACCTTACAACCTTGTGAACGGTAGAAATACCTATTCAACCCTCAAAAGAACCTCTGTTGGTTGGGTATACTGTGGACATTGTCACTATGGAGAAATAGAAGAGCCTAACATATAAAGGTCTCTTCTATGCACAATCTAGTAGAGAATACCCTCACCACAAATTAGGAGCTGATAGTTTGAATAAACAATGGATCACACTAGATACATACAACTACCTTGAATTTAAAATTAGACGTGATTATCTGAGAATAATCATGGATCGTCTGGGCTGGAAAGCAAGTATAGAGTATTTTTTGAGTGAGTGTACATGGGATTCTAACATGGAAATATATGATGAAGTACTTGAAGATGGTTCGCTCGAAGAAAATAAATTAATCCAAGTGAATTACACTTATCGTCCCGTTGTGACACGAAAGAAAGTGCTAGATTTGGATTATTGTGTAGTTGGTGAGCTTCGAGGATATTATTTAGTTGCAGATGAAGATCTACATCTGAGCGATGAGGATATAGAAGCCATCATGGATGCGTTAGACGAGATGAATGACATAGGCGATACCACTGAATGGGATCGGGATAATGGTGGTCAGTTACTTTTAGTTCATCCAGATGCATCTGATAGGTATGTTTGGAAAGAAATTACAAAAGAATAATCATTTAAAAAATGTCTTGAACGTCTAATCAAGACATTTTCTTCTTTAGAATTTGCAGTAATTGATCAATATAAAAAATGGTTATATAAGGATGAAATCCATAATTAGTAAGCATACTTATTAGACAGAATATTACACTTATATTGTGTGGTAGGGGGGAGGAAGCGGGGAAGGGGAGCCTGGAGAGGGCGAGCTGGGGGATGAGAAGGACGGCGTATTTTGCCGTCCGATCAGACCCGTAGCGGAGCTGTGAAAAAAAGTCGAAAAAAGTATGTGTAACAGGTAAGCAAGTCCGAGATTTTATAATTGGGATTACCCAATTATATCAAGCGATCTAGCCGATTTCGATTTGTACCAACTGGTAGTTATCTTTGTAATTGTCTTTGTAGTCATCTTTATAGTTGTCTTTGTAGTTAATTGAATCATTAACTAGACTATTAACTGGTAACTAATTGGGCTACATTATTTCTAATCCATTCAACTTCTTCGCCCTCAACAAAGAAATGCATATCGGGTACTTTCTGATTCGAATAAAACTCATCTTTAACAGATTCCCAGATATTTCTTAGCTCCTCAGCACGATACTCTGTTGGAGTTATCCAAATAACCGGATAATTTATACTTTCTGCTGAATTTGGAGAAATGGTATTTCTGTACGCTCTAAACTTCTCGGTGATCTGTTTGGTCCACTCTGTGTTGTTGTCAAACTCAAACCACAATCGAAAATTGTTAGGCATAACTAACAAGGCATCAGGGCGAATCATTTCCTTTTTCTCCTTGCGGGCCAACTTTGGATCACTACTCCATTCATCCTTTTTTATCATCTCCCATGTTCTGACTATCAGATCAGATGATTCGCTAGAGTAAAACCATTTGAATTCTCTATGTCCCAACAAATGAATCAGACGAGTTAGAATCCCATTCACGCCGTTATGATGTGCATTCTGTTCTCCAGTTATATCCCATGTACCTTTATTCACTTGCATAATATGAAGACAATACTCTATGCCTTTAGGACCAAGTGAGTATAGTCTTTTGTTACTCCCCTGCTTCTCGTAGATCTGGCGATGAGGTTTTGCCCATTGATTTCTTAATTCTCGTATCTGTACTTTAATTTCAGTCATTTTCTTCTTTTTTTGTTTGTCTGGAAGATCTGACTTCGCAATCACATTAAACTCCTTTTTAAGCTCATCTACTCTTGCTTTGGTTGGTATATTTCGAATCTGCTTGTACAGATGAAGAATGCGGTTAGTTGTATAGCCTGAAACAGTTGCCAGATCCTCCAAACTAGAAACCTTCATTTCAAACAGCACTAGCATTAGTCTTTCATGTGGACGTAAAAATGCATGTCCTATCCATCGAAATAACAATTCTATTCCCCTCCTCAAATAGATAAATAGATAAGTTGATAGGAAAGTCTATTCCTATCAACTTATCATAACATCAAAGTGGTACTGCTTTAGTAGGCTTATTTCCTTTTTCCTCTGGCCCTGGTTCCGATACAATACGATCAATCTCATCAAAGTACTCTTGAATCAATTTATCAATCGTTTCTCTGGACTGAACCTCTCCACTTGACTCCATAAACCCCTTTGCCCAACGTAGCCCATACCGCTCTGCGATTCCCTTCTCGTGGTTTCGATAATCAGCTTCTTTCCCACTAGGCAGGTAGACAGTTGGAGGACGGTTGCGAACCACACAACTAATGATTTGGCTCTCGCCCTCAACCTTAGTACGTGTAAAGACAGCTGCATGACGTTCCGGAAGCCTTGAAATGTCAGTTGCTTTAAAATGCCCCTCAGTCATCTTTTCGATTTTAGAGGCCCCTGTACCGCTTTGAGCGCAAGTAATGATCGTACCAATCAGGTTAAGTGCTGTAAGCAGCTCTTTGTTGGTGATCTGATCAACCATTTGCGTTATTAAACCAATGCCAAAGCCAAATTTCCTATCCTCGGCTATAATCTTAGCCATGATTGGGATTTGAACTAAATGGGATTCATCGACTAACATAAAGTGGTATTTTGATCCTTTTGGACGACTCTTAGCTGTTTGATGGTACTGATTCACGAGGTTTCCAACCACAACCCTCATACCCTCGGTACTCATACCTAACGTGTTGATGAATGTAAAACACCCCTCGTCCATATATCTTCTGATATCAAATGTCCACTCTTTCTGGCCGAACATCCGTCTCATAGAGGTATTTCTGAGAAGAGGGTCAATACGGTTCAAAATGGCTTCATTCTCTATCTCCTCATCTCCCCAAGCCAATATTTCACGATAGACATATGAATCCTTTCCTTTAATGCGTTTCAATACATCAGAACGAAATTTAGGGCTTCGTAAAAATTCTGGAATAGCTAGGATAGAATGTTTCTTTGAATCCATGATGAGGGCTTGAATAGTATTTTTAAGGATTCGTTTGGCTTCTGTAAGGCTATCCCCACTCCCTAGAGAGTGGAGAATCACATCAGCAGCGTCATCAGCTGCCGTTTGGAAGTCGACCCCTCTTGGTACATGTAAGATATTCAGTGCTGGATAGGTCCTAGATTGGTTAGTCAAATCAAAGGAACGAATGCGATCTCTTGGAATCTTCAATCCTAATTTCTTCTCCATATAAGCAAGTCGATTCTGTACGACAGCTACAGTTTCTTCACTCGGATCTATCACCGTGATTCCTGGATGGTTAGGATCTTCAACCCACTCTCGTATCATGCCATCGATCATCTCAATAAGAAGACTCGATTTCCCCATACCAGGAGACCCTGTAAGCAAAAAATGCTTGGTAAGCTGTTCAAAGTCGATCTTTATGTTTCGATGCTTAATAGGATGGATCTGCTCCCCAATGAAGGCTCCAACAGCTAATTCATTGTCTTTTAGTGTGCGATGGCCAATCTGTAAATGTGGTATGTAACCACGTTCATTATCTCCACTACTGGCAGGCTTCTTGTAAATCTCTGAATCCCCTGATGGTATATGAAGAAGGTTTGCTAACTCCTCATGAGTCAATGTCATGATCGTCTTGGGGATTCGATGAGGAATCGGATTCCTATCAATTAATGGATGCCGATAGAACTTGTTCCGCCATCGCCAAAACGATATCTTTCCATCATGCCTCAAGGTAGCCTGTATACTGTTTGCTATTGATCGAATCACAGATCTTGCATATTTGTGATCAGACCATAACGAAATTTTCACAAACAGCGTATCCTCTCGCCCTGTTAGCCTCTTAGATAAATTCGTTTTCTTTGCTTTCTCCTCTGGACTTAATTCTGATATCTTCTTGTCTCGTAGATCGTGAAGAACATCCTCAGAGCGTTTCTCTAGTTTCTCCCAATCGGTTGGAGAGAATTGAAGGTCAACTATGGTATTGGATCTCATACTGCCTAAAATCATACCTAGCTGGCTCTCCTTTTTCTCCGTAATAGAAGAAAGTGGTAAACCTTGTCGCTTACGACTATTTGGCAAAAAGAAATGGCCACCCTCTCCCTGTTTGGTGGGTTGAGGGAATTCTTGATGAGAAATAGTGTGGATCTCAGCTTGGGGATAGACACTTCTGATAGTGTCATATACCCCATTGTGTTTGTCTTGTGGGTACCCTAAATAAATTGCAATCTCGTTGCTATTTTCGGGCATTACAAAGCGGAATCGATACCACGGCTTTCCTTTCTTCCAGCGTTCCTCTAAATGGCGTGTCATGCCTGCAAAAGCCTTCACAAAGGTTACAACCTTGCTAGTCTCCATCTTTTCGATAGATGGAAGGATGCGGATGTATCTCACATCCACAGAAGCCTTCTTTCTATATCTCATATGCAGGATCAAACGGCCCACTGACAAAATAGTCCATACAGAAATGCTACCTATTACTAAGATCGCAAGCGATAGCTTACCATAGTAAATTGATTTCTCCGCTAACAGATTCCATATCTGATCCATCGGCATATCTGTACTAGTTATGAACCAACAGAAACCACCCAAGAGGGCAATAGCTCCAAGAATACCAACTCGAAGCCACAGACCAGCAATCGTCTCTTGTTCTTCTTTCATATCTATCAACTCCCGTCTATTTCATCAAATATGGTTCTGGATTAACTGGCTTTCCATGTACATGAACCTCCCAATGGAGGTGAGGCCCTGTAGAATGCCCGTTATTCCCAACTTCGGCTATCTTCTGTCCTTTTTTGACTCTATCACCTACCTTGACCGTTACTGTGTTGGGATACATATGCCCGTAGAGTGTTTCAAAACCTCCACCATGGTCAATCTTCACATACCACCCAAATCCTCCAGGATTAGCCTTACTGATATTAATAACTCCATCTGCTGGGGCATAGATTGGAGTTCCTATAGGAGCTGCAATATCAAGTCCATTATGGTTCCGTCCCCAACGAGGCCCAAATTTGGATGTAAGCCTACCATTTACTGGCCATGGGAACCTTCCGCCTGAATACTTCATATTTGAGTTGATCTCTCCAGGTGCTGGTGATGATATCGCTTTAAATGTTTGGGAAGAGGATTCTACCTGCTTCACATACGCCCAGTCATTCTTGACTCCATACAGACCACAAGCAAGATCAGGATTGAGTTTTGTTTGTGATTTAGCTTGATCTAAGCATCCAGCGGCTGGAGTTTTCTTGCTGTCACTTATTTTTTGTGCTAATTCTTCAATTGATTTTCTTTGGTCCACACCCTGAATCGGTGTTGTACCTCCATACTTTGCATAGTATCCAGTTACCTTTACAACGTAGTTTTGAGTTTCTTTTGGTAGATAGGAGGCTATTGATTCGTAGCTTTGACCGTACTTCTTTTGAAGACCAGATACCCTATTAGGACCACCATTATAGGAAGCGAGTCCTAATTTTAGATCTCCGTTTACCCTTTTCAAATACGAGGATATAATCTTCGTCCCCGTCATAATATTTTTCGCTGGCTCACGACAAGTTGTTCGTGGATCTAGTCCGCTCGACTGACAGTTGAAAGGCATCACTTGCATGAGGCCAACCGCTCCAGCACTTGACACTACAGTCGGTTTCCATCCACTTTCTTGTTGGATGATTGCTTTAATCAAGTTTGGATCAACACCATATTTGGAGGATGCAGCTGCTATCTCTGTACCGTACTGACCTGATACATTAACATTGGTTGTACCGCCTCCTGTACTACTAACAGCAACACCAGATGCTTGATGAGCCGCCGCTAGAATTTCCCATGGAATCCCATATTTTTCAGCTATCTCTTGGTATATCTTCATGAGTTCGGGATCTATTCCCAGTTGGCTTGCTTCTTGTTTTGATTTTGCCGTTTCGGTGATCGAGGGTATTCCTTGATTCAAACCGATCACCAGAAAAATAAAAAGCAATAATACTAGTACAGCACCAAGTAATGGGAATCCAACATAGAGTAAGAGTTTTAGCTTTATCGTTTCTTTTAATTGGTCGATGGCGTTTCGAGCGAGGTTACTAACCATGTACCATCCACCTTCCTAATCTGGATTGATACCATAGCATCTTGTTCTTCTCCAGCCATACCCGACACATAGAGAAGCCACCAATCGTCTTCGTTCTCATACTTTTTAGATGTGACAACTTTAATCTCTGTCCAGTTCATTTCTTCTTCTGGAGGAAAATATTCTTGCCTGATACTAAAAAACAGAGCTGGACTTACAATAGCTTGGATCTCTTGAAGTATTTTTTCAGACTCTTTTGTGGGTACATTCAGCAACCATAAGAGCTTCCCTGCAACTTCTTGAGCTTCAGTAGGGGCATTGTCCTCTCCTATGTCAACAAAATTGTAAGCTGGTTTCTTGAGTGTTTTCTCGATAGTCTCTTTAACTGGCATTGTTATTGTTGATTCTGTGGAAGGACTTTTCTTTACGGGAGGTTTAGCTCGCATCCCTATGATTAAAAAAATAACTCCAAGACACAAGATAACGGCGAAAAACACAACAGCAAGGGGAGCCTTGTTGTAAGCTCCCCTGAATTTATAATATAGGCTTCTCATCATTCTCATATATCGTTCCTCGCATGTTTCGCTTTCAGATACGCTTGTGTGATGTCTTCTTGTCCAGGATGTTGATACTGTGGTTTCTTTGCAAAAGTACGTTTTAGAATAGATTGAGCTTGATGAGCTTGTTTCTGATCACTATATTCACGTTTCCTCGTTTGTATTAGTTGGTCGGCCGTGCGATCATATAAAGCTTGATCTTGATCCATTTTCATCTGATAGTATACAGATGCTTCAGGGGTACCAGATTCAGGACGAGATGGAGGTAGGCTATTTGCATTTACACCCGATACTCTTTGCTCCACAGGTAGATCCGTCCATTTGGCGATTTCTTCAACATAGTTAGTGTTGTTAGGATTTTTTTGTAAATATTTTTCCCGACTCTTAGGATCATGCGGATTATATCCCTTATCCTTCATGTGTTTGTAGATTGCAGATGCATTACTGGACATATTAGCTTGTAATTGAGGTCGAGTTTCGGCCTTCTTAGCTCCTTTTTGCAGATATGGTAACTTTGCTAGGGTTGCTGCCGCTTCATGACCAGCATCTTGTTCATTCATATGGTTCTGATAATCCAAGCGACCTTGCTCAGTGTATGGATCAAAGCCCATTTCGGTCAAATCATTCTCGGCTTTTTTGATCTGTTGAGCTGTAGCGATAGCATTTGATATGCCACCATTCTCACGTAGCCATGCCTTCTTTCCTGTAGCTGCTACAGCTAGCCTACCTGCCTGATGCGTTCCTTTTTTCAACTTTCCTAATCCGCCTGCAAGTTTATTTGCAATGAATCCACCTGCTTTTTTAGTGAATCCAGAACCTACAGGAACAGTTGATCCTACCAGCTCGCCAAGTTGTTGTTTTGACTCTTTCATTACCAAGTAGAGAGAGTAGAAAAGAATGACTGTCAGGACATTTTTGATCACAAAATCCATGAGCCAACCATAATCCCCACCACTATCTATTTTTACATCTGACATTATTTTGAATAACAACAAACAGACAGCTAGAAGCAGGGACATAATAACTCTCATGAAGAATGCGAATCCAATTTTGAGAATCCATCCAGTTAACTCACTCAGATTTCGGTTGTACCACATGGCCTTCATGAGAGGTATTATTGCGAACATGGATAAAGCAACACCGTAATAGTAGTACTTTGCAGATTGAACACAGTACCAAAAGAGCATAATGCAAAGGACAATACTAACCAGAGAAGTCACTGTTCCATATGAAAAACGTTTCCCCATATGCGATTCCGTAACCATCTCAAATCCAGGTTGGGCTTTCCCCTTGTCTGTGACTTTTTCTGTATTGTTGTCACCTTTGCCTCTAAACCAATCTTTTCTATCCTCGGAGTTGTCCTTTCCATAAGTAAATAGGGGTCCAATATTTTTTTGTCCATTTTCCACTGACCCAAATTCCAAAACCAGATACGGTTTAAAGTAAAGTTGTGTCCACAGAAAGTCTGCAACCCGATCTATTGATGTCTCTTCGGCTTCTTTCTTTTCCTCCTTCACCTTTTCCTCAGCACTTAATTTATTCCATCGTTGATAATCTCTCATTTTTTCATTATCTGGTCGGGTATCTTCAGTTTTATCATCACTCATGAACCCGACCAAAACTGAATTGGATAGAGTTTCGGCCATATTAGCCGACGTTTTAATCACGGTTGGCATGAATTGAAGGAACACTGAAGCAAATGCAATAATGGCCACATTCCGAAGTAACAACATGTACCCTTCTGTTTTTCGTCCCTGGAAAAAGCGATACACAACCACTATAAAACTTATCGTAAACAACCACGCTGAAATTGGTATCCACAAATACGTTTCAGATTTATCAAGTACTTTCTTAGCAGAGTCTGCAAACGTAACTACCTTAGATAAGCCAACTGAAAAGAACTTGTAGAAGTAAATGACTGTGTAAACAATCAAAGTATATAAGCTCCATAGCAAATCCATGATGAAGGTAAAAGCCTCATTTATTCCTTCTTCCATATAGCCTTCTACATCAAATGTACCAACATCTTTTCCAACGTAGTCTAGTTTAAAATATGACGAAGGGCATTCCTCGAACTTGCCTATAGGAACCTGACATCCTGTTGGTGCTGGATTATTGTGTAGATCTATTCTCTTTTTTTGTTCCTCAGCTCCAGGTAGCTTATTGGGATCTCGATCCGCTGCTAAACTTATCGACGAAGAACATAACAAAAGGAGTGTCATGACAATAATGACACTCCTTTTCAGGAATCTCTTCATTTTTTCAACGTCACCTCTTTCCATTCAGATACAGGTTTTGAACCGAATTCCATACTATACATACTAGATCCAGTGAAATGTTGAAAGGTGTTTCGACCCACTTTGTACTCTTGAATACTAGAAAGCTTCCATCCTCCACTTACCTTTCGAAAATCAAATTTTTTAAGTAATTTTCCATTTGTCATCTCTGGCGAAACATAGGCATATACCTCTTTTTCGTTAGGTCCTTCTGGTAACGTCGTTATATAAACAGCACCTGATTGCTCTATCATTATACTCTGGACATTGTGGTAGGTTTGATCCTCTATCTTCCCATATTCACTCACATATTCAATAGATTCCAACTCAGCTACATCACCACGAATACCAGCCTGCCAATATTTGATCGCAAGCCCTTCTACTTCATCTAGTGATTGGTCCTCAATCTTCTTAGGCTCACTTGTTGAAGTTGATTCGGATGAACAACCACAAACTGCAACCACTATACACAAACCCAGAAGAGCTAGAAAGCCCCTCTGTGCGTTTAAAAAACGAATCATACTAAATACCTCCTTTCTATACTTTAGAAGCCGCTACAGCCTCTGGTTTTGTGTTAAATATCTCTGATAATTGCTCATCTGGTAGAACAAACTCACAGTATCCACTTCGTCCATCCAAATCTCTCAGATATCCTTTGGATGTTTGCGCTGCTTGAGCTTGCGCAACTCTTGCAAACTCTCGGTTGGATGATCGAGAGTCGTTGCTTCTGACATTTTGTAGTTTTTCACGTACTTCCTTTGTATCTTGCATACGCAGGGCTTCTATAGCTAGAGTTGTTTCTTCCTCAGATGTTGTCCCTAAACATACATAGGTACTCATGAGATCCACAACATCTTTGAGGTCGCTGGGCTTCTGTGTAGCGTACCAGATGCCAGCATTCGCCGATCTTCCAGCCCTTTGTAACTTGTTCGCTAATTCGTTACCCAATTCAGTCCGTAACCAAGCCCACGCCTCATCAAGTGCCGCAACTTTAAACTTGGATCGATCCCGAAGCACAAAACTTTCAGCAAGAATTGCAGTAGACATCATTACCGCAAGAGTAACACGCTCGTCTAACTCCATACTCTCCCTTGTTTTGTTTGGGTTGGGAAGCTTTAATCCTGCCAACTGTAGCAGAACGATTCCATACTCAGGTAAATCTTCGTTTGCAAAGAGATCATCTTGGATTGCCTCTTGTTCTTTCTCCCGATCCCCAAATAACAACTTTCCTTGCGGCAAATCAGCAACTTCCTTTAAAAATCCCGATATTTGTTGAGCTACAGGGCGAGTATCAGCTTCCAAATGCTCCATCATTCTACGCATTGATGCTTTGATACCATGGAGCTTTTCATTTTCTACTGCTTTTTTTGCGGCACTTAGAAGAACTGTATTTTCATCGTCCTCTAAACCACGCTTCCTCATTAAACCAATCATTGATACTGCAACCGCACGAGCCATCTCTTTATCTTCCATACGAAGAAATGGGTCCATACTACCAGGTCTTTGTCTACCATCTAATACTAGTCGATAGACATTTTCTTCGAGTCCTGGCATTGTTTTTACCCAGTGAGTACGCTCTTCCTTGATATCAATTACAAATACTTTTGCTCGCCAGACCAGAGCAGCGTAGTATATCAGTGTATTGATTAAGAATGATTTACCTGATCCCAAGGGACCTACAATGCCCAGCCCAGCATCTTTATTATTTTGGGGACCTAATGCTATGTCTAAAGATACCAACGCATCATATTCCGTAAATCCTAGAGGGACACCACTTGCTGTTCCTAACAAGTCAGCAGATCCAGGAGAAGCAAATGTAGCTGCTATCTCTGGCAACATTGGCTCATCGTATCCGATTTTGGAATCCCATGGTCCAGGCAACCAGTTCTGATATAGTTCTAACTGTATGTTGCTTGGTTGATATCCTATGAGTTGGAAACCTTCCAGTTTTTGAATCAAGTTTTTTGCGTTGAGGTTTACTTCTTCCCTTGTCCTTCCATCTACACAAAAAACTATATGCGAGTGTAGCATAGGCACCTCTGACTTTCGTATATACTCAGCAAAGGCTTCTACCTCTTCGTGTTTTTCAAGCATCTCCATACTTGGATGAATGTTGCCTTCTAAAACATGACTCACTTCATCATTCACATCTCGTTGTTTAGCCTTCGCAAACTCTCGTGTCTCTACTGGAGGAATATGAGTGTAGTGAAGCATAGAATCAACATTGTAGCCTTTACATCTAAGCGGCACTTTATAAAGGAGTTCATCTCCAGGCATTTCTATGGTATCTGGAAGCGAAGCCACTGTGATGAATGAAAGAAAGCGTTGATCGTTGTCATGGTCAATCTGAACACAGTCATGATACTCTGTCACTTGTGCCTCACAAAGCCAAGTGTAAGCTTTCTTTTTCATCGGGAAATCACGCTTCATCCACTCTGGAAGTGGTGGCATTTCCATCCCTCTATACGTATGGTGACGATACACATAGTTACATATCTCGTGGGGGAGAAGTCGTACCATTGAACTTGAAAATACGTCTACTCCTATGCGTTTTTCAACTTTTTTATCTTCTTCAAATGCTTTCTCTAATTCGTCATTAAAAACTTGATCTCCACCAATTCCCAGCCCCCGTTGGAACCATCGAAATACATGTCCTGTTGTGTTATCCTGATCCTTCACTTTTGTCTTGTTGGGTAATTCTACTCCAAAAATAGTGATGTATTTTGGGGCTACATTGGAATCAACAACGTACTTCCATTGATCAAAAATCTTTTGTGCTGCTACTTCCGCATGTTCATCTCCAATACTCTTCACCAAATTATCGAGCTGTACATGGTAGGTATCGGGTACCTTGACTCTCCACATACGTACTTGATACCCATTTTCTTGAAGGTATGTGAATAAGCGTACATCCTTTCCCCATTTCCCCTTCTTCTCATCCATGCTCTTAGAGGGATAGGGAGTAAAAAGGTAGCCATAGAAGGCTACCGGATTTGATTCTTTGAAAAAAGCTATGTTTTCTACTATCTGTGTCGGGACACGGGTATCCGAAAAGTTCATTTCTGTTTTCCACCATCCAATCTAGTAAGTTGTTTATTTTCAATTCGTCCGTGACTGACTGGATGCCCCAATCTCGTTACTTTAGAACGTAATATCCTTGTTAAGAAGGAAGCTACAAAAACAGTTAGCTTCCTTCCTTGAGCTGGTGCTTTATAGATAGCCCATGCAATGACAAAGGGAAATACCAAAAATCGCCCCATGACATCAATCACAAGGAAATCCACGCCTAAAAACTCAAAGTTCATTAGGGGAATAAATCCTACAAGAGTAGCTGGTATAAAGAACAGTTCCCAAAGAACTAAGAACACTGCAACAGATACCATGATAGGACGAGGAAGCTTAATTCCTTCCCAATGATACAACTCTTTTTTAACTTTAAAGCCTGTTGAATACGTCCTGATGGTATATGGTTTTTGATCTGCCATATTAATCAAGTCCTGCCATCTTATTAAATCCATCCGCTAGGATTTTTAATAATCCAAGTCCTCCTAAAGACACCGCCCCGATTACTGCTATATCCAACAATGTAGTATACAGATTTAAGGTTCTACCTTTCGCCTTATGCCAAATCATGACTCCTACGCCAACAACCAAAATCCAAATGGCTATACCATTCAGTATGTTTTGTGGCAAAGTACTAAACAACTTGTCCATTTAAAATCCTCCTACTTGTTCACTGACACTATGAACCAATCCTTTTCTTTTTCCATGACTTTCACATCGTAACTCAATGTCATAGTAGATTTTGACTGATCTTCTACTGCTATCCAAACCCGAACGATATACTCTTGATCCGCTCTCGATAATACTTGAATACTCTTTAGCTCTTTGTATGCTGTCGGTAACTGGGTTGAAGGTATGCTCTTTTTGTCCAATGTATATCTTTGAACGGCTTCTGGCTCACCTTTCATCCAAACTTGCATAAAGTTAGCTAGTGTGGTCTTGAGTTTTTCCTGCTTTTTATCATCAAGCGGAATTTCCTCGGCCTTCTCTGATTCCAGATCTTTTTTCGGTGGATCAACTACGCTTGGGAATTGATCGACGAACCAACCCGAACCTGAACGAACAACAGGACATTCGAAGTAAAGAATTCTACCATCATTTAAGTGAACACGAAGCTTCACTCGTGCTTTTTTATCTTCTTGTGCCCAAGCTTCATCAAAAGCGAAGAGCTGAGTCACCTTGATAGGCTCTTTACTGAATTTAACCAGATAGGCATTGTTTGCACTCAAAAAACTTTCGAATTTAGCTGATATATAAGGTTTCAACCAGTCGATTTTTTTATCTGTATCATTTCCATATGCATCGGATAGCCAGATACTTGTAAAGGTGTTTGCAACTTCTTTTGCTTGGGTAGGGATTGGTTTCGGGATTTGTGATTTCTTTACATTTGCACGAATCTCCTGAACATAAATAACCGCATTTTGCAATTGATATATTGCCATAACTCCAGTCGCTATGGATAGGGCTATAACAGCTACAAACAACCAACTGGCCACCATACGAAATTTATGATTTTGGAATACTTTCATTGTGCACTCCTTTCCAGAAAAAAAGTCAGACCTACGAAAAATAGTAAGCCTGACTGGAATAAGCTATGATTCTACTCTATTATGATTTGGCCTTTGTTTCAGGAAGTTTTAGTTCTTGTCCTGGGAAGATCCAGTGACCGTGATCCTTGGCATTACGTTTGTCACGCTTCACTAGCATATCCTTGTTTAGTTCCCAAATCTCTGTCCACTTGTTGCCATCACCTAGTTTTTCCTTAGCGATGTCAAATAAGCAATCACCTTTGACTACTTTGTATGTAGTTTCGGTAGTTGGTGGACTAGCTACTTCGTTAGGATCGGTTGTTATAGGTTCTTTACTATCGTTTTGTGCAACAACAGTTCCATCAACACTTGCTTTTTGTTCAGAAGTTCCATTCGTTCCATCACCAAGAGCAATATTTGTTTCATTACCCTTTGTTCCTACAACACCAGCTGATGATTTAGCCGAATGAGTACTACTGCTGCTACCACTAGCTACTGGTGGTTGAACTGTTCCACCTGTCGCTGGGGTTGCTGGCTCAGGCTTTGGTTCTGGCTTTGGTTCTGGCTTCGGCTCAGGCTTTGGTTCTGGCTTTGGTTCTGGCTTCGGCTCAGGCTTCGGCTCAGGCTTTGGTTCTGGCTTTGGTTCTGGCTTCGGCTCAGGCTTTGGTTCTGGCTTTGGTTCTGGCTTTGGTTCTGGCTTTGGTTCTGGCTTCGGCTCAGGCTTTGGTTCTGGCTTTGGTTCTGGCTTCGGCTCAGGCTTCGGCTGATCTTGTCCACCACCAGGAGGTACAATCGTTCCTCCACCTGGTATAACTGGTGGATTTTCATTAGCGTATGCTGGTACTAATACCAATCCTGCGCTTAAAGATAGAGCTAACACTGTTGCGGTAAGTCTTTTTTTCAAAGGTATTCCCCCGTGTTGTATATTGGTTCCTATGGTTCGAATGATCTTCGGATGCTCCCTTGGCTTGCGCTGGCTCCCCCTATAAACAAGGATCACCGCTCAACGCTTCGTAAGACCCCCACAAGTCTCACAAACAAGGATCTTCGCACCTATTCATCATCGAGCTTCTATCGAGGAAGCAGGAACTATTGTCAGGTTGTCGTGATCTTCTGTGGGAGAAAACCACCCTGAACTAATTCAAAAAAAATGAATCTTTTCCTATTATGTTCATTTTCATGAATTATTTCAAGTGTTTGGTAAAAATAAATCCATTTTTATTTTTTCGTCATCCAAGAGCGTAATGTCTCATCTTGGACTATTCTCTTCCACTCCTCAAGAGGTGCAATCCATTCCTGTTCAACTCTCTTTGGCCATTCCAAACCAATTCTGTTGCAACGCAGTGCTAATTGGGTTAACCACTTTATAGAGTATTTCCCTAGGATTTTGGCCGCACGAGAAGCAGAGTATTCCTGATTGTTTATGTATGGAATATCCAGCATTTCACTATCCCTGAACCACACTTTTACCCCTTCTATCATTTTTTTACTCCCAAACTTTACAAGTACGTTTCTCCATTCCTGTATAGGAGCTTCCCATGCACGACCTCTCTTTTGAGGCCACGGATAACCTTCTCTTTGAGCCTTGCGTGCAATTCTAGCCACATATGACTTGCTATGCTGAATCCGCTCCGCCACTTGCTCTGTAGTAAAGTACCTAAACTCCGTGATTTCCTCCTCCTCTCTTTTTAAACTAAAAATTTAAAATAAAGTATTATTATACAACAAATATTAAATATAGCATGATAATTCATGATATAACCATTTCACAGTTAAACAAAGTGCGAACAAAATAGACAGACTTTATCGAACAATAACCAACAAAAAAAAGCGAACGATTTAATCTCGTTCGCTAGACTGTCATATCGGCTGATTCTTCATGTTTCCGCCTTTTGTAATAAGTAGTCCTCTGAATCATCACGGGACATCATTGCTGCAAAAGGCACTAGATAAAAAATCAGTGCTACTGGGAAGGTGAATAACATTACTTTTACAAAGCCCTCCCAGAATGATAGGTGGTTTGCATTTGGGAATATAGTATAAAATCCTTCTGTCGCGATTTCTTCAAATCCCAGAACTTTACTCGCCATAATGAGTAGAATTCCACCTGTGAAACCATGTGTCGTTATCCTATTTGCTAGACCAGTTAACCGCAACATATATTTAGCTATACTTGTGAAGTATAGTAACCTGAAACCCACTTCCTTTAATGCTGTACAAATTACACTTGCAACCCATCCCATGCACCCCATTGTAAGCAAAAATGGAATAGCTAATTTGAGTGATGTTTCTATTCCTGTGTACGGATGAATGATAGAGTGAAATAACTGATTGAAAGATGGGCTTACCAAATCAACAAAATAAAGCGTCCCAATCAAAACTAGTAGGGAAAAATATATTTTATGAATCAAACTCATATGTCCGCCTCTTTCTCATTGTTGTAATTTTTGCTTGTGATCCTCAACCGCTATGTAAAGCAGATAATCAACTATATTATTGTGCTTTGGGTGGCCCCACATTGTATATTGGACTGGTTCATCTCTGCAAACGAAGCAATTTCCCCGACTTTGACTATCAGGTTCACGCTTGCAGAGCCAACAGTTTCCGACTATACCTTTCATAAGTTTCTCCTTCTAGCATTATGTTACTGCCCCATTCATGACTCTATTAGTTTCTCGCTTAAACACTTCTAGTAACAGTTGATAAGTACGTTCCAAATGCTCTATTTCAATTTTCGCTAACATTGCCTGATGATAAAGCTCCCGTTCTTTGTTTATGGCTTCCTGCAAGTCCTCATCTTGGGATGCACTTGCTTCTTTTTCTCGCAATGTCGAATGGCTACTACGATGGGATCTATCTAACAAGAGACTAGCCCTTAACCGTTTGGCTTCTTCTGCTTGAATACGATACGCTAAATCCGCATCAAGATATCTCTGTTGAGCTACTCGAATTTGGTCAATCACTTCTTCCAAAGGTTGGGTTGCCATACTTATTAGCCCCTTTCAATATCTAAATAGAGAAACACCATTCTTAAACTAATATTCTATTTTTTGGGCGTTAAATCCTGTTCAAAACACTAACTTCCTTTTGGAATTACCTGTATAAGCCAAACTCCCTCAAATTCCCCCATCTAACAGGGACGAAGGTAAAGCCTAATTCCCTTGCTACCAGATAACGTATGTACCCATCCACGAGTGTAAGGGATTCCTGATGGACTACTATGTATTCGTCCAATTCTCCTGATTTTTGTATATGCTGTCTGATCCGCTCCAGTTTCTCTTCCCTGGGCTTGGATTCCGCAAGCTCATAGGGAATCTGAATCCTATCTAGCTCTATCATCACTACTGATTTGGTTGACATTTTATCTCTCCTTGTAGATAAGCTATCTCACAACAATCCTCACCTTTTGACCATCACGGAACCCCTCCAGCTTGTTCCCAATATAGGAGCCTGCGCCACGGTTGTCACTGGGCGAAATGTAAGCTATATCAGCACCTTTTCCACCTTGCAGGCATAAGGCCATAGGAAACTCGTCCCGATCATAACCCTTCTTTGTGGGGATTCCTTTGAGCGATTCCTCACGTCTCTTCTCAGCTCCTGCACGATCTATCGTACAAATATCAGTCTCACCCTTCTGAACGGCTTCTTTGATATGCTTTGCGGTCTCTGGATAGCGGTCTGCTGGTAGTTCGATCGTAGCTACAACAGAGTCTGCATGGCTCGATTTTTCTGGAATCTGACAACCAGTCATTAGGAACATAGTAAAAATTACTAGAATTAGAAAACGCTGCACCTTTTCATCTCCCATAGTTCGGATTTTAGGGTCAAATCGGGTCGCCTTGCTTCAATCATCGTTCGGATTTGGATACAAATATACTACTTGAATCCAGAGAAATGTTCGCCTTCTATTAATCCCTAATCCTTACGAATCTCTCCACTTCCATCACATGCCGAACAAGGTAGCTTGTAATCTAACCAGCCGTCCCCTCCACACACATAACAATCTACAGGAATATCAAGTTCTGTGAGAGGGTCGTACAGGTAAGCTTTCACTAACTCTAATTCCGATTCAGTCAGGTTGACTCCTTTGATAGCTTGATTAGCCAACTCTTCCGCAAATATCTCATCTATTCTCTTGACCATATAGTTTCATCCTCTCGTTGTGTATGTGAAGTCTGAAAAACAAACCCTTCTGCTTTCCAGACCGTGTGATCTTCAATCTATTTGATCACGCTGAGCAACTAGTTTCTCCCAAATAGCTTCGAGTCGGGGGTCCCAGTTGATTATCTTAGTGTACTTCCCGATAAAACCAGCTTCCACCTTTCCAACTCGACCATTCCTAGATTTAGCCACAATGATTTCCAACTTCTCAACTGGCGGCTCTTGAACCATCGGATGATAATAAGCATCACGATAAAGAAGTAAAGCCAAGTCAGCTTCCTGCTCCAAGCTCCCTGAGTCCTTGAGGTCTGATAGCAAAGGTCGCTTTTCGGATCTGCCTTCTACTCCCCTGTTTATCTGAGCTAATACTACAACTGGAATATTTAGCTCTTTCGCCATCATCTTTAGTAAGCGGATCGAATGCGTCAACTGCTCATTGATCGTATGTTTTGGATACGTTGGATTAACAAGTCCAATATAGTCAATGATGACACCATCTAACCCCTCTGTTCGCTTTAGTTTCCGAACGGTAGCACGTATATCTTCTACCGTAACTGCTGTCTCTTGCCAAGCTATCGCTCCCGAATAGCTTTCAAGAACGCCTGCTGCGTTTGTGAGCTTTTGTAAATCATCGTCTGAAACTTTGTGTCTCTCGTGTTCATCCGTCTCTCTCCAGACTTTGGAGTCAACATTTCCTATCAGGGAAAGCATGCGTTGTACCATTGCTTCACTTGTCATTTCAAGAGTAAAGTATGCAATTTTTTTCCCTGTCCTCTTGTAATTTTCCAGTAGAGATAAGGAAAATGCTGTCTTCCCCATACTGGTTCTCCCTGCTATAAGGACTAGTTCATCATTTTGAAACCCACCTGTAAGTTTGTCTAGGTCCTCAATGCCAGACTTTAAAACATTAACTGGATCTATAGAACCTAGTTTGTCAAAAATCGAACAAACCACATCAATTGTTCTTCTAACCTTACTTTGGTGCTGGTGATCTGAAACCTTCTCCAACTCGTTTTGAATTAAGTTCAATTCGTGTTGAATCTGTTTCTCGTTTTCGATCATACCCTTCTCCAACACGGTTTTAGCAACGGATTGCGTTTGTCGCCAAGTGTAGAGATTACGTAAAATCATACAGTGCTGCTGAACATGATTAGGGCTAAGTGTTCCGCCTGCCATCTCTATCGCATCGCTAATTTCCATGTCACATTCTAGGAAGGTGGGTTGTAAGGCCACTAAATCAGGAACCACTTGATCTCGATACAGCTCAAGTATCTTGCTTACAATTTTTCCGTGTTTGTGGTAGTAGAAATAATCCGCTTTTAGCGAATCCTCAATCTCTGGCATCACGTTTTCGGGATCGAGAAGAATAGAGCCGATTACCTCTCTCTCTAGCATCGATTGACGTTCTTGTTCCTGTACACTTTGAAAAGTCATCGTCTAACACCTCCAGCTACGCTCAGTTCCTTTGCAATTTCATCTAGATCAAAATCATCAAATTTAAGTGGCTTAGCAGGAGTCGGTTTGGTCGTTTCTGGGGGCGGAACGTCCCACCCCTCTTTGATGGCATATTCAATTCCACCATACACAGATTTTAGCTTCTTCACTCGCTTATCATAAGCGTTGGCATTCTCAATACAAGCAATCAGATCCTCACCATGATTCTTAGCAAGTGTTAGGAGTCGCTTTACTTGTTTAGCTGTATAGAGCTTTTGGAATTTCTCCTGAATGAAATCAACAACGACAACAACATCTTTTTCAAGCACCTCTGGTTGTTGTTGTTCTTTTTTATTTAATTCATTATTACTTGTGTCGCAATTTGAGACGGGGGGGGTCTCATTTTGAGACGTCTGGATGTGGGTCTCATTTTGAGACTCCCCAGTGTTTTCAATGGGAGTATCATTTTGAGACCCACTTTTGGATTTGGATGCCGCTTTCTTTCTTTTCTTCTTGGCCTTAGCGATTTTCTTTTCTTCCTCTTCCATCTGAACAGCGGACTTTAGTAGCTCGACAAGATGGTCAGTAATATCATGAAACTTAAACTCGTTAGACTGATTTGGGCGATGTATGATAGTGATGAGTGGAATTGCTGGATTTGGATTTTCCGTAGACCGGATAAAGGTCTTAATGGCCCGGTTGTATGTAGCTTTGGAAATATTTGCTTCTAGACAAACAGTAGAAACGGCGGGCATACAGCCTTTAGGCAAATTGGCGTATCTACGGAGGATTCCGTATACTATTTTTTCGGTAGGTGTTAGTACAGTCGAAGTAAGAATGACATTTGGAATGATTGTGAAACCTAGACTTTCATTTTCAGATTCAAATACTGCTTTATCTTGTGTGGTTGACATATATTTAAATTCCTCTCCTCGATCGACCATCAAGGAAGGAGCTATAACTACACAATTAGCCAATTTTCCCCTATTGATTTACATAGAATAGGTATATAAAATAGGGACATAGGATAATTATGTTTATAGCGATCCCTCTTTTTCAGTGGATCGTTGTTATAGCGACCTTTTCTCTTTTATTGGTCGATTAGAATATGGAGCTTCACTAGTGCCTGCTCGCCAAAGTTGACACTATTGAGGCTCTTTCCCATTTTTAATGTTTTTATATAAATATATGATGAATCAAAATAAAAGTATTTTCAACAGAAAATTACAACAAAAATCCTCCCCACAACAAGACCTTGGGCAGGATCGCTCACGTTCATATCTCAATTCATCAAAATATTTTTACTACATTTTCGGTTAACTATATTGACCTTAACCGAAATTGAAAGTACAATATCAGAGATGAGTTTTGAAATCGACAGGAAAGTTGTTGGCTCAACTTCTGTCACGAACATAAGCGATCTGTCATCAGCAGGTCGCTTTAAATTTGTCTCCATTCTATTACCAATCGATAGATTAAACAAGAGTGAATATTTTACAAAAGTATGTTTCGAAATGAAGATTCCCCATTGTATCTAAGGGGTTTCATCATTTAGGAGCATACTTTTTTTGTCAGGTTTCTAGTTCGCTTCCTCTTGTTTACTAGCACTTTTCAATTCCCAGTACGTCTGATCAATCTTCCGATCTAGTTCCTCGGCCTTAGCATAGTGACGGTTCTTCAAGAACTCCATATCGTCCTTGATTTTGTTGGCAGTCAACGTTAAATCAGCAATTCCTTCACTGTTTTCGATGACCTGTTCTCTTATTGCTTTGATTTCCTCTGTGTTTTTATCTACCTTAGCCTCTAGTTTATCAAAACGTTTCTCTACAATTGTCTTCATGTCATTAAGACTCTTGAGAATCGTTTCCAAGGTCACTTGGTTTTTATCCATTAGTATCTTCTCCCTTTTCGTCCGCTATCTTCTCAAAAAGATCCCAGTAAGAAAGCTCTAATCCTTCCATCAAAGAAGCAATGGTGGATGGATCTAAGGTAACACTTTGATCGAATCTAGACAATTTGGCCTGGGCAATTCCACTTTTTTCAGCAACATACTCTTGTGTCCATTTATTTTGTGCTAATAGTTGCTTTAATCTACCTCTCACTCTTACGATTGGCCTGTTTGTATTTAGGTGTCTTCTAGTATTCATGTATGAAATCCCTCTCTTGGTTCTTATGGATTGAGTATACATTATTGTGTAATTAAAAAAAAGACTTGATTACACATTATTGTGTAATGTATAATATGGTTATAACAGAGATTTGGAGGGATTATTCATGAAAAGGAAACTTAGATGGACTTCCTGCCCTAGATGTAAAAAGGAAATTATGACTACCGCAGAGGTTAATAACAAGCTTGCAGGTATCTGTTCCGAATGTAGCAATAGAGATGATGAGTTTGAAGTCATGGAAATTCAGAAGCAAAGCATCCAACAGAACTACATTCAAAAAAGGTAGGACCTGATATTAGGGGGGGATGCTCCAAATGTTATCTCCCCTTCTAAACGTAACGATTGTAAATGTCTAGATTGGAGTTGGTTGATATGTCAACGTTATCGGGTTTCCGTCATTGTTGCTTGTGTGGTAAATCGGAAATTGAGCAGGGAAACACATTAGCTTCAAGCAGGTTCCTAGATATAGGAATGGCTCGCTACTGGATGTCGTCTGCATGCAAGGATTACTATTTTTGCGATGAATGTTTGGTTGGTGTGAAAGGTGATTCAGTTGCAGAGAAAGTCGAACATCTAGCAAGGCTGAATGAAAAGGAACTAGGAATTATGGTGGATTAGGAGGGGATGACCTGGTATGAAGATGATATATCGTGAGATTTCGATTGACTGTGAATCCTGTTATATGAAGTACGTCATTGGAGCAAAGATGAATGATGCGCAGGATTGGGCAAGGTGGGAACCTGTAGAGGATGCAACCTGTCCGTGTTGTAAGTCAGAGAACTTAGATGAACTTATTGGATTAGTTCCCTACTACCAGGCCAAGCGCATTGGAAAATGGGCATATGAGCATTCAATCCAATCAGCAGAATGGAGCAAATTCCTTGATTTTTGCTACGAAGTTGCTAGGCTAACTGACGATACCCTTGATAAATTGATTGAGACCATTGAGAAGGAGTATCTACATGAAAAAGAGATGTAGTGTATGTCCCAAAGAAGATGTATATTGTCGTGTGGTAGCAGGTGTACACACAAAAACGTACTCATACTTTTGCGAAGGCTGTATAAAACCCTTTCACAATTATGGTGTAGTTCAAAGTGTCGTCCGTCTTAGTGATGGGCAGAAAGTCTCCCCTGTGGAGTGTGGTGTTTGTGGTTATTCACCGAAGGAGTCTAGATGGGGAGAAATCCATCATAATGGGAAGGTGGACTACTATTGTCTTCGATGTCACAATCCCATTGGCAAGTCGGATGGACTGGAGGAACTGTCATGAAAGGTATGATGTGTGCGTCTTGTAGGAAAAAACTGTTTAGGATCAACGAGAGGTTTTATGTATGTGTTTACTTACATTGTGAAAAAAATGCACAAATCAAGAATGCTGAAATGCTAGTAGGTGAAGGAGTTGTTCAGCTCCTACATCACAAACTCGGTGAGGAAGCAGTAGAAAACCTCCTGGTATCCAGATGGACCACAGAAGGTTTTGATAAGTGGCAAAGCAATTACAGTGATCTGATTGTCGGATCAGATCACTGCCTCTATACTACCACCAGAGATGGAATTGATCAAAAATGATCGATGTAGCACGTTTCGTCCAGTTGGAACTTTTCATTGAGGACGATATGAGTTTGTATCCAAATACTGCTCTGCTCCTTCTTGATTCTAGTAAATGTAATCCGATGACGGATCAGTATGGTACCACTTGGTCCTTTTCTACATGCGGTGAGTGTCAGTATCTAGTTGGATCTCGCTGTCAAAAGAACAGACAAAAGCATTGTTCAGAATGGGAAGCTTGCGGTCTTATTAAGCTGAAAATTTGAACGTTTATTATAAAACGGGTCGATGAGGGGTCTCTTCTGACGATGTAGCCTCTCTCGACTTACGAAACGTCAGTAATGATAGGTATGCATTTTCCGCTTCCCTCCTCTACGTACACTCCATAGCAAAAGCCTTGATTTCACCTGTTTTAGAGGAGGTCAAGCGGGAAGAGAGGAGCTTCGATCATGATTAGATTTTCACATCATCCCATTGAAAATATGAGAGAAGTTTGGCGTGATGTGGTTGGATATGAAGACCTATACAAGATTAGTTGTTTTGGGAAAGTGGTTAGGAAACGGCGTGTTATTTTGGATAGGCACGGTCGCAGAAAAGTTTTTCCGGAGTCAGCTATCCGACCATTTCACAATAAATTTGGTTACACTTATGTGAATCTACACCAGGACGGAAAAAACAGAAAGATGTTAGTGCATCGACTGGTTGCATTCAGCTTTTGGGAAGAAGCGGTTCAAGATCCATGCTATTCGGTTGAGCATTTGGACAACAAGCGGAATAACAATCGCCTAGATAATCTTTCATTCTACTTGTATCGTCAGGACTTCATTCAGAGTCCGATCAAGGAGCGGAAGCTGAGAGCGGAGTTAATGACACCCCTCTCCTCCCTCTTATCTCCAGAGGATGAGGACTTTGTAAAGTCAGCTTACAGACATAGATCGAGAGAGTACGGTATTCCTTCCCTTTCTAGGATGCTTGGAGTGGACCAGAAGCACATCAAAGAGATACTGGAGCGTGAAGCCTAATGCCGCCTGACTATAGCAAATGCTCTCAAGGCATGGCTGAACTATTGAGAAAAATGGATAAAAGCAAAAAATATGTTCAGGGTGTTATGAATGTCAAGAACGGCATGTTCAATAAAGTCAGGAGACAAGAGAGACGGCTTATATTTGAGCCTTCAGAAGTAGCCTGCTGTGTTTGCCGAAAGAATGTATTCAAGATACTTGATAAAGAGAAACGGTACTGTGTGCGTTGCCTTTATGAAAAGTATGACTTCGAAGAAAAAGTAAAAATGGCAAGTCTAGCTGATTTTCCTGTTGGAATTATGATCTTAAAGAATGGGAGACCCATCCCCTTTATATGGGATGAGGCGACTGATTATGCAGATGCTCTGGAAGTCCATCGAATGGAGAAAAAATGTCTGGCCGTAATCGGGATTGAAGGACAATTCAAGTTCGTTTTACCTAACAAAATCATGAGTATCAAACTGTACAGGGATTGGGGATGGGATGATGAAGATATGGGAGACAATGAAGCAGATCAAGAAGTGGTTTGAGTACATTCCTCCTGAAGATGAGATCGAAAAGCCTGTTAGATATAGGCCACAGTATGATGTTCATCTGGACTCCTCTCATGCCTCTGTCACATTTAATTATGAGAGAGATATAGTGAATGTTGCCGATGAGACCCCCTGTTACAGGTGTAGAAAAAGGCCATTTTGTAAGGTTTTAAATGGTCGAGGATACTGTATGCACTGTTCCACTTTGCAAGAGGTGACTGATGCTGAGTCCGTTTATCTCGATAATATGAAGTGGTATCCAGTAGGAAACTTTATCTCGGAAGATGGCATATACTCCCCCTTCTTGTGGCGAGATAAAGTTGATTATGTTGATTTGTACGCCAAGTATGCGTATTCAGATCGAGTTTTAAAAGTAGTTGGCTTGGATGGCACGATTGAAGCCATAGCAGTGAGCGAAATGTCTGACCTAGAACTTCATCAAGACCGTTTTGTTCCATTGAATTCAGAGTGGATTGATAGTATCACAGAGGATGATCGATGGTAGGGGAAGGCCCCACTCTCCCCTACTTCCCATTAAGATGAAAAGAAGAGGTGAACCAAGTGCAGATAAGTAGGAAAAAAAAGTTTATGAATAAATTAGCGAGTAATGAAGATATATTATTTTTTGGTTTCTTTGGGACTATAGTGACGGGTATTTTTTTCATAGTTACTCTATTGCAATTTTTTGATGAGGATAATGTGTTTGGTCGTGACAAACTTACAGGGTATCAAGAGAAGTGTTTTAGAGCTGAATCTGATGGCAGGGTGTGTGTGGTGAAAATCAAAGGTCTTCCAGAAAGTGAAGATGAGAAAGTGAATCTCTCGGGAGTAAGATTTGAGTTGATATCTGATGAGGGCAAGATTGAGAATGTGAACTATGTTCAATTCAAAAAAATTGAAAATGAAGATAAACGAATGAAAAATATCCAAAAAGACTAAGAGAATGGTAGGTGATTGGTTATGAGAAAATTAGTAGATGTATTGATCGAGAATACTCGTATAGTGCTTATTGGTGGGATGATTATTGTAGGGGTAGGTGCTATTAGTTCTATCTTTTGTTTTAAATATCAGTTAGCGATGGAACGAGATATCCGTAAACATAATAGTATTGTCACGAATTTCTTAGGAGAGTGCTTCACTGATCCTAAAAATAAACTATTGTGTGTTATGGATATTGAAGGATTTGATGAAAAGAAGCAAGTAGAGCTATCCAATGTAAGGTTTAAGATGCTTTCTGATACAAACGAAACTCAGATCCTTAATTTTGCTCAGATAACAAAATTAAGAGACATGGAGAAAGATTAGTTTTGAACGCTCCCACCACCTACACTGAAAGACTAGAGGTGGTGGATTCTTGGGTAATCCTAAAGGATCTCCCCCTCCATTAGATTAGAAAGGAATGTTATGAATGCCCAGTCCTGTTAGATGTTTTGAAATAATGACAGTTATGATTGTTATGTTCTTGATAGTGGAGTATCAAGTAAAACATTGCTTAAAATTAGGTCGGTTTATTAGATTATTAATATTCAGTATATCGTTGTTTGTTGCTAGTTTCGGCTTCAATAAAATCATGACTAGTGTTTTCAAGTCTTTGGTGGATAGGATCTCTCCCACCTCTTTCAATTTTAGCTTCGTTTGTATGATTGTCATTGGGATAATTGGTTCTTTCTATACAATTAATGGACTTAGAACAGAAAAGAAGGAATAAAAAGAACGCCCTCAGAGCTAATAAGAAGCCCACTGAGGGCGTTCTTTTTAATTCAGATACAATTACCCTATCTCGACATTTTTCCGACGTATAGAGACCGTCGGAATCGTCGAAACTAGAGGCTATGAAAGATAAAATACACATCCAGCAGCACCATGAAGAAGTTAAATGTTGTCCCCATTGTAAAATTGTTATGCAGGATACGCCGCCGCAGGCTATTTATTGTTCGAAATCCTGTCGTCAAAAGGCGCACTATTGGAGGAATAAAGAAGATCTACTACATGAACCATCGGAAGCTTCCTCTCCACCACCACCTAAAAGAAGCTTTAGAGAATGGATCGGAGACCAACTAATATCACTTGGAAAATGGATAAAAAAATCCGCATAAGAGAAGATTTCTCCCCCCATATGCGGATTTTTTTACTATGCTTTTTTAGCTACGGATTTATGGATATAGGCCGTATAACCAGATTTGGTTTTAATTTGAAACCATTCCTTATTTTCGCCGATAAGTGTCATCTTTGTACCCTTTGATACTTTTTGGCGGACTTGAGCCGTCATTGACGGATTAGCACGTACATTAACTAGATTCTCTATTGCGACTATACTTCCAGATGCTTTAGTAAAGCCACCACTTGATTGAGACTGAGATGTTGTAGTTGACTGGGATGTTGACACTGAGGTAACAAAATCCTTACGAATGAAGCCCGTTTTTCCAGAAACTTTCACTTGATACCAGTCACCAGATTTGCCGATTACCTCTAGAGTAGTACCGTTATTCACCTGGGTAACAATGAACGCACCTGTTGATGGTCCCGTTCTAATATTGACCTTGTTTCCTTTTACTTTTAAAGTCCCCTTGGATGATTGAACAGCAGCTGTTGAAGATCCACCCCACTTGCTTGTGGATTTTCCACTGTGAATCCAAATCGGTGTACCTTCTGGAATGATCTTAAAAAGTTCTAAGATGTTGGCCTCAGCCATGCGAATACAACCATTTGAGACGTATTTACCAATTGAATTCGGCTGATTTGTCCCGTGGATTCCGTAGACACGGCCATTGTCGCCTTTCACACTGAATCCAATCCATCTAGGACCAAGTGGATTTTTTGGATCTCCCCCAGGGATTCCCTTCCAACCTGGCTGAACGATTTTGACCACCGTTGTAAAGGTGCCTTCTGGAGTCAGATCCTTTGTTTTCCCTGTAGCTACAGGATAGGTTTTACTTACTTTTCCGTTTTGATAGAGATAAAGTTTGTTAGTCTTTTTATTGATCTCAATCTGGTAATTGGTGCTTGCTGCGTTTGCTGAATTTGGGGTTACGAAAGCCCCTATCAGAACTGCCAACGCAACTGTGATAGTTGTAAACCATTTAATATATTTCAATATGTTTCCCCTCCTATTATTTATATTACAACATTAAATGAATTTATTTTAATTGATAAAATTTACATTTATACAAATAAAGGATATAAAGAAAGTTTTTTCTAATAGTTATTGGGTTTGATTTTTTCGTACTTCATGCAGGAATCCATAGGGGATAAACAAGAACCATAACTTATGATACTTATCTATGGTTACTGTGCTTGAATAGCCTTAGTAATACAAGCTATTTGAGGTGCATACTCTCCGTGGAGTCATGGTGGTGAAACTGATGTTAGACTGGCTGACGATCAAAGAAGTACACGAGAAAACAAAGATAGCGGAAGGAACAATCAGGCGTTATCTAAACCTGCACCATCGATTCATTAAGAATACAAAAGATACAAGAAACACAATCAAGATCTCCCCTGCTTCGGTGCCTACTATACTCAAGATTCGTAATTGGTATGGTGAAGGATTGGCTAGAGAGCAAGTTGAAGAGGAATTAGCAGCAACTGAACCTATGTCAATAGTTGTGAGCGATGGAGAAAAGAGCTACACGCTTGGAGAATACATAGGTGGCGTGAATAAAGTGTTAGTAGAGATAGCCAAAAGGCTAGACGAACAAACACAACAGAATGCAATGTTAGTAGATGAAGTAGACACTTTGAAACAGGAATTACGTAAGCGAGATGAGCGATTTTCTGTACAATTGTCAAGGGTAGAGAAGTATGCAAAACGAAAGAATGATAGTTGGATTAGACGTATTTTTAGTCAAAAAAAGAATACTGAAGAGAAAGAATGATATGCAGAAGGTATACCATGGTATACCTTCGAGAATTCTTTACAATATAAGGATTTAGAGCTTCTTACGCAAATATTTTAAATTTCATGTTTACAAATAGTATACCATGGTATACTATTTATTTCAGAGGTTGATATTATTGAAGTTAGGGGATGTATGACCTGTGATAAATGAAACATTACGAATTATATCGGTCGATGGAGGAAATAAGGATATAAAAGCAGTTATGGGGAGTTTAGGGAATGCGATTAGATTTCCGAATATACTTTGCCCATTACCAGATGAACGTCAAAATCTTGAGGACGACTATTCATCAGTAAAAAAAGAGGACAAACTTACTACCCAATTAAAGAACTTGCATTTTAAAGTCAAGAGTCCATCATTAGGTGCTGAGTTTCATGAGAAAGTTTTTGGAGCTGGAGAACTTGCAATGAAAAACAAGAAAGGGCGGATGGAAGTCCCTGAGAGGACAGTAAAGGCGACAAACGATCAGATTTTGGTCATGTATCTATTGGTTGCTGCCCTTGATGCGATCAATACTAAGAACAGGGATTGGACAAACACAATCCACTACCAAGCTGTTCTATCTGCATTCCTGCCAATAGTAGACTTAAAGAGCAAAAAACAATATAAGGAAAAATTCCTCTCTCGTTTGAAGGGGAAACATGAGATTCAGTTTCTGCAAATGCCTGGCTTTGAGGGAACAAGGATCTTCATCACCTTCACTGAAATTTATGTAAGCCCAGAGGGAGTAGCTGCTGTTATAGACTTAGCAATACCAGAGGAAACCAACGCTCATATTGCTGATACAAGTCTAATGTCGAAAAAAGTTCTGGTAAATGAAATCGGTGGAGGAACTACTGAACAACCCATAGTCAATAAGGGTGGGGTGCCTGATAAGGACGAATCTGGAGGACTTCGAATAGGGACATCAAGTTATCTTGACGAGATTATGAAAGAAATATCAGTAGTACATGAATCCTATGAAGTTTCATCTCGTGAGAAGTTGATTGAGTATATGCAAGATCTTGATAAGCCTTATCATATTAAAGTCAATGGTGTACCTCGAGGGTTCAAGGATATAGCGGAACGTCATCTTGGTAGTTGTGCCAAGAGAATCTTTGATGAAATTGATTACAAATGGAAAAATGTTGACGATCTGGAAGTTGCTTTGAATATAGGTGGCGGTAGTATCTTGCTCAAACCTTATTTGGAGAAAGCCAACAATAGGAAGTACCCTTTTCAGTTTGTGTCTGATGAAAAGCTAGTTCCCTTTTTGAATGCTCGTGGAGGTTGGAAGATCGCACAGAGAAAAGAAGAAAAGAAGCGTTTAACGGTGAAATAGATGACCAAAAAAGTAGTAGTTAAGCCAGGAGATAGTCTTTCTATCAAGGTATCAACAAAATTGACAAAGGAACAACTGCAACTCATTAGCGATTGGAAGCAATCCAAAATCCTCTCAACTAAGTTTTTCGAAAAGGTAGATGAGGAGTTACATCTGGCCGTAAATCATGAAATACAATTGCCAATTCCTCGCCCACTGACAATAGAAGAACAGGAAAAGCTAAGTCAACCAATCGTACAACAAATGCTAGGAAACCTTTGTATGGCTTTGATATCCAATGAAATACCTGATGCTATAGTTGGTACGTCCCCACCAAGTCAAGTAAATTTAGAGCAACCTGTAGGTGTAGATACAACAGTTGTATCTAATGAAGCAGATGCTTGTATAGATGCAGCCTTAGACGATTGGTAGTAGTAGACAGTAAAAGGTTCCGTTAAATAAAAAGAGAGCAACTATTTCCCTCTAAGTAGAAGAGGAAATCTAGTTGCTCTCTTTTATGTAGGGTAAAGGATTGCTCCACCAATTGTCCATTTCGATTACTTCTTGCATAAGTGGCTTTTGTAGGATGTTCCCTTCTCTATGTAATATTTATTTGTTGTTGAGAAACATGGTTACATTCCATTTAAACCATTGTTCATGGGGGAGGGAGGTATCAATGGGAATTGGATCAAAACGAAACTTGTATATGTTGCCGTATTTGTCCCTCCTCTTACAATATCGCCGTACTGGTTAAACTTATATTTATCCAGAATCATTGATCCTTCACACCTTTCAACATTAATGATGTTATCATTATTTTCTAAATTAACAATTCTTATACCGTGATGGATAAAACAATAAAATCCCCCTTATTATCAGCTGATAATAAGGGGGATTTTCTAATTTTGTTCCTCTTCATACTCAATATGAGTTTGAAATAAATCTTCATATTTGCATTCCAAAATAGCTGTTATAGCCGCAATATGCTCATCTGTGTGTCTCTCAAGTTTATCGAATCTCGAAATAGTCCCTTGAGGGATGCCTGCCGCCGCTGCCAACTCATCTTGGTTCAATCCTCGTGCCTTTAAGACAGCTCCCAGGATTGGTTTGGTTGTGACTTTTTTTATCTTTTTCATCCTATAGAAACCTCATTCCTTATGTATATGGTATTGACATTATATCAGCAAATAGAAAATAAATAAACATCGAATATAATATATTTTATAGTTGATATTCGATATCGAATATCGTATAATAAAGATGTAAGGGAGGTGAGACAATGATCTTCGGAAAAGTTCACAAAGGCACAGCAAAAGTTATGGACGTATCAAAAGGGCGTATCGAGAACCTGACTCAATATGCTTCAAAACAAAAAAAGCTCCCTAAAGGTGCTGTAACACCTAAGAGAGCGGTTTAGAAAAAATATTTTATGATCGTAGTGTAGCACATATTGACAGGAGGCGCATCTATGAAAAATGGACTTTTAACATATGAAGAACTCCCTGAGAAATATAAAGAGCTATCAGCAGATTTACCACGAGAAGCGATTGACCATGTTCCAAAGGAGAAAAGCCGAAAGGCATATGATACAACTGGCTATGGCTATCAATTTTGTGTGAATCGCTTGAACGAGGTTCTATTTGGACACTGGCGAGAAATCACCACGGTTGTAAAACAAGAAGTCGCTAAATCTAACTCTGGAAAACCGATGTACAAAATTGTGATGCAGATGACAATCCAGATAGGAAATTGGCGTTGGGCAGAAGGAGAAAATGGATTTGAGATTTTAGCCCAAGTAAATGGTTATGGTGGTCATGAATCATTGGACGAGGCTTCGGCCTTTAAAGGAGCGTATACAAACACCTTTAAGAAGGTTGTAGCTATGCTAGGGGTTGGTAAAAAGGCTTACGAAGGGAAACTCGACAAGGATTATTTCAGTGTTGAAGCCCAGGAAGAACAAGAAGAAAATCTACTGTCTGAAGGTCAACGCAAATATATTTTCAAACTGCAAAAGGGTTTAAATATGACCGATGGAACCGCTAAGGAACTAGTAAAACATCGTTATCAGAAAACAAGTAGAACTGAACTCACGGTAGGACAAGCTACAGACTTCATCGATTACTTGAAAGAATCAACTAAAGCTTCCATTCTAAGCGATCTCCAAGAGTATAGGAGGGGTGTAGCATGAGTTTAAGCTATGCTCAACAGCAGTTAGAGGGTTCATATTCTCTAACTGCAACCCCCTTCAAATGGAAGGTAGCTGAAAAGGTACAACCTAGATCGGGACGAGGTTTTTATGATTATGTGAACCCTACCAGTGCAAAGCATATTCTCCTACTGGAAGATATGCAGATCGGACGTATCAAACGTGAATATGGAGACTTCCTGTGTGGGAAAGTGCAAATCAATCGGAAGTTACACGACCTCATGCATTTGAACGATATAGCTGTCACTGAGAGGGAAATTGAGAAGTCTAAACAACAGCGTATCACCTGCAAGAAGTGTTTAGAACTAGTTGAGCGGTTCAGTATATAAATCAAAGTGGGATCGGACGAATTGGTCTGATCCCCCAAGAAATAAAAATGAGATGGAGGACCTAATATGAGCGAAAAATTCAACCTTGTAGTTGCCGAATTACCATTAGTTATAACTGTATCAGAGGGCTTCATTGAAATGCCTATAATTCCAGATAAGGCAAAATACCTATTCGTTGACTATGATCATCTTCTACATGAGGAAGATGAAGGAATTATAGAAGATGAAATGAACGGCTTTGAAATAGGAATACGATTTCAAAAATCCGTGTTTGCATTGATAGAGATAGTAAAGAAACAAAAGCCCTCATATGGGTATGATTTTGTTATTGAGGAAAAGGGAAGTAGTCTTATACCAATCACATCAAACTACCAGGAAGTCCCCACAATAGTATTAGAGAAAGTGATGCAACTAGTTAATTCAGAAAAGAAGGAACGACAGTAAGGCGACAACTTGAGGAACTTGTTTTGTGATCCTCGAATAGATGGAGGGATTAACTCCCTCCTGATTCTAACAGCGGAACAGAGTGGTTGGATGTTCGCATGCAATATCTTGAAGAGTACAATGAGATTCAAGTTGGCGAACAAATGGAATTGTTTATGGAACGACTGAGCGCAAACTCGTTAAACTATGTCTTTACAAGATAAAACATTCAGAGGATTTACCCAAAATACTTTGCCAGGGAGAAGATAACATGATAGTTGGAAAAAGCGCAGTACGTAGCCTATGTAACGAAGTGGATAAAGTAGTTCGTGAGATTGACCAGATTACCCAATCTCATATTGACCGCACAGCAGATAAGATTGATGCAGAGCTGAATTCTTGCGCAAGAGAGCTAACCAATGCGCATAATACATTAGGTCAGATTAAACCGCTTGTAGATCGTCTCGTGCAACAAGTAGGGGGTAACGCTCCAGACCATGTACAAGTCCTAGTTAGCTCTATTTGTACCGAAATCATGTCTAAGGTGACAGGAGTTAGTACCAACATCTTAGAGGTTCAAAAGAATGTTAAGGATGTCGATAAATATACGGATCAAATCGACGGTTTAACAGATAAAATTGATGAGCTGACAGATAAGATTGATACCATTACCGACAAATATCAGAAGTGATAAAAGGAGAGAGCTTGATATGAGCGATTATTCACCAAAACCAGTGCCCAACTATATGTCGTCAGATTGGGGACAGCTGCACACAAAAACAGCAGCTCTAAATATTGACCACTTAGCCGATAAAGCTACATTTGCAATACAGGTACTAGAATCAACAGTAAAAGCGTTCGATTCTATTGAAAAAGAGATTGTGGATGCTTCTAACGCAGCTACTCCGATTACACGGGAAGGCTTGCGAGCGTTTTCCTTTCGGATAGATGCTCAACAGCAACAGTTAATGCAAGGATTGCAACAGTTGAAGCAGATGATGACTGATATTGATAAAGCCACAAATAGTATCCAACAACCAAAGACAAGCTGGTAATACCAACTAGTAGGAGAGGACAGATTATTATCTTCTCCTACTTTTTTAAAAACAATGTTGTTGAACAGTTCAGTTTGTGTTTATCCTAATATAACAAGGAGATCCACTGGTGAACAACAGCTGAAATTTAATCATTGGATGGAGAATAAACAAGAATACGTTATTCTCGATACTGAGACAACGGACCTTAACAACGCAGAAATATTGGAAATATCAGTAATAAATCTAGATGGGCATACACTGTATAATAGTTTGGCTCGTCCTGTAAATTCAATCTCACAAGGATCAATGAAGATACACGGGATTAACTATGAGATGGTAAAAGATGCGCCGACTTGGTTGGAAGTTTGGGAGGAATTGTACCCTTTGATCAAGGATAAAATCATCCTTATCTACAATTCGGATTTTGATTTGAGGGTCATACGAAGTTCCTTTTATCCATACAAAGTAGATTATTCGGATGAAAGGTATAAGAATACTTATGGGCTTAAAAGTGAGTGTGTAATGAAGACGTATGCATCATTGCGAAATAGTAGCTGGATTAAGTTAGAGGTGGCTTGCGGTTATAAAACAAAGCACAGGGCAACATCTGATTGTTTAGCAACTTTAGATGTGATCAAAAATACATATGATCCCAGCTATACAAAAGTGGATCTCAAACGCAGCCAGTTTTATAAGCAATATTTGGATCATACGGGTGATATAAAGACTTGTGGAAATACATGAGAAGCTTGAGTATTACAGAAAGCTCCAAGATGAGATGTTTCAAAGGCTACTTATGACTGATGACGAAATTCAATCTCTCATTGAAGTGGAAGAGGCTAAAAAGGAAGCGGCTGCTACCAAAAAAGGAGACGGACATAATTTGACCAATGATGAGCTTCCGTTTTGAGTTGTTTTGAGTAAGCTAAGTAATAGCAATTAGATAAAAAAAGAAGAATTCCTTGTGTTATCTGGAATTCTTCTTTTTTTATTTTGTAGTAACTGCTGCGGCTTTTCTTTCAGACATGATCACAAATTGTATTAATCGAGAGGCGACTATATTAGATAAGGTAAGTTTATTTACCCCTGATCGTCCTTGGTTTTTATTTATGGTATCAATTTTGTCCTGGAACTGAGATTTCAACTGCCCAGAAATGCCAATATCAACATTGGCATCTTTACCAATATCCAGTAGTGCATAAGATATGTCGAATTTGTCTGTTTTAGATTCAACTAATTGATATATATAGGATACGATTAAGCTGCTTCTATCAATGCCTTCACGTTCTTCTGCATCGCATAGTCGCTCTATCATGTTATTGGAAAACCGCACTATTATACGTTTAAGCCGTTCAGCCATTGTTCTTTCCACCCTTCAGTTCATTGTGAGTGATATACACATACATTATATCTATAATACAGATAAAATTAATGAATGTCAAAGATAAAACGCATCAAAAATGTATGGACATATAACATACAAAATGCTATAATAAAGATGTAAGGGAGATTCAATAAAAGGGGCGATTCGCAATGAATACACAACATAAAAATGAGATAATAATTACTTTTTCTTCAAAAGTATAATGTATGGCAATATCACTTACTTAATAAAAAGGAGTGCTTTAAATGATTAAGCAGGATAAAGTCAATATTTCGTTAGAGGATCGAGATCTTATAGTACTCTTGGATCAATTAGATAATTCATTTTTGGCAGATGAAGAATTACTGGAGCAGAAACAAGAACAACTTAGTTTGACAGAAAGTGATGGCGATACAGAGTTGGTAACATATATTCAAGGAGAAATTGAACGAACAAAGGATCGGATGAATGAGAATCGTAGAGTTTTAACGATGATTACGAGATCAATGGAAAATGATAGACGTTTTTGTGTTATTCGGTGGGCAGAAGAAGATATTGTAGTAGTACTAGAAGAATGTGGAGTAGAGCCGACACGCGAAAATATAGAGATCGTAAAAAGTCAGAGTGGGATTCTCCAAGACCGAGGAGTATTTGGTGGTCTTGAAACACTTAGGGAGATAGTGAATGAGGAAATATGTTTGAAAACGTATCAAGATCATAAGGGAGTTGTATAAGCATGAGGAAAAATGAGCATGTAAAACTATATACCTATGGTACATATGGGTTTGAAAGGCAAATCATAATACAAAGAAGTGATCTTCGTAATCTTATGGATCAACGTGGCTGGAAGGAAGATATAGATACCTTCTTTGATGAGTACGATTGGGATAATTCCAAGACTATTCTGGAGGATGCATTGAGAAAAGGCATTTCTGTTGAAATCCATTCTGATTTTCGTTCTGTGGTGACACGAACAAAAAAAGTAACTGATTCTGACTGTAATGTAATTGGCAAAATCAGAGACTACTACTTAATCTCGGATGAACCTATACAATTATGTACGGGAGAAATGGAAGCGATTATGGATGCGCTAGATGAGATGCCTAACAAAGAAGACACTACCGAATGGGAACCCGAAGGTGGAGGGTACTTACTCCTAGTCCATCCAGACTACTATCAAGAGATTTGAAGGGGGATATATATGAGCAACTTAAACAAAGAAGAAATACTTGATCTATGCAAACAAATCGACAACCAAGAAGAGTATGTTCGTGTTTCGTATGTAATACCAGTGGAGTTTTACTTGGAGAAGTTGGTGGATGAAATGACCAACAGAGAAATAGAGGTACTTCCCAAGGAAAAGGTGTTGAATTACCTAGAGCATAATCATGATTATGCAAATAATTGCTTGGGTCTAGAGATTTGCAACGAAGCAGAATACTATGCATTTGAGACAGTACATGAAGTTAGAAACACAGAAATGTAATTTAATATAACACAATGTATGGTAATATCACTTACATTGTGTTATATTAAAGATGTAAGGAAGAGTTGATATAAAAGGGAGAGATGCTTAATGAACTACGAAGAAAAAAAAGAACAACGTATTGAGCGTTATGAAAGATTGGCTGAAAAACATCAGGAACTTAGTAACGCCTATTGCAATTCACATTCCATTCAAACACTTAGAGGTATGGCTGGTGAGCCAATCAAAGTGGGACATCATTCAGAAGGGCGACATCGGCGTTTAGTAGAGCGTGGTCACAATGATATGAGGAAGTCCATAGATCATAGTAAGACAAGTGAATACTACATTAGAAAGGCAGAGGCGGCACGAAATAACAAAGCAATTTACTCTGATGATGAAGATGCAATTGAAAAGTTAAGCATGAGAATTGAAGAGCTAGTTGAAATTCATGAGACGATGAAAACAGCCAATGCAGAATATCGAAAGTACAAAGGCGATGTTGACAGGATGTCAGTCTCTGAAAGGATAAAGGAAACAATCAGAAGGAATAGGGAAGGGGTTCATAATCCTGAAAAATACAAACCATTTGCAAGTTATTGTCTTACGAATAGCAATGCAAATATTAAACGACTGAAGAGAAGATTGGAAGCTCTCCAGAAGGCTTCTCAAGATGTTACAACAGAAATAACTATCAATGGAATTACGATAGTAGACAACGTAGAAGACAAACGATTACAGATGTTCTTTAATGGGAAACCACCAAAAGAAATCCGCACAAAGTTAAAACGCCATGGTTTCCGTTGGGCTATGAGTAAAGGGGCATGGCAACGTTATAGATGTAGTTATGTAATGGAATGGGCTAAAGAGATGGCAGAAAGTATTTCTTCTATGAAATAATGTATGGTAATATCACTTACATTGTGTTATAATAAAGATGTAAGAGAGAGTTCTTAAAGATCCAGAATAGAGAAGGAGGAACTTAAAAATGAGACATCCGAAACTAGACGAGTTTGAATCATGGATTATTAGTGCAGATCTCCATGAAAGATATGAGAAATTTTACGAACGCATACAAGACATGATTGATTGTGGCGTCCACCCAAGAGTGGCCCGTGTTCATGCTGCAAGGCTGCTATGTCTCCTATCTGAAAAATAATAAGTAAAGGATGATGTTCATGAAAACACCAACAGGACCCTTAAAGCTTAGAGAGTTAGCCGAAAAACTCAGCATTAAAATCATTGAAAAACGATCTCCAGACAGGCTTACAAATACACGTCGACGTTTGGCCATAGCAGCTAGTATGCACCGAGATGCAGACCGCTTAGAACAGCTACAAAAGGTGATGTTGTCCATTGCCACAGCTATTGAAGATGGAACCGCAGTTTACTTGAAAAAGATCAAAAATCGAACTCAAGTAGAAACGTTAATCCAAGAGAGTAATAGAGCCAAACGTTTGATGGATCGAAAAAAGCCTTTCTACTATTACAGCGAGCAAAACAATAGCTATAGAGACACTGAAGCAAGAGATCTGACAATGGAAGAAATCATCATGTATACTACAATGCCGAATTTTGAGTGCGGAGCGTATAGAATCAACCACTTTTTAGATGATCTGGAGAAGGTGCTGGACTTTCAAGATGAAGGTTGTAGAGAGGATTATGAGAAGATAAAGAGATACATTGAAATGCAGGATCGGGATTACATTGATTTGTCGCCTGTACGAAAAGAAATGGAAAGACTCCTATCCATGGGGAAAAAACACAGAAGAACAAAGTATTCAGCTCAAAGTATTCATAGTCTCTTGATGGAAAGAAAGCGTTTAGAGGCGATAGGAATTTTCACAGATGAAGACTATCGACAATGCCTGATCGAGTTGTTACCTCATATAAACGGAACCAAAAAAAGCGAAGAACAGGTGAGAGTGGAACGAATTAAAATGAAAGAGCAGGAAATCGCACATAGGAATATACCAGGGTATTTCCCAACACCAGATGAGGTTGTGGAACAGATGATAAACGAAGCAGACATTCATTCCGATATGAAGGTGCTGGAGCCATCTGCTGGAGCTGGTCACATTGCGGATTGCTTAGTGGAAACAGGCGCACAAGTAGATGTAATCGAAATCAACTACAGCTTGCGAGAGCTGCTGAAAGAGAAGGGATACAACATAGTTGGGCAGGATTTCCTAGTGTCTCAAGAAAAAGGGAAATATGATCGAATCATCATGAATCCACCATTTGAAAGCGGACAAGATGCTATTCACATCCAACATGCCTATCATTTAGTCAAGCCAGGTGGAAAGGTAGTGGCCCTAGCAAGTGAAGGACCATTCTTCCGACAAGATAGTCAATCAAAGAAATTTCGAGAGTTTTTAACCCGACATGATGGGTACTCCCTCAAACTCCCCCCTAACTCCTTCCTTAACTCTGACCGATCAACGGGTGTAAATATCCGCTTGGTGGTTCTGGAAAAATCCGAAACCCATGTAAGTGATGTGGCTAGTTAACAAAATGATGTGTAATACAAAGGCTGAACATCTTTAGAAGGATAATGTGTGGCGGAGCTGTTCAGTCTCATGTAGTACATATGAAAGGATGATCAATGTGTTGGATGTCATAAACGAAATAAAGGATTTTTACAACCCTCATTTATCGTATGGAATACCGAAGCCACAAATAGGTGATGACGGACTCACCATTACAAAAGAGGAAATCGGAGAAAAAGTACCAAACAAAGACATTTACTTTAAAAGATACTATCGTACAGGTTCATACAGAATCACGATACCTACGAAGCTAAAAGGGCGTAGGGGAAGGTTTGTCGGCAGATACTTAGAGGACAAGTATAAGAATTCGTTTTACAGCGGTTGGTATGTGTACTGGGTTTCAGAAAAAACATTTGAAAAAATATGTAAGGATGCTTCCTAAGGGAGGGGATGTACATGAATGAGTACGGAGACGTCAATTATGTAGAATGGACGGAAGAAGAGAAAGAAGCGTACACAATCGAGTTAGCAAACTCCATAATTGGGCAAGAATGTTGGGAGCGTAGGAATCAAGATGACCCTACTTGTACGAAACGTTTAGTTGAGTACGCAACTACGTTAGAGAAGTCTATCCTCAAAAGTCAAATACAGGCGGAAGATATGCGCTATGCAAGTGATCGAAAAATGAGGGAGCTTATACGTGATGATACTTTAGTTGCAAAGGTTTTGGATGATGTCGACAATTTCCTTAAAAGGAGAGAGCGGATTTATGGATATGCCGTACAAAACACTTGTAAAAGAATTTTCTGAATCTGAATTAACACAAAAGATGTACAAGAGAGCCAAACGAGATAAGTTTAAAAAACGTTTCGCATGGTATGTGAAATCGTTTGAGGAACATGACGAGATAAAAGAGTACATCCAAGTGAATAACGCTGTTTGCCCTGAAATGCTAGCTATGCCAGAGTATGTGCAACTGGACGAAGTTACACAAGTCGAGCATAGATACTGTAAGTTTCTGGATGATGTACAACTTGAGCTAAACAGAAAAATGATAAAGGGGACGATCTATAACATGATGATTACAGACTACTTAAAAGACACATCAGAACTTGTAAATAAGTTGCACAGTGAGTTAACTTGGAAAGGCGATGAATGCTTTGATGATATTCATAAAATCATGACTCCAGCCGACGAGAAAGTATGCGAATTAAGTGATGCGGTTTATCAATATGTAGGGGAACTCTCGAGTGCGGAGCGAGATAAGGTCGAAGAAACGTTCTATGACCTTCAAGAAGTAAGGGACTTGTTAAGTGAGCGAGATTTTGACGATGCTTTTGAAGCGATTGAGAACGTAGAAAATGCAGGTCGTCTCTTAAATAATATCGTAAACAACCTACCGACTACTTCGAAAAAAGTATTGATTTCGAAAGGAGAATCAACATGAAGCGAAAACAAGTCACAATGGATGAATGGGAAAGGATTGAATGTAAGAAAACGGAGATCGTACATAGGTTAGATTCTACTTGGGCGAGATCCTTCTGCATTATGCAGATTTTAGAAGTAAGGGAACCGCTTGTCATAGAGGAAGATGGAGAAGAAATCTGCCTTATAGATAAAGGATATACACGGATTCAACACGTTTTTCCGAGTACTCCATATGCCATTAGCACATTCATAGATCGAGAAAATAAGGTAGTTGAATGGTATATAGATATTTGCAAACAGGTTGGATGGGATCGTCAGCAAATACCTTGGTACGATGACTTATTTCTGGATGTAGTTATATATCCGAGTCTATCAAAACTGGTAGTACTGGATGAAGAGGAATTAGAAGAAGCGAGATTGACCAGGAAGATCTCACAAGAGGAGTATGAATTTGCCTGGAGAGTCTTAAAAGATTTGATGAACCAATACTATGAAGGCAGTCTTTCACCTTTGTTAAACAGATGCTATCAAGATTTTTTGGAATGGCAGAATGGAAGCATATAGACTCGATAGAGCACATGAGATTGAAAAAGAAGCTATTTACCACCACCAAGCAATAAAATAGCTTCTCTTTTCAATCTTTATATATAAAGAGACATCTAGAAAGAACTAGATACTACTTTACACTAACAGTATCTATTCTAGACATCACAATTTGAATATGCAATACTATTATTGCATAGTAATGAAAATCCCTTAAACGATATATTTAAGGGGGAAAAACTGTCTCGGATCTGCGGATCTTGTAGACAGTTTTTTTATTTCTTTAAAATCATACTTGTAATGTTACATATGTTATTTTACTTGAATAATCATTGATTTAGATGTATGATAAATGTAATGTTACAAATGGAATGAAAGGAGAATGGTTGGATTTGTTGACTGTACAAGAGGCTACTGAGATATTGAACGCAGCCAACATTACTCACTCAAGCGAGACTCTAAAGCGTTGGATTAGAGAAGGAAAAATAAAGGCAACTAAGATCCAAGGTGAACATAGTCCTGGAATCAATCGAAAAGAAGGATATCACATTGAAGAAGAGGAATTGAATCGCTTCATTGAAAGAAAGAACCCACACTACCTAGATGCACTTGTCCTCAATGCTAAGATGAAAGTGTTCCAGGAGAAACAAGATTTACTATCGAAAATTAGTGATTTGACCTGGGAATATGCTAGTCATCTGCTGAATCCTCAACAGGAGGAAAAGGCAGCTCAGTTGAAGGCAGAATTGGACAGATTGTGGGCAATAATGAGAGAGCTAGAATCAGAGTAGTAAGGCATTCGGATGAGACGGGCTGTAAGGCTATATATATTGATTCTTTTTACCTTCGTATACAAAGACACTCAGAATCAAAAATAAGCTTTCATACAGGTTCGCAGGGGTATGTTTTGGAAGGTGAAAACAGATTTCTACACAAAAAACTAGGAGGAACGAAAAATGAATACAAACAACCTTTATTTAGCTGGAAAAGGCATGACCCTTATGAAGATTTACTTTGAAAATGGGCAAATCGCTCAACTTGAAGATAAGGATGCAAGAGTTGCCTTGTCACTCATATCAAATAACGAAATCCTACCCATCATGGACTTGGTGGGTGGAGAAAAACTAGATCTAGCTGGCATGGTTAAGTTTGACATGCTTTACACTACTAAGGGATAGTGGCTTTGAGATTTGATTCATTTTCGTACATTGGACTGTACCCCTACGTAAGTTAATTCACTCACAGGAGCGTGTTTAAAATGCCACATACATTCACTGATTGGTACTGTCCGACTTGTGAAATACATAAGTCAACAAACACCTTTACTTTCGAACCTGACCCTCACATATGCAAATATTGCTACAAGACAATGAAAAAGCTAAAAGAAAGACCGCCTGAGATCATACCTTGCTCATACTGCGGTATAAGAACAGAATATAACAACGAACTTCGCGCATGCTCTAACTGTTACGAT
>NZ_FNPL01000037.1 GCF_900107305.1 Thermoactinomyces sp. DSM 45892
TCTAATGGGAAGATTGATCGAAAAGCATTACCTATTCCAGAAGAACAAGCAGGAAGTGGAGAGAATCATCTTTCTCCTGTAGAAGAACTCATTGCGTCTGTTTGGAGTCAGGTATTAGGTGTTTCGAACATCGGAGCGCAAGATTCATTTTTTGAACTGGGTGGACACTCACTGCTTGCAACCCAAGTGGTTTCTCGTCTACAAGAAGCGTTTCAAATCGAACTTCCATTACGTGAGCTGTTCGAGCACTCAACAGTGGAGACGTTAGCAAGTCGAATTGGTCAATTGCGTCAAGGGGACCAAAAGAGAGAATTACCACCCCTTGTACCAGTGGAGCGTGGCGAAGCAATCCCGCTATCCTATGCGCAGCAGCGCTTATGGTTTATCGATCGTTTCACGCCTAATAGTGCTCTCTATAATATTCCCGCCGTATGGCGTCTTACAGGGGATTGGGCACTCGAATCCCTAGAAAAGGGATGGAATCAGCTTCTAGAACGTCATGAGTCGCTACGGACTGTAATTCAAGAGATAGATGATCAACCCGTACAACAAATCCGTCCTTACAGCCCGGAAACGATTCCAGTGATGAACGTAACGGAGCTTCCGAAGGAAGCACGAGACAATGAAATGAAGCGTATCATTCAAAACGAAGCGGAAGCGCCGTTTGATTTGGGACAAGGCCCTTTGATTCGAGTCCAGATCCTTCAAGTAGAGGAAAAGGAATGGATGCTACTTTGTACCATGCACCATATCATCTCAGACGGCTGGTCCATGGAAGTCTTGCTGGATGAATGGATGGCTCTCTATGAAGAAGATATTAGTGGGACACCAGCGGAGCTAAGCCCTCTTCCTGTACAATACGCAGACTTTGCCCAGTGGCAAAGAGAGTGGCTGAAAGAAGACGTATTGGAGCAACAACTCCAGTACTGGAAAGAAGAACTGTCAGGCGACTTACCGATCCTACAATTACCGACAGATCGCCCACGGCCAGCGGTTCAAACCAATCGAGGTAAGATGCACCAAGTTCTCTTATCACACCCATTACGAGAGAAACTAAAAGAGATGAGTCGTCAAGAAGGTTCGACCCTTTTCATGACCCTGCTTACGGCGTATCAGAGCTTTTTATCTCGTTATACCGGACAGGAAGATATTCTGGTGGGAAGTCCGATTGCCAACCGGAATTACAGAGAGATTGAAGGATTGATTGGTTTCTTTGTAAATACACTGGTATACCGGGCTGATATGACAGGAAATCCGACCTTCCAAGAGCTGTTGTCGCAAGTGCGTGAAAAAGCGTTACGAGCCCATGAGTATCAAGATGTTCCGTTTGAAAAAATCGTAGAAGTCGTGCAGACCGAACGGAGTACGAGTCATTCTCCGATCTTCCAAACGATGTTTACCATGCAAGATACTCCTAGGAAACAACGTGAGCTTGTGGGAAGAAGCTTGGAGATGGTTGAGATTCATACCTCGATTGCGAAATTTGATTTAACGCTATCGATGGCAGATTTGGAAGAAGGGTTATTCCTTGCCTTTGAATATAATACCGATCTATTCGACCCTTCTACGATTGAACGGATGACCGGACACTTTGAAAACTGGTTGCATGAAATCGTACATCATCCAGATGCACCGCTATCAGGGTTAACCCTGATTTCGAAAGAGGAGCAGAAGCAGTTACTAGAAGAATGGAACGATACGAAAGTAGAGTATTCATATGAGAGTACGATTCATGAACGGTTTGAAGAGCAGGTTTTACGTACACCAGAAGCCGTCGCTGTGGTTTACGAAGATAGACAGTTGACCTATCGAGAGTTAAATGAGCAGGCGAATCAATTGGCTCACTATCTACAGAAACGCGGAGTGGGGCCTGAGTCACTGATTGGATTATGTGTTGAACGTTCTCCTGAGATGATGATCGGACTCTTGGGGATCTTGAAAGCTGGAGGGGCCTATGTTCCTCTTGACCCAGCCTATCCAGAGCAGCGACTGCAGTATATTTTAGCGGATGCGGGGATCCGAGTCCTTGTCACGACGGAGTCGTTACAAGGATGGTTACCACAAGGAATCGAAGCCATTTGCTTAGATCGGGATCAAGAAATGATCGCACAAGAGAGTACTCTTTCTCCGATAGGTGAAGCGACAGCAAAGAACGTAATGTATGTCATCTACACATCCGGTTCTACTGGGAATCCGAAAGGCGTTATGGTAGAGCATCACTCCGTGATG
>NZ_FNPL01000051.1 GCF_900107305.1 Thermoactinomyces sp. DSM 45892
AATGACATTGTGGTGCTCCACCATAACGCCTTTCGGATTTCCAGTAGATCCTGAGGTGTAAATGATATAGGCTAGTCGATCTGCGCTTACGTGGGTAGCCGGTAGATCCATACTTTCTTTCCCCAACTCCGCTTGATCTCGATCTAAGCAAACCGCTTGAATCTCTTCTGGAAGCCAGCTTGATTCTAGTAGACTCTCCTGCGTTACAACTAACTGAATCCCTGCATCCTCTAAAATATACTGCAGTCGCTGCTCTGGATAGGCTGGGTCAAGAGGAACATAGGCTCCCCCCGCTTTCAAGATCCCCAAGAGTCCGATCATCATCTCGGGAGAACGTTCGACACATAATCCAACTAGTGACTCAGGCCCCGCTCCGCATTTCTGTAGATAGTGAGCCAATTGATTCGCCTGCTCATTTAACTCTCGATAGGTCAGCTGTCTATCTTCATACACCACAGCGACGGCTTCTGGTGTACGTAAAACCTGCTCTTCAAACCGTTCATGAATTGTGCTCTCATATGAATACTCTACTGGTGTATCGTTCCACTCTTCTAGTAACTGTTTCTGCTCCTCTTTCGACATCAGGGTTAACCCTGATAGCGGTGCATCTGGATGATGTACGATTTCGTTCAACCAGTTTTCAAAGTGTCCGGTCATCCGTTCAATCGTAGAAGGGTCGAATAGATCCGTATTATATTCAAAGGCAAGGAATAACCCTTCTTCCGAATCTGCCATCGATAGCGTTAAATCAAATTTCGCGATCGAGGTATGAATCTCAACCATTTCCAAGCTTCTTCCCACAAGCTCCCGTTGTTTCCTAGGAGTATCTTGCATGGTAAACATCGTTTGGAAGATCGGAGAATGACTCGTACTCCGTTCGGTCTGCACGACTTCTACGATTTTTTCAAACGGAACATCTTGATACTCATGAGCCCGTAACGCTTTTTCACGCACTTGCGACAACAGCTCTTGGAAGGTCGGGTTCCCTGTCATATCAGCCCGGTATACCAGTGTATTTACAAAGAAACCAATCAATCCTTCAATCTCCCTGTAATTCCGGTTGGCAATCGGACTTCCCAC
>NZ_FNPL01000006.1 GCF_900107305.1 Thermoactinomyces sp. DSM 45892
AAAGATGGGAAAGAGGATGAATTAGAAGGGATCCAGTTCTGGAACCGCACAGAGTTGGAATTAAAGGACGAAAGAGCCGTTAAGGTTGCTTGGCTAATCGCAAATGAAATGGATGCAGGTGAGATTGTAACGGGAGTTTTAAATCACTATGTACGCTTCACGACCAAAGGAACGGATAGTAATAAATGCCGCTGGAAGACATGGAAGAAGTGGGAACGCTTCATCGGAGACGCATCCAAAATCAAGCTTACAGAACTACCAAAAGAAAGAACCGTTGAAACGAAACTTAGTTGGTTAGAACGCCAAGTAGCCCCTACCCTAGCTACTATCGTGAAAGCAGAATCCGAAGGGTTCTTATTGGATCTAGTGAAGAAAGCAATTTCACGATTAAAAGAGAAAGACTTCATGATGATTGATCAGTACAAAGACACCAAGAAAGAGCGGAACAGGGAACTGTGGAATCGCACCAAGCATATTAGGTGGAAGTTGATGGGGATTGAAGTAGACGAGACAACGGGTGAGATTAGTTCGAAGTATCTGCCATTGAAAGACTCGACAGCCATATAAGGAGGAAACAGACAATGAGAGGTCATGTACGCAAAAGAGGTTCTAAATGGTGTTATGTTATTGATGTTGGTCGTGATCCTCAGACAGGAAAGCGTAAGCAAAAGTGGTCAAAAGGATTCCCAACTAAAAGAGAAGCTGAGAGGGAATTAAATAAGACGATCAATGAAATTGAAAACGGAACCTTTGTAGAATCAAACAAGATGACATTAGGAGAGTATCTGGAGATCTGGCTTCAAGATTATGCCAAAAATGCTGTAAAGCCTACTACTCTAGAATCTTATTCCTATCTAATTAAAACACACATTGTTCCTTTCCTTGGCCCTCTGTCTTTAGATAAATTGCAGGCTATCCATGTACAACGTTTTTATAACAAAATGCTAGAAGAAGGTCGAATAAAAAGTGAAGGTGGTTTGTCGTCTGGAACCGTTCGTAGGCTCCACGGCCTTTTAAACACAGCATTGAATCAGGCAGTTAAATGGCGATTAGTGAATCTTAACGTAGTCACATTGGTTGAATCGCCTAAACACCGTAAGAAAGAGATTTCACCTCTTAATCTCGAAGAAGTAAAACGATTTCTGTTTTATGCCAAAAATGATCGATACTATATAACATTTCTTTTGGCTATCACTACAGGACTGAGAAGGGGGGAGATACTAGGACTGCGATGGAAGGATGTTGATATGAACACATGTACAGCAAGTATTCGGAAAAATCTCGTTCTTGTTAGTCATACACCTGTATTACAAGAACCCAAAACGAGGAGAAGTGTGAGATCAGTCACTTTACCACCTATTGTGATACAAGCACTAAAAAATCATAAACAGGTACAAGATCAAGAGAAAACTAATGAACTTTATCAATGTTATGATTTGATTACCGCAACTTGTTTTGGTTCACCTTTAAATCCATTACATTTGCGCAAAAGATTTAAAAAAATACTGACGAAAGCTAATCTCCCAGACATCCGATTTCACGACCTTCGTCACACTCATGCCACACTCATGTTACAGCAAGGGGAACATCCGAAAGTAGTTTCAGAAAGGTTGGGTCACTCAAATATAAACATTACATTAGATACCTACAGCCATGTACTACCTAACATGCAACAGGAAGCAGTGGAGAGGTTTGAAAAGATGTTGCTTCATGATGAGGAGAATAACGATTCATAGTAGTTGGAGGTATCAATCGTATTGTTTGCAATTTGTTTGCAAACCCACTTTTTTTCACTTCCCTCCTCTTAGTTAACCTTAATTAAGTCTTGGTATCTAAGCTTTATTGGACTATGGGTGTTATGGTGGTACTCTTTTAATCATAAAGGTTTTTACTAGGCTTGACCAGTCCTTCAGCGGGAATTACCCATTCAGTCAAAATGATGACACTTGTGTATGAGAATACTATCATACATTTATTGCATAAAAATCCATTCGAAAATTCGGCGTACTTGCAATTCGATTTACCTCGCATCATCACATCGGTATAATAAGTTAAGAATGTCCATTTTTATCGTTTTATATCATAAGGAGGGTCTGCGATGGAGTCGAAAGCAAAAAAATTACCGAAACGATCTGAAATTGCCACTCCAGATACATGGCGATTAGAAGACATATTTGCCACAGATGATGCATGGGAACAGGAATATAAGGAGATCAAAGCAACTCTTCCTCAGTTTACCCAGTTTCAAGGAAAGCTAGGAAGTTCAGCCAATATTCTTTTTCAAGCATTACAAACTCGTGACCAAGTTTCAGAGAGATTAGGAAAAGTATTTGTCTATGCTCGTATGCGTTACGACCAAGACACCACCAACTCTCATTATCAAGCATACAACGATCGAGCCGCTAGCTTAATGACGGAAGCAAGTAATGCGATGTCCTACTATCGCCCTGAAATCTTAGCAATTCCCGAAGAAAAAGTCACCTCTTTCGTGAAAGAACACGAAAAACTTTCTCTATATGGATATGAACTGGAAATACTAAATCGTTTCCGTTCCCATACCTTATCCGAAAAAGAAGAATCACTACTCGCACAAGCCAGCGAGGTATTAGGATCATCTAGCCGAACCTTTAGTTACATAAACAATGCCGACATCAAATTCCCTTCGATTCTGGATGAAAAGGGCGAAGAAGTGGAGATTACCCACGGCCGCTACATTCAGCTTCTCGAAAATAAAGATCCTCGAGTACGAAAAGAAGCGTTCCAATCCGTCTATGAAACATACGGCAAACTACGTAATACCCTTGCAAGTACATTATCCGGACAGGTGAAAAAGCAAAACCTCATTGCGAAAATCCGTCATTACGGATCGGCACGCCAAAAGGCGCTACATGACAATCAAATCCCTGAATCGGTGTACGATCAACTAATCGAGACCGTTCATGAACACCTACCACTTCTCTACCGCTACTTTGATATCCGAAAAAAAGCACTTGGCCTCGAGGAGCTACATCTCTACGATTTATTCGTTCCCCTCACTTCTGAGCTAGAGATGAAGGTTAGCTACGAAGAAGCAAAAGAATTGCTCCTCAAAGGCTTGCATCCACTTGGGGATGAGTATCTACAAGTGTTACAAACGGCTTTTGATAACCGGTGGGTCGACGTATATGAGAACCAAGGGAAGCGAAGTGGAGCTTACTCTTTTGGAACCTATGGAACCAATCCATACATCCTCATGAACTGGCAAAACTCCGTTGATAACCTATTTACACTCGCTCACGAATTTGGTCATTCGGTCCATAGTTATTACACTCGGAAGACCCAACCACACGTCTACGGCGACTATTCCATCTTTGTAGCGGAAGTCGCTTCCACTTGTAACGAAAACTTGTTGAACGACTACTTACTAAAAAACACCACAGATCCTCAGAAGCGTCTCTATCTAATCACGCATCATTTGGATAAGTTCCGTAGCACCATTGTTCGTCAAACCATGTTTGCGGAATTCGAGCTACTGATTCATCAAAAAGATCAGGCTGGCGAGGCGTTAACAGCAGATGTGCTTTCTCAGATGTACTATGACCTAAACAAGAAATACTTTGGTGAAGGTGTCGTAATCGATCCAGAAATTGCTCTAGAGTGGGCTCGTATCCCTCACTTCTACTACAATTTTTATGTATACCAGTATTCCACGGGGATTAGTGCGGCTACTGCCTTGTCTAAGCAAATTCTCGAAGAAGGACAGCCGGCAGTAGATCGTTATCTAGACTTCTTGAAAGCAGGAAGCTCACAAAGTCCGATTGACATCCTCAAACATGCAGGTGTCGATATGAACTCTCCAGAGCCGATTCGCGAAGCATTTGTAGTGTTTAAGGAGTACTTAGATGAGTTGGAAATGTTGCTAGGGCAAAAGTAAGAGACTTCAATAAAAACAGCCTAACCGATATATAGTTAGGCTGTTTCGTTTATAACAGTTTTTGGATCGTATTTAAGGGACTTTGTAATCCTAAGCATACTAGGAAAACCGCAATCACTATGCAACTCATAACGATCTTAAGCATTTTGTTATCATTCTGGCATATCTTTTTCCCACGGAATTTACTTACAATGATATCTGTAAGAAAGTAGATATAAGAAAAAAACACAGTCAAATATATCATGGTGAACTCAGAATCAAATGATAGCATTGCATCTGCCATATAGCCAAAGGTACCGTACAAAGCAATTTTTAGTGCCCGTTTGAAAATTTTATTCTCCATATCGTGAGAAATCCAATCAATATAAATCGAAGAAGCTGTACCAAAAGAGGCTGAGATCAGAAAGCATGCGAAGAACGTAATGATAGTATAGATTATTAGATCCTCCAAATCATAATACAAACAAAAATATAGAAGCGCACAAACAAAGCCAGTAACAGCTGCAACCTTCGTTTTTCTCAATACAATACTTTCCAAAACTTTTATTCTCCTTTGCTTATTAAAGATAAACCTCTTAGCGATTCACACTAAGAGGTTATCACCAAACAAACTATTCCATGTTCAAAATTATATTAGTAGATGCAGTATTACCAACGACATACAACCTATTTGTACACGACAACTATCTATAACAGCAATAGTTTGTCCTTCTGTACGAAGAATTCCTTTCGCAAGTTTCAAAATCGTTTTTCCCAATAACATGTTGGTGCACCTGGAATAAGATAACCAAAGCCCAATTGATTGGATTTCTCACGATATGGAGAATAAAATTTTCAAACAGGCACTAAAATGTGGTTTTTTTATGTTATTTAACAATAAAATTACACAAAAAATTATATATGCATATACACACTTAGGTCAACACATACATTAATCAAAACAGGTATGTTGATTAAAAAAATAGAATAAAAATAGAGAAAGACACCTTTCTCCAAAATGGTAAAGTACCAACTAAACTAGAAGAAAGGGTCTTCATGAAGCAGACTACTATCCTTTTATCAAAACACTACCATACCTGAAATCAGCAGATGAATTGCTACAGTAGGGGATCTTCACCTTAATCAAAACTCTTACTCTCCAGCCCCTCAGCCTGCAAACGATCGTACATCTGCTTCGTCTCTGGCTTAGATCCGAACTCAGGATTATTGACGATCAGAGTCGCATCGGCTCTAGCTATCTCCATGATCTTCAGATCCTCAGCTAAATTGGCAACTTTAAACGCAGGAAGCCCGCTTTGCTTCACGCCTAGGAAGTCCCCTGGGCCTCTCATCTCTAGGTCGCGTCGTGAGATCTCAAATCCATCTGTGGTCTCCGTCATCACTCTCATCCGTTCATTCCCTTGCTCAGAACGAGGATCGGCAACTAGAACACAGGTAGATGCACCGCCACCCCTCCCTACCCGCCCACGCAACTGGTGAAGCTGGGCTAGGCCGAAGCGATCAGCATCATAGATCACCATCACCGTAGCATTGGGGACGTTTACGCCTACTTCGACGACTGTTGTAGAGACTAGCACTTGAATCTCATTTTCAGAAAAGGCTCGCATCACTTCTTCTTTTTCCGCTGGGTTCATCTTCCCATGAAGAAGCCCAACTCGCACGGGCGAAAGCTCTAACGTTAGCTGTTCATATAAATCATGCGCGTTTTGCAAGTCTAACTTCTCTGACTCTTCGATAAGCGGACAAATCACGTATGCTTGATGGCCTGTCTGGCATTCTTTTTCAACAAAGGAAACGATGCGGGGAAATAGATCTTTTTTTACCCAATATGTATCAATCGGCTGTCGCCCGGCTGGCATCTCATCGATCGTAGAGATATCCATTTCGCCAAAGACAGAGATAGCTAGCGTACGCGGGATCGGGGTCGCTGTCATAAATAAAACATCGGGGTTACTCCCTTTTTCACGAAGCAAGGCACGTTGTTTGACTCCAAAACGATGCTGTTCATCCGTAATCACAAGGCCTAGTTGACGGTAAACAACCCCCTCTTGAATAAGGGCATGTGTCCCTACAACAATATCCGCTAGTCCCATTTGAATCTGGCTTAATGTGTCCCGGCGTTCTCTTGCTTTCATATTCCCTGTGAGCGAGACAATCGTAAGGCCTAGTGGCCCTAGAATAGCTCGCAGTGATTCTGCATGTTGATCCGCTAAGATCTCCGTTGGAACCATTAACGCTCCTTGGTAACCAGATAAGTAGTTAGCATATAAGACAATCGCGGCAACTACGGTTTTCCCAGATCCCACATCTCCCTGTAGTAACCGATTCATCTGAGAAGATGCTTGTAAATCATCTAAAATTTCGTCTACGACCCGCCTTTGCGCACCTGTCAGCGGAAAGTCCAGTCTAGAGATAAGTTCCTCTACTTTATCATGGTCAAAACGATGAGAAATCCCCTCTATCTCCGTCTTTTGGAGCCTTCGGAGATAAAGTAATTTTGCTTCATAAAGGAGGAGTTCCTCATATGCCATCCGTCTGCGCGCCTGATGACCTTCTTGCTGTCCCTTAGGAAAGTGGAGATAGTACATCGCTGTGGCACGAGGAAGCAGACGGTATTGGTCAATGATATCAGAAGGCAAAATCTCCTCGATCTCCCCTCCAAATCGCCGGTAAGCCTCTTCGATCAATTTTCGTAGCCAGTTTATTTGTACATTAGCATTTACAGAGTAGACAGGTTCTAAGCGACCAGCCTGCTTCTCTTGCTCAGCCTGACTCACAAATGTCCGCTTCGCTAAAATCTCCAATTTATGACGATCAAAGCGCCCCGAAACCATAATTGTTTTTCCGGGGATCAGTTTATCTTTTAAAAAATGTTGATTAAACCAGACCACTTGGACTATGATTCCATCTACATCCAGACGAGCCGATAACCTGGAGCTATTCTTTTTAAACCACCGGAAGCTAGGGGTTTGATACACTTTTCCTTGAACTGTTACTTGGGATTCGTGCTCTGCCTCCCCTAGATCCGTCACTCGGTAGTCGATATAACGATATGGGTAATACTCTAAAACATCCTGAATCGTGGAAATTCCTAGTTCCTCCAGATGTTGCTTCCGTTGAGGTCCCACACCCGACAACACATCAACCGGATACTGAGCCAAACTCATGATTCAGATGTCTCATTTCCAAAAATTTGCCGCTCCAAACTACGACCTGTCGGAGTAGCGGCTAAACCGCCAAGTGCTGTCTCACGCAATGCTACCGGCATATCTCGACCGATTTTATACATCGCATCGATCACTTCATCAGTCGGAATCACACTTTCAACCCCCGCCATAGCAAGGTCAGCGGCTACCATCGCAATCGCCGCACCCATTGCATTCCTCTTCACACAAGGAGCCTCCACTAATCCAGCTACCGGATCACAGACGAGTCCTAGCATATTTTTAAGCGCGATGGCTACTGCTTGTGCCGACTGAGAGGGGGTCCCACCAGCCATCTCGACCACAGCGGCCGCAGCCATGGCAGTCGCAGAACCTACTTCTGCTTGGCACCCACCAGCTGCACCGGAGATACAAGCATTATTCGCGATACAAAAGCCAATCGCACCGGCTACAAATAAGGCTCGTACCATATCATCACGACTAGATTTCAATTTTTTCGATGCAGTCGAAATCGTGCCAGGTAAAATCCCACAAGCTCCAGCAGTTGGAGTCGCGACGACGATCCCCATGGCCGCATTTACTTCCGAAACCGCTGTAGCACTGGCAACCGCTTCTAAAACAGTCGATCCCGTTAACAAAACTGGAGCATTTCCACGATATCTCATAATCTTCCGTGCGTCTCCACCGGAAAGCCCACTTTTGGACTTTAGATCTTCAGTTGTACCTCGTTCAATGGCTAATTCCATCACTCGAAGGTTTTCTTCCATTTCACGATAAATTTCTTCTATCGGACGATTCATAACATCGGACTCTTGCCTCATCATCACATCCGAAATTTTTAGTTGTTCTGATTCTGCATATTCGACTAGTTCTGCCACTGAGCGGAACAACATACTTAACTCCCCTTTCCAACAGTAGAATAACCCAAGAAAAAGACACTTTCAAAGGCCTTCTTACTTGGGTTACAAGTTGTTATTTATGAAAGAACGGTAACTGAAAGCATGCCATGTTGTTTGCGAATCTCTTCTTGGAGTGATTCATCCACAACTTGATCTGTCTCAATCGACATCAATGCTTGAGACCCTTTTTCTTTACGAGATACTTGCATATATCCAATATTAATTTCGTGTTTGGCCAAGATCGTAGCTACGGCAGCGACCGCTCCATGTTGGTCATGGTGGTAGACCAACAAAACAGGAGCATTTCCCGATAAACTGAGCTGGAAACCATTTAATTCGATAATCTCCATCTTCCCCCCACCAATCGAGATACCTACCACTTCTAGGCGATGATCACCATCCTGAAGGATCAAACGAGCCGTATTCGGATGATCTGTAAGTTCATCCGACTCGATAAACTCGACATCCATGCCCATTTCACTGGCAATGTCTAAAGACTCGGCCATACGTGTATCAAACGTATCAAAGTCAAGTAATCCCCCGACTAGAGCGATATCAGTTCCATGACCGCGATACGTTCTTGCAAAAGAGCCATATAAAATGATACTAACACGCTGAGGCATCTTCCCAAACATGGTGCGTGCCGCTCTACCGATCCTCGCCGCGCCTGCTGTATGTGAACTAGAAGGGCCGATCATAACTGGCCCAATGATATCGAAAACTGTACGATATTTCATATGCAATCGCACCCTATCCATCTAAGATCTACAAAATCCGCTTACCAAATCAATTATTAACAAATGTATCAGACCATGAAAAAAGGTACAAGGGATTTCATCATAGAACCTCGTTAGACTTCTAGGTACGGTACTACTGAGATCGCAACAGTACCTGGTCCTGCATGCGTTCCAATTACCGGACCGATTTCCGTCACAATTAGCTCTTTCACTTCAAACTCCTGCTCGACTCGTCGCACCCATTTATCCGCTTCCTCTGGATTGCGTGCATGCATAACTCCAACTGATACAGCTCCTGCTTGAACCTGCTCTTTGATCAGCCCGAATAATCGTTCAAACGCTTTATTTTTTCCCCGCACTTTATCCACTGCATAAACAACGCCTTCTTGGTTTACAGACAAAATGGGTTTAATGTTCAAAAGTGAGCCGACAACTGCGGAAGCTTTCCCGATTCGTCCACCTTTTTGAAGGTATTCCAATGTATCTACTAAGAAAAAAATAGAAGTATGTTCGCGATTTGATTCCAAAAGCCCCTTGATTTCCTCTAAAGACTTACCCGCCTTTGCCGCACGCGCAGCTGCAATGACTTGTAATCCACTACCTAAAGAAGCAGAGCGAGAATCAAATACTTCGATCTCCACATCTGGATTTTCCAGCATAGTAGAGGCAAGAACAGCCGTCTGATATGAACCACTTAAACCAGATGAAAGAGAAACGAGCAGAATTTTCTTCGCTCCTTCATCAATCGCTTTCTGGTATGCATTTACATAATCCATCGGCGAAGGCTGAGAAGTAAATGGAATCTCTTTGCTCTCTGCTAATTCTGCATAAAACTGGTCAGCAAAGATATCTACCCCATCATAATACGTCGTTCCTTCAATATGACACGGAATCGAAACAAGGCCGATCCCAAGCTCCTCCCTTAACTCTTGAGGTAAATCTGCAGCGCTATCACAAATTACATATACTTGATTCATAAGGCACCTCGCTATTCAACAGAAAATAAGAAGTAATAGAGTGGCTGTCCTCCGTCATGAACCTCAATTTCTACATCTGGATATGCATCTCCCAGACGCTTTGTAAGCTCATTTGCTTGATCGGAAGAGACATCTTGACCGTAAATCACAGTAACTACATCTGCTCCATCAACTGCCATCTCGTCTAACAGCGTCAAGGCAGTATCCATCAAATCTTGACCCACTACCTCAATCTTACCTTCTGTAATTCCTAGATAATCACCTTGTTTAATCTGATGCTCATCAATCTGCGTATCACGCACGGCATAAGTAAGCTCACCAGACCGGATAGCCTGATAAGCCGAAGTCATATTCATTTTGTTTGCCTCAGGAGTGGCATCCTTATCAAATGACAATAATGAAGCTATGCCCTGCGGAATCGTCTTAGTAGCAAGAACCGTTACAGGCACTTCCACTACTTCGCCAACTTGTTCCGCAGTCCAAATGATGTTCTTGTTATTTGGCAAAATGATAATATGCTCTGCATGAATTTGGCCAATTGCCTTCACGATATCTTCCGTACTTGGATTCATCGTTTGACCACCTTCGATCACGACATCGACCCCCAAACTACGCATAATATCTGCTACTCCAGAGCCTGCCACTATCGAGACAATTCCATATGGCTTTTTCTCTATTTCTATAGCTGGTTTTTCTACTTGTTTGCTATGAGAATGAGTAGATGTATGCCCTTCCGTTGCCGTTGCATATTGTTCACGCATATTTTCAATCTTGATTTTAATGAGATCACCATATTTTTGAGCATAACTAAGAGCGTCACCTGGATGTTCCGCATGAATATGCACCTTTACAAGCTCTTCGTCTGAGATTACTAAGAGGGAGTCCCCAAATTCAGATAGCTCTTCACGGAATTCTCCTTCAGAAAATGCGTCTACCGGGCGACGAGTTGTTTTTAAATCCACCATAAACTCAGTGCAGTAGCCATTCTCAATCGTAGCTGGATCAATTTTCGCTTGTGCATTATCATGGGCCATTTCAGCTAAACTTTCTAAACTAGGAAGATTCTCTTTGGTTGTTGCTTGATCTACAACCACTTCACCTGTTAAAACAGAGAGCATTCCCTTGTATACTAGTAACAAACCTTCTCCACCTGCATCCACAACTCCCGCTTGCTTTAATACAGGGAGCATCTCGGGTGTACGGTCTAAAGTCGCTTTTGCTTCGTTTACAACCGTTTCTAATACTTCAATCGGATCGTTAGTACTCCGAGAACGCTTTACACCGGCCTCTGCCGCTTCCCTCGCAACCGTAAGGATCGTTCCCTCAACCGGTTTGAGAACCGCCTTATATGCCGTCTCCACTCCTCGTTGAAACGCTTCTGCTAACTGACGAGGGCTCATCGTTTCATTTCCTGCTAGTGCTTTTGAAAAACCACGGAAAAGCTGAGACAAAATAACACCGGAATTTCCTCTTGCACCCATCAGTAATCCTTTTGCAAGCGCTTCCGCTAGTTTCCCGATGTTCTCTTCATGTGCAAACTTCTCCATCTCTTTTACACCAGAGGTAATCGTCAAACTCATATTGGTTCCAGTATCACCATCTGGAACAGGGAAAACGTTGAGGGCGTTTACCATCTCAACGTTGCGATTAAGATTGTTTGCGCCCGCCCGCATCATTTGTAAAAATAGACTTGCAACAATTTCGCGTTGTGCCAACTGGGCTCCTCCTTACTCTTCATTCACCAATCGAACACCTTGAACAAAGACATTTACATAGTTTACTTTAATTCCTACTAATTGATCTAAAGTATATTTCACTTTTGCTTGCACATTATGTGCTACCACGGAGATTTTCGTACCATATCCCACAATAATATGCATATCGACGATCAGCTCGTTTTCTTCTTGACGAACCTCAATGCCTTTACTGAGATTTTCACGACCGAGCAATTCCGCAATTCCATCTTTAATTTGTTTACGGGAAGCCATTCCTACGAGTCCATAGCAATCCATCGCAGAAATCCCTGCAATCGTAGCAATAACATCATTGGAAACTTCGATTTGACCTAGATTGGTCGAAACATCAATACTCATAACTACTCCTCCTTGAAGAGGTTTCTCAGGCGTTTTTACTAGGACAATTTTACAACAACCCTCTTGATAAAGAAAGAGAAAAAGCCTTATCTACTATTATACTCGCATCCCGCCCATCAATAATGGAAACTACCTTGCAGAGAACAGGCATGTGTGTTAGAATTGCATGGTGATTTATACCGACCGATCGTACGTGATTGTGATGGTTTAGGTAGGAGGTGCAAAAATGGCTCGTCGTTGTTTTATTACTGGTAAACAAGGCTCTACTGGAAACAAAGTTAGCCACTCTAACCGTAAAAGTCGTAAAAAATGGGGCGCGAACGTTCAAAAAGTGCGCATCTTGGTAGATGGTAAACCAAAACGCGTTTATGTAAGCACCAGAGCTTTAAAATCTGGCAAAGTAACCCGCGTTTAGATATCGTGGGTTTTTTAACGCCCAACCATACTGAAAAAAGCACTCGATTATACGGGTGCTTTTTTTGTATCTTTATCATTCCCTATCAGATTATTTCTATCAGCTTTTTTTAAATACCCCGATCAATGCCTTGACCATCCCACCGAGGAATTTCGGAAGCTTGATGGTATAGAACTTCACCCCGATTCCCTCCTTGTTCTATTAGCGTTTGGATCCGCACGATGACGAGCCCCATCGTGTCATCACTTATTTATATTCTATCCCCACTATTATGTACCTAGAACAAAGAAAGAAAATTCCCTTAGGAAAGTTAACGATCAGCACTTTGCATACAAAAACATTTACCCAAGCGGATCGTAATCTCACCCGATTCCTGAGCAATTTCATTGCTTACACCTAAGCTGACTCCCCGAATCAAGGTAGCATCGTTTAGAGGGTAACGAAAGCCCTTTAAAGTGACCCCAACAACCTGATCACTACATGGCAAAAGAGAGATATACCCAGTATCCCCTTTCGTTACCCGAATCGTCGTCGGGCCGACTAATAGACAAATCTGATTCTTTCCCGAAACGAGCGTACAGGGAATAGAAGTAGTAGCAATCCACTCTAACAAATATAGATTTGCTAGGGCATGATCAAATCGAGACCCACCTAGTGCTCCTAACAGTAAAATCTCACTGGGCTGTAGCTTAACTGCTTCTTCGAGTGCAAAATGTGTATCCGTAACATCCTTTTCACGTGGCAATGTACGATACGGAATTTTCAGGTCTTGAAGCTGAAATAGGTAGTCCTGCTTGGTGGTATCGAAATCTCCCACAGCTAAATGAGGGCGCATTCCCAGATCAAGTAGGGGCTCAACCCCTGCATCCGCTGTAATAAGAAAATCATCTGATTGGATGAGGTGTAAATCTTCAGGGGACACTTCTCCCCCCGCAATCACAACAACCCGCTTCATCCACTCCACTCCTTACTTAGAGCCCGATAAAGCCGCATCGCGAATCTCCGTGATAGCGCGAGCACGATCTTTTGCACCGAACACGGCCGATCCTGCAACAAGCACGTTTGCACCTGCTTCTGCCACTAACCCGGCCGTCTTATTATTTACACCACCATCTACTTCGATGTCTAAGTTTATGCCCAATCGGTCTGCCATATCCCGTACTTGGCGGATTTTTGGCAGTACCGAATGAATAAACTTCTGACCACCGAATCCTGGGTTAACGGTCATTAATAATACAAGATCTATATCAGGAAGGATCGATTCAATCGTAGATGCCGGTGTTGCTGGATTCAAAACGACTCCTGCTTTTGCACCACATTCTTTAATATGATAAATCGTGCGATGAAGGTGAGGGCATGCTTCTTGATGAACCGTAATAATATCAGCACCCGCCTGCGCAAAAGCCGGGATATACTGGTCTGGATTTTCAATCATGAGGTGACAATCAAGCGGTAACTTCGTATGCGGACGAATCGCCTCTACCACTAGGGGCCCCAGCGTAATATTAGGTACAAAGTGACCATCCATCGCATCTACATGAATCCAATCTGCTCCAGCTTGATCGATTAACTTTATATCTCGCTCTAAATTTGCAAAGTCTGCTGATAAAATTGATGGTGCAATCTTCATGTCAGTACCTCCGAAGTTGAAGTTCTTTGATCTCTTCTAAAAATGTTACATAGTGTTCATAGCGTTTCGGGTCAATCTCGCCAGTTTCCGCCGCGTCCCTTACCTTACAGCTTGGTTCATTTAAGTGTAGGCATCCACGGAAACGGCACTCTTCCGCCTTCTCACGAAACTCAGGGAAACAATGCCCAAGATCCGCGGGCTCCATACCATCAAAGGTGAGCTGGCTAAATCCGGGAGAGTCAGCCACTAGTCCACCCGTTTCAAGCGGAATGATTTCCACGGAACGGGTAGTGTGTCGTCCCCTGCCGATTTTTTGGCTTACTGCGCCCGTCTCTAGTTCACGATCCGGGATGATTTTGTTCAGCAGAGATGACTTTCCCACTCCAGACTGTCCTGCAAACACTGAAGTCTGGTCTTTTAAGTATGGCTTGATCTGCTCGATCCCGTCTGTCGTTTCGATACTGGTAGCCACAATAGGGTAGCCTGTAGGTGCGTAACGGGTGCGAATCGCTTCTAGTTCAGCAGGGTCTTCTAACAAATCTAATTTTGTTAGCACAACCACGATTTCGAGCCTAGCATGTTCGGCATGGACTAAGAAGCGATCTAGTGGCATCTGTTGGAACGAAGGCTCCCGTAGTGAGCAAACGACCACCGCCTGCGTTACATTGGCAATCGCAGGACGCACTAACTCGGTCTGACGTGATTCAATTGCAGTTATGTATCCCTTTCCCATGTCTGTTTCGTCAAACTGTACATAATCCCCTACTAGTGGCTTACATTTTTTCTTCTCAAATTTGAATACACCACGGGCTTTGCATTCATATAGTTCTTCATGCTCCGTTCGAACGTAATAAAATCCGCTGATTGCTTTGATAATTTGACCTGATGGCATACATACCTCCTATAGGGTAAAGTCCCTCTGTTCAAGTTTGATTATTAACCATTTATTGGGTTGTTTAGGGGAATCTATTCTATCTGGTCACTGCTAGTCCAGGGCATGTATCTGTCCACAGCTCAAATAGTGAACCTAAGAAGATGTGAGGATGTCCGCTTCGTCCTTCTTCGCTGCGGGCAAGTGGCAAAACTCGCAAAGAACGCTCAAACATTGCCACAAAACTCCCTAGCTCAGAGGGACTACGCTAAGTAGGTTCACTAACATCGCAGTAGTCAGATACATTACCCCTAACCTATTCTGAACCACAATAGATCTGTTGATTAGGGAGAGATGGAGTGGGTCCTTCTCATGATTTTGTGGTTAATGAACAAATGCATCTTATGTAGACAGGAGGTTGCTTGGTCTGTAACGAGACGGAAGCAACCTCCTGTGATGGCATATTAGTTATATGTTTACAATTTAGTTACCTTACCATTTTCCATCTTGTGAAGGCGGAGGCTTGCTACATTGTTTATTAACATTCATCCAAGCATAAATCACTTTATCATCTGGAATTGGGTCGCCTGCTTTGGGAATCGTTTCAATAATAGCACCATGCCCTGCTCTACCACCTGTCGTATCTGTCCAACAATGGCGATTATCATATTTAAACGTTAATCCTGCAGCTGTAGCTCTTGCCTGTGCTGTTGTGGCTGGAAGCCCCACAAAATCAGGAACCGTACCAGCACTACTATCCATTCCACCTTTAGGTCCAAGACTTAACGTAACCGTTATCGAATTACCTTTTTGCTCGACCTCAAGCACTGTATTTTTCGGTTCATCACTTGTCTTAAAGTTTTGCGTTCCATCAATCTTTACGTTGTTAGCTTTCGCCCACTTCTGTAACTCACTAAAAGGCTTTCCCTTAAAATCAGTGGCCTTCTTTTGCTCTTTCTCTTGAGCCTGAGAACTGCCTTCGGATACGGGAGCCGCACCACCTTTATTATTTTGACCGAGGAATCCGATAGCGGTGTTAAATAGCCACAGTGCAAGAGCAAAAATAAGTACAATACTAATGAGTCCAAAGATTGCTTTTTTCCACCAGGGTAGCTTTTGTTGCACGTCGTCTAGCCAGACAACTGTTTTTTGAAGAACGGTCTGTTCTCCCACAGGAATGTTACGGAGCCCTTCGATTCGGCTTTTCGTTAGTCCGAACTTCCCTGTAGTGGGACGATCAAATTTCCGCCCGTCGTCCTGTAGCTCACTACCACCACGGAATTTATTACGGCTCTTGGGTATCGAATCGGTTTCGGATTGATCGTTTGAAAAATTCGTATCACCTGTCAATGGAACGGTTGCATAGAAATCTTTCGTCCGTGACTTTTCCTTGCTATTGCCCCAAGTAAATTCATTGCGATGTCCGATTTGGAGCGCGTAGCGAATATCTTGCATCATTGCTCTTACGGACGTGTATCTCATCTCCGGATCTTTTTCCATCGAACGGAGCAAGATTTTTACGATATTATCGGGAATGTCTGGATTGAGCTCTTTTGGATCTGGCACAGGTTCTTGTAAATGTTGCAGGGCAATCCCAATCGCAGAATCACCGTCGAAAGGAAGTTTTCCTGTAAGCATTTCATAAAACACAACACCGAGAGAGTAGATATCTGATTTCTCGGTAATCACTCCGCCGCGTGCTTGTTCAGGTGAGAAGTAATGTACGGATCCCATGACCGACCCTGTTTGGGTAATCGTCGAGGAACTTGCGGCCCTAGCGATCCCGAAGTCCGTTACTTTTGCTCGACCATTCCCGCCGAGTAAGATATTATGAGGCTTGATATCTCTGTGAACGATACCGTTATCATGCGCATTAGATAAGCCATCACAGATTTGAATGGCGATCTCCGCTGCTTCTTCTACAGAAAGAGGTCCTTGTTCTTGAATATGTTGTTTAAGAGTTGGACCTTCGATTAATTCCATTACGATAAATTGCGTATAGTCGTCTTGCCCCACATCGTAAACATTTACAATATTCGGATGAGACAAACTAGCTGCTGCTTGAGCTTCTCGACTAAAGCGACGAATAAACTCTGAATCATTACTGAGCGATTCGCTGAGCACTTTCACTGCTACATTACGATGAAGAGACATGTCTTTAGCTTTATATACGACTGCCATCCCACCGCCACCGATCCTATTTAGGATCTCGTAACGACCACTCAGTCTCTTCCCTTCCATCCGCATAATTACCTTGCTCCTCCTCAGCCTATTTATAATATCTCTGTATTCTTTAGTAGGATTACGGAAATATTATCTTTGCCACCCGCTTGAATGGCTTGCTGAATTAGCTCATCAGCTTTTTCTTCAATCGTTATCTCGCTTGATAAAACTAATCCAATTTCGCGTTCGGCTACCATATCGGTTAATCCATCGGAACATAGAAGTAACATGTCATCTGGGTTCCATGGGGTGTGAATGAGATCCACCTCTACATCCTCAGCAGTGCCGATCGCTCTAACGACCATGTTTCGTTGAGGGTGATTCTTTGCTTCCTCTGTCGTGATTTGCCCATATTTTTGTAACAAATTCACGTATGTGTGATCTTCTGTTAGCTGATAGAGACCACCTTTATGTAACATGTAAGCCCGACTATCCCCTACATGTCCCAATACAACCTCACATGAATCCATAATACCCGCTATAACGGTAGTGCCCATTCCTTGATATTGCTCATTATTTTGAGATAAATAAAACACTTCGGCATTTGCTTTTCCAACCGCACTTAGTATGGAATTGGTCCGCTCTTCTGTGGAGTGGAAATTTTTACTTTGTAAGATGGATTCAATCACCTTGACTGTTGTCTGACTGGCAATTTCACCAGCTTGATGTCCACCCATACCATCTGCCACAATTGCAAGTACTGACCCATCTTCACGGCGGACAAGAGCAGCACTATCCTCGTTTAAGTCACGCACGAGACCGACATTTGTTCGGTGTGCAATCTCCATTGCGGCTTACCCCTTTCCCATCGGCATTCCTAAAATTCGTGAGAACCATATGTGAAGAAATACCTTTCATTTCTATCATTTTGAAAATGAAAGAAGAAGATAGGAGCTATATCTCCTCCTTCATTCAGGGTACTCTAACTCTATATTATATTGTAAACGATTTGGGCTTAGTTAGACTAATTTATTATGCTTAGCACGTAACTGTCCGCAAGCAGCATCTATATCGTGACCTTGCTCACGGCGAATCGTCGTATTGATTTTATATGAATCCAATACCTTTTTAAACTCGAAAATTTGGTTTCGGGAGGTTCTTGTAAAATCGCGCTCTGGTACATAATTAACAGGAATCAAGTTTACTAAGCAGTTCATTCCTTGTAATAATTTCCCTAGTTCATGTGCATGCTCCAATTGATCATTTTTCCCACCAATAAGGGCATATTCAAATGTGAGCCTGCGACCGGTCGTCCGTAGGTAGTACCAACAAGCATCCAACAATTCTGCCAACGGATGTCTGCGGTTAATCGGCATTAAGCTAGAGCGCAAGTCTTGATTCGGCGCATGTAGGGAGATGGCCAATCCTACTTGCCAACCTTCATCCGCAAAACGATAAATATTCGGAACCACACCACTGGTCGATACTGTAATATGACGTTGCCCGATGTTAAGCCCTTTTGGCGAGTTGATAATCTTAACAAACTGGATCGTAGGCTCGTAGTTCTCAAACGGCTCACCCGATCCCATAATCACAACCGACTTCACTCGCTCTTCAGATTCATCTAGCGCTTTCTGAGCAGTCATTACTTGAGCAACAATCTCACCCGCGGTAAGGTTCCGTTTCAAACCTCCCAGAGTAGAGGCGCAAAATGTACAACCAATTCGACAACCGACTTGAGTCGTTACACAAACACTCACCCCATAATTATGGCGCATCACCACTGTTTCAATTGCGTGATCATCCACTAATCCAAATAAAAACTTAATCGTCCCATCTTGTGATTCTTGAGAAGTGATGATTTTTAATGGTTGTAACTCAAATGCATCTGCTAAACGATCACGGAGTTTCTTAGAAAGATTGCTCATCTCTTCAAACGAATTCACTCGTTTTTCATATAACCAATCCATTACTTGTCCAGCGCGGAACTCTGGTTCACCATGCTCTTTCATCCAATCTTTCCAATCAGGTAAATCTAAATCATATGCAAATGGTTTCATAAACTTTTTCACCAGATCTTCCTCAATTTATCTTCATCATCCTTTAAAAAACTTTCCCTATTATATCAATCCATAACGGGAAAGAAAAGGAAATAACCCCCTTTTTCAGCCCTTCTTGTTTCGAATTTTTGACAAGTTAGTCTGAGCTAATTCCATACCGATGAATGGTTACATGATACTTGGTTGTAATGGGGATGTTCGGATAATCCTCTTGCCAATTGATGCTATTGTAAAACTTCGGTTGATACGCTCGTACATACTCACCTAAATTAAAAATATCTGCCTTTAACTCTTTTTGAGAACGATTAACCAAATCCTTCATCTGATTTTGATAGGTCGCTGATACTTGATTGCCAACATCTTCCAGAACTTCCGCTTTCGATAAATCATCTGTAGATGTTTTCTCTTGAATAAGTCCCGTCACTTCTATATTGATAACAACGGAACCATCTGGATTCACCTTAATTTTCCGATTGCTACTGTATGGATGAAATGCAATCATACCATCCTTACGCTGTACGATGACCACATGCCCTTTTTGATTGGTTCTAACCTGAAGAACTCCCGCAACGTTTTGTCTTCCCTCTATAGCACCAACCATTTTCTCTCCTTTAAATACAGCGATTCCGTCCCACCTATACCCGCCTTCTATCGGCTCCATATAGTTCATAATAGGAAATTGACAGCCCGGAAGCCCCATATCAATGAGAAGTTGTCCAAGTGTAATATCGGCATAAATACCATTTCTCGTTCCAGAACGTAACATTCCTCGTATATAATTGATTGGAATCTCCTCAGATGGCACTTTCACATTGAGCGCATCTTTTGCTTTTCCCTTCACCACAATTGGATATAATTGGCGTCGAACTTCGGAAGTACGTTTAACGGCATCCATAAAGCGTTCGATTCCCTTTTTAGCTTGATCTTCAGAGATCATAACAACCTGCATATTCCCGAAGAATAATGGATCATTAGAAGAGACAACAATTTGATGCATAGCTTCCGAATATGTCTTTCCAACCCCGGACAGTAGCTCAAAAGGCCCACTCGGCCCTTTCCCCCCTTCCGCTTGACCACCGCCTCCTCCTCCCACTACCTGATTTGGAATTGGAATTTGAACACTAATCTCCGCTGTATCATCATCCTCCGTACTATCAATGGCAATAGCCGATACATATAACCGATCCTCTATCTCCCTTCGGTCCCAACAACCTGCCAAAAGAGGGAAGATCAACAAAAGAATTATAATCTTAGGAAGGTGTCGCATGATGATTCTCTGCCCCTTTCTGGTCTTTTTTCTTAGATGGGACTTTTTTACGACGAATGATCGCCAGTAAAAATAAAACAACTGGTACCACGATTGAAAAAACAAAGCCAATATAGCTGTATTCTTGAAACTTGGTGAAGAAATCACTTATATTTTCCGAAACCATCGCTCCACCATAGAAAAAAGGAAGTAACGTCCAAGCCACATATTTGGTTTGTTCTTCTTTTACACGAAATGCTTCACAGATGGTGCGAACTAAAACAAACTGTAAATTCGTTATCGCAATAAAAGCAATCACGACCCAAATGGCTAGAACAAATGCCTCAATTCGCTCAATCACTAACAACTCAGGCCTTACCTCTTTGTAAAAATCGAGAGCCGACCATAGATTTTTAGATAACGCATCTACTCCGAATACAAGGTATTGGGCAATGATGGTACTGGAAAGTAAAATCATAGTAGTTAAGATGGCCTTAGCACTCACCTTAGCCGAATGTTCCACCTTTTGGCTGTAACCCATTATTAAAAACAACACTTCAAATCCAGAAAATCCTAGACCGTTTGATAATATCCCTTTACATAATCCCTTCCAATCACTTTGGAAGAGGGGAAGGATATGAACCCACTCCCCTTTTTTAAACACAACGTATAACTGTAATAAAAAAGGAAGTAAGATAATCGGAAATAAAAATTCATTTAACATTCCAATCACTGCCGGACGAGAATAAGAAGCGAAGGTAGACGCCAGCAATAATGTCAGAATCGTAACTTCAATCGGCGTTTTCGGCAACAATGTAGTATTGGTCGCTTCACTAAATAGCCGCACTTGAAACGAAATCTGATTCATCCAGTACAAAGCAAAACAAATAATAATGAGGCTAGCAATCCCCTTGCCAAGCCACTTCATCCGCTTCGTTTCAAAAATTTCCGGAATAAATTGTACAAAAGTTTGACCTGTAAATCGTTGACACAGCTTACTAACCATATAAACAAAGCCCATAAGTAGCAACCCTGATATCACGCTCAGCCAAACCCCATCCGGCCCTGCCTCCGCTGCTACAAAGCGAGGAAAGTTAAGTAAGGGCGCCCCAATAATAGAAAGTATAATCAAAACGTAAATCTGATAAGAAGAAAGACTGCCTTGATGATCCAGTTTCTTAGAGGCAGGAGACTGAGAAGATTGTGATGAGTTATTTGGTGTCATTGGATGCATCCCTCCCTGTCTTCACTGCTTCTTCTGAGCTCTGGTTTTTCTGTCTATATCGATCTTGTGGCTGCAAGAAACTAGGACGAGTATTCATATACTTCCACGGAACCCGTACTAAAGTATCTCTGATTGCCCCACGACGAAACGGAGCGAATGGAGTCATATAAGGTACACCAAACGAGCGGATCTGAACCATATGAAGAACCATCAGCATAAGAGAAATCATGATCCCAAACAGCCCTAATATGGAAGCAGCAATCATGAGTGGAAATCTCAGCAAACGAATACTAATCGCCGCATTGTAACTAGGATTGGCATACGAACTAATCGTAGTCATCCCAACCACAATTACGATCGCCGGCGAAACGAGACCTGCTTGTACGGCTGAAGTACCGATTACCAAGCCCCCTACGATGCCGATCGTGGGGCCAATCGGTCCCGGCAAACGAATACTTGCCTCCCTGAGCACCTCTATACTCCCTTCCATCACCAGTGCCTCGACAATAGACGGAAAAGGAACCGATGCCCTTCCTGCGGCCATCGCAATCGATAATTGATCTGGGATCAGCTCCGGATGAAATGAGACAAAGGCGATATAAAAAGCAGGCAATAACAAGGCAATGGCAAAACTACATAAACGGATCAGTCTTAAAAAACTCGAGATAAGGTAACGCTCGTAATAATCCTCAGGACTATTGTAGAATTGAGTAAAAACAGCTGGAGCAATCAAAGCATGTGGGGATCCATCTACCAATATCGCAATCCTTCCCTCTAGTAGATGTGCCACTACCGAATCCGGGCGCTCTGTGTTTTGGATTTGTGGAAACGGTGTCCATGTTTGATCCTGCAAAAATTCCTCCAGATACCCTGTTTCTAAAATCCCATCAATCTTGATATCCTTTAACCTATTTCTAGCCGTCTCCACGATCTGTTCGTTCGTTAATCCCTCTACATATAGAAGAGAAACAGCCGTTTGTGTCCTCTCCCCAATCACAAAAGATTGAATCCGAAGATCGGGATCTTTAAACCGATGCCGAATCATAGCCAAGCTAAAAGTAGACGTTTCGCTTAAACCCTCACGCGGCCCCCGCACAACAGACTCCGCACGTGGTTCCCCGACACTTCGCGTAGTCCAACCCTTTGTACCAATAACGAGAGCCCTGGTCGTCCCTTCCAATAAGAAGATCGTATCACCACTTAAAACCCCGTTGATGACATCCTTCATCTTCGTGATTTCCTTGACCTCTCCCGCTTCGATCAACTTCTGGACAACGTTTTTCCATATATCCGTTTGATCTTTAATCTCCTCTTGCATCAACGGCCTTAAAATATAATTATGAGTAATATCCTTATTCACCATTTCATCGATATAAATAACCGCACCCTTCAAATGATCTGGTGTTTTCATCGCAAACGTCCGCGTTATAATATCTGTCGAGTTTCCAAATACATTCTTTAGAAAATCCAGATTCTCATCCAGATCATCCGAAATACCCTTATTTTCAGATCGTTCTTCTACTTTCTTTTTACTATGTTGCTCTAATATTTTCTTCCGTTTCTGATCACGTAGAAAACGCAACTGTCTCATTTTCATATACATCACCGCCACAAGATTATGATGTGCGTGATGCATAGAAAGCATACACAATGTGCCAAGTTTGAGTCGCTCATTGTCCATTCGCATATTCTTACTCTCATTTTATTTATGGTATTTTTGTTGTTTTGTTCATTTTTCTTAATGAAAATGTTATTGTTATAAAAATAAATGACGAAGGAGGAATAATCGCAATTTTTATAGTATGTTGGTCCTTATATAAAAGGAAGAGGGGAAAATAAAATGAAGCATATAAAGCATTGGTACTCTTTGTTACTGGTTGTAGTTCTTGTTTCATCTCTATCATTGTCAAGCTCTCTTGCTGTACAAGCTGCTCCTAATAAACCAAGTACAACTGAAAATGAAAAACTCATTGTCAAATTTAAAAAAGGGGTCTCTTCAGAACAAAAAAATGCGCTTTATCAACAGAAAAATGCAAAAGTAATCTCCCGTAATTCACAAATTGGCTTTGAGGTCATTCAGGTACAAGGTCAATCCGTACAAGAGGCCCTGCAAGAATATCGTAAAATGCCAAATGTAGAGTATGCAGAGACAAGTAAAGTCTCTCAAGCAGTATGGACTCCAAACGATCATTACTACTCTTCAAACCAAAGTGCTCCCTTGCAAAAAATGCAGATTCCAGAGGCATGGGATATTACCCGCGGAAGCAATGATACTGTAGTAGCAGTTGTCGATTCAGGTGTTCAAGGCAATCATCCTGATCTAAAGGGAAAAGTCATCCCGGGTTACGATTTTGTACAAAATGATAATGATCCAAGCAATGATGAACTGGGACACGGTACGCATATAGCAGGAACCATCGCTGCCCAAACCAATAACGGTATTGGAGTGGCTGGAGTCGCTCCAAATGTAAAAGTACTCTCCGTTCGTGTACTAGATCGGAATGGATATTCATATAGCGAAGTCATTGCAAATGGAATTACGTATGCCGTTGATCATGGTGCAAAAGTCATCAATCTAAGCATCGCGATGTCTATCCCTGCCGAAGTATTAGAAGATGCAGTTAATTATGCTTGGAACAAGGGTGTCGTGGTAGTAGCAGGGGCAGGAAATTCGACTACTTCCGAGCCTTATTATCCAGCAGCCTACCCTAATGCGATCTCTGTAGCGGCTACGGATTCAGACGATGCAAAATGGAGCCGCTCCAACTATGGAACCACAGTAGATGTCGCCGCACCCGGGGTTGGCATCATGTCGACCGTTCCAACCAACTGGGACCCTGAAGATCCATATACCGTTAAAGAGGGGACCTCGATGGCTACCGCTAATGTATCGGGAGTAGCCGCACTCCTAGCCTCACAGGGCCTCACAAACAAACAAATTCGCTCCGCACTTGAAGAAAGCGCAGATAAAATCCCCGGTACAGGAGAATATTGGAAATTCGGAAGAGTAAATGCTTACAAAGCTCTACTTCATTTTCGTTAAGTAAAAAATAGCTTGAGAATCTGTCGTAGATTCTCAAGCTATCCTTCTGGATAACAAGCTGGAATTACCTTGGAAAGTAGGAGAGGCTGCTGTGAGAATTGTGTCAATCTGTCCTAGTAACACAGAAATCATCCATTACTTAGGGGCAAAAGATCTTCTAGTCGGAGTAGATGACTTTTCCGATTTCCCCCCTGATTATGTTGATCTACCTCGTTTAGGTCCTGATTTATCGATTCGCATTGACTTGGTCGAAAAATTACAACCAGATCTCGTCATCGCTTCCTTAAGTGTTCCTGGAATGGAGAAGAATATTAAGCAGCTTGAAGAAAGAGGAATTCCTCATATAACACTCAACCCAAAATCTTGGAATGATATTCTTGAAGATGTCTTACTTGTGGGATCATATATAGGACGATTACCAGAAGCTGAAAAGCTGGTTACTCATTTGAACCAAACCGTAGAAACGATCCGCTCACACATGTCCCCATTCCAGTCCATTCCCCAGATTTATTGGGAGTGGTGGCCCAAGCCAGTATTTACACCCGGGCAAGGAAATTGGTTAACCGAAGTATGCGAACTAGTAGGAGCATACAATATATTTGCCGATTATTCGCAAGAAAGTGTTCAAACAAACTGGCTCGAGGTGGCAAAACGTAATCCAGACCTCGTAATGGTTATATGGACAGGGATCGAGAAACATCGAATCAAGAAAGATATGTTTACAACTAGGCCCGATTGGCAAAATACCCCTCTAACCAACCCTAATCTCATTCATATCTGCGAAGAAGGCTGGTTTTGTCGACCCTCTCCTCGCTTATTAGTCGGAATCAAGCATTTAGCTCACTTACTAGCTCCCTCTCATTTCCGTCCAGCTAGGGAAGATTTATGGCAAGAACCACGGATTCAAGTCAAATAATCTCACTACCTACCACAGTGACTGGAATAGAAAAAAGCTTGGGATTCCACAGAGGGTTCTCAAGCTTTTTTCTATTTCAAGCCACTTTAGTAGTCAGCCACAGCCTTTAAAGAGTATTCATCAAACTCGTCGCTTCATCCGTGCAATAAAAAATCCATCACTATTGAAATGATGTGGGAGTAACTGCACCCATCCATCGCCGGTAATCCCACGTTTTTTTACTATCTCAGGTAATCGTTCAAACATCGTAGGATCTAGTTCAAATTCAGGGTGACGCTTCAGAAACTGCTCAACCTGCTCTCGATTTTCTTGCGGTTCCCATGTGCAAGTACTGTAAACGAGGGTTCCACCGGGTTTAACGAGGGTGGCCATGCGATCAAGTAGTTCGCTCTGAATCTTAGTGAGGTCACGAATCTGCTCTGTTTCTTTACTCCACTTAATGTCCGGTTTACGATGAATCACGCCTAAACCCGAACAAGGTGCGTCTAGTAGAATGGCATCGTATAAAGGCTCTCCATCCAACTGGATTTCCCTAGCATCCCTTACTCTTGTCTTGATGTGCTGGAGATCAAGCCGACGTGCATGTTCACGGATGAGATCCATCTTATGATTGTGGACGTCATAGGCGATGACGATTCCCTCATCGTTCATTAGCTCCGCAAGATGTGTTGTCTTCCCACCCGGAGCGGCGCATGCATCGAGTACTCGCATCCCTGGCTTCGGATCAACCGCCCGTGCCACTAGCATGGAGCTTTCATCTTGAACAGTGTAGGCACCCTCCTGATAGTAGAAGTGAGATGCCGCATTCCCAACTCCTTTCAAGATCACACCATCAGGGGCTAGTTCAGATGGTGAAGCCCCCCCTGTTTCTTCTTCGTTCCAAGCCTCGATAAAAGCATCCCGATCCCATCGCATCGAATTGATCCGCACACTTACCTTAGGTGGTTGGTTTTGCGCTTGTAATGCTTTTGCCGCTTCCTTGTCCCCATACACCTCATGAAGCCTCTTCACCATCCATAAGGGATGAGAATAGACAATCGCTTCTTCCTCGTGGGAAGTAGGAGTAAACGTTGGCGAAAACGTATCTTTATTTCGCAAGAAGTTGCGTAAGACTCCATTTACCAGACCGGAAATCCCTTTATGCCCTCTTGCTTTAGCGATTTCTACCGTTTCGTGAACCGCCGCTCTCTCTGGGATTTTATCGAGGTAGATCATCTGATATAAGCCCATACGAAGCAATTGCTTCACCCATGGCTCTACTGATTTACTACCTCGTGAGATAAGCTTATCCATCACCCAGTCCAATGAGTTTTGTCGCTGAATGACACCATAAACCAATTCCGTAACAAGCCGTTTATCCCGAGGCTCTAATTCACTTCGCTCTAGCGATCGATTTAATAATAGATTACTAAATGCCTCTTTTGATTCGTATTGAATTAATATCTGAAGCGCAACATCTCTTGCAGATGGTCGCTGGTTGTTCTTTTTCATGGGTTACTCTCCTAATCGATCTCCTACATGAATCTGACGACCATTTATTAATTGCGTAGCCGTCAGGCGTTTCTTACCAGAAGGCTGTAAATCCGTCAACTTGAGGCATCCATCCCCAGTTGCTACCACGATGCCATCTTTTTGCAGCGCAACTACACTTCCCGGTGTTTGATCTGACTTCTCATCCATTAAAGGTTCCGCCCACCAAATCTTCATAGGTTGTCCGTTCCATAGCGTAAATGCAACAGGCCAAGGGTGCATACCACGCACTTGGTTATATAACTGCAAAGCTGTACGATTCCAGTCTAGTATTTCTTGTTCTCGTTTAATAGTAGGGGCAAAGGTAACTTGCCTCGCATCTTGGGGCACTGCTTGAATCTCGCCACATAGCAGAGCCGGCAAGGTTTCCTTCAATAGGTTAGCCCCCACGACAGAAAGCTTCTCAAACATCGTGCCAACATGGTCTTCCTGCATAATCGGAACAGAGCTTTGTGCGATCATATCCCCTGCATCTAACGCTTCTACCATATACATAATGGTAACCCCCGTCGCCTCTTCTCCATCGATAATCGATTGATGAATCGGAGCGCCCCCACGATATTTTGGAAGCAAGGAAGCATGTACATTGATACATCCGTGTGTAGGTACATCTAGCAAAGCCTTTGGCAAGATTTGTCCGAAGGCAGCCGTGATGATGAGATCGGGTTTCAAGTTGATAATGGGTTTCATCTCTTCCGAAATCCGTATCTTTTCTGGCTGATATACAGGTAGTCCTAAGTCCTGTGCCGCTTCTTTGACCGGGGGAGGGGTTAATTCACGCTTCCGACCTTTCGGGCGATCTGGCTGGGTCACCACTTGAACGATATTGTAACCTTCTTCTACTAGCATACGTAAAACGGGCACAGCAAAATCCGGTGTGCCCATGAAAACAATTCGTGTATCTTTTATGCTATTCATCGATTATTCCCCCTCAGTTGGGTGGAACACTCGCTCAGCCACATCAGGAAATAAAATTCCATTTAGATGATCTACTTCATGCTGAAAAGCTCGGGACAAAAATCCATCTGCTTCGATTTCAATCGAGTGTCCATTCCGATCTTGACCTACTACCTTGATGTAGTCAGCACGACGAACTTCTCCAAGTAGATTCGGGATACTAAGACATCCTTCTGGTGGATTGAACTGTTCGCCACGCTTCTCTATGATTTCCGGGTTTATCACTTCATATAATTGATCACCTATATCGACCACGATGACCCGCTTCGAAATAGCAACTTGAGGAGCTGCCAGTCCTACTCCGTTTGCATCATACATCGTTTCCGCCATATCATCTAACAGTTTATGTAAACGAGCATGGAACTTCGTCACAGGCTTTGCCTTCTCTTTTAATATCGGTTCTCCAATTTGCACAATATTTCTGACGGACATATCATTCTCTCCCCTTCAAAAAACATACAATGATACTCTATCATACGCCATCGCGTTGTATCTGAATACGTAGATCTGAATCGTCCTGCAGCTGAGTTGCTTGCCGAACGCGCTCTTTTACATATGTGCTAAGTTCTGGGTTGGCTTCATATTTTATCATGATTTGCAAACGATAACGATCTTTTATCTTCGGAATCATCGCTGGGACAGGCCCTAACACTTGATAATCATACTGAAAGGTCCCTTGATTTAAACTACGTACTAGCTCTTGTCCATATTGCAATACTCGCAGACGATCTGGATGACTAATCACCATCGTATAGAGACGGCGAAAGGGTGGGTAAAGATGTAGCTTTCGCATCTGGCACTCTTGGCGGTAAAAATCTTCAATCCAATGTTCTGCAGCTGCCTGAATACTATAGTGATCGGTTGAATAAGTCTGGATAATCACTTTCCCTAGATACTCATGGCGACCCGCACGCCCACTTACTTGGGTGAGCAATTGATAGGTTCGCTCCGCCGCTCGGAAATCAGGCAGATGTAGCATCGAATCTGCGGCGATGACACCCACTAATGTAACTTTTGGAAAATCAAGCCCCTTCGCGATCATCTGTGTTCCGAGAAGAACATCTGCCCGCCCTGCACCAAAGTCGTTTAATAGACGCTCATGGGATCCCTTGCGCGAAGTCGTGTCTACGTCCATCCGGATCACACGGATCCCCGGAAAAGCTTTACTTAGCTCCGCCTCCACTTTCTGCGTACCCGTACCGAAGTGACGGATATGTTCACTCTCACATTGTGGGCAACGCTTAGGAAGTTGACTCGCATAACCGCAATAATGACAACGTACTGTACGATTCGTCTCATGGTAGGTTAACGAGATCTCACAATGAGGACAAGCAAGCGTTTCCCCGCAATCTCGACACATCACAAAAGTAGAGTATCCACGACGGTTTAAAAATAAAACAGCTTGCTCCCCGCGTTGGATACACTCGATCAGTTCCGTCTTTAACGATCGACTAAACATCGAGCGGTTTCCCTGTGCTAACTCTTCCCTTAAATCAACCACTTCCACTTTTGGCAAGGGTCGACCGTGCACTCTTTTATGTAGATTGACAAGGCGATACTCCCCCGTCCGAGCAGCGAAATAGCTCTCTACTTGTGGGGTAGCAGAACCTAAAACGAGAGCCGTTTGATGTTCGAGGATCCGCCACTGGGCAATCTCTCTCGCATGGTAACGCGGATTCTCTTCTTGTTTATAGGAAGATTCATGTTCTTCATCAATGATAATGATGCCTAATCGCTCAAAAGGAGCAAAAATCGCCGAGCGAGCACCTACAACAATCTTGACTTCCCCGCGACGGATCTTCAGCCATTCGTCAAAACGTTCTCCACTAGACAGTCGGCTATGGAGAACAGCCACTTGTGAGCCAAATCTTCCTTTAAATCGATCAACCATCTGCGGAGTGAGAGAGATCTCGGGTACAAGCACGATTGCTTCCTTTCCCTTGGCTAACACTTCCGCGATCGCTTGCAGATAGATTTCAGTCTTACCGCTCCCTGTAACACCGTGAAGCAAAATCGTCTCAGCTTGACCGTTTTTAATCGGCTTCATAATCGCCTCAAACGCATCAGCCTGCTCATCTGTAAAAGAGAGTGCTGTCGTTTGTTCAAAAGTCCGGTGTGCATATGGGTCACGATACTCTTCCCGCTCTTCCCATGAAACGATGCCTTTCTCTACCAAACTTTTCACCGTAGTGCGAGCCGTAGCCGTAGCAGAAAGCAACTCCGGAAGAGATACTTCCTCACCTTTTTCTAGCAGATACGAACATACTTCTCGTTGCTTCATCGCTCGTTTCGGTAAATCGCGTAACATCATCTCTCTATCAGCAGACGATGTAAGCCAGACCCATGTTGTGGTTTGTTTCGTAATCTTATCTCCGACCACTTCATAAATCCGAATCAATCCTTGCTCCGATAATCGCTTTAGGATGGCACGATGAATGCCCTGAATCTGACATGCTTCTTCCCAAGAAACAACTCCATTTCCTTGTGAAATCGCTTGGTGCAGAGAAACAAACATTTCTTCCAGCGATGCTGGCACTTTCCTCTGATCATAATCCGTCGCAAGAGTAATCCTCTTTTGATACGTTCCCTTTAAAACCGAGGGAACCATTGCTTGCAGAGCGGTAATCGTCGTACAAAGATATTCGTCCGCCATCCGTCGTCCAATCCGGACCAACTCAGGTGTAAGAGGTGGTTGTAGATCGAGTACCTCCTGAATCGCTTTTACCCGAGACGGAAGCTCACCTTCCCTCACATCAACCACATACCCAATTAACCTCCGCGGACCAAAGGGAACCTGCACTCGGCTCCCGATCTGAACATCGTCTCGCCATTCATCTGGGATTAAGTAACTATAAGGACGATCAACCGCTTTAGCCGGCACCTCCACATATACATCCGCCATCCAGCCACTACGCCTTGGCATGTAATCGCTCTCCAATCACTTGCACAATATGACGTGCCACCTCTTGTTTAGAAAGCTGTGGGAGCTCGATTTTATCTCCACTGCGATCATAGATGGTTACAATATTCGTATCCGTTCCAAAACCTGCACCCGGCTTCGTAACATCATTAGCAATGATGAGGTCCATGTTCTTCCGTTCTAACTTTCCTCTCGCATACCGCTCTACTTGTTGCGTTTCGGCGGCAAAGCCCACTAGCATCTGATCGGGTCTTTTCATCCGGCCCACTTCTGCAGCTATATCCGGATTTTTTTCCAACTCTAAAGTAAGCTCTTCTGCGTTCTTCTTTATTTTCTCATCAAAAATGACCTTAGAACGGTAATCGGCTACTGCCGCTGATTTCACAATAATATCGGAGGTAGCCAGCTCATTCATCACTGCATCCAGCATCTCGGTCGCCCGTTTTACGTGGATCACCCTTACTCCTTCTGGAGGGGATATCATGACAGGGCCACTTACTAGCACCACTTCGGCCCCTGCCTTTTTTGCCTGCTCTGCGATCGCATAGCCCATTTTGCCAGAGCTACGGTTAGAGAGGTAGCGAACTGGGTCAATCGGTTCGATCGTTGGCCCTGCAGTAATTAATAGCTTCTTTCCTGCTAAAGGCTTCTCGGCTTCATAAGCAAAATATTGAGCAATCCAATCCACAATGATTTCCGGCTCTTCCATTCTCCCTTGTCCTACATAACCGCATGCTAACTGACCGGAACCTGGCTCGATAAACTGTATCCCTACTTCCCGCAGGGTTTGAATATTTTTCTGAACGATTCCATTTTCATACATGTGAACATTCATCGCCGGCGCCATAACGATCGGCGCCGTTGTAGCGAGCAAAGTGGTAGACAATATATCATCACCTAATCCATGTGCTACCTTGCCGATGATATTTGCCGTTGCGGGTGCGACTACGATCAGATCCGCGTGATCCGCTAGATCAATATGAGAGACTACTTCTGGATCACGCTCGTCAAACGTATCCGTATAGACTTGGTGATGAGAAAGCGTTTGCAATGTCAGGGGGGTAATGAATTGCGTCGCCGATTTCGTCATAATGACACGGACATCTGCACCGCGCTGATAAAGTTGACTCGCAATCGTAGCCGCCTTGTAAGCAGCGATTCCCCCGGTAATCCCAAGCAGTATTCGTTTCCCCTTCATAACGCTTCATCCCTCTTCATATCATCTAAAAAAATAACAACCAACTGTGGTTGTTATTTTTTTAGATGCATCATATTCGTTACGCGTTTTTCGTTTTTCCTGGTGTAACAATCAAGTCAATCGCGATTTCTTCGAGAGCGGCACCTACGTATTTTTTCGAACGCGGCTTTAATTGAAGCTCATTTGTTCCTTCTAATAGACCACGGGCACGCTTCGCAGCAAGTACGACTAAAGCGTATTTACTATCTGCCTTTTCCATTAACTGGTCAATGGATGGATATAACATATTCTAACCCCCTATCTTTTCCTATTCTGACATGACTAAGCGATCCGCTCGGCAATGTTCCGCTAGTAAAACCGCTTCTACACGGTCACATGCTTTTTGTACCTCATCATTTATCACCACATAGTCATATCGGTGAATATGTTGATACTCGTCTTTTGCAGCACCGAGGCGATTTTCAAGTGAACTAGTCGTCTCAGAACCCCGATGTAAAATACGAGTACGTAGATCGTCCATAGAAGGAGGAACGAGAAAAATAAACACTCCATCCGGAAATGCTTCTTTTACTTGATAAGCACCTTGTACTTCGATTTCTAACACGATATCTTTCCCAGATGCTAGTGTGTCCTCCACATACCCACGAGGTGTTCCGTAGTAGTTTCCTACGTACTCCGCCCATTCGATGAGTTCATTATTTTGAATCATGTGTTCAAATTCGGCTCTCGTCTTAAAAAAATAATTGACTCCATCTCGTTCACCTGCACGAGGCTGACGAGTAGTAGCGGATACAGAGTATGCAAGGTTAGGCAATCGCTTACGAAGAGCCGAGCATACTGTTCCTTTTCCTACTCCAGATGGACCAGAGACTACGATCAAAAGACCTGATTGATGATATTCTGCTTTCATCTTGTCAACCTTTCTACTAATCCGCGACTTCTTCCGACGCCTGCTCTTTACTTGCTAAGCGGTGGGCTACTGTCTCTGGCTGAACCGCAGACAAGACCACATGATCACTATCTGTAATAATGACCGCTCTTGTGCGACGACCATATGTAGCATCGATTAAGACTCCGCGTTCCCGAGCTTCTTGGATAATTCGTTTAATGGGGGCAGAATCTGGACTAACAATCGATATGATTCGGTTTGCTGAAACAATGTTACCAAAGCCGATATTAATAAGTTTGATTCCCAACTCTGGTACCTCCTCGCCCTAATGTAAACAATCCTAGATGATGTCGAATTGGCTTATTCGTTCTTCTCGAATTCATCCTGCTCTAGCTATTGTAGACCGTTTTCTGTCAAGAATCAACGAGTTAGCTATGTTTCGTAACGAATTACTCCAGATTTTGCACCTGTTCTTTCATTTTTTCCAATATACTCTTACAATCTACCACCCACAGAGCAATTTCTGCATGATTCGATTTAGAACCAATCGTATTCATCTCTCGATTCATCTCCTGAATCAAGAAATCAAGTTTTCTCCCAATTGGTTCATCCCGTTCAAACGAACTCCGAAACTGCTGACTATGACTCACAAGTCTCGTAATCTCTTCTGTAATGTCTGTACGTTCTGCAAAGATAGCAACTTCGGTTAACAAACGCTCCTCTAAATCTCCCATCCTCGCCTCGAACTCAAGCAAACGATTTTGCAACCGTTCACGATAGTGCTGGGTAGCTTGTGGGGCCATGTCCGCTATCTTCTCCACTATCTCATCGAAAGATGTTAACAGCGCAAGCAAGTCCCTCTCTAGAGCCTGTCCCTCTAGCATCCGCATCTCTTGTAGTGTATTTAGAGCTAGCTGAATCGATTCTCGTATCCACTCACCATACTCATCCCAATCCCGCTTCATCTCTTCCATCTTCCACAATTCTTGCCTACTCCATACATCTTGGATTGTCAATGAGCCCATTACAATCCCCTCATCACATAATTTTCGACTAATCGATAGATAAGATTGTAGTAACTCCTCATCCAACACAACCTTTTTCCCCGACTCCCCTTCCTCTTTTATATAAATCGATAGCTCCACACGTCCCCGGCGAACGGACTCACGCACCTGCTTACGAATCCACTCTTCCTGTCCCACAAATCCTTGGGGCAGGCGAAGAACCAAATCCAAAAAACGATGATTCACCGTACGAATCTCCGTAATAACTTGCATCTCAGACGTGCTTACCTCTCCACGTCCAAAGCCAGTCATACTCACTGTATACGGTTTAGCTGTTTGTAAAGGTTTCATATCTCTATTGTGACAAAAAAAATAGCCCTTGTGCAATCCAATTTGGGATTTGCACAAGGGTGACTCGTCAATCAGTCATTTTACTCCGTTGCATTTTCTCATACCAATCATCATCAATATCAACAATTGATTCATAAGTAAGACCGTTTTCTTTTAAGTAAGAATTTAAATCATCACCGTTCTCATCTTTTTTTATTTCTTGTGCGTTATACCATAAGGCCTCACATTCATCACGGATATATTTTACACCTAATGACAGAATCCTCGCCTTATAGATTAAACCATTACCATCATACCAAGGACAAACAACTCTACCTTTAAAAGTTTCTAAATCAATGTCCTTCTTACACCACCTGACAAACAAGCCTGTACTAGTAATACACCATTATCCCAAACTTTGGGGATAAAATTTTGGACTGATTGCAAAGGTGACTCACCAGACTACGTTTTTCCTTCAAACTAAATATTAACTACCATTATACCTTCTTGATACTCCTCCAAAGAATGAATATCAATCCATGGTATTGAATCATGTCTTTTCATATAAAATCTCAGGACACATTCTTCTCCGTCAAAAGATAACACTAAGACAAACTCCTTCTCTGGAAATTGCTTCTTCAGTGAAGATCGCCAAACTCTTATAATCTCTAAACCAAATTTCAAAACTAACAATGGATCATGTTCATCTATATAGTCATTTAGGTGAACATGATTGAAGCCAGCCTCATATCCAGTTCGATCTGGACAAAAATGATTGGGAATAAATCGCTCTGGCAAACTCATGTCACAATCCTGTACTAGTAATACACAATTATCCCATTCTACAAACTGTGGAGCTAAAAGATGATTAGCGAAAGATTCAACACAAACCTCATTTAACCCTGATTTTTCTAATTCACCAATATGCCCCAACATTGCCTTATTTTTCAAAAAAACCACCACATTTCTAAGGTTTAAATGGTTCCTCTCCTAGATATTTCGTTAAACCAACGTTGAGCTTTGTAACAAAATCCTTATCCTCTAACATTTTCTGTACTTTCTTTGGAGCACTTTTCCCCGTTTTTTGATCATAAAAAGTTCCAGCATATGGATCAAAATAGTATTTTACATTATTTGCATCTTGATAATGAATTTGGCCTGGTCTCTTTCCGGGATTAGGATTTTCAACATCAATCCTAGCTTTACTCCCCTTTTCTTTCCATATTGTCTTACTAGTAACCTGTACACCATCGGCTCCAATCATCTTCTTCATCGCCTTGTTATGCACAAAGACTCCCAGATCAGACACGAAGTACGTGTGATAACCCTCAACCTCAATATTGTAAACGGTTGTGTGCTTCTTCTTCACTATAATTTTCTGAATCGGAAGTTGTTTTCCTTCTGAGGTGAGAAGTTGATCCTGTTCTCGTAGGTCTTTTACTTTCGTCCATCCTTTGCCTTCAACCCAAAATGGATGCTCGGCTGTTGTTTCAATTTTATGACCGGAAACGAAGATTTTGTATATCTCATCTACTTCTCTTATAAAGGGGTGGACTACTTGTTTATATCCTAGTTTCCCTGATTTCTCATCCCTTGCTAAAACAATGTCCCCAACTCGAATCTTCTCAATCGGCTTCTTGCCATCTCGAGTTTGAATCATCGTTCCAGCTATGAAACAAGATCCTGTAGGCACATCACCAGCTGTATCAATTGCTTTTTCTACTTTAGATAACTTTCCTACCTTGGTAGCACCTTTAGACCCGATAAAAATCTCTAAGAGGTTGACAGCACCATATCCAAAGGCTCCTGCATAATCCCCTTTCTCAATCCGTTCTTTGATCGGATCAATGAACGCGTCTACTAGTATGTTTGGATCGTCCCATACTGCCTTTAATCCATCTATTAACTTACTTGGATCCTTTATCACATCGACGACACCGGTATCAAGATCTTCTCCTGCATCGTAACTCCCTTTAAAAAATCTACATGCTCCATCCCAGAGATACTCTGTGCCATCAGCAAAAGCATCTGCCCCATCACTTAGCAAACCGGTAACAGAACCCCACCAACTCACTTTTTCTGTAGGAGTACCTGCAATATCTGTTGGAAATTCAGAATTTACCTCTGGTATTTTTATATCGAAATCCACAGCATGAACTGTATTTACTACGGACCCCAATCCAATCATAAAAACCATTATGAATGATATGAATCGTAAGGGCAGGGTGTCTTTGATGCAAATTCTAGTCACGCTATTTTGATGAAAAGTGCGTAAAAACACGTGGAGCGATTTTATCGCGAAACCGAGTTGTAATAATGAATTGCTCTACGAGAATCATAATTGGGATGAACACGCATGTGAGAATAAGCAACATGACCATGAAAATAAATGGATATCCATCTGGCGTAATCCAAGTATCGATTTTATATATCAAAGCAAGGCTTAATACATATAAAATCAACACACCTGTTGATGCCAAACGAGCCAATATCGAACTTAGTAACGTTGGACCAAAGGCATCACGGATGGTAACCATCCCCCATTTGATCGACTCCATTACTCCTAGTTCATACTCATGACGAGCAATAAACACATGAAAAGTCGCTGAATATATCGCAATCAGGAGTACGAAAAGAAAAATTGACACAAGTTCCTTCACGATTGGAATCATTAATACCAATCCAATAGGTATGAGGACTACCAAGAAACTCAAAAGCAAAAGCAGTTGAACTTTCATCGTACCCCAGAGGTTTTGAAACCCATAGCGAATTCCACTCCATCTAGAAGATTCATTACGAAACACGACATCGTTTACAGAACCAATCATTCCAGCTACAGTAAAGCACGATGTAAAGACGAACAAGAAGAGCATTATGAAAGAACCGCCCATCTTAGCCCATAAACTAACCGTATTTTCGTCTAGTTCAAAAGAATCCACTGCATCCGTGCCTAAACTAGACAACATTTCAAATATCGGGAAACCGTATAGCAAAAGGATTGTGATAAATCCAACAACCCCCACTACCATTAAAATCAATCCACTTAATAACGAGTTAATAGTTAGATTTAATCCATGACGCTTTATTACATTCATTATGTATCTATATAAAAGAATCAACTTCTATATAGATGTCACCCCCTAAAAAACAATTAGATTTTTAATAAATAATTACAATAAAGAATATTTTAATATAGCAATCAAAATATGTCTATATTGGATGATAGAAAATACTCATTCCCCCTCTAAAACTTACTGAAAGGCGATTTTTGTTTTCCATTATGGTATGATAACCCAAGATATTTTGGACTGACAGAAAGGAATTATTTCTATGGAATTAAAACCTAGATTTCGTGGCTTTATTTGTACTAATGCTCATCCAGAGGGTTGCAAAGAACAGGTAAGGAAACAGATTGATTTTGTTCAACAACAACCCAGATTGACGAATGGCCCTAAGAATGTGCTGGTCATCGGGGCTTCGAAGGGCTTCGGGCTGTCGGCACGAATTGTGTCTGCTTTTGGAGCAGGGGCAAGTACGATTGGCGTTTTTTCGGGCGGACAGGGAAACGCTAGACGCGGGGCATCGGCTGGCTGGTATAATTCGATGGCGTTTGAGGAATTTGCGCATCAAGAAGGACTCTATGCCAAACATGTAAATGGAGATGCTTTTTCCAATGAGATAAAGGAAGAAACGATTCAACTGATTAAGCAGGATTTAGGCAAAATTGACTTAGTAATCTATAGCCTCGCTACTGCTAAGCGGATCGATCCGCAAACAGGAAAGGCCTATTACTCTGTGTTAAAACCAATTGGCACACCGTATCATAATAAAACGGTACATTTCCATACAGGAGAAGTAACGAATGTGGAAATACAGCCGGCAAATGAGGAAGAGATTTCAGATACGGTAAAAGTAATGGGCGGGGAAGATTGGCGTTCGTGGATGCTTGCGCTAAAAGAAGCAGATGTTTTAAGTCAAGGTGTGAAAACCATCGCCTTCTCCTATATCGGTCCAGAGATGACGCATCCTATTTATCGCAATGGAACGATCGGACGCGCGAAGGATCATCTGGAGGCAACGGCTCATGAATTAAGTGAGGAGCTGTCTTCTGTAAAGGGACAAGCAATCGTGACAGTATGTAAAGGGCTGGTTACCCAATCAAGTACCGCTATCCCCGTTATCCCGCTCTATATATCCGCCTTGTACAAAGTGATGAAGGAAAAAGAGATCCACGAAGGCTGTATCGAGCAGATGAACCGTCTCTATCAAGATTTTCTCTACTCGAATCAGTCTCTTTCGCTTGATGAAGAGGGGCGAATCCGTATTGATGATTGGGAAATGCGCGCGGACGTCCAACAGGAAGTGGCCAAGATTTTAGAGAAGGTGAATTCGGAAAATGTATACGAACTCACAGATCTAAAAGGGTTCAGAGAAGACTTTTTCCATCTATTTGGTTTTGAGGCTGATCAAGATTAGGATAACCCTCTTCTTTTCTTTTCAAATTTGACATCTTCGTACATATGCAGAATATACTTAACCTGCTAAAATAAACATCATGCACTTTTTTTCGCACAAAGGAAGTATGAATCCATGTCAAATAAGCTAGTCAAAGGAACACTAATTCTAAGCATACTAACCCTTTTTACAAAAATTATCGGGAGCCTTTTTTGGGCTCCGTTTCAAAATATCGCGGGTGACGAGACGGTAGGAATCTATCGAATCTCCTTCCCGTTCTACTCGATTCTTTTAATGATCGCAACAGCTGGAATTCCGATCACGGTTTCAAAGTTTGTAGCAGAGCACCTCTCTCAAGATGATTATCCCGGAGCACGTCGCGTTTTACGAGTCGCCTCTCTCATCTTAACTCTAACTGGGATTCTTTCTTTTTGTATCTTATTTTTTGGAGCAGAGTATATCTCGAAGGTGATACTAGGTAACTCAGCTGCGACTTCTTCTATGAAGGTATTGGCCTGTGCGATTTTATTTGTCCCGATCATGGGTGCGTACCGTGGTTTTTTTCAGGGACAACAGCAGATGGTGCCAACTGGGATCTCACAACTAATCGAACAAATTGTGCGAGTGGGAGTCCTTATTGGGCTAACATACTGGATGGTTCAAGAAGGTATGAGTCTTGCAACTGTAGCGGCCGGAGCAACGGCTGGGGCCCTATTTGGCGCGATCGCAGGCTTAATGGTAATGCTCTGGTACAACCAGCGTGATAAAAAAGAGCAACTATATCAAAAATGGAATCCCCCCTTGCGTCGCCCTGAGTCATTTAGGAGATTATCAAAGAAAATTATTACCTACGCAATTCCGATCTCGTTAGCGACACTAGTCCTTCCCTTGATCGGACTCATTGATTCTTTTACCGTCCCCCGATTATTAATGGACTCAGGACTAACGGACAAAGAAGCCACCGAATGGTTCGGCATCTATGGCCGAGGAGAGCCATTTGTCAATGTGATCTCAGTCTTCTCCAGCTCTCTTACTCTCGCACTGATCCCGGCGATTGCAGCGCATATGTCTCGCGAAGAGTACGAGGCAGTAGAGCATAAGATCTCACAATCTTGGTTGATGACACTTGTGATCAGCTTACCAGCCAGTCTCGCACTAGCTGTGTTAGTAGAACCGCTTAACATCGCCATGTACAAAGATAATAATGGAGGAGACACGTTAGCGATCCTTGCGTTCTCTGCCATCTTTAGCACATTAGCCGTTACCTGTTCAGGCATTTTACAAGGATTAGGGTTTAATAAACTCCCAGTCCGCCATCTATTAATCGGTGCTGGTGTTAAAGTTATAGCAAATTTCTTATTTATCCCTACAATGGGGATTCGGGGCTCCGCATTGGCAATGGTGCTCGCTTATATTGTCGTTTGTGGGCTCAATCTGTGGCAAGTCGTACGAATCACAGGCATTCGCTTCCGTTTTGGGTCTTATGTCTTAAAGCCATTTCTTAGCGCTGGAATTATGTTGGCTATCCTCTATCTCTTCTATAAATCCATGATCTTCCTAACTGATAAACCAAGTCGCCTATTTTATATCTTTATCAGCTTGGCTATGGTATTGATTGGATCATTTGTTTATCTATTTGCCCTCATTATCACTCGAACTCTTACAGAGAGGGATCTTAGCATGATTCCAATGGGTGGGAGAATCATTACACTCTTTACCCGTTTACGGATTTTACAACGATAATGAAACAAAAATGCTAGAAAGAACATAAATCGTTCTTTCTAGCATTTTTTATTTGCAAATAAAATTTGTAATTTACAAATAAAAAAGAAGGATTTGAATGTTAGTTATAGTATTATATATCTATGACTTGAATCATGGGTCAATATTCACCTTTGGGAGGGCAATTCATGAAGAGAAAATGGCGTATTCCTGCATCTATGCTTCTAAGTGGAGTATTGGTACTATCCAGCGTATCAAGTGTATTGGCAAATGATCCAAACACCGATGCAAAAATTTCTACCCCAGCTACCTCAGGCTACTACTTTGTAGAACTAGCTGATGAGCCAGTAGCTACATACGATGGAGGCATTAAAGGCTTTGCGCCAACGCAACCAGCTCCAGATAAGGATCTAAACACAAAATCTTCCGATGTAAAGAATTATCAATCTTATCTGACGAAGAAACGTGACTCTGTAAAGAAATACATCAAAGAAAAAACCAATTCAAAAGTCGTTTCTGAGTTTAGTACTACTTTCAATGGCTTCTCGGTAAAGGCACCTAGCACAGATGTCAAAACACTTGAGAAGGCACCTGGTGTCAAGCGTGTTGTGCAAAGTAAACAATACCGCCCGACCATGAATAAATCGCTTGAGCTCATAAACACTCTTCCTGCGTGGAAGTCTGGATATAAAGGGAAAGGCGTAAAAGTAGCCGTGATTGACTCTGGAATCGATCAGGATCACCCATTCTTTAAAGATTCATCTCTCCCAATGCCAGAAGGGTTCCCAAAAGTACAAGCTGATTTAAGCGGAACTGGCTCGATGGATGAATGGTTAAAATATACGAGCAATAAAGTAATCACAGCAAAAGTATACCATCCAGAAGCGATGAACTATCAGGCGGATGGAAAAGGGACTCGTACACCAGAAGCAATCGGGTCTCACGGAACTCACGTTGCAGGTACGATTGCTGGAATTGAAGGATATAAGGATCCATCTGGTGTAGCGAAAACGCCTTTAAGTGGTGTTGCACCTAAAGCATACTTAGGAAACTATAATGTATTCCCTTGCGATGACTGTAACGCGGATAGCACATTTATCGCTAAAGCAGTAGAAGATGCTGTAAATGATGGTATGGATGTAGCAAACCTAAGTTTAGGTGGCCCTGCTACTACTGGTTTTGACTTACTCGTAGAGGTAGTCAACGCTGCTTCCCGTGCGGGTATGACAACCGTTATCTCCGCTGGTAATAACGGTCCAGGCGCACAAACCATCGGTTCCCCTGGAATTGCATCGGATGTTATTACAGTAGCTGCTGTAAGTAACAGCCATTTCTTCGGAAAAGCGATCCAAGCAACGGTGAAAGGACAAGCTAAAACACTTCCAGTCGGTTCTGCTTCTCCGGGTGGAACCGTTGAAAAAGAAGTAACGGCTCCTCTACAACCAGTCAAAGATGCTTCCGATAATCTCGAACTTGCTTGCGAACCCCTTACAAGTGATTTAACAGGCAAAATTGCTATCGTGAAGCGTGGCGAGTGTACCTTTACCCAAAAAGCAACGAATGCCCAAGCAAAAGGGGCAGTAGGGGTACTAATCGTAAATAATCAATCCGGTGCACCTACCTCCCCATCAGTGGAAACAAGCGTGACCGTTCCCGTTGCCATGGTTTCGGATGTGGATGGAACATGGCTCACAAGTGGAGAAGGCTCTGTCAAGTTCAGCCCTGGTCCTGACAATGAATTCTTTACACCAGATTCTTTGCAAATAGCAGGATTCTCTTCCCGTGGTCCAACGATTAACTACACCTTAAAACCTGATGTAGCAGCAGTGGGCGTAAACGTTTACTCCAGTGTTGTCGGTGGTGGATTAGCAGCTTACAATGGTACTTCCATGTCTGCTCCGCACGTTGCCGGTGCATCTGCTCTCTTAACCCAAGCTCGCCCTACCTGGACTCCGCAAGATATCAAGTCTGCGTTAATGGGTACAGCAGTTAATCCAAAAAGTGCCGCACTTCCAGTAGAAGTGGGTGCTGGTGTAATCAACGTAGGAAAAGCATTAAATTCGGTCTTGATGGCTAATCCAGCAAGTTTAAGCTTCGGAAAACTATCCAAAACGGGCGATCAAGTAAAACTCCAAGTTACATTGAAAAACCCAACCTCCAAGCGTCAAGTGTACCAAATCAAAGGGAATTCCCTTGTGAAGTCAGATAGAACCTTGCTCACCCTTGCCAAAGGAAAATCCACTACATTTAATGTAACGGTTAATCCGAAGAAAAAAGCTGATGGCGATTATCAAGGTTATATTACGATCGTGAATGAGAAAAACACACCCATTCGCATCCCGTTCTATTACTATGTAGGTGCTTAAATGGCATAACAAAGCCTGCTTCGTGTGAAGAAGCAGGCTTTTGTGGTTTACAATGTTTCCAGCAAGACTGTATCTAGATTTAAACGACCAGTAGGACGGGCTGGCTGGGCTGCCTTCCCGATCGTGATGAGCATTACAGGAACATAGCGATCCGGAATATTAAATTGCTTTATCAGTGCCTCTTTATTAAACCCACCCATAGCACAAGTATCAAACCCTTTTGCTTTTGCTGCTAGCATTAATTGCATAGCGGAGAGACTTGCATTTGAAAAAGCTGCATCACGAGCAAATTGATGGTTCTGATAGGCACCATCAATTTGCCCAATCGTCCGATCATAAATTTCTTGTGTTAATTCTCCTTGCTCGAGTGCCTCCCCAAAAACAAGGCGAGCTGCTTTGTTTGCTTCCGTATCTCCTAAGATCGCAATTACGACAGAAGATTCGGTCACCTGAATTTGATTGTAGGCGATAGGAAGTAAGCGTTGTTTTGCTTCTTCACTTTGAATGGCTAGATAGCGCCAGTGTTGAAGATTCCAAGCAGATGGAGCACTTGATGCGAGTGTTAACAGCTCATCTAACTCTTCTTTTGGCATTTCGTATGTATCATATCGTTTCACACTACCACGGGATAGCATAACTTCTTTCACTGCTTGAAAGTTTGTATTCATTCTTATTCCTCCCTAGTACTTTGTTCTAGTCTCTAGAAATTCACTTTATAATCTTTGCTTAGTATATAAAAATAAGTACCTAATAACAAGCGTAATTTTCTTTCATAGAAAGCAAAAAACAAGCTACAAGAACTTTCGCTCCTATAGCTTGTCTACCATCATTTAGTTCTTCTTTTTCATGGAATCTTGACCTATCAAAGAATGTTTTCGAGAGTACCCGAAGTATACGACAAGTCCAATTACAAACCAGATACCAAATGCGATCCAAGTAATCAATTGCAATTGTAAAATAAGATATCCACAGAATAATATACCTAAAGCTGGAACAAACGGAACAAATGGTGTTTTAAATTTACGTGGTAAGTCTGGTTCCGTCTTGCGAAGCACTAAAACTCCGATACAAACAAGCATGAAGGCAAACAACGTTCCGATATTCACCATCTCAGCTAACGTGTCTAGCTTGAAAACTCCACCGATGAGAGCAGCGATCGTTCCAACTAACCAAGTCGCTTTGTAAGGGGTAGAATGTTTCTCATCTACATCAGAGAAGAATTTCGGTAATAGACCATCACGAGACATTGCGTAGAAAATACGGGTTTGTCCATATAGCATAACGAGAATAACCGTTGTGAGACCGAGGATTGCTCCCACATCGATAAAACCAGCAACCCAATTCTGTCCTACTTGATCCATAACAAAGGAAGCCGGATGAGCAATCCCTTTAAACTGACCATACGGAACCGCTCCAGTCATGATTGCCGAAACAACTACATATAGCAGCGTACAAATACCAAGCGACCATAAAATCCCTCGAGGTAGGTCACGTTGTGGATTTTTTGTTTCCTCCGCTGCAGATGCTACTGCATCAAAACCAATATATGCAAAGAATACTGTAGCCGCTGCAAGGGAAATCCCGCCAAAACCAAATGGTGCATATGGTACCCAGTTACTTGGCTGTACATAGAATACACCGACCAAAATAAAGAGAAGGACAACACCTACTTTTACAAGAACCATAATGTTGTTTAATTTTTTCGAAGCTTGGATCCCTGTAGCTAATAAAAAGGTGATAAATAAGACAATTAAGACAGCAGGTAAGTTAAATAATGTACCTTGATCTGGATCATATGCCGCAGTTAAGGCTTTCGGAAAATGAAGACCAAATCCTGATAATAGGTTTTGGAAGTAACCCGACCACCCTACGGCAACGGAACTAACAGCGAACAAATACTCTAACACTAAATCCCAACCAATAACCCAAGCAATGAGCTCACCTAGTGTGGCATAGCTATACGTATAAACCGAACCAGATGCTGGAACAAGTGATGCAAACTCAGCATAACAAAGCGCGGCAAATGCACAAGCTAAACCAGCTAATAAGAAAGAAATGGTAAGTGCTGGACCTGCCTGCAAAGCACCTGTACCTGTTAGGACGAAAATCCCTGTACCGATAATGGCACCGATTCCCAGCAAGGCCAAATCCCATGCAGTTAAATTTCTTTGTAATTTTGACTTTGTTTGCGCATCTTGCACAAAACTTTGAATACTTTTCTTACGAAAAAGCCCCGTAGATGACTTCAAGGTAAGTCCCCCCTATTCCTTATAATGCTAAAACACAACAATTTGAACAATTCGAACGACTAATATTCTATAAAATATTAATATGTGCTAGCTTTAAGCAATTTTACATAAATGCTTTTATGTAGTCAAGTGATAATTAGGTATAAATTTAATAGGTAATTTATATTAATAGGTATAATTCCCAAAAAAAAAGCCGCTTATTCAGCGACTTCTACTTCTACTTCTACTTTTCGGCGAAATGAACCAGGGTAGTCTATGACGAGTCCATGTTCATCAACCCAAAACTCTTTGGTAAATCCTTTATACAGATTTTCGAAGCTATATTTCACTAGGGGGCCATTACGTTTTAAATGTATATAACGTTGGCACCCTCGCTCCAGAGATAAACTCGGTACATCAATATAGACAACGGGCATAGCATTAGTGGGCCGAATCGGAAAGTGAAGTCGACGAATGGGTAGGATGTTCGTAAAAGGAGAGATGGAAAGGTCAATATCAATACATCCTTCTAGTTCCTCAATCGGACCTCCATCTTGATAGCTCCAATTTCCCTCTCCATCTGAGAGTAGGTGGAGAAACCGGGGTTGTTCTTCATGTGACACTAGAAGAGAAACTTCTCGCGTCCTCCATTCTTTATCACAAATTAAGTGATATGAGATACAAATAGGATGAACTCCACTTGTTGCTGTGATAACAGAGTTTGCGATAATCTGGGTATCTTTGATGTCAAAAGATAGATGCTCTAATGTTGATTCATCCCAAGAACGCCAAATTGCATCCATGTGCATGGCAGTCCCCTCATTTCGTCCATAACTCCTTTCTCTATACCCGTAATTGTAATATCGTAATCCGAAAATTTATCTAAAAAACAACTTCCTTTTTCTCCATAGTTACATTCTCAACTACTTCTGATTACTGGTATTATCCACTTTGATATAGTCAATTGTAATTGTACCTGTAATAGGAAGCGGTTTCTCTCCGATCGCTGTGTTTCCTGTAAAGTTAACAGCGCCCAATAGTAGCGGCATACCCGGCTTTACTCTAGCGATAAATTCTTTTGTTTCTCCATTTTTAACATTAAATGATGCAGTAACAGGAATAAACATATCTGCTGTATCGTGTTTACGTGATAATTGCCACGAAGAGGTGACTTTTTTATCTGTATTTAATTGGCTCGTCGTAATCTTGACACGAACTAACTTCTCCGTAGGGGTAAAAAAAGCAAAATCACCAAACGCACCTTTGTCCCCTAGTGTATACTTTTCCGTTAGCGCATTGGATATGACCGTATAATTGGCTTCCTGAGGTTGGGAAAAAGATGCTTCCTTTGTGTCATCAGCATGCGTGAAAGACGGCATTGAAATCCCTGCTCCTGTTACGATAGCACTACAAGTGACAACTCCTGCGATAAAATGTTTACATTTCATTTGATTTATTCTCCTTTTGAGCTGATTCATACGATATTTTATATAACGATTATATTAATATCATATAGAAACAAATGAACACACTACACTAACTTGCATTTTTTTGATACTAAAGTCTTGAGAACAAAAAAAGAGACGGCATCGAAACCGTCCCTTACCGTTTTATATTCATAGAGCCTAAAGGCAAATACATAATCCCTAGCTCCTTTGCTCCAAACGTTCCATTAGTTTCTCCCGTTCATCCTCATAACCAGGCTTACCAAGCAAAGCAAACATGTTTTTCTTATAAGCCTCTACCCCAGGCTGATCAAATGGGTTCACTCCTAGTAGATAGCCACTAACTCCACAAGCTTTTTCAAAGAAGTAGATCAGATGCCCCACTGCCTTCGGAGTCAGCTCATCGATTCGTAAGACGAGGTTCGGGACTCCCCCATCAGTATGAGCCAACAAGGTTCCTTCAAATGCTTTTTCGTTCACAAAGTCAAGATCTTTCCCCGCTAGATAGTTTAATCCATCTAGATCATCTGCTGCTTTCTCAATCACAATCTTTTGCGAGGAGTGATTCACAAAGAGAACGGTTTCGAAAATCGTACGAAGCCCTTCTTGGATGTATTGCCCCATCGAGTGAAGATCGGAAGTAAAGTTAACTGATGCTGGAAACAATCCTTTTTGATCCTTTCCTTCACTCTCTCCAAACAACTGCTTCCACCATTCCGAGAAATATTGGAGTGCTGGATCATAGTTCACCAATATTTCAGTCGTTTTTCCTTTGCGATACAAGGCATTTCGTGCGGCAACATATTGATAACATGGATTAGATCCTAGATCTGAATTGGCATATTGCTTTTCTGCTTCTTGAGCACCTTCCATTAGCTCTTGAATCGGGATTCCTGATACGGCAATCGGCAAAAGGCCAACTGCTGTAAGAACGGAATAACGCCCTCCCACATCGTCAGGAATCACGAATGTTTCATAATCCTCTGCTGTAGCAAGTTTCTTCAGTGCGCCTCTCTCCCGATCGGTAGTGGCAAAAATCCGTTTCCGGGCCTCTTCTAAGCCATATCGTTTTTCTAGGTAGTCACGAAACACTCGGAAAGCAATGGCTGGCTCTGTCGTTGTCCCCGATTTAGAGATCACATTCACACTTACATCTTTTCCCTCGATCATTTGAAGGAGGTTCGCAACATAGTGAGAACTTATATGATGACCTACAAAGTAAATCTCGGGTGTTTTGCGTTGCTCTTTGGTCTGCATATTATAGAAAGAGTGAGACAACATTTCAATTACCGCACGCGCACCTAAGTAGGAACCTCCAATCCCAATGACGATTAATACATCCGAATTCGCTTGGATTCGCTCTGCAGCAGTCTGAATTCGCGCAAATTCTTCTCGGTCATATTGGGATGGCAGATTGACCCATCCTAGGAAATCAGAGCCTACACCTGTTCCGTTATGTACTTGTTCATGTGCTAATTGAATGGCAGGCGCAAGTTGCATTACTTCATGATCCTCTAAAAACGGACTAGCTGTCTGGAATTGGAACTGAATATTACTCATAAATGCCCTCCACAAGTATCATTTTCTCTTTTTTTTTATATTGTCCATCTCAAAACATATAAACCCTGAAAAGGAGAGATTCCCATGCCTTTCATCCACAAAATCCAAATGTTCTTCATCGGACTATGTTGTATTCTACTCCTAACTAGCTGTGCCCAAGCCAATATCCATATGAATATCCATTGGGACTTATCTGGTACATATGCGTTTCACATCGTCAATGATCCCAGGCTTAGTAAAATAACAAATTGGTTATCTGATCATTATAGGCAAAGAGGCTATCTGATCACTCCCATTAAAACAAGTGAAGAGATCGGGTTCTCTGCTGAGAAAAAAGTCAAAAACGTTCTCGATAGCCCTATCCAGCAAGATTTCCCTGACTTCTCACAACTAATGAACTCATGGACCACGATCCTCCAAAGCGATCTCCCTAGTTTGCAATTACTAGACTCTGCATCAAGTAAAACCAACCCAAACAAGCACTTAACGTGGAATTCGGATTTATTTACCACTCAGATCCGATATCGAAACACAGAACTAGATTTAACTCGCTTACCTGTTAATAAAATATATGCTAGCTATCAACATTATTTTGGTAAAAAGAATGAAACCCCACCCTCTTTACAGTTTCAGATCACTCTGCCCATCGCGCCAGATAATAGTAATGCAAGTCAAGTTCGCGATGAAGGAAAGACATTAGGCTGGGATTTAAAGTTCGGACAAAAAAACCCAATCTTCATGTCCGTTGAAATCCCAAATCCGATTACCGTCGGTGTTTTGTCCTTCTTAGCTCTTCTATTCCTTGGTGTTGTTCTTTTCACGACTATGAAGAAGCGAAAAGGTGCTGAGAAATAGAAAAGCCCCTCATCCGGTATATATCCTAGACAAGAGACTTTCGTACCCATTCGGTTACCTTATGCTATGCAATGACCCTACAATCTATGCAAGGTGAATAGGTCTTAGTAATTCCCAATTTCCGTCAAAGGAATACGCGGCAGGTCCTGTCATGTAAACATGGTCATCTTCTACTCGCCATTCAATGAGAAGGTCTCCACCCTTTAGATGAACTGTTGCTTTACGATCCAGTCTTCCTTTACGAGCCGATGCTACCACCGTAGCACAAGCCCCTGAACCACAAGCAAAAGTCTCTCCCACTCCTCTCTCCCAGACCCGCATGGTGACAGAGGTAGAATGATGGATTGAGATAAATTCTACATTGGTGCGGTTTGGGAAATGGGGATGATTTTCGATTAGCGGACCGTACTGATGAAGAGGAAACTCCGATGCATTCTCCACTTCAATTACAGCATGTGGATTCCCCATAGATACAGCACTGTATACAAACCTACGATCTTGCACCACCAATTGCTCATCTTGAGCAATGGTTTGGGCTGAGAGCACAGGAACTTGGCTTGCTTCCAAAATCGGCTGACCCATATCCACACGAATGTGAGTCACTTTTCCTTCTTTCACAGTAAGCCAAACCGGTTGAATCGCTCTTTTGGTTTCAATCTTAAGTTCTGCTCTTCCGCTTGATATCCGCTCATAAAAATACTTTGCAACACAGCGAATTGCATTTCCGCATTGCTCTGCTTCACTACCATCTCCATTAAAAATACGCATCTGACAATCGGCTACCTCAGATGGCAAGATATATACTAAGCCATCTGCCCCGATCCCGGTATGCCGATTGCATATGGCGACAGCAAGTTGAGCTATATTGGCCGGTACACCTTCGCGATCTACTACGATCACAAAATCATTACCAAGACCATGCATTTTCGTAAATCGCATACGGAAAAATCCCCTTTGTGAGAAAGATTAACTCACTCAACATATCAAAAAATATTTATCCTGAAAAGAGGATTTAATAAAAATGAACAGACAGAAAGGCTCGATTGGCTCATCTGTCTGTTCATCATACATGGATTAATTGGTTCCTAACTTACATAACTTGCGTACTGTCAGTGCGACCGAGTCTAACAAACCTGCCAAGAGGACCGGTAGCGAAGCTGTAACCGTAACGAGAATCCAGTCCCGAAGTCCAAGTGGTACCGTATGGAAGATAGGTTGTAGGGGTGAATAGTAAATGACTGCTAACAACAAGAGTACTGATGAGGCCACTGCCAAAAGCAAGGCTTTGTTATTAAATGGGGTTCTCTGAAAAATCGTCCCTTCTGAGCGACAATCAAATACATAGATTAATTGAGCCATAACCAATGTGGCAAAAGCGACTGTTTGTGAAATGATGAGATCATTTGGATACTGTATAAAAGTCAACCAAAAAGCAAGCAATGAGCATAAACCAATTAATAATCCACGTGTGAGAATCTTCCAGCCTACTCCCCTAGCAAAAACACTTTCCCTGCTGTTTCGAGGAACACGGGCCATTGTATTTTCCTCAGCAGGATCTACACCGAGTGCCATCGCCGGTAAACCATCCGTTACTAAATTTACCCATAAAATTTGAATCGGTAACAAGGGGAGAGGAAGCCCTATTAACATCGCAAAAAACATGACCAAAATCTCACCCACATTACTAGCTAACAAGTAACTAATAAATTTGCGAATGTTATCATAGATATGCCTTCCCTCTTCAATCGCGGAAACGATCGTTGCAAAGTTATCATCTGCTAGTATGAGAGAAGAGGCTTCTTTACTAACATCCGTCCCTGCTATCCCCATCGCAATCCCGATATTGGCTGCTTTTATAGCTGGGGCATCGTTTACACCATCTCCTGTCATCGCCACCACATGTCCTGCCTGCTGTAAGGCTTTTACGATTCGTAGTTTATGTTCGGGAGAAACTCGCGCATACACGTCAATCTCATTCACCCTACTTTGTAATTGCTCATCATTCATCTCGCTTAGTTGTTGTCCACTGATTGCTACTCCAGATGTTGATTTAATTCCTAATTCACAAGCAATTGCTTCCGCTGTAGCTTGGTGATCACCTGTAATCATAACCGTTTTAATACCAGCTTTTCGGCATATTTCAATCGCCTCTTTCACTTCCGGACGGGGTGGGTCCATCATTCCAGCTAGTCCGACGAAGATTAATTTCTGCTCAAGAGTTTTTTGGGGGCTTTGTTGTTCTCCTCTTCCTACTTCGCGGTAAGCAAACGCTAAGTTACGTAGTGCCATACTTGCTAAACTTTCATTTTGCTCTTGGACTTGCGCACGAAGTTTGTCTGAAAGATGAGTCACTTTTCCTTGGATAAGAGCGTGTGTACAGCTTTCTAGAAGCACATCTGGCGCCCCTTTGGCATACAGGAAACATTTGCCTGATGGGCTGTTTAACAGGACCGACATCATTTTTCGCTTCGAATCAAATGGGAACTCTCTCATTCGTTTCCATGAGTTCGTTAAGACATCTTGATATAAACCCGCCTTCCCACCAGCGACTAGAAGAGCTCCTTCTGTCGGATCACCATCTACTTGCCATGTATCCACCCGATCTGGCCCTATACGTTCTAACACAGCGTTATTACACAAGACCGAGATTTCTAAAAGTCGAGTAATGCCTAAATCTTTCTGGGGTGAGATAACCTGATTTTGAATTCGAAAACAGTCATGATGAGCAGAAATATTTGGATCTACCTCTACTTCTTTTCCCAATGTCCATAACCGGGTAACGGTCATCTTATTTTGTGTCAATGTCCCTGTTTTGTCTGAACAAATTACCGTTGCACAACCCAAAGTTTCCACAGAAGGCAATTTGCGCACGATGGCTCTTCTCCTGATCATACGCTGAACACCGAGCGCCAGAGCTACTGTTACAATGGCTGGTAATCCTTCCGGAATCGCGGCAACCGCTAAACTCACACCTGCTAAGAACATCTTATACATCTCTTGCCCATGCCAAATCCCTGTTCCAACCACTACAGCGGTCAAAAATAGCGCAGCGACAATTAACACCTTTCCCAATTGTTCTAGGCGATGCTGAAGGGGTGTCTCTGTCGATTCCGTTGCTTGAATCAGATGAGCTATTTTCCCCATCTCGGTTTGCATGCCTGTATTTACCACTAAACCAATACCAGTACCTTGAATCACTAAAGTTCCCATATATCCCATGTTTCTTCGATCACCTAACGGCACATCCGCACGAGGTAAACGACTTGATATTTTTTCAACGGGTAGCGATTCCCCCGTCAATGCTGATTCTTCTATACGTAGCGAAACGGCCTTAAAGAAGCGAACATCTGCTGGAATCCGATCTCCACCTTCAAGAAAAATAAGATCACCTGGAACTAATTCCTCAGCTTGAATTCGGATCCATTTTCCCTCCCGCATCACGCGAGCAGTAGGTGAGGAAAGCTTTTTAAGTGCTGCTAGAGATTTTTCCGCTTTTATCTCTTGGATAAAGCCTAGAACCGCATTTAACATCACAATCGCAATAATCGCAATCGCATCCGTATACTCACCCAGTAAACCCGAAATCAAGGTAGCCGCCAATAAGACCAGTACCATAAAATCTTTAAATTGATCTACAAAAACAGATACTAAGGAGGCTTTTTCGCCTTCACTAATCTGGTTCGGCCCTATTTGTTTTATTCTTTTTTTGACTTCATTTGCTGTAAGTCCCTTTTCTGGATCAACTCCCAGCTCTTGTGCGACCCGTTTTGGATCGAGATCAATCCACTGTCTTGTGTCCGACACACATAGTTCCCCCTTTGTCCCATGTTGCTCTGTACATGTTATTCAAGGACAAGTCAGTTCATTCGGACGAGTTATGGTTGATTCATATATTCAAACAAACATTTGACTGACGAAAACAAAAGCAATATAATACATTCAAACATATACTTGAATAAAGGACTGAGTGTCATGAACCCATCTTCTCTTAGATCAGAAGAACAATGCGAAGTTATCTGTGTTGACGAGTCCAAAGTGACACGTATTCAACAAGATCTGCAAACAGAAGACTTTGAAGGTACTGCTCAGCTATTTAAAGCATTGGCCGATCCAACACGGCTCAAAATCGCTTATGCTATCCATCAAGAAGGGGAGTTATGTGTCTGTGATATTGCCGAGATCATCTCATCCTCTATAGCGACCGCTTCCCATCATCTACGGTTGTTAAAAAAAATGGGGCTTGCCAAGATTCGAAAAGAAGGAAAACTCGTATACTACTCCTTAGACGATGACCATGTAAGTCAATTAATTCAACTTGCTTTTGTCCATCAGAAAGAGGTGAGATAAAATGACTCAAAATGATATGGCTCAAACAGCACAAGATGAAACCGTATATCGATTAGATAACCTAACATGTGGCTCCTGCGCGCCCAAGTTCGAAAAAAATGTAAAATCACTCCCAAATGTACGGGATTGTAAGGTTAATTTCGGTGCTTCTAAAATGACAGTATACGGAAAAGCGACGATCTCTGAATTAGAAGAAGCAGGTGCTTTCGATCATATTAAAGTTCGAACAGATCAGCAGGGGACTGCGGAAACAAAAAAGGTACCTTTTTGGAAGAATCGAGAAAATCTTCAACTTCTATTCTCTTTGGTATTGCTACTTCTAGGGGCTTTCGCCTCTTCTACTTTTGGAGAGAAGGAAGTCCTCACAATCACCCTTTATATTGGCTCCATTGTAGTCGGTGGATGGAGACTCTTCTTAAGTGGATTGAAAAATTTAGTTCGCCTGCAATTCGATATGAAAGTTTTGATGACGATTGCGATCCTCGGGGCGGCTGCGATTGGCGAATGGAGTGAAGGCGCAACCGTTGTCATCTTATTTGCCATCAGCGAATCGTTGGAACGGTACTCGATGGAACGTGCGCGAAAATCGATTCGTTCTCTAATGGAGATCGCGCCTAAGCAAGCTACGATTCGGCGAGACGGTAAAGAAATAACACTTTCAGTCGATGAAATTCAAGTAGGCGATCTGATGCTCGTAAAACCGGGACAAAAAATCCCGATGGATGGCATCATTAGCCTTGGATCTTCCTACGTAAATCAAGCACCCATCACGGGTGAGTCGATTCCTGTTAGCAAAGGTATAGGAGACGATGTATTCGCTGGAACGATTAATCAGGAAGGCTACTTGGAAATTCAAGTAACCAAACGGGTAAAAGACACCACTCTTTCCAAGATTGTTCACCTTGTAGAAGAAGCACAGGCAGAGCGTGCTCCCGCACAAGCCTTTGTGGATCGTTTTGCCAGATACTATACACCTGCGATCATGTTACTTGCTCTATTGATCGCCGTCCTCCCACCTCTTTTTATCGGCGGATGGTCCGAGTGGATTTATCGGGCTTTAGCGCTACTGGTTGTAGGGTGTCCTTGTGCACTCGTGATTTCTACACCTGTCGCCATCGTCACCGCAATTGGAAATGCGGCTCGCCATGGCGTACTCATTAAAGGCGGAATTCACTTAGAAACAGCAGGATCGATTGATACGATTGCTTTTGACAAAACCGGAACTTTGACCAAAGGAACTCCCACCGTCACCCACTTTGAAATGTTGTCCGAAGCAGAAACGGAAGAAACACTTCTTGATATTGCGTATGCTTTAGAAAAAAACTCCCAGCACCCGATTGCCGCCGCCATTTCACGCTATGCACAGGAACAGGGAGGAAAAGTGGAAAAACAAGTAGTAGCATTCACATCTGTCACGGGTAAAGGTGTAGAAGGTAGGATAGGAGAAACACTCTATCGCTTAGGGAAGCCGTCTTATATAGCAGAATCGCTCACAAACACCCTCCCTAACCCTGTCCAGCAAGCAGTCCAGCAACAACAAGCAAAGGGACAAACGGTTATGTTGTTAACAGCTGATCAGCAAGTACTGGCACTGTTCGCTGTTCAAGATGAGATTCGTTCGAATAGTGCAGACGTGATTCAACAATTGCACCGTGTTGGGATTAGACAAACGGTTATGTTAACAGGTGACAATCAAGCAACGGCACAGGTAATCGGGAAACAACTAGGCATCAGTCAGATTCAAGCGGAGCTATTGCCAGAAGATAAACTCGCACAGATTCAAGCGTTACGGAATCAAGGGGCTAAGGTCGCGATGGTTGGGGATGGAATTAATGATGCACCTGCGCTCGCGACCGCTAATCTAGGAATTGCGATGGGTGGGGCTGGTACAGATACCGCTTTAGAGACGGCAGATATCGCCCTCATGGGAGATGATTTGCAGAAGATCCCGTTTACGATTCGGTTAAGTCGAAAGGCTCTTCAAGTGATCAAGCAGAATATCTCGTTTGCGTTCGGGTTAAAATTGTTGGCTTTGTTGTTGATTATTCCGGGGTATTTGACTTTATGGATGGCGGTGTTTACCGATCTGGGTGGGACTTTGATTGTGACAGCTAATGCGTTGAGGCTGTTGCGAGTAGGAGAGAAGTAAGACCCGTATCTACATCGTTGAAATAATCCAAATGATGACTATGGAAAAAGCTCAGGGCTGTATCTGCCTGCGCCTCAAATAGTGAGTCCCGAGATATGAAATACAAACATCAAAAAAGAAGCTAGTTGTCAAAAGCTAGCTTCTTTGATTTATCAGACACAATTTTTTGATTGACGCTTTGTTTCGTGTTCAAGGCTTTATACTCGTATTTGAATATTCTACCGCGTCTGGATAGTGGATGGAATCTCCATCTGTTAGAAATACAGCTAGTAGCTTTTCTGACGCTTTGATGGACGAAAACGTATTATTATCTACGATTACGTAGGAAGCATCTTGGGGAAGGCGAGAACCGCTTATGATGGTATCACTTTTATATTCTGTAGTCACGTTATGTTCGGACTCTACTTCTTTGGTAAGGATTTCTTTCCATTCTTCTCGAGTAAACAGAATGCCTTTGCCCGCTGGAATCGAAGGGAGCGTACTTAGTTTTTCTAGATCTATTCCATTCCCTTTCGCTTTTTTGATCGTTTGAAAGACGCGTTTTTTGTGTAATGCTTCCGCTGTAGTTTTCGATAGGAAAAGAACTTTTTTGTCACCAACAATCCCTTCCTTGACGACATAAGTCTGCTGAGCAGAAATTTTATCCTTAGAAGTAGATAACACCCGTTGCACTTCTGCTTTATCTCCTAACACGATAGCTCCATTATGTCGACCGAAATAATGAAGAGCATCTGCTCTAAAGAAAAAATAAGCACCAATGAATACAGCAACGATACTAACGAAAATAAAAAACTTCTTCATAAACCACTGCTCCCTTATTTATTCATACTATTTCAATTTACACATTACAATTTACTGTGTATCGCTTATGGCTTCCATCGATTTTCATTACACATACCTTACTTGCTTGTAAGATTTCTGTTCTACATCATATCTTCCTAGCCACCACCCTATTCATAGCATGTCTATGTGGAATACCTGATGAATTACAATTCATAATGTCCTCTGAACTACTCTCTATCAACCAGTCATGATAATGCGATAATAACTCTCCCGACCTCCAATCATGATGATTTGGTTCGTTTTCGGGTGGAGGTGGAATGAAGGGCTTTTGTACGAATACGTTGAAGAAATGCATTCCCCCTGGATGGGTATAGTCCTTGTAGTTTTGAAATAGCTCTTCTCGATACTTAAGGCTTATATAATGGAGTACTCCACTGGAGAAGAGAATGTCAAAGTGAGTGTTTAGTCGAAAGTCTAGTAAATCGGCTTTAAACACCTTTACCTCTACTCCCACGTGGTCAGCCAGTCTCTTCGTTTTTTCAATTCCTGCATCTGAAATGTCAAATGCGGTTACATCATAGCCATTTCTTGCAAAAAAGACCGCATTTCTCCCCTCCCCGCATCCAATATCTAATAGTTTCACATTCCGAATAGGTGGTATATATTCGAGAATCTGATAGCAGTCTGCATTCGGCTGGAACCCCCAGTAGTAATCTGGTGTTTCGTAAGCTTTTTCGTAAATCGTAATTTGTTTATCATGGGAAACGTAGCCCAATAATTTATCTATGCTTACTTCCAGTATCTTCGATATCGCAGGAAGCAGTGTAATATCTGGCATAGCTTGTTCATTCTCCCATTTTGAGATCGCCTGATGGGTAATTCCTAATGAATGCGCAAGTCTTTCTTGTGTCAATCCCTTTTCTTTTCGATAACGATAAATGTTTTTAGCAATTTGGTTCATCATTTTGTATCCACTCCTATAACGCAATTGTAATTGGATTGGGTGGAAGCAAACAATAACTTGTAAATTGACTTTTTTCTTTCTGCAACAGGAAGTTGAATTCAGGTACAATAGGAATACCGATAAATGTAATGGATAAAAGGACTGAATATACTTATGTCATTTGACGGAATCGTAACCCGTGCAGTTACACATGAACTGATAACCAAGTTGATTGGAGGACGAATCAGTAAAATCTACCAACCAAGTGATACAGAACTGATGCTATATATTCGTTCGCAAGGGCAAAACCATAAACTATACATATCTGCCCACCCTGCTTATCCTCGCTTCCAATTTACTGAGTCTCCTGTGGATCATCCAAAGGAACCGCCTATGTTTTGTATGCTTCTTCGCAAACATATGGAGGGTTCTTTGATTCAAGCGATCAGGCAGGTAGGCATGGAGCGGATTGTACAGATTGATATTCGAGGGGTAAACGAATTAGGGGATGAAGTACTGCGAAGGCTCTCGATTGAAATATTAGGTCGTACAAGTAATGTCATCCTGCTGGACCTTGAGACAAATCGAATCATGGATGCGCTTCGCCGGGTCCCTTACTCGGTAAGTAAAGTACGTCCAGTCTTACCCGGTCGGGATTATGAATATCCACCTGCTCAAGAGAAGCTAGACCCGTTTGAGGTGGATGAAACGACCTTTCTCTCTGGATTTGACTATCTTGCGGGCCGGCTAGACAAACAGTTAGTAAATCGGTTTCTCGGACTGGGCCCTTTAGTTGCCAAAGAGATTGTGTTTCGTGCAGGGATCGGAGATCGAAAAAATCTGTGGAATGCTTTTCATCAGCTAATAGAGGAGTTTCGTACTCATCAATATCAACCAACCCGTGTGGAAGTAGAGGGAAGGCATTATTTCTATGGCACGGAACTAACCCACCTATCGGGTGAGTATCTTCATTTTGAAACGATGAGCGAGTGCCTCGATTCATTTTATTACGGAAAAGCAGATCGCGATCGAATTCGCGGGCAGACGCTAGATCTCATTAAACGATTGACGAATGAGCTGGAGAAAAACGAGAAGAAAATCGAAATACTACGCAAGGAAGTTGCTGAATCGGATTTAGTGGAAGAAGAGCGTATCAAGGGGGAACTGTTAACGACATATATGCACGAACTACAGCGTGGAGACTCGTTTGTCCGTCTTGTTAACTACTATGATCCAGAAGAAAAACAGATCGAGATTCAGTTAGACCCTCTACTCTCCCCTTCTGAAAATGCACAACGATATTATAAACGTTATAACAAACGAAAAGCATCCAAGAAGTACAATCTGGAACAGATCGCCATCGCGCAAGAAGAGATTCAGTATTTAGAATCGGTACTTGTATTGTTAGAAAACAGCTCTTTAAAAGAAGTGGAACAGATTCGGGAAGAGCTGGAAGAAGAATGCTGGATACGTACACAGCGTCGCCCGAATCGAAAGAAGAAAGAGAAGCCGAATCCCATCAGTATGTATGCAAAAGATGGGACGCTCATTTTAGTGGGGAAAAATAATAAGCAAAATGATTATCTCACCCATCAACTCGCCCATAACTCCGATACATGGCTTCATACCAAAGATATCCCCGGCTCACATGTCGTCATTCGTAGTAAAGAAATCAGTGAGGAAACGCTTTTAGAGGCGGCTACACTAGCGGCATATTACAGCAAAGCCCGCGAGTCGAGTCAAGTTCCAGTTGATTATGTCACAATCAAGCATGTGAAAAAGCCTGCAGGTGCTCGTCCTGGATTTGTTATTTATGAAAATCAACAAACATTGTATGTAACCCCAGATGAAAATATCGTTCGCGAGATGTTAAAGCGGACCAAACCCAAAGCACATTAATCCTTTACAGATGGGGAGTCTGAGGATGAAAACCATATTGCTAACTGGATTTGAAGCATTTGGAGGGGAGAAAATCAATCCCTCACTGGAGATTGCAAAAGCTCTTGATGAAAGGGAAACGGAAACATATAAGATCGTTTCTTTTGAACTTCCTTGTGTTTTTGGAGAAGCGATTGATCAATTAAGGTTGGCTTTACAAGAAGTAAAGCCTGATATTGTGATTTGTGTGGGACAGGCTGGGGGGCGCTCTGACCTATCCATCGAACGAATCGCGATTAATATAGATGACGCGGGAATCCCCGATAATAAAGGGAATCAGCCGATCGATGAGCCCATTATCAAGGAAGGACCTGCAGCATTTTGGTCCAGCTTACCGATTAAAGCGATTGTGAAGCATTTACGTGATGCTGGACTACCTGCCTCCGTCTCTCAAACAGCTGGAACCTATGTATGCAACCACGTTTTTTACGGACTCATGCATGAAATTAGAAAAAGTAGTATTCGTGGCGGGTTTATCCATATCCCTTTTCTACCCGAGCAGATCCAAACGCGCCCCCTGATGGCATCCCTGCCTTTAAATGAAATGATACGCGGGATTGAGATAGCGATTCAAGTATCTGTGGGCTATGAACAAGATCTGCTCCTAGAAGGCGGACAAACTCATTAAAAAAAAACGACTGAGCTGGCCAAGTAGCTCAGTCGTTTTTTTATTAGAATAAACATAATAATCTGTTATAATCATATTAACAACCTTTTGTACGAAAGTGAGTTGTCTCTCCGTGAAGGTGGAATTTCATTTCTGGTTTCCATTTCTCTATTTTTGTGTGATCCTTTTTCATCTTCTTGGGTTTGATCAAAAACAAATCTTATTGGATCTAACAAGTCCCTTGCGTTGGTATGAACTAGCACAAGGTGGAGTCGGTTTCTCTTCCATTGGTATCTATTTGTACAGTATGTTGATATGGTATGCATTTGGATGGTTACTAGATGGTTTGATTTTACTGATTGGTAGAGGAAAGCAATCCAAATGAAAAAGGTTTTGATATCTTCAATCTGTGGAGACAGGGGTGTAGCGGCCAATGCGTACAGATAAAACCAGTCCTTTCACATGGGTACAAAGAAGCATTGGATTATGTATCTATCTCATGATTACGATCTTCCTTCCATCTCCAGCATTCCTATTTCTGCTGGCAACCCTGTATCTACTCTTTAGTACCGCCAAGTATGAGATTCAGCAGCAACGATCCGAATCCCTTATCCGATTTGCATTTCTCCTGTTTAGCTTAGGAAGTTTGCATGACATCGGTCGAACAGAGCACTTTGGAATAGCTAGTTTTTTAGGCGGCCTGATCGGCTGGACTATCTTCCTTTTTGTATACGGCAGACAACTTCATAGCCACCTCTCCCGCTCTTCTGATTCACCTGTCGAAGTGATCCTTCATCCAGTCGTTATCGATTGGCTCCAACGGATTTGGGGGTTCCTTGTTTTTGTATTGTGTGCCCTGTTTGACCCTTATCACATCGATACTCTTATCTTTGCAGGGAAGCTATACTGTTTTATCTCCACCATTAAATATCTCCTTCGGAAACAATATGAAAAAGGATACACCCGTCTCAGCTTCGTCATGATCCCTATTGCTATCAAAACGGATACAGGGTTTCAAGGAATGTGGCAAGACTGGTTTCAACTCGTTTTTTGCCTCTTCTGTTTTGGAATTGTAGGATATTTAAATTGGGAGAAATAAAAAAAGTCGATCTCCTCGAACATATCGCTTGGAGATCGACTTTTTTAGATGTTTATTACTTCTTTGATACAGGTGTTCGACTTCCAGGCTTGACGACAGGAGTCCCTTCTGCACAAAGAGGACACTCCTCTGCTTCCCACGACTGAATCTCGATTGGCATCAGAGCACGGTAAGGTACAGTGAAAGGTGTTTTCCCTTGGCTTCGATCAACGATGGAACCAATTCCAACTACATCCGCCCCCATTCCTTCTAAAAGGGTAACCACTTCTTGTACCGAGCCACCTGTGGTAACGACATCCTCTACTGCTAGAACGCGTTCTCCCATTTCTACTTCAAATCCACGACGAAGTTCCATAACGCCCTCTTTTCGTTCGGCAAATAGACAGCGAACTCCTAAGGCACGAGCTACTTCATGAGCGATCACCACTCCGCCAAGTGCAGGACCTACTACCACATCAATCTCTAAATCACGAAACAGATTCGCGATGGCTTGTCCTGCTTGCTCTGCATCTGATGGGTGTTGAAGTAACTGAGCACATTGCATATATTGTTTGCTATGTCGCCCTGAAGAAAGAAGAAAATGTCCCTCTTTTACAACTCCAGTACGTGTGAGTGCTTCGGATAAATTCCATTCTGGTTTCATCTGTGATTCCCCCTGGCGTCTATGATTTCTTGTAGGATTTGATGATACGCTTTGAGTGGATCAAGTGCATGGGTAATCGCGCGTCCGACTACTAGATGATCTGCTCCTGCCTGAATCGCCGCAGTCGGAGTGACAACTCTTTTCTGATCGTTTACAGAGGCTCCTACAGGGCGAATCCCTGGTGTTACGGCTAGAAAGAAAGGCTCTGTCGCATCTTTAATCGCTCTTGCTTCTTGACCTGAACAGATCACTCCATCCGCCCCTGCTTGATGAGCAAGCTTGGCTGATCGTAAAACCGCTTGCTCCATTGAACCGTTGATGCCGATTTCATCGTGTAACATTTCCTCGTGCGTACTTGTCAGTTGGGTAACCGCTAGAAGACGGGTCCGACATTCGGAAGAGGAAGCACATTTCTCAGCAGATTCACGAGCATGCTTTATCATCTCAGAGCCTCCCATGGCATGAAGGGTTAAGAAATCTACATCTAGCTTGCTAATCGATTCTACTGCTTTGGCTACCGTATTCGGTATGTCGTGTAGCTTTAAATCAAGAAAAATTGAGTATCCTTCTTGTTTTCGCTCATAGATCCAACGTGGGCCTGTTGCATAGAACAATTGGTAACCTACTTTAATCCACGGTTTTTCTTCCCCCTGCCAATGGGTAAGAAATTTCTCTGCATCCTCTCCAGATGGTAGATCTAGAGCGATCATCAATTGGCGACGTGCTTGATCCATACTCAAAACCCTTCCTATAAAATGCTATGAAATGCGGTGCGGGTGTTTCAGGGTCCTTACCTGACTCTCTATTCATCCAATAAACACAGCTTCTTGTTTTTTTGTCACCACTGGCGGACTCATTGGCTCCGCTGACATATGAATCGACTCCAATGTAGTAAGAAGGGCTTCCACCGTATCCAAGGATGTGAGACAAGCTATTCCGTGCTCAACTGCTTCTCGGCGGATGCGGAACCCGTCACGAGCGGGAGTCTTGCCTCTGGTCCAGGTATTTACGACTAGATCGGCTTCCCCTTTGCGAATGAGGTCGATAATGTTCGGGGAGCCTTCTGTTAGTTTGCAGACACGTCTTACGGGAAGTCCTGCTTCTTCGAGTGCATCTGCCGTTCCAGCTGTTGATACAATCTGGAAACCAAGCTGGTGGAAACGGCGCATGAGCGGGATCGCTTCATCTTTCTCTTTGTCACCGATGGTGGCTACAATGGTTCCAAAGCGAGGCATATGAATACCTGCGGCAACGAGACCTTTATAGACAGCGCGAGCATAATCACGATCTCGGCCCATCACTTCACCAGTTGATTTCATCTCTGGTCCTAGTGTAACATCTACCCTGCGCAATTTAGCGAAGGAGAAGACGGGCACTTTTACAGCCACTTCTGGAGCCTCAGGCCATAAGCCTTCTTCATACCCCTGGTCTTGTAGCGTTTCTCCAAGCATGATGCGGGTGGCTACTTGTGCCATTGGGATTCCGGTTACTTTGCTCAAGAAAGGCACGGTTCGAGAAGCTCGAGGGTTTACTTCTAGCACATACATCTCTTCTTTATAGAGAACAAACTGGATATTGATTAGACCTCTTGTTTGAAGGGACTTAGCAATATTTGTAGTGATCTCTACCAATTTCTGCTTGTGGGTTTCGGTGATAAATTGGGGTGGATAGACGGCAATTGAGTCTCCTGAGTGAACACCCGCTCGTTCGATATGTTCCATAATTCCTGGAATGAGCACTGTTTCGCCATCACATATTGCATCCACTTCTAACTCTTTCCCTAGTAAATAGCGGTCGATGAGAACCGGATGTTCTGGATTTACTTTCACCGCTTGCACCATGTATTGTCTCAGTTCAGCTTCACCGTAGACGATCTCCATCGCCCTGCCTCCTAGTACATAAGAAGGGCGGACTAGTACGGGATAGCCCAGTTTCGTTGCTGTCTCCACAGCCGCTTCAATTGAGGTAACAGCCGCTCCAGGTGGTTGTGCGATTCCAGTTTCACTTAAAAGTTTCTCGAATTTTTTTCGATCCTCTGCTCGATCGATCTCTTCCAAGGATGTACCTAAAATCGGAATCCCTTCTTCCCGTAGGTCCCGAGCTAAGTTAAGTGCCGTTTGTCCACCAAACTGCACAATGACGCCAACTGGATTCTCTTTTTCAATAATGTGGAGCACATCTTCTCTATGAAGTGGCTCAAAGTAAAGCCGGTCGGAAGTATTAAAGTCGGTCGAAACCGTTTCCGGGTTGTTATTAATAATAACCGCTTCCATCCCCGCCTCACGGATCGCCCAGATCGCGTGTACCGTAGCATAGTCAAACTCTACCCCTTGACCAATGCGAATGGGACCTGATCCGAGTACGAGTACGGTCTTTTTATTGCTTTTCTTTCCTTCGTCCTCTTGCTCGTAAGTTGAGTAGTAATAAGGGGTTGCGGCTTCAAACTCAGCGGCACACGTATCTACTATTTTATATACAGGTTTGATTTGTAGTTCTTTTCGTAGATCTCGAACATGACGTTCTGTTTCTCTTCGCAGACGAGCAATCGTAGAATCCGTGAAGCCCATTCGTTTAGCTTCTAACATGAGCTCATGTGATAACGATTCCTCCTTTGCAATCTTTTCTTCTAAGCTTATAATGCGCCCGATTTTATAAAGGAAGAATCGGTCAATCTTCGTAATCTCATAGGCAGTTTCTAGCGAACATCCTCTGCGGAACCATTCTCCTAGCAGGTAAAGTCGCTCATCATCCGCTTCGGCGAGTCGCTTCTCTAACTCTTCTTGGGTTAATTGCTTCGCTTCGGCAAGTTCGATGTGATCTAGCCCGATCTCCAAAGAACGAACTGCTTTAAGCAGAGATTCTTCTAGTGTACGACCGATCGCCATTACTTCCCCTGTGGCTTTCATCTGCGTTCCAAGACGACGATTGGCAGAGATAAACTTATCAAACGGCCAGCGCGGAATCTTGCTAACCACGTAATCAAGAGCAGGTTCAAAGCAAGCGTATGTTTGACCTGTTACCGGATTTTTTAGTTCATCTAGTGTGTAGCCCAGCGCTATTTTCGCCGCAATCCGCGCGATCGGGTAACCCGTTGCTTTGGAAGCAAGAGCACTGGAACGGCTTACCCGCGGATTTACTTCGATCACATAGTATTGGAAGCTATGTGGATCGAGGGCGTACTGCACATTGCATCCCCCTTTAATATCAAGGGCGCGGATGATTTTAAGCGCAGAGCTACGAAGCATATGATATTCACGATCTGATAACGTTTGACTCGGAGCAAACACAATACTGTCCCCTGTATGAACCCCTACTGGATCAAAGTTTTCCATATTACAAACCACGATACAGTTATCATTCGCATCGCGCATCACTTCGTACTCAATCTCTTTCATTCCCGCGATGCTCTGTTCAATCAGGCATTGGGTAATGGGACTATATCGCAATCCATTATCTACAATCTCTCGGAGTTCCGCTTCATCTTTTGCAATTCCGCCACCTGTACCCCCTAATGTATAAGCAGGACGTACGATAACCGGATATCCATTGCTCGTAGCGAAGGATACAGCTTCTTCAACTGTGTTCACAATCACACTTGAAGGAACCGGTTCATTTATCTCGTACATCAAAGTACGAAACTCATCCCGATCTTCTGCACAGGTAATCGCTCGTAAATCGGTACCAAGCAGTTTCACACCTTCTCGTTCCAGTACACCTTGTTTAGCCAACTCCACCGCTAGGTTAAGACCTGTCTGTCCACCTAATGTCGGGAGCAAGCCATCTGGACGCTCTCTGCGAATAATTTGTGTAACAAACTCGGGAGTAAGAGGTTCAATGTAAACTCGATCCGCCATGTTGGTATCGGTCATAATCGTTGCCGGGTTGGAGTTGATCAGGATTACTTCCACTCCCTCTCCCTTCAACGCTTGACAAGCTTGTGTTCCTGCATAATCAAACTCTGCTGCTTGGCCAATCACGATAGGACCAGAACCAATTACTAGGATTTTCTTAAGTGTAAGATCTTTAGGCACGAACCTTCTCCCCTTTCTTCTCATAGGCATCTTTTCCGTGTTCCATCATTTCCATAAAACGGTCAAATAGATAGCCGGAATCAAGTGGTCCAGGAGCCGATTCTGGGTGATATTGCACACTAAATGCTGGGAAATCGAGATGTTCTACTCCCTCTATCGTTCCATCATTTAACGCCACATGACTAATGCGTAACCTCGTGCGATCAATCGATTCCGCCGTTACCGTGTAGCCATGATTTTGTGCTGTCATCACCGTTCGCCCAGAAGATATTTCTTTGACCGGGTGATTCCCCCCACGGTGTCCAAACTTCAACTTCTCTGTATCTGCCCCACAAGCTAGCGAAAGGAGTTGATGACCGAGACAGATGCCAAAAATGGGCACTTTTCCGAGTAGAGACCGCACGGTTTCGATCGCCTCTGGAACATCTTTGGGATCCCCAGGCCCATTCGTTAAGATAACCCCATCTGGCCGATAACGGAGGATTTCTTCCGCTGTTGTACGATATGGCACCGAAATCACTTCACCATTTCGTTCTGATAACTCTCGCTGAATATTGTGCTTACTACCAAAGTCCATCAACACCACTCTTTTTCCAGTGTTGGGACTGATATGCACGCTACGAGTACTTACATTCTTCACTTGATCTGTAATCAAAGGCGTATTACGCAATACTTCTTGTAATTCGTCTTCTGAGGCCGTACCTGTAGTTAAAATCCCCCTCATCGTTCCATGCAAGCGAATTTTTCGGGTCAGCATGCGTGTATCAATTCCGGAGATCCCTACGATTTTGTGTAACTTCAACCACTCGTCAATCGAGTCTTCTTGCCGCCAATTACTCATGTATTCGGCGTGCTCCCTAACAATTAATCCAAATGCGTAAGGGCGAATCGATTCATCATCATCACGAGTAAAACCATAATTTCCGATAAGCGGATAGGTAAGCGTGATCATCTGTCCATAGTAAGAAGGATCGGTTAAAATCTCCTGATATCCAGTCATACTCGTATTAAACACCACTTCACCTACAGAGGTTCCTTCTGCACCGAATGATTTCCCAACTAAACATGTTCCATCTTCTAACAACAACCGTGCCTGCTTCATATGGATCTCCTCCTTCTACTTCTCGTTTTCTTGATACGTAATCATTCCATTTAGTAAGGTAAGTACGGGCCATCCTTTACATTTCCAACCTGTGAATGGCGTATTCTTTCCTTTCGAGTAGAAGCTCGCAGGATCGATCTCTTTTTCTATCTCTAAATCGATTACGGTGAGGTCGGCTCGCTTCCCCTCAGCTAGTTCGCCGTATGGAAGCCCAAAGATTTCTGCTGGTTTCCTTGTCATCTTCTCTACCAGCTCAGACAAGAGTAGTTCACCTGTGCAAACTAGATGTGTATACATCAGTGGAAATGCGGTTTCAAGTCCAACGATGCCAAATGGTGCCTGTTCCATTCCCATCGCTTTTTCTTCCAATGTATGAGGCGCATGATCCGTAGCGATGATCTCAATGGTACCATCTTTCAAACCGGCAATAAGTGCGGCACGATCCTCAGCTGAACGAAGCGGCGGGTTCATCTTATACAGTGGATCCAGTCCTGGAATCTCTCTATCTGTCAGAAGTAAGTGGTGTGGAGTTACTTCCGCTGTCACCTTTTGCCCACGCGATTTTGCTTCTCGCACAAGGCGAACCGATTGTTCTGTACTAATGTGGCAAACATGATAATGAACCCCCACATCCTCCGCTAACAAGATATCCCTACCTACATGAATCGCCTCTGCTTCATTAGGAATTCCTAGCAATCCATGCTTTTTTGCAAACTCTCCATCATGGACACAGCCACTTTTTGCAAGCGTATCATCCTCACAGTGTGCCACAATCGATAAGCCGAGTTCATGTGCTTTTCGCATTGCCTCCTTCATCATGTGACTATTCTGTACTCCCACTCCATCATCCGAAAGTGCGACGATTCCTGCTTTTTTTAGCGCCCTAAAGTCCGTTAGCTCCTGTCCTAATTCGCGGATCGTAATCGCTCCAAGTGGTAAGACGCGAGCTTTTCCTACACGCTTAGCTTCCTGAATAATCTTCTCTACTGTTTCGGGTGTATCAATGACAGGCCTTGTATTTGGCATGCAAGCAATCGTCGTAAAACCACCACGTGCCGCCGCTAAACTCCCTGTCTCAATCGTTTCTTTCTTTTCAAATCCAGGTTCTCGAAGATGAACATGCATGTCAATCAATCCCGGAATGACTAGCTTACCTGCGAGGGGGATCACATGCATTTTATCCTCCGCTTGAATTTCGGAAGCCATTTGTACTACTTTGCTTCCTTCGATTAAAATATCTTGTTTGATCAAGGTATTATCCTTGCTTAGTATTTGTCCATTTTGTAATAATAGTCGCATTTTAGTGTCCTCCTCTTCCTAAATAAGCCCGTTCTAACACAGCCATCCGTGTCCACACCCCATTGCACATCTGCGTAAAAATCTTAGAACGCGGATATTCTACTACTTCATCTGCAATCTCTACCCCGCGATTCATCGGTGCCGGATGCATGAGAATGGCATGAGATTTCATCTGAGCAAATCGTTCTTGCGACATACCGTAGCTTTGCAGGTAAGCCTCTGCACCCTCAAATACCTTTTGTTCATGACGCTCTAATTGCACCCTGAGCAACATCACTACATCTGAACTCCGAATCGCTTCCTCAAAATCCACATAACGGACCCGCTTTTCGATCTCTGCGTCCCTCATCATAGGAGGACCACTCACAACTACTTCGGCTCCAAATTTCTGTAACGACCAAATGTTGGAGCGAACCACACGACTATGTTTTAAATCCCCAATGATCGCGACACGTAATCCTTTTATCTCATCACCAAAGTGCCCCCAGATGGTGTATAAGTCTAATAAAGCTTGCGTTGGATGGGCCCAAGAACCTGCACCTGCATTAATAAATGTACAACCTGTATCTTGCTTCGCTAATTCCGTAATCACTCTTTCATCTCGATGGCGAATGACAACCGTCTCCACTCCAATCGAAGAGAGTAGTTTCACCGTGTCATACATGGACTCACCCTTCGTCGTACTGGAGACCTCTTCACTAAAATGAAGTACATTTAAACCAAGACGTTTTTCTGCAACCTCGAAGGAGAAGCGGGTGCGAGTGCTTGGTTCAAAAAAGAGATTCGCCACAAAGCGATTTTGAAACATTTTCGTGCTCTCTTCATGATGCTCTTCAAAAAAACGAGCTCGGCTCAGTAAACTCTGCATCTCTTCTTTACTGAGAAATTCAGTATCTAATAAATGCTGATATGGTTTCACCACGATAAAAGTCTCTCCCCCGCTCGAATGATCGTTTTATATAGAAAAAAACTCTTTACCAGTTGGCAAAGAGTTAGGTATCTACACAGAATAAGTCTACTTAGTGTGGTTCACTTAGCCCGTTATATACGTGTGCCCATGAACCGATTCTGTATATCCTTTCCCTTTGCCAGCCTCTCTGGACTATCTTAAAAGGGTGCTTTATTTATTTTTAAGATCGTTGCTCTTTTTCACGAATCGTAACCGAATCTGTCAAACCATCTACTTCACTCACGACTACTGAGACAATCTCATTACGAGAAGTGGGAACGTTTTTTCCGATGAAATCTGGACGGATCGGCAATTCTCTATGCCCGCGATCAATTAAGACTGCAAGTTGGATCAACTGTGGTCGCCCTATGTCGATTAGTGCATCCATCGCCGCGCGAATCGTTCTACCTGTAAACAATACATCATCTACAAGAATTACTCTTTTCCCAATGATATCAGGGATTGCTGTCTCTCGAACATGAGGATGCTCGCTCTTCTCAGAGAGATCGTCACGGTACAACGTAATGTCCAATTCACCAATGGATAACTCCTTACCTTCGATTTGCTTGATTCTCTCAGCAAGACGCTCAGCCAGCGTTACACCACGCGTCTTTATCCCGACTAGTACCATATCTTCTACGCCTTTATTTCGTTCTAATATCTCATAAGCGATTCGGGTCAAGGCCCGACGGATTGCCGCCTCGTCTAAGATGACTTTTTCCACATTTATCCTCCTTCCGGGCAAAAAAGATGCTTCTTGTCCTAGCTAGACAAGAAGCACAAGTGGACAAACGCCACCATTTCATATCCGTGCCCTTGCCAGCCTCTCTGGACTGGATTTAAAGGTTCTGATCTTCCCTACTCATTATGACGAAGTTTGAGTGGCCTGTCAAACGAATTTTAGAGAGTATGTTTTCGCAAAGTTCACTTTCATCATATGCTCGATTACCTTCTCTAAATACGTTTCATCCAAGGTCGGATACACAAAGTGAATCTGCTTCAAGTAATGACGAGTTAGAGAGGAATCAACTTGAACCCAAGTATTTGGATCCGTATTAGCATGTTGCCCGTACGCTACTAATCCAGCAAGAGCCTCGCTTCTCTCGCTCTTCAAAATCTCTCTAACCAATTCCTCAGCTTCCTCAGTACTCGGAATCTGGACATCAATCCCAAGATGATGGAATGCATTACATAACTTTTCGCAAGGTACTTGGCGATGATGAAAGATGTGGAACACCCGATTGGCTGCTTCTTTCGTCCGAGCAATATTTACGATCGCCCGGGCACAGATATCAACTGGTGTAAATTCAATCGATTGACCTACCATTTGTGGAATAATCATTTTCATATCCATAAAAGACTTAAGCGTGAGGTAGAACATATTTTCATGGATATTCTCTTGAAACACACCATCGGTCATTCTACCTGTTAGGTTACCAACCCGGTAAATAGAAGCGCTCAGTCCTTTTTCCATCGCATCAAAAATCACTTTCTCCGCTTCAAATTTACTTCGCACATAGACATTATCCCGGTAGTCTTGTCCGATGTAAAAATCGCTTTCTGTGAATATAGGTGGTTTCTTGGACCCCTCTACAATCAAACCCGAAACGCTAACCGTTGAAACTTGATGGAATGAAATATCATGTTCTAGGCAAAACGATACTGCATGTTCTACACTTTGTACATTTGTCAGTCTAAACTCTTCATACTCTCCAAAATGCTTTACCAATGCCGCTGTATTGACAACCGTATCTACTGTTTGACATAGGTTTTCGTATTCATTAGACCGGAGTCCAAATTTTTCACTGGTCAGGTCTCCTTTGAGAATATGGACTCGATCTAAGATACCTTGCTGTTCTGCACTGAGCAGATCTGGGAAATAAAAACGAATCTTATCTCGGAATCGTTTCTCTGCTTCTTGTCCATCCACACCTCGTACCACACAGTAAAGGGTAGCAGAAGTCGTCACTAACAGCTCATGAAGGATATGCGCTCCTAAGAATCCGGTTGCACCTAGTAATAAGATGTTTCGCATTACACGCTTATCGCCACTTAGCTCGATTTCAGATAAAGATACCCGTCGGTCGGTGGTTATTTCGGAGAAAGATGGTTCCATTTCTGACGGCACTTCTAAATCCCCTGCCACCTTACGGGCCATTTCCTCAATCGTTTTCAGCGCATAGAAATCTTTGATACTTAGATCCCAGCCGTATTCATAAACTCCACCTAAAACCTTGATCATCGAAAGCGAATGTCCACCTAAATCAAAGAAGTTATCCTTGACCCCTACTTGCTCTAATCCTAGTACCGTTTGCCAGATAGTAGCTAGTTTCTCCTCGATCTCATTAGAAGGCGCGATATAATTCACATGACTATCCATCGATAAATCAGGTGCAGGAAGAGCACGGTAATCAATCTTCCCATTAGCAGTAGTAGGAAGTTGATCCATTTTGACAAAGTAAGGGGGAACCATATAATCCGGAATCATCGTCTTCAGGTAATCACGAAGCTCATATATCAAATGCTCTTCTTCCAGCACGACATATCCACAAAGGTATGATACATCTTTGTCATTTCTCGCTATGACCGTGGCATCCTTTACAGCAGGATGGGTAAGTAAACCATTCGTAATCTCACCCAATTCGATTCGATATCCCCGAATTTTCACCTGATCATCGATCCGTTCCATAAACTCAATCGTCCCATCAACCAGCCATCTAGCACGATCCCCGGTTCGATACATCTTGGTTCCCGGAAGAAAGGGATTATCCAAGAATCTTTCTTCCGTCAGATCAGGTCTCTTCCAATAACCTCGTGCGATTCCTTCTCCACCAATGTAAATCTCACCCGGTATTCCAATTGGCTGGAGCTTTTGATCTTTATTTAAAATATAAATCTGCTTGTTCACAATCGGCTTCCCAATCGATGGTTTCATCTCTCCCGGTTTACATGCTCCAACCGATGCATCGACTGTCGTCTCAGAAGGGCCATAAGCATTTAAGAACGTCCGATTTTCTCCCCAAGTTTGAACCACATCACTTGTAAGGACTTCACCACCTGTACTAATCGTATGAAGGCGAGGTAGTTCTACATAAGGTAATTGCTTTAAGAAGGATACTGGAACAAAATGAATAATGGTTATCTCTTTTCTCTTCAACCAATCAACTAATCCTAAACCAGAAAGCATAGTCTCCCTACTTGGGATAAAGAGACTGGCACCCGTCAACAAGGTATAAAATATATCTCCTACTGAGGAGTCAAAGCTAATAGAAGCCAACTGCAATACTCGCTCCCCGGCTTTAATTCCGTAGGCTCTAGCATTCAATACTAGATTCATGACCGCCTGATGCTCGATCATAATTCCTTTAGGCTTACCCGTTGAACCCGATGTATAAATGATATATGCCAAGTCATTTGCTTGATTAATCGGCTCAAGGGTCCGTGACTCCCCATTATAAATCGTTGCTTCATCAACGAATACAATCTCCCCACGATATGTGGTTGGCTTTTTGATCCCTTGCTGAACCAACAAGAGTTCCACATCACAGTCATCTAACATGTACTCAATCCGGTCTTCTGGATAACTAGGGTCAATCGGAAGATAAGCTCCACCTGCTTTTAAAATCCCAAATACCCCTATCATCATCTCCAAAGAACGATCTACCATCAGCCCCACTATTTTTTCACGACCCACACCGCGTGATCGAAGTCCGTAAGCTAGTTGATCGGCACGTCTGCTCAGCTCCTGAAAGGTTAACTCCTCATCTTCATAGACAACTGCCACCCGATCCGGATATTGTTTCACCTTTTCTTCAAATATCTCCACAATCGTTTTCTCTTTGTCATAAGGTACCATCGTATCGTTGAAACTTTGAAGAATCGCTTCTTCCTGCTTAGGAAGCATATGTAACTCCCCGATTTTACTCGTTGGATCTTGACATACCTGACTCACAAGCTCCACCAAATGACTCGCCATTCGCTCAATCGTTTCGTGTTTAAATAGATTCACATCGTACTCCAAACGGAAACAGAGCCTTTCTCCTTCTTCTACAGCATCCAAGGTAAGATCGAATTTGGCTATGCGGTACTCTTGCTCATAAGGGGAAAGTCTACTATCATCTAGTACGATCTCCGGAATATCGATATCTTGCATCGAAAACATCGTATCAAAGAGCGGATTCCGACTAAGATCCCTTGGTACATCTATTTTTTCAACCAATTCCTCAAACGGATAATCCTGATGCTTGTACGACTCTAGTGCATTTGCTTTTACTTCTCCCATGAACTGAGCGAATGTTTTTTCACTGCTAGGATAGTTTCGCATCGCCAGTGTATTCACGAACATCCCAACCATATTCTCCACATCAGCATGAGGCCTCCCGGCAATCGGCGAGCCCACAATGATGTCTTCCTGCGCACTATACTTGTGAAGTAATGTAGTATAGATAGCTAGGAGCGCCATATACAACGTCGAATCTTGCTTACGAGCTAACTGCTTCAACTTGTCCGTCGCTTCTTCACTTAACTGGATCTCCACCACGGAACCTTCAAAACCACGGACCAGCGGTCTCGAATAGTCGGTTGGTAGATTTAGCACAGGAAGCTCTCCCTCCAATGCCTCAAGCCAATACTTCTCTTGTTTTAATGACCAGTCAGTTTCTTGTAACCCCTGTTGCCACATCGCATAATCTTTATACTGAATCCGATGCTCAGGCAACTCTTCCCCTTTATAAAGTTCCATCAAGTCGTGAAAGAGTATGCTCATCGAAATACCATCTGAAATAATATGATTCATATCCAATAAAAAGAGTGCTTCATCTGCCGATAACGTAACCCATGAAGCCCTTAGCAACGGAGCCTGACTTAAATCAAATGGACGCAGGAATTCTTCTACCACTTGCTTCGCTTCTGACTCTGATGAATCGATCCGTATCATAGAGAAAGGGACTTCTGCTGCAATCACTTGGTGCGGTTTTCCTTCTATCATTTTAAACGAAGTTCGGAGCGATTCGTGCCTCTTAATCAACTGACATAGCGCTTCTTCCAAACGACCTACATCCAGACTTCCTTTCACACGCATCATCATCGGCATATTATAGCTAACCGAATCGGGGTCCATTTGCTGAACGAGATACATCCGTCTCTGAGCAGAAGAAACTGGGTAATACTGCCTGCATTCAACTGCTGGGATCGAAGTGTACATAGATGGCGCCGTCACTTGAATCTGTTTTGCCATATCTTTTAGCATAGTAGTTCTAAATACTTCTTGTAATGGGAACGCCACTCCAAACTCTCTTTGAATCTGAGACACTAATCTCATTGCTTTTAGTGAGTGTCCGCCTAAGTCAAAGAAGTTATCCTCTATTCCTATCTGCACCACCCCCAAGACCTCTTGCCAAATGCCGGCTAGTCTCGCCTCTGTTTCATTGGTTGGTGCCACATAGATATGGGACTGGCTCGTTTGATCTGGTTCTGGCAATGACTGTACATCAATCTTGCCATTTACAGTCAGCGGAATTTCCTCCATCGCAACAAAAGCAGACGGAATCATATAGCCCGGTAAGCTTTGCGATAAATAAAGTTTGAGGTCCTCCCAATTTTGATTTCCTACTACATATGCACATAGATAGGGTTGCTTATTTGAATCACTTCGAGTGATTACAACCGCCTCTTTTATAGCTGGATGCGATAAAAGTTGAGAGGCAATTTCACCTAATTCAATTCGATAACCGCGAATTTTAACTTGGTTATCGGTGCGACCTAAATATTCGATTTCTCCATTCGGCAGCCATCTCACGAGATCCCCCGTCCGATACATTCTCTCTCCTGGTACAAACGGATGATCGATAAACGTCTTCGCGGTCAACTCTGGATTATTTAGATACCCTCTCGCCAATCCATCCCCAGCGATGCACAGTTCTCCCGCTACTCCAATCGGTTGAATCTGCTGACGGGAATCAAGCACATACACACTTACATTATCAATCGGTTTCCCAATCGGTATATTTACCATCTGTTCATTTACTGTGTAAGCTGTCGTAACGACTGTATTTTCCGTTGGACCATAGCTGTTTATCACTTTATAATCCTGCGGTATATGCTTAGTCAGCTTATCGCCACCGGTAAGAAGAATACGTAAAGACTGATTCTTCCATTCCATAAAATGCTCGCAAAGTTGTGTAGGTAAAAAACTGATCGTGATTCGATTTTGCTCAAAATATTGATTTAATTGATTTAGATCAAGGCGCATTTCATCTGGAAGCATATAAATTGCTGCTCCGGAGATGAGATAAGGAAAAATCTCCCACACAGAAGCATCAAAACCAAAACTAGCGAATTTAGCCGTCCGATCTACCTCGGTCACATCGTACTCTCGATTATGCCAACACGATAGATTGACCAATGAACGATGTTCGACCAACACACCTTTCGGTTTTCCAGTAGAGCCTGATGTATAGATCACATAAGCTACATTCTCAGATGTCACTCCACTCACGGGTGCAATCGTACTCTCGATCGAAATCATCCCTTGATCTCGATCTAAACAAACTACGTCTAGTTCTTCCGGCACCCACCCTCGTAACTCTTCCTTTGTAACCAATACTTGAACGCCTGCATCCTCCACCATATATAAGAGTCTACTTTCGGGATGTGTAGGATCTAGCGGAACATACGCTCCTCCTGCTTTTAAAATCCCTAAGACACTCACAATCATCTCCAGAGATGGCTCCACACACAAACCTATTAGCGATTCTGAACCCATTCCCTTCTTCTGCAAATAGTGAGCTAATTGATTCGCTTTTTGATCTAATTCGCGATATGTGAGCTGCTGTTCTTTATATACAACGGCTACATTCTCTGGTGTGCACTTTACCTGCTTTTCGAACAGTTCATGAATCGTACTTTCTCGCGGATACTCTGTTTGTGTACAGTTCCAATCCTCCAATAGCTGCCTTTGTTCTGACTCAGGAACAAAACACGCTTCCGAAATAAGACCATCTGGGTGATCCAAGAAGGAGCGAACCAATTGGTCAAAATAAGTAGTGAACCTCTTTACTGTATGTTCATCCAGTACATCACGATTATATTCAAAGTGGCAACAAATGCGCTCTTCCTCTTCTTCAGCGTGAAGGGAAAGGATAAACTTTGGATTTTGTTTTTCTATTTTGATAGGTTCAAACAATAAACCATGCACATCAAATAAATTAGTAGCATTTCCCAGAGTAATGGCTCCATTTTGTTTCCACGCTTTTTGTAGTACAAAGACAGTCTGAAAAATAGGATGATGACTATTATCTTGAGTTGATACACATTCCTCTACCATCTTAGAAAAAGGAAAGTCTTGGTATTCAAGAGACTGATCCATTTCATCACGCACACGATGCAGTAGATCACGGAATGAATCTCCTGCGGAAAATTGAATTTGAATCGGTAGCATATTAACAAAATAACCTGCTGTCATCCGAAAGTCTTTCTTTTTTCGGCCGAATCGTGGTGTCCCGATCACGATATGTTCTTGACCCGTTAATCTATATAGTAAAACGGAGTAAAGAGAAAACATGACGGTATTGACTGTAGTATGAACCTTTTGACAAAAATCACGTAACTGCTGTGTGGTGTCTTCCTGTAACGAAAATGAAAATTCACTACCCTGTTCAGGTGGCGTAGAATGAGGGTTTGGATACGTTGGTAAGCTTAATACAGGGAGCTCATTTGAGAGTTTCATTTTCCAAAAGCGAGTCGCTGCTTCTCTCTGTTCACCTAAAACAACATTCTTTTGCCAAGTAACAAAATCGGAATATTGGGTCATTACAGGATCTAGATGTAATTCAGACCCTTCACAAAAATGTTGATAGAATAAGCCAACTTCATCTAGCATAAGTGAAAGGGTCCAACCATCTATAATCATATGATGACAGACAAAGAGCAGAATATACTTCTCATCTGAAATACGAAGCACACGAATTCTACAAGCTACACCTTCTTCTAAAACAAATCGCCTACGAGCCTCTGACGAAAAATAATTTCGTAGAAGCACATCATCTGCACCTTCCATATCCAAATACTCGAAATCGACAATAGGCTCACGATATACCTTTTGTACAGGTTCCTCTTCTAAAACAAAAATAGACCGAAAAACCTCATGCCTCTTCATAAACTCAATGAAAGCACGGCATAAGTTTTCGACATCCAATTTCGCATGTATATACCAAGCAACTGATTCGTTGTATGTAGAATGATCAGAGTTTACCTGATAATGAATAAAGATTAGCTTTTGACCTTCTGATAAAGGATATTCCTTTATAAAATCTTTATGAGACATCAACCATTCCCCCTTAATTTTATCAGATAACTGTAGATTTAATACTATAAAATGTTTATAACATTAGGCAATTTAATCCCCTTATCTACATTACCTATCACAGAGTAACCACCACTCCATTCCCCTTTAATACAGAGAAGCGTCAGTCATTTGATTTTACCCCCACTTTAAACCCCATCAGATAGTAGCACATATAGAACCACTTTACAACCAATTATATATTTTATTATATTATTTTTAATTTGTATTTAATATTTTTTCTTGATTGCTTAATAAATTTATAAACACATAGGCCATTTCATCGTTTCCGATGAGTTATTTTTGAGTCTGTCAATTAACAGGGAAATCCTTTAATATAAAAATAGGAGTGATTTTCCATGAAAAAACCATTTTGGCTTCTTTTTTCTGCAGACGTACTTGTCGTGTTAGGTGAAGCGATTGGGCTTTTTTGTATTGAAGTTCTTCTGTTCCAAAAGACTGGTTCAACAGGTCTAATGGGGAGTCTCGTTTTCTGCTTTGTACTCCCTGAAACAATCCTGCGGTTACTTGGGACAGGCTTTATTGATCGTTTTGATCGGATTAAGTTAATGAGTACATTAAACATGATACGCGGCGTGGTGATCGGTGGGCTTGGTATCTCTTTATTCATGGGAACCTTTCACATCTGGCTATTCTTTATTGCCGCTATGATCTTAGGCTCTTGTGCTGCTCTATTTTTACCTGCTGGGATGGCATTAATCCCTAATTTGCTCGAAAAAGATCAGCTAGTACGAGGGTATTCGTTGCTAGAGTCGTTTTCCTCGTCCGCCCGCGTATCAGGCCCTTTAGTCGCTTCCTTTTTTATCGCATGGTCAGGTGCAGAGTCTGGGATGTGGATTTTTGCCGGAAGTGTATTTTTGGGGAGTATTTTAATTGGATTCATTAAAAATCCATCACAAGAATCCTCAGAAAAACCTACTAAGAATTCTACAATATCCTTCGCACAAATTAAAAAAGACATCGGGGAAGGATTTTCATTCTTCCGTCAGATCCCTGCTTTAACCGTGGTTATGCTTTTAGCGGCCATTACTACTATGGGTATGGCTATGTGGTTTATGTTACTCGTCCCCTACGGACAAAAGGTTTTACACATTAACTATACACAGATTAGTTTACTAAGTTCCTTATTTTTTGTAGGAATCATCTGTGCAGCTATCATAACTGGATGGATTGGAAATGTGCACTCGCGAAGTAAATTCATGATGGGAAGCTTGATTTCCACGGGCATTTTTACCTGTCTCATCTCTTTTACGACCAACTATTATCTTGCCTTATCTCTCTTTTTCTTACTAGGAATGACCATGCCTTTCTTTAATACTCATAGTCAGTCTATTTTCGCTCAGTTAATTCCTGATAGCCACCTCGGTCGGGTGATGTCTGTTAGACTTCTACTCGGACAAGGCTCTATTCCGCTCGGAAGTTTAACAGGTGGATGGATCTCAGAATGGTTCGGTACCCCGTCTATTTTCTTTATAGCAGGTGCTCTTTCCATCATAGCAGGTATAATCGGTTTATTGATTCCTTGGTTAAATCAAATTGATGGGAATTTAGATGAGTTAGCTAGTGAGATTAAGGAGAAGTTTGCTCCTCTTCCTGTACAGGAGAAGGAGACCGCGTAGATATGGATGGATCAACCTATCCTCTATAAGAAAATGGAATTTACTATAATGCATTAAGCGTTTTTTTACTACCCAAAGAAAAGAAAGAGGAGCAATCCTATTCTTAAAGTGTGTTTAGGAAGCTCCTCACATATTTTTATTCGGAAGATGTACAAAAAACCCCTTGGAATACCTCGGCGAAACGGTGTAAACGCCAAGGATCTACTCCATCAAATTTTAACAGTTCGTAACTGACTCGGTGTTCGTACAGGTATCGGCACCCGGACCAGCATCACCATTGTCGGTACCACTCCCACCATCAATGATGTCGTTATTACCGTTAGTAAGTGGTGTAAAATACTGATTACCATTTTTGACATCGCCATAAATGGTATCATCTCCTCCTCCACCATTAATCGTATCACGCAAAGCATTAACGGTAATCAACGCCCCTGTTAGCGTTTCAAAATCACCATAGATGGTATCATTACCCTCGCCACCATTAATTGTGTTGAGGCCATCATTAACCAATGTTGTTAGAGCATCAACAGTAAAATTCTGGCTCCAACCATAAATGGTATCATTACCCGCTCCACCATCAAGAGTGTCATCACTAGACCCTACATCGATTACAGCTGTGGCTATATGGAAATTGATGACACCACCTGTAATAATATCATCACCATTTCCACCTTCTATATAGTCTGAACCAGCGAGAGCGCCTACAGCAACAGCAGAGTCATAGTTATAAAAATCCCCCATGAGTAGATCGTTCCCGTTTTCACCAAAAATGCGGTCATTGCCAGCTATTAAAATAGGTGAGGCATTTTCGGATTCCCCATAAATCGTATCGTTACCCTCACCACCACAGATGCGATCATTCCCAACTAGCCCGTAGATAGTGTCATTACCAGCAAGCCCGACGATTACATCAGCGCCAGTAGTACCCGTGATTATATCATCCCCCGAAGTACCTACAATCGTGGCAGATAGTCCATCGCATGTGTACGTAGATACGAATTGTGCATGAACTGGAGCTGAAAAAGCAATTGAAAAAATGAGTATCAACGAACCAAGCACAGCAGAAGAATAAGATCGAACTTTTTTCAACATTAAGATATCCCCTCCCTTTAATAAAATATCTATTCAATTAGTTAATAAATATATCTTGAATTAGAAAAGAAAGGGATATCTCTCTACGTTAATCGAACATCTTGATTCGGTAGCAGTTGAACCCATTCACTACCGAACCACACAACTCCTGTAATCCCGACTAGGAATAGGAGAAATAAAACGTCCCACTTCCCAAGGGAAAGTTTGTAGTAGTAGGTTCGTTTCTGGTTTCCTTTGAATCGTTTCGCTTCCATAGCTACTGCGATTCGGTACGCACGGCGGATGCTTTGGGCAAGAAGCGGGACGGCGTAGGCAGATAGCTTTCGCTTGAAACCTTTCCAGCCCTTTCCTGGCGAAAATCCACGCACTTGATGGGCCATGCGGATCATTTGAAACTCGTCCCAAATGATCGGCAAGAGACGAATGGAAGCCATAAAACTATAAGCAAACTTAGATGGAAAATGGAGTTGTTGCATCAACGAGTAAAAAAGGCGAACAGGATGGGTAGTGCATACAAAGATTAACCCGATTAATCCAAAAGTAAGAGCACGAAAACCGAGGTGAACCCCTCGATAAAAGCTTTCTTCAGATACACGAAAGATCCCCCACTCCCACCAGAGCGTACTTCCTTTGCCGTATAATGCCATGGTTAATACGGAACTACAAAAGAGGAGAAAAAAGGGAAGAAAAAATAAGAGTGCAACCTTTTTCGAAACTCCTGTTCCAAAGGCAAAGCAAATCAGTATTACAATTGTAAGGAGTAGCATTACATTTAGATTATGAATAAATAAAAGCGAAATCAAAACTCCTAATGATAATAGGAGTTTGACACTAGGATTTACTCGATGAAGCCACGTCTCTCGCGCAATTCCCTCCATCTCCACACTCCTTTCCGTCCTCTTCATCGGAACTCACCTTCAGCAAGCAACCTTCCTCGATCCACCAGATTCGATCTGCGTAGTAACGGGCGATTTCCTCACTATGCGTTACCATTACGATAGTAGTACCACCTTGACGAAGTCGCTCAAGCCAATCCAGCAGTGAAAATGTATTTTGGGCATCTAATCCAAAAGTCGGCTCATCTAGCAATAGGATTTGATGTCTTCCATGAATCGTCGCACAAACACTTAATCGCCGTTTTTGGCCTATTGATAGTTGATACGGATGTTTCTGTCGATGTTCCCATAGCGCAAACAGCTCGAGGCGTTCCTGTACAACTCGATTAATCTCTTCTTCAGAAGGATTCTTCGAAGTTTGTCGAATAGTATAGGCAACTTCATCCCACACTGTACTCGCGACAAATTGCAATTCTGGATTTTGAAAGACAAAACCAATCTCCTGTAAATCATCTTGTACGATTGGTGATCCTTTGTAGAGTAGTTCTCCTTTGGTTTTTAATAATTGACGAATTCCCTGGAGTAAGGTGCTTTTCCCCGCCCCATTCTTCCCCATCACAGCAACCCATTCACCTTTTTGCAGATCAACATGATTGGTATATAACTTCACATTTCCCGAGTGAAGCACTTGGAAATTTCTTAATGAAAGCAAGGGAGAGTCTGCTTGATCGGAAATCTTTTCATCGGAACGATAAATCAACCGATCTTTCCAAATACCTGGATACCAGATACCATATTCTCTTAGCTGCTCCTGATGATTAGCCAAAACTTCCTCTTTTTTTCCGTCTGCTAAAATCGTTCCATCGGGACGAAATAAGACGATACGATCTATTACATCCAGCATCTGTTCAATCTTATGTTCCACGATTAGTAAGGTTTGCTCATCTGGGAGCTGACGAATCGTTTCCCACACTTGATTGGTCCCTTCCAAATCTAATAAAGCAGTTGGTTCATCTAAAAATAGCACCTCTGGCTGAAGAGCCATCGCAGAGGCGATCGCCAAGCGTTGTTTCATCCCTCCAGAAAGTGTATGGATTGGAGTATGTACATCTTCCAAGTTAAGTCCGACAGCAGAAACGTATTTTTGGATTTGAGCTGGCATTTCCTCTCTCGGAACTTGCAAATTTTCTAATACAAATGCAATTTCTTCATCCACACGAGTCATACAAAATTGACTATCTGGATCTTGAAATACAACCGCTGATGATTCAGGTACCATCACTTGCTCCGCTTTCATCGGGACATCTATCGTGTGCGGAATTAACCCTGCCAACACTTGAAGCAAGGTCGACTTCCCACAACCAGACGGGCCTAAGAATAAAATTTTCTCCCCTTTTTCGTATTGAAAATGACAATCCCGAAAAAGAAGGCTTTCATCACCTGGGAATTTTAGCCGAAGCTTATGAACCCCGTAACCGCTCTTAATCGTCAAGTGATCGCACATCCGCCTCTGTACTTCCTCTCACGAGTCCCGTAACACCTGTCTTTTCTAATGCTTTTGCAAGCCCATACGCGATAACACCTGCAATCAGTACCGACCCCACAAAGCGTGCGGTAAAGAATAGTCCTAAATTCCACCATACCAATGTATCGATATAACCCTGGAAATAATCAAACACAATCGACCCCGTACAAGAAGCAATGGCCGCTAAACTAACAACCAACACATTTGCCTTTTTATAACGGAACAAAGCAAGAATCAGTTCAGCAAGTAAACCCTGAATCAAGCCATATAGTAACGTTGATAAGCCCCATTCACTTCCCATAAGAAGTTCACCTGACGATGCTGCAGTCTCAGCTAGTAGCGCAACTCCTGGCTTTCGAATAATGAGAAACGCGAGGGGTCCCGCCATAAACCACATTCCATATAAGAGTTGATCCATGTGTAAACCAAGTGGTTTTACAGCCGAGTATACAGGGCTCCAAAGCTTATAAATAACACCAAACACAAGTGATATTACGATCGTTACTAGGATATCTGTAAGTTTTAATCCTTTTTTCATGAGTGTCTCCTCTTTCTGTGTCTTTAAATCTGTTGATAGTTGAGTACTGTTTCCACAGCTTCTCTCATCCGAACTGCCGCAGACTTAGGATCAGGTGCAGATAGTATAGAAGATATAATAGCAAATCCGTCTACTGCATCAGGTGGAACCCTTTTTATATTCTCTTCCGTAATACCACCGATCCCAACGATAGGGATACCAATCGCTTTTCGGATGGATCGTAAGGTATCGAGAGGAAGCGGGATCGTATCGGGCTTGGACGATGTTGGGAATAAAGCTCCTACACCTACATAATCGGCACCTGAACTCTCAGCCTCTAAAGCCTCTTCCACACTGTGGACGGATACCCCAATCTTAGTCCTAGATCCCACGATTGTCCTTGCAAATAGAATTCCCTTATCCTCTTGACCAATATGTAACCAATCTGCATTCACGGCGCGAGCTATCTCCACACGGTCATTGATAGCAAAGGGAATTTGATAAAGACGACACAGCTGTCTCACTTGCAAAGCTTCTTCGATGAATTGATCATCCGTTATCTTCTTTCGTCGAAGCTGAACACAAGTGATCCCCCCTTGTATTGCCTTTTCTACACGTGACAAAAGATCAGGGTACTCATCGGTGACAAGGTAAAGTCGAAGATCATGTGCTAGTGCCGCCATATACCTTCCCTCCTTGATCCCAATGATAAAAATGATGAATGGGACTATGACCATCTCCAATAGGAAAAGCATGACAAATCGCTTGAAATACATATTCCTTCGCCTTGGCTATTGCCTTCTCTATCGGCTCACCTAATGCCAGATACGCCGCAATAGCAGAAGACAGGCTACAACCGGTACCATGCGTATGTGGGGAATCAATACGGGGATGGCTAAATTCCCTGCCTGTGGACAAGATATCAACAGCATCTCCATTCAGATGTCCACCCTTTAACAGCACCTGTGTATTCATTTTTTCAGCGAGTTCTCTAACCGCTTGTCTCATTTCTTCTATGGAAGTGATATTATACCCCAGCAACTCTTCCGCTTCAGGCAAATTTGGCGTGATAAGCGTTGCTATCGGAAGGAGAACACGCTGCAACGTATCAATGGAGCCCTTCTGTAATAAAGCATCGCCAGACTTCGCAATCATGACTGGGTCCAATACTATATGAGGCGGTTGATTTCGCTTTATGCTATCTGCAATGACACCCATAATCTCATGATTCGAAACCATCCCAATTTTTACAGCATCTACTCGGATATCCGAAAATACCGCATCCAATTGCGACTTTACTACATGTGCATCGATCTCTTGAATCGCGGTAACCCCCTGCGTATTTTGGGCGGTCACTGCTGTAATGACACTCATGCCGTATGTCCCCAGTGCAGAAAAAACTTTCAAATCTGCCTGTATTCCTGCTCCACCTCCACTATCACTTCCAGCAATGGTAAGGACATGCTTCCTCTCCACATCTCATCCTTCCCTTCACATAACAAAAAAGCCGCACCTAGGAGGAGCGACTGGTCAATGTACGAGTCTACTCCACTTCCCTACGCTAGTATCAACTAGATCAGGTTCAAAGGGTCCGGGTTTCTCCCGTCTCAATCGCCTTGATTCCCCTAGTGGTTCAATCATATGTTATTAGAATGAAACAAGTTCAAAATACCATATTTTCATTTTATCGTCAAATTTTAGAGTGTGGATATTCTAACTCCCCATGGTATTCCGTGAAAATAACAAGTACACTTAAAAAGGAATGACGTTATTGCTCCGATTTGAGGTGACCTCTTGGCACAAACGATACTAGATTTTTTCTCCACCCTTGGTTTATGGGGCATCCCACTTAGCTTTTTCCTTACTGTCCTATTAAATTTGGCAGGTTTCGTCCCCTCCTTATTTGTAACCGGAATCAACATCGTTCTTTGGGGCCCTTGGTGGGGTTTCTTATTATCATGGTTAAGTGAATTAATTGGATCTTCCCTTGCATTTTGGCTCTATCGAAAAGGCTTTCAACAGTGGACGGGGAGGAAAAAAGACGATTGGCGTTGGATACAAAAATGTAACTCTCTCCCTAGGCGCAAACAACAACTTACCCTCATAACAGTCCGATTAGCTCCTTTTTTTCCGTCAGGAGTTATCAATGTAGCAGGCGCATTTACTAATGTCCGACTGTTTGATTTCATCTGGACAACTGGCATCGGTAAAATCCCCTCCATCACACTGGAAGTAATCACATTCCTCGGGTTTCAACAACTTAGTCAAACGTTACAATGGACCATTCTAGGTTTAGTAGTCGTTGGGACTCTCTTATGGTATTTAAACAAGAGGAGGAAAAACAGACTTGCTAACACCTCTTAAAAAGAGGACACTTAATTTGTATGCTTAGATTATACATCTACTGATATCTTATAAAGGAGATACAACATGTTAAAATATGCGGCCATTTTACATATGGAGAAACCTGAGTTGAATCTGGAATTTCGTGCAGCGCACGTGGATTATCTTCAAAACTTAGAACAACAGGGAAAAATCTTTGCCAAGGGGCCTTTTACTGATGGTGCAGGCGGCTTGGTAATCTATCTAGCCGATTCTCTAGAGGAAGCTCAAAAACTAGCTGGGCAAGATCCTTATGTATTACAAGGGGTTCGCAGATTAGAATTGCACGAATGGAAAGCATGACTCATTTGTCACTATACAAAAGGAAAAGGGGCTGTCCCTAAAAAAGGTAGCCCTCTATTAAGAAAAAACTTCTAAAAGGAAGGATTCCCTGTCATTTCATGAAAAGGTTGGCTCCTAGGTTTTTTTTCAAAAACCAAAATAGAGTCATAACAGCAAATAGACCAAGTAGAAGTAGTAAATAGATCTATATTTTCTGGCTGCTGATGCCATCCATTTAAGGAATCAATTATATTTTTGGAATAGTTAATAAAATTATCGCTGTGTAACCCTCCACCCATTTCGCTCCAATAGTTGGTGTGAAGATCCTCCACAAGAAATACCCCATTATTCGAAAGAACCGGAAACATTTCCTCGAATGTTATGATCTGCTGATGTATCAAGTGACCACCATCATCAATAATAATATCAAATTCAGGAAGTCCAGGCTTTATTTCCTTCCAAAAATCCCTATCTCCTTGATCACCAATTATGATTTTTATTCGATCTTCCTCTACACATTTACACCGTGGATCGATATCTATCCCATATAAAGTTGCTTGTTCTCCAAAGTAATTTTTCCACATTTGAAGAGAACCACCGTGTTGGACGCCAATTTCCAGAATATTTACTTTCTGATTCACGAAACGTTGAAAATGACGTTCATAAATCTCAAAATAATGATCCCATTTATGGATTAATCGTTTATCATTTGACTCAAAATACGCTTTTAATCTACCCATACTATCTCCCTTCCCTTAGCAAATATATAAATCTCTATATTCTATGAAAATATGAATCAACCGGTTCCTATCAATTCCTCTCCAAAAAAGGGACACAAAAAAACCTTCTGAAGTCAGAAATGAGCTCAGAAGGAGAAGAGTATCATTTTTTCTACACTTGATTTCTTAATTTCCGTAACAACTCTTGAAAATCTTCTGGTGGTTCAGCTTCAAATCTCATAAATTCACCTGTCCTCGGATGTTCGAATCCAAGTATTTGTGCATGGAGAGCTTGACCACCTTCAAAACGTATAGGACTTTTGGAAGGTCCGTATACAGGATCACCCACAAGAGGGAAGTTGATATATTTCATGTGAACCCGAATCTGATGGGTACGTCCTGTTTCCAGTCTACACTCAATCAGAGAAGTATCTTTCAAATGTTCTTTAACTCGGAAATGGGTAACAGCATCTTTGCCGTTATTGTGATTGATCGCCATGCGCTGGCGATGGATTGGATCACGACCGATTGGGGCATCTACTGTTCCGTGCTCATGAGGAATCAATCCATGGACAATCGCTACATAAACCCGTTCTACTGATTTCGCCTTTAATTGATCCACCAAAGAATGATGAGCACGATCATTTTTAGCTAACATCAATAGCCCAGAAGTATCTTTATCAATCCGGTGTACGACGCCTGGTCTAGCCACTCCTCCTATTCCGGATAAGCTATCCTTGCAGTGGTACAACAACGCATTTACTAGTGTTCCTGTATGATTCCCAGCTCCAGGGTGCACAACCATACCTCGTGGTTTATTTACAACAATGACATCTTCATCCTCATACACGATATCAAGTGGGATGTTTTCCGCTTCCACTTGTAACTCTTCCACAGGAGGAACGGAAATTTCCACCGTCTCTCCTGTACGAATCTTATAGTTGGACTTTTTCGGTTCCCCATCTACCTTGATCAAACCTGCACTAATCCACTCTTGCACCCGTACACGAGACCACTCTGGATCATAGGTACTCACCCATTTATCCAATCGTTCTCCAGCACGGTCTTCCTCCACTCGCAACGTTACTATTTCCATTTGTTCGCTCATTTTTTATGCTTCCTTCGTATGATTGGACTCTAATTTTTCTGGGACACGGTTTCTTGGCTCTAATAATATACCAAGAAATAAGATTGCTACTCCTATACAAACTGCACTATCTGCTACATTGAAAATCGCAAATTCATAGGAGCCAAACTGGAAATGTAGAAAATCCACGACTTCACCCATTCGAACACGATCGATATAGTTCCCAATCGCCCCACCTAATACAATCGCATATCCCCACTTCATAAGTGGATGCTCCTTGCGGCTTGCCCATAGGAAATAGATCAAAGCACAAATCACAATAGACGTAACCGTGATGAAAAACCATTTTTGATTTTGTAAAATGCCAAACGCCGCTCCACGATTTCGGTGAGACGTAAGATGAAAAAATCCATCAATAACCGTAATCGACTCCCCCAGTGTCATCTTAGAAGCGACTAGCCATTTTGTCCACTGATCTACCAAAATGATAGTCAATGCTGTGAGCCAATATCTCAAGTGGGTACCTCCCTATTTTAGCACTACAAGCGAGCATACATCCCTGTATACTCGCTCTCCTTACCAAACATTGATAGTGACTACTCCGCTTCTGTCTCAAAGTCAGGATACTCTTTTTCAACAATACTTGCACATCGCTCACATAGCTCCTGATGGTTACTGTATGAATGCGTTCCAACAGTAGGAGAAATGGTCCAACAACGGTTACATTTTTCTCCTTCGGCTACATGAACGATCACTTCTACCTTCTGATCGGCAGGAACTTCCGAAGAGGCAGGTAGAACCTCGACTCCGGAGACAATAAAGAGTTGGTGGAGGTTATCTAAATTTGCTAGCAACTGCGCACTCTCTAGATTTGGTACGATTTCAATTGTAGCGCCCAAAGAGTTTCCGATCAACTTTTCTGCACGTGCTTGTTCGAGTGCTTTTAACACAACGCTTCGAATATCAAGGAATCGATCCCATTTATCCTCTAGTACTTGATCACAGAACGTGCCATCCATCACAGGGAAGTCAGCAAGTTGAACACTCTGCTCGCTCACACCCGGGATATACTTCCATACTTCCTCTGCTGTATGAGGAATAATCGGACTGATCATCACATCTAGAGCTCGTAAAATCTCATACATAACCGTTTGGGCTGAACGACGTTGTAAGGAGTCTGTCTCTTCAACGTAAAGGATATCCTTTAATACATCTAAATAAAATTGGCTTAAGAACACGGTACAAAACGTATGGATACTACCATATACCTGGTGGAAATCATACGTATCATACCCATGGGTAACGGTTTTGATGAGGCTTTGTAACTTAGACAATACATAACGGTCTAGTTCTGTTAGCTGATCATAACGTACGCGATCTTCTGCCGGATCAAAATCCGCCAAGTTGCCTAGAAGGAAGCGGAATGTGTTACGTAACTTCCGATATACCTCCGCTACTTGCTTAATTAGCGGATCTGAGATTCTTACATCTGATTGATAATCAACAGAAGAAACCCATAGACGCAGGATGTCAGCACCATATTGATTTGCCACTTTATTCGGATCGACTACGTTTCCAATCGACTTGGACATCTTACGCCCTTCACCATCTAACACATATCCATGAGAAACAACCTGTTTATAAGGCGCTTTTCCAGTTGTAGCGACAGAAGTGGAAAGGGATGAGTTAAACCAACCACGGTACTGGTCAGATCCCTCGATATACAAATCCGCTGGGAAACTTAGGTCTTCTCTTTGTGCGAGTACAGCAAAGTGACTACTTCCAGAATCAAACCACACGTCCATAATATCCGTCTCTTTACGGAAGCAGGTACATCCACATTTGCTACATTTCTGACCAGCGGGCATCAAGTCGCTTACCTCTTTTGCATACCAAGCAGTTGATCCTTCTTTTGCAAATAGATTCGCGATAAAATCAATCGTCTCATCATTGATATGAGGTTCTGTACAATCTTGGCAATAAAAAATCGGAATCGGCACACCCCATGTACGCTGACGAGAAATACACCAATCTCCTCGGTCCGTGATCATATTGCCTAAACGCACTTCTCCCCATGCTGGCAACCACTCTACATCCTTGATCTCATCCAGCATCTCCTGCCTAAATCCATCAATCGAAGCAAACCATTGTTCCGTCGCACGATAGATGATCGGTTTCTTGGTTCTCCAGTCATGTGGGTACTGATGTTTGATAAAGCTCAACTTAAGCAATAAGCCCTGTTCCTCTAGCAATTCGGATACTTTTTTATTACCATCTTCGTAGAACATGCCTTCAAAACCAGGCGCTTGTGCAGTAAATACTCCACGTCCATCAACGGGGCACAGTACTTCTAAACCATATCGCTGTCCAATAGCAAAGTCTTCCTCACCATGTCCAGGAGCCGTATGAACACAACCCGTACCTGCGTCAAGTGTGACATGATCTCCAAAAACCAATGGAGATGGACGATCATAAAATGGATGTCGGCATACAACTCCATTTAACTCACGGCCCACCCAAGTAGAAACGATTTCATACTCCTCCACTTCCGCTGTCTTCATAACTTCCTCTACCAGTTCAGTGGCTATGATATATTTCTCATTCCCCACTTGAACGGCACTGTACGCAAGCTCAGGATTTAAAGAGATAGCCAAGTTAGCAGGGATGGTCCATGGAGTGGTAGTCCAAATGACGACAAAGGTATTTTCCTCGTCCAAGATCCCATTCCCATTTTGCACCGGGAACTTCACATATATCGATGCTGAGCGTTTCTCTTGATACTCGATCTCTGCCTCTGCAAGTGCAGATTCCGATGTCGGGGACCAATAGACCGTACGCATTCCACGGTAAATATGTCCCTTGCGGGCCATATCCCCGAACAAGCGAATCTGGGCTGACTCATACTCAGGTTGTAAGGTGATATATGGATTTTCAAAATCACCACGAATCGCCATACGTTTAAATTGATCAGCCTGTTTTTCAACAAAAGATAGTGCATATTCGGTACATAGATTACGGAAATCGACCACACTCACTGTTCTACGATCCACTTTCTTTTTCGTCACAACAGCGTGTTCAATCGGCAACCCATGTGTATCCCATCCAGGCACATAAGGCGCGTCAAACCCATTTAAACTTTTATAGCGAACAATAAAATCCTTCAGCGATTTATTTAGTACATGACCGACGTGGATATCTCCATTTGCATAAGGGGGTCCATCATGCAAAATAAACTGAGGGGATCCTTTGCGTTTCTCCTGAACCAAACGATAAATATCAATCTCATCCCACCATTTTTGCATCTCTGGCTCTCGGTTAGGAAGATTCCCCTTCATAGGGAAATCCGTCACAGGTAAATGAATCGTGCTACGATAATCAGCCATCTACTAACACATCCTTTATCTCAGTATCATCATATACAAATACAACACAAAAAACCTTCATCATCCTCTAGGGACGAGAAGGTTTCCCGCGGTACCACCCTAATGGCTCTGATCGTCTAACAGAAACGATCAAATCCGCTCTAACATTCGTAACGTGAATGACACGATCCATCCTACTCTCTCTGACAATTTCGGACGACAGTTCACGGGTGATATTCAAACGAAGACTTGACTGAGCTCACACCAACCCTCAGTTCGCTTAACAAAATCTTATCGCTCTACTTGTCCCGATCAAAACCATTATGGCTATGAGAATATGTTATTCATCATTATACACAGATGTTAGGTATTTGTTAACATCTACAAGGCTATTTCTTCTAAAACATTGCTTTTTTACGCATTTTGCGGGTTCTACGAAGGTTTGGCTCTTGATCTTCTTCCATGTATGTAGAAGCCACCTCGCCAAGCATATGGTTTTCACCCATTTGTGGGAATTCGTTTGCTAATTCGTTAGGAAACTCATTTGGAAACTCATCGTATTCATTTCCAAAACTATTGGCTCCCTCAATCAAGTACTCTTGTTGGGTCTGTGGTTGCTCGAGTGAAGGTGTTACAGGTTGCTCAGCAAATGCATCCAACTGCTTACCTGTCTCTTCTAAGTTTTCCTCTAATTCTTCCAAAGATTCCCAAGAAGAATTATCTAATACATCCAAGTGAGATTGTACCAAAGTACGGAAGCGGGCACGGTAGATCGTAGATTTTTGTTTCAAATCAAGCAATTCGCTGTGAACAGCACGAGCTTTTTGTAGCGCTTCATTGATGATGCGATCGGCATTCTTCTCTGCCTCTTGAACAATCAACTCTGCTTCTTTCTTCGCATTCAAGCGCACTTCCTCTGCCACTTCTTGTGCCACACGAATGGACTTATGAATGCTTTGCTCCATAGAAGCAAGTGCATTGGTATTTGGTTGCATAGCTTGCAGCTGGTTCTGCATCTGTTGTTGCATTTGTTGCATTTGTTGTTGCATCTGTATTTGGTTCTGTGGTGTTGGGTATTGATTTTGTTGTTGCTGTTGCTGCGTCATCATCGGTTGTTGTACTGGATCTACTTGGTATTGCGGTTGAGGTCTTGTCTGACTAAACGCTTCTCCGTCCATAATGCGCTCTAGTTCAGCTTGTAAATCTTCAACCTGTTGTTCCATCTCTAATTTTTCACGAGTCAACAACTCAAAATCTTTAATAATCTGATCTAGAAAGTCATTAACCTCGTCAACATCATATCCACGGAATGATCGTTTGAACTCCTTATTATGAATATCATAAGGTGTTAGTTTCATTACCGCACCTCCTGCGTCTATTTGCTTGCCTTTTCTATTCGACAATATTATCAGATATCCTTCTATTTGACCACCCAATAACCAAAATTAGGTTGATTATTCAAGATAAGGATAAAATCCGCACGACAATTCTTCCTTTTTTTGTCATTTTATCGACACAAATCACACAAATTCTCCCTGATCCCCGTACAGAGATCGTGTCACCCGGTTCTACCATTTTATCGCTTTGATCAACAAGCTGCCAATTTATTTTACATTTCTTCCCTTTAATCATCAACTGTGATTTAGAACGAGATATGTGAAATGCCTCTGATATAATCGCATCTAGTCGAAGCGATGCTACAATGATATTTTTCGTGATCCGATCTGGTTCGGAATAAAAAAATTGGTCTCGCGCGATTGTCTGTACAGTAACCTTTTTACGGCCTACTGCAGACAGATGAAGAGGGAGAAAATCACTCATCTCACGCGCGACAACCAAATCACAACCATGATTATGAGGTTGTATATCACCAATCATCTCTCGCTTAATTCCAAGACCTAGAACCGCCCCCAATACATCAGGATGTTCAAGTAGCCTGCGATCAGATGACTCAATCCGTAAAAAAGCTACATCAGACCAAGATTCGTCTATGGAAAAGTAGTCAGGTGCTAGGATCACCCTTTTTCGCTCGGCAACCGGATAGCCGCCATCTAACAAAGAAACGACATCTACTTCCCGATTACAGATCGACTGATAGATGAACTGTTCTCTAGGATCTAGAAAAGGAGTTATAACGACCATGCTTCGCTCTCTAGATGATGTGATCCAATCAAAGCAACGCTCCACAAAAGGTCGCTCTTCAGGACGAAAATGCATAAAGACCTTAGAATTGTTCATTGTTTATGGCCTCAACTAATTAAACTAAAAATGAAATCTAACACTACATATAAGCCACGTTGTACTAACTGTAACGCAAAAAGGGCAACAATCGGCGATATATCTATCATTCCAATCGGTGGAATAAACCGACGGAACACCGCCAAATAGGGTTCACAAATGCGCGACATAAAAACACCAATCGGGGATTGACGCACTTGCGGAAGCCAAGACATCAAGATATAGATCATCAAAGCAATCGAATACCCATAGAAAGCATAATTTAGAATGGTCATTATGATAAACACGTGACAAGAGTCACCTCACTTGCAACTTAGAGTGCGTCATCTTGTAGAATTTCAGTAATCGTTCCCTGCACATCTACATTGGATGGCGTGCAGATAAAAATATGAGCGCCTACTCGTTGAATACTCCCACCTAGAGCATAGACGGTTCCGCTTAAAAAATCAATTACGCGAGTCGCCTGATCCCGGCGAACTCGATGAAGATTTACAACAACAGGACGATGGCTTTTTAAGTTATCAGCAATCTCTTGTGTCTCTTCAAAAACCCGTGGCTCAATTAGCATAAGACGCACATTTTTTTGAGAATGTAACGACACGATGTTACTTTTTCCTTTAGTAGGGGATGGATGAGCATCACCCGATTCATTCTCCTCAATCAACTGTTCCTCATCCTCATGGACGCCAAAAAAATTCATGACCCGATTCATAAAGGTCAAGTTCATTCTCCTCCTTCTAACATTCCCCTTATTCCCCCACCAGAATCGAACCTAGACGAATCCATGTTGCTCCTTCTTCAATGGCTATTTCAAAGTCTTGCGACATACCCATTGACAATTCTGTCATGGGAACATGAGGAATTTGCTTCTTTTGTAATCGGTGTTGGCATTCTTTTAGCTCCCGGAAAACCGAGCGGATTTCTTCCCGATTTTCGATATGGGGCGCCATCGTCATTAAACCAACAACTTCGATACTAGAGAAATTCGCCATCTCTATCGTAAAATCTTCTAATTCTTTCCGAGAAATTCCAAATTTCGTCTCTTCACCCGAAATATTCACTTGAATAAAGCATTTCATCTTCGCTTGAATAGGTTGTGCACGCCGATCAATTTCTTTCGCCAGCTCAATATTTTCAAGGGAATGTAGATAGGAAAATCGACCCACTACTTCTTTCGCCTTATTTCGTTGAAGATGACCAATCATATGCCAAGTACCGCGGTTATGTAATTCTTTCCATTTAGGAACCGCATCTTGCACTCGGCTCTCACCTATATGAAGGCAGCCGGCATCTAGAACATGCTTCGTTTTTTCAATATCTATATATTTGGTTACAGCTACCACGTTAACCCCAGCTGGATCTCGCCCTACTCGCTGACAAGCTTGTTCAATCCTTTGCTGAACTTCACGTAAGCGCCTTTCTAACTCTTGCATGAAGAATTTAACTCCTTACTCGCTTGCCAATAAAAGCAATCATACGACCTGTATCGCCTTTATCTCTGCGATGAGAATGGAAATATTCCTTTGAACAGCTTGTACAATAGTTAGATTTCACAATTTGATCATCCCGTAAACCAACTTGTTTACATAATTGTGCATTTGCCTCTTTCAGATCTAGCATTGCTTTGTAAGTAGCTGTTGAAAGAGCAACGGACAAAGGTAAATCCTGACACGCTAGCGCATCCTTCATCGGGCGTAACACATGTTCATCCACTTCATAGCAACAGACGCCGATTGAAGGGCCGATTGCCACCCGAATTTTCGAACGGTCTGCCCCTTTCGTAACCATCTCATCAATCATTTTGGGACCGATTTTCTGGACGGTTCCTTTCCAACCAGCATGAGCAACTCCAATCACATCTATTTCAGGAGCATAGAAGAAGAGTGGCACACAATCAGCATAGAAGGAGGCAAGAAGAAGATCCTCTTCACTTGAAAAAAGCCCATCAGTATCGGAAAATGCAGACTCTCGGTCTCGATTTCCTCGGCCTCGATCCCTATCAGTCACATAAGCGATAGTTACTCCGTGGACTTGTTCGCCACAGGTAAAAGAATCCAAGGAGAAAGAAAGATCTCGCATCAAACTCTTCCTATTTTCGATTACGTGTGAGGGTCGATCTCTCACATGTAAGGCATAGTTATGATGCATAGGGGAAAAACCCTCTTCTCTAGCAGAAAACCCCACTGTCAGATGGGGAAATTCTTCTTGCCAAAGCGAAAGAACAAAATAGGGAATACTAGATTTCTTTTGCATTTGAAATGGTTCCATGTAGTCCCCTCCCTGTATTATCTTACCATAGTTTGAGGGATTGACATAGAATTAGTGAGAGGATTCATTCTGGTTCGACCATGGAAGTTGGCCATATGGTGACACAATTTCTTGAAAACGATGGTCAAGGCGAACCAAAATCACATCCGAGCCAATCTTCACAATTTGTTTCCAAGGTATTACCCACTCTTGCCCTCCTGCAAACCACCCAAAAAACTTTGTCTCACCTGGTACGATAATGGCTCGAACGACACCTGCTCGCAAATCCAGATCCAAGTCGTGAATCTGCCCCAACTTCCGTCCATCCGCTATGTTTACTACTTCTTTACTTTGGAGATCAGAGATTTTGATCATTAAGGTAATCCCCCTGTCACCCTATCTTTCGTAAATGTAATTTATGTATATGTGTAGAGTATATAAATCTGTACCATTGATTGAAAAAGGTTTCGTCAAAAATAAAAAGAATCTCCGATATGATACGCCTCCCGTAGGGTTTCCTTATGAAGAGCGTATCATATTGGAGATTCCGTTCAATTCTACACTATGATTTGAGTCACTTTTTTCACTACTTCTTGACTCGATTTACATTCCAATTTACGCATGATACTAGAGACATGTTTTTTTACCGTCCCAACCGATATAAAGAGTTCTTCTGCGATTTCTTTCTGTGAACATTCTTTTATCATTAGCTTTAAAATATTTTTCTCTGTTGGAGTTAACAGAGATTGTATCTTGTCCATTTCAAGTTGGCTTCTCTCAAATCGAACAAGCCTTCGAAACTCCTTCAAAATCTTATTAGCAAATCTAGGCTGAGGATTATGATAGTAGGTAGAACGAATCATATTTGGAATCTCCTCGAAATTAGATTTCACAATATAATTAACTGCCCCCGCCCCGTAAGAATCTAAAATAAAGTGATCTTCCTCAAGCGAGGTAAGCATAATTACTTTTGCTTGGTGAAACTGACAGATCTCTAAAGTTGCCTCAATCCCGCTGGCCGACCCTGCTAAACAAATATCCATCAAGATGACATCTACTTTTTCCATTCCGCTCGCAAATTGAATCGCTTCTTCCTTTGTTGCACAATGCCCCACTACGTATAAATCTGGTTGTCTCATCAAGTATTCGGCAAGTCCTCGTTGCCACCGTGGATCGTCTTCAACCAATAGGACGTGAATTGGTGCCAAATGGACTCCTCCTTTATCGCATAATACCTCATCACACAATCAGTTGTTTCATTACGTATTCGATAAGTCCTCGTTGCCACCGCGGATCGTCTTCGACCAATAGGACGTGAATTGGTGCCAAATGGACCCCTGCTTTGTCAGCGGAAAGGACATCAACACCGTTGTTCCTTCACCTAGTTGACTATGAAACTCCAATGAACCACCGTGCTTATCAAGGACACTATAGCAGTATGTAAGTCCAAGACCCATATTGTTTTCTAGATTTTGCTTTGTTGAAAAAAAAGGCTCTATTATACGATTTAAATGTTTGTCCGAAATTCCCATGCCGGTATCCTTTATTACGACTCTTGCTTGCTTGGAAGTATAGTAGATTCGAACAAAGAGTTCCCCACCGTTTGGCATCGCATCGATTCCATTCATTAGGATGTTATGAATTGCTTCTTCAATTTGAAGTTGATCACACATCCATCTAAACTCCACTTCAGGAAGTATCAAATGAACCTGAATCTCACTCTTTTCCAATAAGGGCTTTAACCTCTGCAAACTACTTTCTACCATCGCAGTTAAACTGTTTGAAGTAAGTTGCAGCTCTCTTTCATTTGTTTGATATTGAATTTTGTCTAAGAGAAACTGAAGTCGCTCATAGGAATCAATAATGATCTTCACATCGGTCTGTAGCTCTTTATCCCCACTCAGACTAGCCGCATAATCTACTTTATGGCCAAGTAATTTGATAATACCTAAATCATTTTTTAAAGAGTGATGAAGAAAAGCGGTACCGATATGAACAGCCTTGAGTGATTGATTCATTTGATGTTTTTGAATCAATAATCTAACTCCCGCAAAACCATCCCTAAAAACGGCATATAGAAAAACAGCTGCTGCATACATCACAATCCACAAGTTAAATCTCCATACATTTTCATACCCCAATCCACGAACCAAGTTATTCGTGATGACCACAAATAGAATCGTGGGGATATAAGCCACATTGGTCCAAAATCTCTCCCGCTTCGCAAACGGGTTCTCTTCCTTCATATACGAATAAGTCAACAAAAGTGACGCTACTAACACGTAAGGTCCAATCCAAACAAGTCCCGTTAAGTAAGGCACGATAAAGCGGGGATAAAATGGGTTTAGTAAAAACGTAAGAATAATCGGAATAAATAGCAAGATAGAGCATAACCACAGATTTTTTTTCGAAGGAGAAAATGATTTTACAATAGCAAACATAAGAAAAGAATAAGGTACGCCATACTGTGTGATAAATGAAGTCAAGTTGTTACCAAACATAGCAAGTTCGAATAAAAAGGAGTCACCTACACAAAAAGGCATGATATCATCTTCTATCACTGCCGACAAACCACCTGATGCCCCGCAAAAGATGGTTGTACTTGCCCAGCGTACACTTATACTTTTCGGTTCGGTGACAATTAATACAATTCCCATTGCCATTAAACACATAAAAACAAATAGCATCGGAGATATCCACCCTTAAATAGAATCATTCATGTTTTTTCTTAATTGATGTTGAATAAACTGGGCGACATCTTGAGCAATTCTCTTTCGGTATAAAGCAATTCCAGCATGCCCACACTTATAAAGAATGTGTTTCGGCTCTTTCCACGCACTCCAGAGTTGTTTCGAATCTGCCAATTCAACATATTGGTCATACAGCCCACTAATCAGCAAGATGTTTTCGTTTGAGACTCTAGGCACAAAACGGCTAGGTTCTAAAATCCTCCAATACTCTTGTAATGTATAATAATCCACACCTTGGCTTTCGAAATCCTGCTTGATATCATTCCCTACTGGTGTATTCCACACAGTATGAGATAAGTTATTTGCATACATTACAGAAACGAGGAGATCCACTTCCTCTTCTACTACACCTATCAAATTGGCAACCAATCCACCTAGGCTTATCCCGATTACTACAACCTTACCGCCACGCTGCTTCTTTAGCCAGTATATGAGCTTACGAATTTCCGTTACTGCTTGTTGAAACGCTCGGATCGTCCGTTCTATATGAGCACTGATCATATATTCACCGCTATAATCCGATCTCGAATCCGCCCGTTTCATATGATGCGGGAGCATGACAAAAAAGAGATTATAGCCTAAAGCAGAAAAAGAATCGAGGAACAACCTTTTCCCACGATCCAAGCTATCACTCTTCCAACCATGTATCACGATAACATGAACTTGTTGGTCCCTATTTGTTTGAAGGTAGTACTCTCCCTCTGAGAATTTCCCGCCTAAGTCTAACTCGGCCCCGCTCATATAGGAATATGTTCCCATCTCAAATTTTGTAAAATTTCCAATTGGACTAAGTTGAATATCATCTAAAGTCGGTTTAGGAAATGCTAGCTCTAGCCCTTTCTCAGTAGGTTCATAGCTACTTCCACCAACTGGCTGGAACTGAGATTGTTTACTTTTCTTTCGACAAAAGTTAGTCAACACAATCGAATCGATCAGTACAGAAAGATATTGATTCATAGTCATTCCTTTCGGAAACTAACGCTTTGATTCACGCATGGTATCATATTCAAATTTATGATTACTATATTATAAAAATATAATATAGTCAATTGTAAATATAATAACTAGATTATACTTAACAAACAAAAAAACGCCCACTTTCAGCGTTAGCAACCTTTTCATTCTCTTTTATCTTATCGTTTTGTAGTAGAACCTTCTGATCCGTATTTTCAAGAAAGATACCGAAACTCAGCACAATCATAAGTTTTATAATCAAATGAATTTGCTTCATACACCCACCTCATTTCTTTATTCATTGCTCGATCTCTATTACATACACTTTCTCATCTCTTTACCTGTCAATTCGATAAATACATCTTCTAATGTCCCGCTTTCAATCCGTATTTTCTCCCATTCAACCGATCCAAATAATTTACTACTAATTAAAGAGTCCAATAGATGACGTGTAACAGGTGTAGCAGTGATACAAACTTCTTTTTTGCCCCCTGCAGTCTCCGATATCCGTAACTCATCCACTCCTAATTCCTGTAACTGTTCTTCTGTTGGAGCCGACTCCACTTCGAAGACTAATTGTTGCTTTGGGAAATGCTGATAGATAAGCTCCTGTGGTGTCCCTTGAGCAATAATCTTTCCTTGATCTAATATAGCAATCTGGTCACATAAAGACTCCGCTTCTTCCATCGAATGGGTAGTGAGGAGAACACTACGCCCTCTTCTCTTTATGTCTTTGATCACTTCCCAGATGTATCGTCGTGCATGGGGATCTAGAGAGCTAGTCGGTTCATCTAAAAATAGGACTTCTGGATCCGATACGAGTGACACAGCGATTAACAACCGCCTCTTCTGTCCATCTGAAAGCTTTTTCACCATCACATTTTGTTTGTCAGCTAACCTTACGACTTCGAGAACCTCCATCACAGGCCTTGATTTTTCGTATAATGAAGCAAATAACTCGAGGAGCTCTCGAACAAGCAGGTTAGGAAATAAATTTTCTTCTTCTGGTTGGAGAGCCATCATCTCTAGTAGCTTCGATCTACTTGTTGCTGAATTTTCATTTACCATATAGATCTCTCCAGATGTTGGAGAACGTAAGCCGATAATCGATTCCAAAATCGTCGTTTTTCCTGCTCCATTAGGGCCAAGTAGGCCAAATACCTCATTTTTAGCCACTGAGAAGGAAACATGATCTACGACTACTTTATCTTCATACTTCTTAACCAATTCTTCGACGACAATCGAATTTTTCATAATGCGATATCCTTTCATAAATCCTGATTCTCAGGCATACCCGTCCGTATCATTTTCTAATTTGATTTTATATCGATAAATAAAAGTTAGAAAGTACCATGTTTTTTACTCTATTCAATTCAATATAAATGTTATATAATTAAATTTTTTCATTTTGTAGTGGAAAACAAAAGAAAGCCATCCTAAAAGCATTTGATCGGAATGACTTCCTCTATCGTTTTTAAATAGAATTAAACGTTAACTAATTTTCCATTCACGAAATCACTTACAATCTCATCAAAATATTCCACACTTGGGATACAAGATGAACCAATGTCATACTGGCTAGGTCGATAAGTACGATTGCAGTAGTACTTTGCTACCTTGATCATTCGTGTCTCATGATCTTGCTTCCATCCATACTCTGCTTGCTGCATGAGAAGAATAGCACATGTGAGCTGTGTTACAGATTTGAGAAAGTGAAGTGCGTGTGCTTGTTGTGTAACTGGGTCAGCTTGAGCTAGATAATCAAACTGGCTTCTCACTTTTTGTAACTCCTGCCGAATGATTTCTTGTTCTTCTGTGTAAGCAAGCAATGATGCCTCATTCAGCCCGTGAGACAAAAAGGATAAGAGAATATTTTGGTTAGAATCAGATTGATTACGGAACATGTTTTTCCAAAATTCCAATGCCATAATATTTGTTGAGCCTTCCCACACTGTGTTCACTTGCGCATCACGAAGAAGCCTAGGTGTAACATATTCTTCAATATATCCATTTCCACCATGCATCTCTAATGCCTCTTTAGCATGAAGAACCGATTGCTCGCTACACTTCACTTTTGCCATTGCCAGCAAACACCGTAGTAGGATAATCGTATCAGGGGAAGAGTCTTCTTGTGTTGTATGGACACGGTCAAAATGTAAGAGCATCTGCGCCACTAAAGTCCAACTGGCTTCTATATCTACTATCATATTAAGTAATGACTCGCGAACCATCGGATAGGCGATCAGAGGATTACCAAAAGTATGACGTTCTGATACATAGGTAAACGCTTCTGAAAAGGCTCTCTGTGAGATGGCTAGGGAACCCGTTGCCGTGCACATCCGCGAAACATTGAGCGCTTCCGCCATTAACTTAAATCCTTCTTGCTCCTTGCCGATTAAATATCCAATTGCATCTTGTAATACAAGTTCGCCACTCGCCACTGCTCGAACGCCTAACTTATCCTTTAAGCGTCTAATCGAGATGTGATTCTTGGATCCGTCCTTCAACTTGTTTGGCAAATAAAACAGGCTTAATCCCTTTGTTCCTAGAGTTTCTCCTGTACGTGCTAAAATGAGTGCTCCATCAGCATCACAATTACTTGCAAACCACTTCTCACCTGTCAAAAGATAATGCTCCCCATGTTTAATCGCTTTGGTCGTCACACTGCCTACATCCGATCCACCTTGAATTTCGGTTAAGAAAGTAGCTCCTTGATGAAGGGTTTCTCGGTTCATGCTTGCTAAACGGGGTAAAAATTCTTTTTTCTGTTCCTCTGTCGCATATTTTTCCATTACAAATGCCACAGACATCGTTAAGGTAACCGGACATGTAAAGCCAACCTCTGCTTTAGACATCAACATAAACATCAACTGTGTATAGAAAAAAGGAATCTTACAAGGCACATCCTCCCGATACCTCCAGCCCACCACACCCCATTCATAACAATCACCCACGGTTTGCAGATAGCCTTCGTTATACCAAATTTCGTTAATCTCCTCGCCTTGACGGTTGTAGCGAATTAGCTTGGGTGCTCCATCACGGTCTGTATAGCGGGCTCGCTCTTCCATAGGACCGGCACAATATTCACCTATTTGATAAAGCCTCTCCTCTCCCCACTCTTTTAAAAAAGATATATGTTGCCGAAAATACCTTTGCATGATTGGATCGTTTTGATACCAATTTTGTTTCTTGTTATCCATGTAAGTAGCTCCTCCATAAAATAGATACCTACTCTTTATTTCGACAATATTCAAATAAACACCTATTACATCTCCAAATGGGATGCGACAATTGGATCAAAATAAGAGGAGTTAGATGTCGACAAATTCAGGGAAGGAAGAAGGAATGGAAATGTAGAAAATGAGGAGTTATCACATATGAAACCAAACATCATGAACCAACTGATACAGATTGAAGAAGAACAAAGGGTCGAAATTTTGTATGCTGCTGAATCAGGAAGCAGGGCTTGGGGATTTGCCTCTGCTAACAGCGACTACGATGTCCGATTTATCTATAAGAGAAATGTATCCACATATCTCTCATTAGATCCTCCTAGAGATGTAATCGAAATCCCTATTCACCAAGATCTAGACTTCCATGGATGGGATTTATTTAAAGCACTTCGTTTGTTTCAAAGCTCCAATGCAACTTTATTGGAATGGCTTTCTTCTCCAACCATATACAAGGAGGAAGGAGGCATCGCTGAACAATTACGAAAATGTGCGATCGACCATTTCTCCATTAGGCGAACCAGTTTTCATTATCTCAATCTAGCAAAAAGGTACGATTTTAGACAGGTAAATCAAAAAGAGCGGGTTAAAATCAAAGCCTATTTGTATTTATTGCGGGCCTTATTCTGCCTAAACTGGATCGAACAAAATCAATCCCCACCTCCTACGCTTGTTTGGAGTCTATTAGATGGAATTCGTGTAGATCCTTGGATCCTCAATAAGTTTCACCAACTTGTAGACTTAAAAAAAGAGTCGGATGAGTTAGGGTTGATTGACATGAATATGGAGCTAAATGCCCTCATCCAGAAAGAATTAACTCGTTATGAAGGGCAAATCCCGTCTTTACCCGATCGTAAATTAGAAAGTACTTTGCTGAATCAGTTGATCTTGGAAGAGCTACATATCAAGATATAAACGGAAAAAGGATCACAGCCCATTCGTTACATAAGCTGTCATCCTTTTTTCGTTTGGCAAGGTGTGACGAAAACATCGAAAACAGGGAATCACCATGAAGAGGGGGCTCTCTCCCGTAGAACCTTCATAAATTCTTCTAAGCCTTGATTCGGCTTTACGAGGAAGGTCATACAACCTGCTCTTTCCCCTGCTTGAATATCTGTATCTCGGTCGCCCACCATCCACGATTTAGCCAGGCTGATACGATGCTTCTTTGCTAAATCTAAAATCATCTTCGGACTTGGCTTTCGGCAATCACATATCGTCCTTCTTGGATGATGGGGACACATCACAATCTCATCCACTTCGATTCGCGTCTGTAAGTGATCATGAATGGCATTTACTTGTTGGAGTGAATGAACACCCCAGTCAATACCTCCCTGATTGGTCACGACGAAGGTTTTAAATCCCATTTGTCGAAGCTCTTGAATATCTTCTACTATCCCCTGGCATAGGAATAGGTTTTTTGGAGATGTAACGAAAGTAACTCGATCACTTTGGCATTCGTTTATAACGCCATCCCTATCTAAGAAGATCGCTTTATTCATCGAAACTACCTCCCATATTCTTTAATACCCCATATCACGTAATATTTTTGCCAATGTTCTCAATCGCTCACTAATCATCTCATCATCTTCACTCAACGCTTGACTAAACAGCTTAATATCCTCATTAATTTTCTCATTATCCGTGCAAATCGCTACTGTCATCGCATCCCCTTGCAAACCAATCCGATCAATGACAGGCTTTTGCGGATCATATAAATTCTCATATCTGTATGCCTCACGAAAATGAGCTAACGAGCGACAAATCAGGATGGATAGATCCAGAACACGATGGAGTGGTAGCTCCTCTGATTGTCTTGACCACTTTTCTCCCGTATATCTCCATACTTTAGCAGAGATATCCACTTTTCCTCGATCGTTCCATTGCGCTAAACCCAAAGAAAGTCCTTTTGCATCTGTATGTTGGGAAAGCCTTCCGTCCACCTGTTCGTAATTTTCTGATACGACAACAGGCTTATGTTTTAACGTAGTCGGCAGTTTCATTTTTCTCCCTCTTCCTAGTTACTAAATTACTAAATCAGTAAATTACTAAAATCATCATATGTTACATTTCCATTTTCGTCAATCGAAATAACATACTTTTACTGTGGATAAAACAAAAAACCCTACTCAGTTAGAATCCGAATAGGGTCTTAGGATAATCTCTTAGCCTATGTTACATACTTATACATCTGATGGATCGCCGCTTTTTCTAAACGGGATACTTGTGCTTGTGAAATCCCAATTTCATCAGCAACCTCCATTTGGGTTTTTCCTTCGAAGAAACGCATAGATAAGATCATTTTTTCCCGATCATTTAATCGATTTAATGCTTCTTTTAGTGCAATCTCTTCAACCCACTGCAAATCTTTCGTTCTTTCATCACTCAATTGATCCATTACATAAATTGGGTCACCGCCATCTTGATAGACGGGTTCAAAGAGCGATACAGGATCCTGAATCGCATCCAAAGCAAAAACAACATCTTCTTTAGGAACATTAAGTATCTCAGAGATCTCATGAATAGTGGGTTCACGAGAATGTTTATTAGTTAACGCATCACGTACTTGCAATGCTTTATATGCAATATCACGCAATGAACGCGACACACGAATCGGGTTATTATCACGAAGGTATCTCCGGATCTCTCCGATAATCATCGGCACCGCATAAGTAGAAAATTTGACATTCTGGCCTAAATCAAAGTTATCGATTGCTTTCATAAGTCCGATACAACCGACTTGAAAAAGATCGTCTACATTCTCCCCACGGTTGTTAAAGCGCTGTATAACGCTTAGAACAAGACGCAAATTGCCATTTACCAGCTTTTCTCTGGCTGAGCGATCACCAGCTTGGTATTCGCGAAACAGCACCCGCATTTCCTGGTTCTTTAGTACGGGTAGCTTCGATGTATCAACTCCGCATATTTCTACTTTGTTCCGCGCCATAAATGTACCTCCTCAGATGCAACTATTGGTAAGTATCTCCTGAGGAGGAAAATTTATAATCAAACCCAAATAAATTAAATTTATACCATTACAAACAAAAAATTCCCTCTTTACCGAACGAGTGTTCTTGTTTTATAATGAACTAGGACAGGATCAAACCATCTTGTTAAATTCTTTTCGTAATCTCTTAATAATCCTTTTTTCCAAACGAGAAATATAAGATTGAGAGATTCCAAGTAAATCTGCAACATCTTTTTGTGTCTTTTCTTCACCACCATCTAATCCAAAGCGAAGAACCATAATCTTTCTTTCACGATCTGATAGATTTGAGAGAGCAGAACGCAAAATTTTTCGATCTACTTGATCTTCTAAATCACGGTAGATAATATCATTTTCCGTTCCCATCACATCAGACAACAATAATTCATTTCCGTCCCAATCTATGTTTAAGGGTTCATCGAAAGATACTTCGGACCGAATCTTATTATTACGACGTAGGAACATCAAAATTTCATTTTCAATACAACGAGAAGCATAAGTAGCCAGCTTAATTTTTTTGGAGGGATCAAATGTATTCACTGCCTTAATTAAGCCAATTGTGCCTATGGAGACTAAGTCCTCGATATTAATCCCTGTATTTTCAAACTTACGGGCAATATAGACGACCAGTCGAAGATTTCTTTCGATCAACATCGCTCGAACAGCAGTATCTCCACTTGGAAGGCGTAGAAGAAGGTGTTCTTCTTCCTCTCTTGTCAGCGGTGGCGGTAGTGCTTCGCTTCCACCAATATAATAGAGTCCTTCGCCTTTTAGCCCCATGTAGATTAGCATGCGATACCAAAAAAGTTGGCATAAGAGCTTCCACTTTATAACCATGGATCTACCCCTTTCATCGGTCTACATAGTGACTTAACTTACTACAGAGTAACAAGAAGGATGAATAATAGCTTGATAGGTTCCATCAGATGAGATTCGTCCGACATCTATTCCTATGAGAACTTTTCCTACATTATTCCACTCATCTTCTTTCCAAATTTCCACAGAATCTGGCTTAAAGGCAATCATCATTTCATGATCGCTACCTGCAACGCGATACGGAATAATGCGAATTTTAATCATCCACTCTGGCGGAATTTCCGTCCAGCCCTTCTCCCAATCCTTAGCCCGAACCATGGTGAATACTTCTTGTGGGAGAAAATCTTGTAACTGTTCCATCTCAACCAACATGACGGGCGAACGTGTAATAGGATCTCTTAGTTGATTCCCTGTGTCAACGAGTCCTGTACAATCCACTTTTATCCCATCTAATGTAATTCGCACAGGGACTAGAAACTGATGAAACTCAGATCTCTCTTGAATCGAGCCAAACGAAATCTTGGTGTAACCCCAAACAAGCGGAAATCCAATCATGAGAAATACCCATGAGACAGGAGAACCCCATCCGTTTGGAGACTCTGTAAACAATATTCCTCCACCAATGTCAGATGTCCCTGTAATGAAGTAATGCAGGGCCATCATGGCTCCACCTGTGACAAAACAAACGAGGTAGAATACTCCGAGGTTTCGTAGGTAGGCGTATGGATGGTGATAGCCAAATGCACACCAAATCATCAGCATCGATACTAATAACTTAGCTGGTAACGAATATGCTGGAATAAAGTCAGGCCATAATTGGAGGGTAGCATAGATCCCTCCCATGATTGCCGCACACCATAATCTCCACCAAGTGAAGCGCTGCTTACGAATCCCAGAAGTTAGCCATAGGAGTAATAAATCGATACAGCCATTGAGAAGGAATACGACATCTGCATAAACCGTCACAGAATCTATCCCTCCTCTGTCTCCTGAATGAATTTAGTATATCTTAATCTATATTTCAAAGTCTGTTGAAACTTGCCCAAAAAATCTTATTTCTTTCGTCGAAAAAAAGAAAAAAGAAGCGAAAATCGGTATCGATTCACGCTTCCATAACAGAGTACTTTCTTTATTTTTTTATTTGGTTACGTAAAAAAGTTGGGATATCATATGTTTCATCTAATACTCTGCCATCCCTACTATTTTTGGGTTGCTTTTGATCTTGTATAGGAGCATAGCGATATGAAGCTGTTTCATAGGATGTTTGATTTGACTGTGCATCTTCCATACGGAAACCATCGTTTGGAAACAGCGGTTTATAAGAATCAGATGAATTACGCATTCCATTAGACGAATTCATCTGTGGTTTTCTTCCTACACGTGGATCATTTTTAGCAGAATCAAAACCTGTAGCAATCACAGTAACACGAATCTCGTCTTTTAAATCTTCGTTAATAACAGCACCAAAAATCATATTGACATCTGCATGGGAGGCACGCATGACGATATCTGCCGCCTCATTCACCTCATAAAGACTTAGATTATTTCCACCCGTAATATTCATTAGAACTCCACGAGCTCCATCAATAGAAGTCTCTAACAATGGACTACATATTGCTTTACGAGCTGCTTCTGCCGCACGATTTTCACCAGAAGCCGAACCAATTCCCATCAAAGCAGAGCCTCTCTCGGTCATAATGGTTTTCACGTCTGCGAAGTCTAGGTTAATCAAACCAGGAACGGCAATCAAATCAGAGATCCCTTGTACACCCTGACGTAAAACATTATCGGCTTCCCGGAATGCTTCTAGCATAGGAGTATTTTTATCTACAATCTCTAACAGGCGATCGTTTGGAATAACAATTAGTGTATCTACATTTTCTTTTAGTGCGGTAACACCTGATTCAGCCTGAACCGATCTTTTCTTTCCTTCAAATGCAAATGGTTTCGTCACTACTCCTACCGTTAATGCGCCGATCTCTCTAGCAATCAATGCAATTTCTGGGGCAGCTCCTGTTCCAGTACCACCACCCATGCCTGCTGTCACAAAAACCATATCCGCACCACGAAGAGCGTTTTCGATCTGTTCCCTGCTCTCTTCTGCAGCCTTTTTTCCTACTTCCGGCTTCGCTCCTGCACCAAGTCCACGAGTTAGTTTCTCACCAATTTGTAGCTTTATAGGCGCTTTCGAACGGTGGAGTGCTTGGGCATCTGTATTCACTGCGATAAACTCTACACCTTGCACCCCTGCATCAATCATACGATTGACTGCGTTACTGCCACCACCACCCACTCCGATGACTTTAATCTGTGCAATCATCTCGTGGTCTAAATCCATACCAAATTCAAAACCCATGACCAGGTTCCCTCCTATGCGAAATATAATGACATAACTTCGTTTTTTAGCGAATTATATAAAATCACTAAACCAATTTTTCATCTTAGAAAAAGCAGATTCCCCATGTTGTTTCTTGGAACGAGCTACATCGTTAGGAATGGTTTCAGGTACTTGAATCATCCCACGTTGATCCAAATAGTGAACCATACTCACTCCACCCATATAACTAGGCTCATTTACCCCTATGTTTTCTGGCTGGGCCACGCGGACAGGTTGTCCTAAGTATTTTTGTGCTGTGGCAAGAATATTCCGCGTAGACATAACGCCACCCGTTAATACGAAGCCACCTGATGGGCGATCGCTCACTCCCATATACTGCAATTGTTGTCGCACTAGGTAGAACATCTCAGAAAGTCTTGACTCCATAATCTCTGCTAGGTTGTCTTGATGATAAACAACTTCCTTCTGATCATTGAGGGTCTGAACCGAAAAACTTTCATTTTTATTTGCTAGCTCAGCTAACGCACAACCATATTTACATTTGACTTCCTCAGCAACATCACTATGTGTTCGAAGCACGATGGCAATATCACTCGTTAGATATTCACCACCCATTGGGATGACTGCGGTTCCAGTTAAATTGCCTTGGTGATAGGCAGAGATCGTCATGGTACCACCACCGAAATCTAGTAGTACAACACCGATTTGTTTCTCATCTACGGTGAGACAAGCTTCTCCCAATGCATGAGGGAGATAAATCATACCCGCAATTTCTAACTGTGCTTTTTCTAAACAACGCTCCAAATTTTGTATAACGGTCTTAGTAGCAGTGAGCACCATTGCCTCTACCTCTAGTCGAACACCAAACATACCGCGAGGGTCTCGAATCTCGCTAACACCGTCCACGATATATTGGGTGGGTATCACATCAAAAATAGTACGCTCTTGAGGTAGATTAATAACACGACACGCCTGTAAGACTCGATCCAAATCCTGGTTCTCGATGACCCGAGACTCACTCGAAACAGCAACGAGACCATGACTATGCTGAACGGCAACATGGTTCCCAGAAATTCCTACATAGACTTTGGAAATCTCTATTCCAACCATTCGCTCGGCTTGTTGAATGGCTTGACGAACGGAGAATACTGCTTGGTCCAGATCAACGATGGCACCCTTTTTCATCCCCAGTGATTTGGCCGTGCCTACACCGACGATTTGTAAATTACCATCAGCATGCATTTCTGCAATAAACGCCTTTATTTGCGTAGTCCCAATGTCCAACGTCACAATGAACTGATCGTTCAAACTGGGCACCTCCTCGCCCGATTTGGCAACTCTTTTTTGGGAGGAAAAAGCATTACCCTCTGACTAATTCAACAGATCAAGAAAGATCACCTTTTTTTATAAAACGAAAAACAGTAAATAAATTACATCAATACCTAATATTAGGATTCATGTGCTGTGTTAGGTGTAAACCATACGCTCTCTAATAAATACAATGTACCAGAAGGCTGATTGTGAAAGGAAGAATAAAGTTTCATCTTTTTAGGTAAATCTTCGATACGAACATAAATTTTATGTCCCTTTTTACTGTAAAGGACCATTTGATCGGGATTTTCCTCTGCTGGATGAATATACGTTATCTCTTTAAAATCCGAAATGGAACAACGTGAGAACATCTCCACTGCCTGGCGAAATACCTCACTAGTAAGATCCCATTTTTCAAATATGGGTGCTTGTTGTAACATCGAAACCGAATTTCGCTGAGTCATGATCTTCCCATTCTCCAAAAGAGGAAAAACAGAGCCACCCTCTGTTCTCACAAATGCCACCATTCGTTGCTCTTGTAATGTAACGGTAACCTTGCTTGGAAATGACCTATATACTTCTACCCGTTTAATTTCTGGGATGTTCGCAATTGCTTTTTGAGCATCTTGCGGGCGAAATGCGAAATAGGAGCCACCTACTTTGGTCCCTAGCTTGCTGGAAATCTCCTTTTGTGGGACCAGTTGATTTCCTTCGATTATAATTTGTTCGATTTTCCCGAGCGGAGAGCGTAACAGAAGCACAAGCATAAAGCCCATAAAAAACAAAAAGATCAGAAGCAGAGCCCAGACCGAGGGGGCTTTTTTACGAACAGCCTTTACTCGTAACGGGGGAACGCGATCATTCAACCCAATCGTCCTCTCCTTATATCTGCCTGTCGAATCTATGGAGTACCCTCACAATAATCTTCCATATATATTACCACAAATAGTGCGAGGGAAAAGATAATAATAATCCTTTTTGATAATATGGACAAAAATTAAAACAGCTAACTTACTCAAAAGTCAGCTGTTCATGACTCCATTTACGCTTCGCCGATCACCTGTACTTCAGGTTCTAGTTCGACATGATACTTTTCACGAATGGTCTTTTGAACATGTGCAATCAAATCAAGTACATTTTGCGCTGTTGCTTGACCTCTATTTACGATGAAATTACAGTGCATGGTTGAGACTTCTGCATCACCGATTCGATATCCCCGAAGTCCAGCTTCCTCGATCAAGCGCCCTGAAAAATCGCCAGTCGGGTTACGGAATACACTGCCCGCACAAGGGAGTTGTAGAGGCTGTGTCTGACGACGACGATCTTTAAATCTAGTTAATGCTTCGGTAATAGCTACAGCATCTCCTGCCTCAAGCTGAAACGTCGCTTCTGTTACAATTCCACGCAAGTCTTTCTGCAGAACAGATGTACGATAGGAAAAGGCAAGTTGTTCATTCGTCAATGTAACCCACTCACCTGACTCTAACAACACCTCTGCTGAAACAAGCACCTCTGAAACGTCGGAACCATGAGCACCACCGTTCATATAGACAGCCCCGCCGATGTTACCTGGAATCCCTCCAGCAAATTCGAAACCAGTAAGCCCTTGTCGCGCTGTCTTCGTAGCAAGCATAACGGTGGAAGTTCCGCCCCCTGCGATCACCCTAGTCCCTTGAAATTCGAAGTACTCAAACCCTTTATCTAGCTTAAGTACCACCCCACGAATCCCTCCATCTCGGACTAAGAGATTTGAACCCCGACCAATCACTCTCCATGGGAGCTTATGCTTGCCTATCACTTTCATCACATTTTCTAGCTCATTTTTTGTCTGTACGTTAATCAAAAAATCTGCTGGTCCGCCCACTTTCCACGTGGTGTGACGGGACAATGGCTCGTTCTCTTTTATGTCTTGAACCCCTACATGGATCAAGTCTTCTATAAATCGTTTTCTCATCTTGTCCCCTCCTACTAGATGCTAGACCATGTGAGTGGGTCCTGAGATTCGTTCACATCTATGTTTTAAATCCATTTCCTTATCGATTCGCATTACGTGATAAATTTAAGAGAATTCCTACCGCTACAAGGGTTAATGTAAGAGAGGATCCACCATAGCTAAGAAAAGGTAAGGTGATCCCTGTAACAGGAAAGGTCCCTGAAACGACTCCAATATTAATGACGACTTGGATCATGAGCATAGAGGTGATCCCTGTTGCAACCAAGCAATTAAACAAATCGTGTGAGCGAATCGCAGTACGATAACCTCTCCAAATTAACACTCCAAATAACGTTATCACAATGGTAATTCCTAGGAAGCCTAGTTCTTCCGACAAAATTGAAAAAATAAAATCAGTATGGGGCTCTGGTAAGTATAAATGTTTTTGTCTACTCATGCCAAATCCTAACCCAAGGAGCCGACCGGGGCCAATCGCATAGAGCGACTGGATCAACTGATAACCCGTGCCTTGTGGATCTGACCAAGGGTCAAAAAAGGAGGTGATTCGCTTAATTCGATACGTAGCTTCTAAAACCAAACCCGTAAAACCTAGAGCACCGAGTAAAGCAAATCCTCCTAGATGCTGCATCTTTGCGCCTGCTACGAAGATTAGCAAGATCCCCGTCCCGACTAACACCGTGCCTGTTCCCAAGTCGGGTTGGCACATAATTAGTCCAAATGCTCCACCCAAGATTCCCATAGCTGGTAAGAGTCCTTTACGAAATCGCCTAATTTGAAAAGTGGGCTTAGAAAACAACTTAGCTAAGAAAAAAATCATCGCCAGCTTCGTAAATTCGGATGGTTGAATGCTAAAAGCCCCGATTCCGAGCCAACTACGAGCACCGTTCCTCCAGATCCCTACACCTGGTATCAAAACAATCACTAATAAGATGAAGCATATGATCACGGCAGGTTTTGCCATATCATATAGCTTCTTCCCGTCTACATTCGTTACGAGGAACATAAAAAACACGCCCAATGCCGCAAACAAGAGCTGACGCTTTGCGAAATAAAAGCTATCGCCATATTTGTGAAACGCCATCGAAGCACTAGCGCTATATACCATCATTACCCCAATGGTAAGTAGTAATAGAATAGCCACTACGATCACAAAATCAGGACTCTTTTTCGTTTTTTGCATAGACGTGCTCACCTCATTTAAGCTTCCGAAGCATTCTCTTTATACAAGCCTATGCACAGCTTGTTTAAAAATGCTTCCTCTTTGCTCAAATGAGGTATATAAATCCCAACTTGCACATGCCGGAGAGAGAACAACTACATCCCCAAAGCAGGAAATCTCGCGAGCGGAGTAAACAGCTTCTTCGACATCTTCTACTTGAATAATCGATTCTATACCCGCCTCTTTCGCTCGCAATGCTAAGATGGGAGCTGATTCCCCGTAAGCGATCACGGCTTGTACACGCTCAGATAGCACCGGGGTGAGCTCTTGAAAGTCTACACCTCGATCCAGTCCACCTGCAATCCAAACGATAGGCTCCTCAAAAGAAGTAAGCGCCGTTAAAGCCGCCTGCACATTTGTTGCTTTCGAATCGTTATAATATCGAATTCCTTCAACCGTTTCTACATACTCCAAACGATGTTCTACACCGCGAAACGTTCGAATCGTTTCTGCAACTTTCTCTGCACTCGCTCCAGCGACGATCGAGATAGCAGTTGCAGCTAGTACATTCTCTAGATTAAATGAACCAGGTAGAGCAACCTCTTCCACAGGGAGAATCACTGTCTCGTTCCCGTCTAGACTCGAGACGAGAAGGCCATCTTTTATATATACACCTTGGCTAGTCAATTTGTCTTTGGAAAACCAGATTACGCGACCCTTCAGATCCCCGTTCTCTGCTAACTCTCTACAAATAGCAGAATCAGCATTGAGTATGGCAACATCATCTTGAGCTTGATTTTGAAATAGGTTCCATTTTGATGCTATATAATCCTCCATCGTCTGATGGTAATCCATATGCGCTGGAGTCACATTTAACAATGCAGCGATTTTAGGGCGAAACGTTACCGTTCCCTTTAGCTGAAAGCTACTTAACTCCGCTACGAGCCAGTCGTTTTCTGAAAGCTGGGGGGTTACTTCCGATAATGCTTGGCCAATATTACCCGCTACCGTTGCCGATACTCCACTGCTTTGTAGCATCTTGCCTACTAAGGTGGTAGTCGTGGTTTTTCCATTGGAGCCTGTAATCCCAATAATAGGAGCCTTGCTAAATTGGCTTGCAATCTCCACTTCTGTTACCACCGGGATGCCTAGCTGGAGCGCTTGTTCAATCGGTCTAATATGATAAGGAATTCCAGGGTTCTTTACGACTAGGTCAACTTGCTTACTGATTAGATCGTCAGGGTGGCCGCCACAGATCACAGAAACCCCCATCTGCTCTAACGAACCCGCTTCACTCGCACAATCAACTCGCTCTCTCACATCATTTAGAGTCACCTTAGCTCCTTGCTCTACCAGCAACTTAGCTACAGCAAAACCGCTTCTCGCTAATCCGAGGACTACTACCTGTTTATCTTGAAACAAACCCGTCATCTATTTGCCTCCTCCTGGATGGAGCAGGGCAATTTCGAAGAACACTCCAAGAGCTCCACAAATTAAACCAACCAAACTAAATACCGCTACGATCTTCCACTCAGACCAGCCAATCAATTCAAAGTGATGATGTAGTGGACTCATCTTGAAGATCCGCTTTTTACGGAACTTAAAAGAGAGAACTTGTAGAATTACAGATAGCGTTTCGACCACAAATACAATTCCGATAAGAGGGAGTAAAAACTCTGTTTTCGTAATAATGGCGAGTGCAGCTAACCCACCACCGAGCGCTAGTGAGCCCGTATCCCCCATAAATACCTTGGCTGGATGTGCATTAAAGACGAGAAATCCCAGCAGAGCACCGATTACAGAAAAGGCAAAGATATAGACCGTTTGATTCCCTTGCCAAATTCCGATTACCGCATAAGCACCATACGCCATCACAGCCGTACTTGATAGAAGTCCATCTAAACCATCGGTTAAGTTTAACGCATTTGAAAAGCCTACCAATAGTAAAATCAAGAAAGGAAGGTAGAGCCAGTTGATAAAATAGGTTCCAATCCCAGGAACATGAACGCTAAAAATCGCCTTTGAGGCACCTTCTAGGTCTTGGGTATTTAGGTATCGAACGCTTAACAGGACATAAAATACAACAACCGCAATAAACAATTGTCCCAACAATTTTTGACTTGCGGTCAAACCCAAGCTTCGTTTCATAACCACTTTAATATAATCGTCCAAAAATCCAATAATTCCGTATCCGGCTGTAGCAAATAAAAGAATGAACAAGTCTGCATTGATGATCTTTGCGTCGCCACTTTCTCTGTTTAACAAAAAATAACTACTAAAAGGAAGTGCTGTCAACACGAGAGCGATTAAGATGATCACCCCACCCATTGTAGGCGTTCCTGCTTTTTTCAAATGGGCTTGCGGTCCCTCCTCACGGATGCTTTGTCCAAATTTAAGACGTCGTAACGTCGGGATCACCATAGGGCCCAGTATGACTGCTAGGCCAAATGCAACCATGATCGGGATTAAATACTCTCGAATATCTATGTTTGTCATGATAGCTTCATTACGCTCCTTCTACTAAAGATCGAATGACTTGATCTAGTTTCATCGCTCGCGAAGCCTTCACTAACATCAACGCTTGTGGATGACCGACCTTATCGATGTATTTGCCTGCTTCCTCAACACTAGAGAAATGAATCATTTCGCAAGACGGATCATGTCGTACTTCCTGTGCTCCCTCAGCAATCCACTTCCCCCGATCACCTACTGTAAAGAGTTTGTGAATTCCTTTTTCTATCACATATGCACCCAGTTCTCGATGATAGGACTCTTCCCACTCATCACCTAATTCACGAATATCACCAAGTAGTGCCCATTTTTCTTTCGTAGGCTCCATCTCTTGTAATAAGCGAATCGCCGCTTTCATAGAAGTAGGACTTGCGTTATAGCAATCATTTATGATTGGCATTCCATTTTTAGCAGTAATCATCTCCAAGCGCATACCTGTTAAACCAACATGCAAAAGCCCCTGAGCGATCTGTTCCTCACTCATGTGAAAAAAGCGCCCTACGGCAATCGCATAGCATGCATTCACTATATTATGACGACCTAGTAGCGATAGATGATAACGATGATGAGTTTGTTTGGACTGGAACGTAAAACCTTTTGTGCCCAACATCTCTATGTCCAGCGGCATCTCATCATTCTTCTCTTTCCAGCCAATTCGAATCTGTGTCTGTGGAATCTTCCGCACTTTTTCAGCTAGGAGCGACTCATCCCCATCATAAATAAGGGTTCCATTTGATGATAAGCCATCTATAATCTCCAATTTTGCATCGGCAATACCTTCTCTACTTCCAAAGTGAGCTATATGTGACTCTCCTATATTGGTCACAATGGCAACTTGTGGCATTGCAAGCTGAGATAACAGGGAGATCTCCCCAACATGATTCATTCCCATCTCCACAATCGCAATCTCTGTCTCTTCTGGGATACTAAGCAGTGTAAGAGGGACCCCAATATGGTTATTTAAATTTCCCGCTGTTTTATGAACCCGAAATACTTGACCTAAAACAGCAGCCACAAGATCCTTCGTGGTAGTCTTGCCATTTGAGCCTGTAATTCCAACCACCGGAATCGCAATCTCTTCGCGATATTTCTTAGCCATCTGTTGCAGAGCTGTCAATGTATCTGGTACCACTATCAACGGTATATCACAAAAGCCTTCCGGGATGGGTTCCAGCTCATTCCACAACGCAACAACTGCACCCGCTTCTATCGCTTGAGATAAAAATTGGTGACCATTAAAACGATCTCCTACGAGCGGCACATATAATGCCCCTTGCTGAAGACTTCGAGTATCCGTACTGACAGAAGAAATCATCCTATCTTTATCTTCCACAAAGACCGTCTGTCCACCTGTCGCTTTTTGAATCCAAGTTATACTCCGCTTCATTTCAAATCCTCCAACATAAACTGCCTTGCGATCACTCGATCGTCAAAATCATTTTTTACACCATTGATTTCTTGATAAGTCTCATGACCTTTTCCTGCAATCAGAATTACATCGCCTGATTGAGCATGCAGAATCGCATATCGAATCGCTTCCGCTCGATCTACAATGGTATGTATTTTTTCTGCCTTCACACTCAGTACACCCGATAACATATCCTCTAAAATCGCCTCAGGCTGTTCCGTTCTCGGATTATCTGATGTATAGATAGCCAGATCACTATAGTCTGCTGCTATCTTCGCCATCAAAGGACGCTTCGTACGATCACGGTCGCCACCACATCCTATCAATGTAATCACTCGTTTCGAAGCAAATTCACGTACGGTTTTTAACGCATTTTCCAAGCTGTCTGGGGTGTGCGCATAGTCAACCACAACAGTAAAATCTTGACCTGCATGAACAGGTTCAAAACGTCCGTCTACACCTGGAATTTGTTCGAGAGAGTTTATGATTTGCTCTAACGATAAGCCTTCAATCAGGCCGACACTAATAGCAGCAAGCATATTCAAAACATTAAATTTCCCCATTAGCTTCGTATTCACTGCACCATTCCCACAGAATGTATGCAAATCAAAGCTTGTTCCTTGTGGAGTAATGCGAATGTTACTTGCCATTACATCCGCTGATTGATCAATTCCAAATGTAACCACTTGAGCTGGTGTGATTCGGGCATAATATGAAGAAGCGGGATCATCCGCATTTAACACTGCATAACACTGCTCATCCGAAGAAGTAAGATACTGGTTCGCCAGTTGGTTAAATAGCAAACCTTTTGCTTCCCGGTACTGTTCCATCGTTTCATGATAATCCAAATGATCTTGTGTTAGATTGGTAAATACACCAATATGAAACTTACAACCTCGAGTTCTGCCCTGATCAAGCGCATGTGAGGATACTTCAATGAAGGAATACTCACAACCTTCATCACGCATCATACGAAAACTCTTTTGTAACTCAAGGATTTCAGGCGTTGTATTGGAAGTAGGGAGCTCCCGATCTCCAATTTTCATGCCAATCGTTCCGATTAATCCTGATTTCTTTTCATGATCAAGGAAAAGATTCTGAAGTAGGGTAGAGGTGGTTGTCTTCCCATTCGTCCCTGTGATCCCAATCAATTTCAGTTCATGTGTAGGGTGTCCGTAGTAAATATCTGCTACAATGGCCATGGCCCGGCGAGTATCAGGCACCTGTATCACTGTCACATGAGGCGGGACCTCCACCATCTCTTCTACCAGTATAGCAATAGCACCTCTTTGGACCGCTTGTGAAATATAGCGGTGTCCATCAACCGTAAACCCACGAACCGCAATAAAGAGATTACCTGGCTTTACTTGACGTGAATCCATCTCTATTCCACTAATTTCCACTGCCACATCCCCAGACACCCGCTTCAGTAAAAGCGACTGGATCACATTTTGAAGAATCATCTCTTTCCTCCTCAATCCAAAAAACAAGGTATGTATGAAATAAATAAATGCCAGGTTTTGTCCTGGCGTTTATTATACCATCTTTATTTTAATCTCCCATCATGGTTTTGTCACCCAAATACAACTGGATTGATGAACCCTTTTTGACTCTTTCCCCAGGAGCCGGAATCTGATCAATCACCACATTCCCTTGCCCAACTGGCTTTAGAGGGAAATCAAACAGACTGTTACGAATTTTGTCTAGCTCTTGACCGATTAAATCTGGTGTCTCTACGATTGGAGTTGTAAGAGGTGTATCTTCAGGTGGGATCTGATTCTTGCGCTTAGGAATCCCCAGATGGCGCAAACTATCACCGATAATATTTCCTACAATAGGCGCTGCTACCACTCCCCCAAATTGAATCCCTTGCGGATTATCCACTGCCACATATACCACCATTTTGGGATCGTCTGCAGGAGCAAAGCCTATAAACGAAACAATATGATTATTCGGCAAATAACCTCCATTTGGACCCACTTTTTGAGCTGTACCCGTCTTACCACCTACACGATAGCCATCCACGAAAGCTTTTCGTCCCGTGCCCTTGGCAACTACACTCTCCAACGACTCCCTTACTACTTTGGAAGTAGCTTCGGAGATGACTGTCCCCTCTACTTTCGGTTGATACGCTTCTATTATCTTCCCAGTATCTGGATCCACCCACTCTTTCATCACATGAGGAACCACCATCTTCCCTCCATTTATAGCCGCTGAAACAGCTCGTACCTGTTGAATGGGTGTGACGGAAACCCCTTGACCAAATGCAGTCGTTGCTTGTTCTACGGGTCCCATCCGCTCTGGTTTAAATAGAATCCCCTTAGCCTCACCGTTCAAGTCGATACCCGTTTTTTTGCCGAAACCAAATCGATTCACATAATCCAGCAACTTATTCTTTCCTAATCGATTTCCTAATTCCACAAATCCGGGGTTACAAGAGTTCTCCACCACTTCCAAGAACGATTCATGACCGTGGCCCCCTTTTTTCCAACATCTGAGACGGGCGCCGCTTACCATGACATACCCAGGATCATGAAACGACTCGGTCAAATTTACTTTTTTCTCTTCCAACGCCGCAGCAAGAGTAATGATTTTAAAAGTAGAGCCTGGTTCATACGTTTTCCAAATCGGTAAATTTCGGTTATAAATCAATGAATCGGTGGTCTGATATTCATCCGGACGAAAGGAGGGTTTACTGCTCATTCCCAAAATTTCACCATTGTTTGGGTCCATCGCGATCGCCAAAACGCTTTCCGGATTATACTGAGCCATAGCTTGATCTAACTCCCGCTCGATAATAGCTTGCACATCTAAGTCTAGAGTCAGCCTAAGGTCTTTGCCAGGCTTCGGCGGGATAAACTCTTCTTTCGAATTAGGCATTCTTTCTCCTTTCGCATTAGAAGCAAAGGAAATATAGCCTTTTTGTCCGCTTAATTGTTTATCATAAATGAGCTCTAAGCCTGCTAAACCTTGATTATCTCCACCTGTGAAACCAAGCATATGTGCCGCCATCGTCCCATAGGGATAATATCGTCTACTATCTTCTGTTATGAGGACACCCGGCAATTGCATCTCTTGAAGAATGTTAGCCTTCTCTTCAGAAATCTTCTGACCGATACTCTTTAGCCATACCTTTGATTCTTTTTTGGAAACAAATTCGAGTATTTTTTTCTCGTCTCCTTCAAGTACCTCTGCTAATTTCTTTGCTGTCCCAGCCTTGTCCTTAATCATGGCAGGAAAGAGTAGGACGGATGGAGCGCTTATATTATAAGCAATTTTCTTGCCATCCCGATCTAGAATCATACCCCGTTTCGCTAAAAAGTCGGCATCTCTACTTCCTAGCTCCTCTGCTTTTCGCGCCCACCATTCTCCTTGCGCCAACTGTACATAAGAAAGTCTACCGATCAATGTAATCATCACTAGGACTGCTATGATCAGTACGACAAACAACCTTTTTTTCACTATCGATTGTATCGCACGCATAAGAGTCCCCTCCTTGTCCCACTTGTTCTCCTATACCTATTCATCTAGATTCTGATACATGACAATTATATTCCAAAGAAAAGACCCTTCCGGCCTACTGGACAGAAGGGTCTAAACAGCTTAATGCGATTGGGGTGACCCATGATTCATAGAACTCGAAGGAGAAGGTGTCTGATTAATCGGTACTACTTTGCTACCTTGTGGTTGCCTAGAAGCTTGCGACTGATTGGTGGCCAGACCAAATGAATTTTGCATCTGCGCCATATCTGCCTCAGCCAATTGAGGTACTTGGTAATATTGATGCTTGTTTTGATACAAGAAGATTTCATATGCCATCTCAATACAGTTTGGAATGCTATCAGCCAAAACCCGTCTCACGACTGGATTAGTTGCTTCCGTGGCAGCCACTGTTCTGATGCCAGCCAATGTCTTCAGCATGATCAGCATATGACCAGAAATACCTTCATCCTTCACTTCCATCACTGAATGAATCGGCTTCTTAGGCTGCGAAGGCTTCATTCCGTAGACGATGGTATCATTATGCTGCGTCATTTGATAACGAAGCGTTCCATGTGCAGGATCTTCCCCTGTGGAAAACGCCTGTACTAGCATATTGTACTCATCTGTCAAAAACTTGTATTGACGGTCCAGAATGGTTAGTAGCTCTGAACACTTGACATACTGTCGGGACATCGTATATGAATCTAACGTGCTCACTGTTACGGATAAAACCTCGTGTATGTCAAATACTTCATGGCCACTGTGGTTTCGTTTTACCGTGCCAACGTGCATGTTTGGAGCGTTATTCATGAGAATCCCTCCTTAGGTCATATGATGTGCCCAATCTTATACTGTCCCAAAAGGCAAACACCCATGTAGGTAAGTATTGGAGTACAAAAAAGGGAAACGCATATTCACGTTCCCCCCTCACTATTTAATTTCTGGTTCTGTTTCCAAAGAAGGCACACGTAAAACTTGCATAGTCTGCTGGATGATATCCTTGGCAACAGGAGCAGCCATTGCACCACCTGAGGCATCTGCACCCTTTGGCTCATCAAGTGCCACATATACAATAACCTTGGGATTATCTGCTGGAGCGAAACCAATAAAGGAAGTGATATAGGTATTAGGTAAGTATTTACCCGTTTTTGGGTCTGGCTTTTGAGCAGTGCCTGTTTTTCCTGCCACCCGATAGCCGGGAACATCTGCCTTTTGCCCAGTACCTTTTTTAATGACATCGCGTAGAATTTGTTTCACCTCGGTTGTGGTCTCAGGACGAATAATCTGATGCTTCTCAACCGCTGGTTGTTCAACCGTTTTTTTCGTTTTTGGGTCGATCACTTCTTTTAACAAGTGAGGCTTGATCAGGTTTCCACCGTTCGCAATGCTACCCACCGCTTGGACTTGTTGAATTGGAGTTACGGCAATTCCTTGACCAAAAGCGGTTGTTGCTAATTCGGATGCGGCTAGCTCTCGACCAAAATAAAAACCGCTTGCTTCGCCCGGAAGGTCAATTCCTGTTTTACGACCTATCCGATCTGTCACCCGACCAAATCCAAAGCGATCGATATACTCATATAATTTCTCAGCACCCAAATGTTCTCCCATCTTCACAAAGCCAACATTACTGGACTGGATAACCCCTTCACGGTAGGAGATATCACCCCAACCGCCTCTCTTCCAGTCACAAATCGGATTGTTTAAACCTGATACTTGAATACATCCGGAAGTATATGTACGATCTGCCTCAAATTTACCTTCCTCGATAGCCGCCGCAAGGGTCACAATCTTAAACGTAGATCCTGGTTCAAATTGGCTTTGTACCGCCATATTATGTCCATTTTCTGTACTATAAGTAGTAGACGCTTTTCGGAGGTCGAAAGTCGGCCTACTTACCATCGCCAAAATCTCTCCATTTGATGGATCAGCCACAATAGCCGTTGCACCTTTGGCTTCATACTGTTTCATAGCCTGATCTAATACTTTCTCCACATGGCTCTGTATACTCGCATCGATGGTTAAAACAAGATCCTTTCCATCAATCGGCGGTTTGTACGACTCAGGTCCATCAGTTACCATCATACCATTAGCCGCTTTTTTATATTTCACATAGCCATCTTTACCACGGAGCAAATTTTGATACGTACTTTCAATTCCACCGACTGGCTTTTCCTCACTATTCAGGAAGCCTAATAGGTGCGCTGATCCAGCTTCGGTATATTGACGCTGGGTGGTTTTATAAGCGTAAATCCCTTTTAGTTCTTTCTTTTGCTTTAGTCGAAGGTAGTTCGCATACACTTCCCTTGAAAAATAAATTTTGCCTGCTTCTCGATCTCTTAATTCTGCATATTTCCCTTTTTTACGCAACAAGCTAATTAAATTTTCTTTCGAAATCTCTAGAAGGGAGGATAGTTGTGTTGCCGTTTTGTCTATATCTTTCTCTTTCAGTTGGCTTGGATCAGCAGTAAAAAAATAGGCTGGTTCTTCCCAAGCCATAACATAATTTTTACTACGATCATAAATGGTTCCACGTTTCGCTTTTAAAATCGGGTTGTTATTGTTCCAAATTTTCTCTGCATCCTTTGTTAGCTCAGACGAGGCAACCGTTTGGATCCACAGCAAGCGAAACGTAACACCTGTCAATAATCCTAACAAGACCAACCCGATGATAAGGGAGCGAAATTTACTTCGTTTTCCTGTCTGCTTTTCTGTCTGCATAAAATGGTTCTCCTCGGCAAAGAAATTATCTAAGATTCTTAATTATTCCATTATCATCTATGGTGTGTTCTTTTCTTTTCCTGCCGGAGAAATTTTCTTGCTTTCAATGATTTGCAAACCATTCTGTTCAGCATATTGACGAATTCGTGCATCGCTCTGGAGCTTGTTTTTCTCCGCTTCTAATTGAAGGTTGGCTTCTTTGACTTGTTGAATTTCTTTGTCAGCCTTCTGGATGGCAAGATTTAATTCCGCGGTTTCAGCATATCGAGATACAACTAAAACGGTCAGGGCTACGCATATAATGACACTTCCGATGTATAATAGCTTTTCTGGTACAGTAAGCCCTTTGATTAAGGGTTGTTTTTTTGCTTTGACCTGTGTATTTGTACTTGTAGGGGTAAGCGGTCTTGCTACCGCAACATTACCACGTTCCTGTCTCATCCAAATAGCCTCCTTACGCTACCTATACATTTCTTTTTTTCGTAACTCTCTTTCTTAACCTATACCCTGTTTGTAAGACCTTGTCACATGAAACAAGGTCTTATTATCTATATTTTTTCAGCAACACGTAATTTCGCAGAACGTGCACGAGCATTTTGTTCCAATTCTTCAGCGCTAGGCGCGATCGGCTTACGTGTGATGATCTTTAGCTTTGGTTTTTGGTGACACGTACATATAGGGAAATTTGGAGGGCAGATACATCCCTTTGCCTGTTCCAAATAAAATTGTTTACAAATACGGTCTTCTAGTGAGTGGAATGTGATCACACTGACTCTACCTCTAGGAGCTAGAATCTCCATCACTTGCTCCAACGCTTCTTCAAATACAGTTAATTCTTCATTTACTGCGATTCGAATTGCCTGAAATGAACGTCTAGCTGGGTGAGGTCCACTACGTCTTGTGGCAGCTGGAATCGCCTCTTTGATGATCTCGGCTAACTCCGTTGTCGTTTCAATCGGCTTACTTGTTCGATACTCCACAATCCGCTTAGCAATGCGACGACTAAACTTCTCTTCTCCGTATATGTACAGAATTCGAGCAATCTCTGCCTCGTCGTATTGGTTCACTACCTCAAATGCCGTCCGTTCCTGTTCCCGATCCATTCGCATGTCCAAAGGGGCTTCATAGTGATAGCTAAATCCCCGTTCACTCTCATCTAACTGTGGGGAAGAGACTCCTAGATCAAACAAAATCCCATCTACCCCAGTAAATCCTAAATCCTTCACTACTTGTGCGATATGACGAAAGTTCGTTTTTACCAAGTGAACTTTGCACGTCACGCCTTCTAGCCGCTTCCTTGCGGCAGATAATGCCTTCTCATCTTGATCCAAACCAATTAACACACCGTCTTGACTTAATCGACTTGCTATCAATCCGCTATGACCCGCTCCACCTAATGTGCAATCTACATAAATTCCATCTGGTTTGATTTTTAGTCCGTCTACAGCTTCATCTCTTAATACCGTTACATGATTAAACAATGGTGCTCATCCTTATCCTTAGAAATCCAGATCTACTAAGCTTTCGGCGATCTCGTTAAATGACTCTTCTGAAGCAGAATAATAAGAATCCCATTGTTCCTTGCACCAAATCTCAACACGAGTGGAGACGCCGATCACAACACATTCTTTCTGCAACTTAGCAAATTCTCGTAAATGTGGGGGAATATGGATACGCCCTTGTTTGTCTAACTCAGCTTCACTCGCTCCTGAAAAAAGGAATCGTGTGAACTTCCGGGCATCTGCTTTGGTAAATGGGAGTGTTTTACATTTCTGCTCTAATTGTGTCCATTCTGACCGAGGGTATGCAAATAAGCAATGATCCAAGCCACGGGTTACAACAAAAGACTGACCAAGTCCTTCGCGGAATTTAGCTGGCATGATGAGTCGACCTTTATCGTCAACCGAATGCCGGTATTCCCCCATAAACATCTTGGATCCCTCCCCTCGTCACCACTTCCCTCCACTTTCCTCCACATTGGTAAGTATACCACACGCAAAATAAAAAATCCTGCACGCAAATGCAGGATTAGAACATTTATACAATTTTTGGGATTAATCAATCCAATTGCCAGCTAGCTAGATATTTCTCTTGTTCATCTGTAAGTGAATCAATTTGGATTCCAAGAGATTCAAGGAAATAACGAGAAACCTGTTCATCAATTTCGTATGGAACTTCCATCACTCGCTTGCCAATACGTTGATAATTTTCATGAACAAAGAGCAATGATAGTGTTTGCAGGGCAAATGTCATATCCATAATCTCAGCTGGGTGACCATCTCCTGCTGCAAGGTTTACGAGGCGGCCTTCTGCAAGTAGATAAATCTTACGACCATCTGCTAACACAAACTCCTCAATATCTTTACGAACTGTTTGCTTACTTACTGCCATCGTTGCCAAGCCCTCGGTATCGATCTCAACATTAAAATGACCTGCATTGGATAAAATAGCACCATTTTTCATTGATTTCATGTGCTCAGCCGTAATAACTCCTTTATTACCTGTTACCGTAACAAAATAATCTCCTTGCTTCGCCGCTTCTGCTATGGGCAACACAGTAAAACCATCCATATGTGCTTCCGTCGCTTTCACAGCATCGATTTCCGTTACAATGACTTTCGCCCCTAAGCCTTTGGCACGCATAGCAACCCCGCGACCACACCAGCCATAACCAACTACGACAACCGTTTTACCCGCTACTACTAGGTTTGTCGTACGATTGATTCCATCCCATACAGATTGACCTGTTCCATAACGATTGTCAAACAAATATTTAGAAAGTGCATCATTTACCGCAATCATGGGGAATTTTAACTCGCCTGTTTTTTCTAACGCTTGAAGGCGTAAGATTCCAGTCGTCGTTTCTTCACATCCACCTCGAACTTGCTCAGCCAAATCAGGACGCTCTGAATGAAGAACCGTCACAAGATCCCCACCATCATCAATAATTAGATCGGGTTTGGTTTCTAGTGTTTTAATGAGATGGTCTTTATACTCTTCTGGTGATGGATTATATTTCGCAAATACCGTTACACCATCTGCTGCTAGCGCCGCACACACATCATCTTGGGTCGAAAGTGGATTACTACCCGTAATCACGACCTCTGCACCTGCATCTCGAATCACTTCTGCTAGGTTAGCTGTTTTCGCTTCTAAATGCAGGGAAATAGCTACACGCAACCCAGCTAATGGACGATTTACCTTTAATTGTTCACGTAAACGATTCATGACAGGCATATGATCCGCTGCCCAGTTAATTTTTAGTCTTCCGTCATGTGCTAATGCCGGATTTGCAATAATACTACGGTCTAATGAGTTCATAAAAGCACTCTCCTCTAGATTTATTAACTTGCTTCGATTTGTAGACGAAACAATGGATCTGTCTTATGGATAGTATGTAATAGAAAGGACATGTATGCATTATAACATACTTAACCACTCGGAATAACATGAATTATATACTTGATACTATTTTATTATATCGGAACCACTTGCAAGAAAGAAATAGATCTTTAGAAATGAACCATAAAATGATGAGTTGGTTGTTTGTCACGCAGCAACTGCAAAACGCGATCAATCCAATCAAGTCCATAAGCGTTCCAATAGTAGATCAGATTATAAACTCTTTCTTGAGGTTGCTCATTCGGAGAAATCCCTTGTAACAATTCATCCCATTGGCGTAAGGTGGTCTGATGGATATCACTCATCGTACGCTCGACAAATCGTTGATAAAATTGGATTTGCTCGGTCACTTTCTCAATGTTTTTTTGTCCCATCTCTTCCGTCTGTCTTCCTAGCTGAGAATGGATCTGTTTAATCATTGGTTGATATAGATCGACCACTTGTTTCTTCATCGCATCAAATAAAGGGTCGATTTGCAAAGTAAATTGGGCTTTTAACCACTCTTCTCGAATCAAAGTCCCCTCCGTAAGATATGTCTCCCATGAATGTCCAAATTCCCGTTTTCGAGTATCGACATGACGTTCTACCAAGGTCATCTGGAAGCGCGGATACACAATCGGCATAGACAAACCTGTGTGAGTGAAGGCTTCTTTCAAGACTCCCCAGTAAGCTACTTCACCCGGACCCGCTACAAAAGCTAAAACAGGAAACAAGTATTCCTGCATCAACGGACGTGTCGCGACATTATTACTAAATCGCTCTGGCGTATGCTGTGCAATATGGCAGATTTCGGGGGTCGTAAAGGTTTGTTTTCCTCCTCTAGTGACCCACTGATCACCTTCCCGATCTAAAAGAACGCGCTCGTTATCCGTGATCAAAAATAAATTCGCTTGATTTGGTTGAGTATGGATTGGGTCCGCATAACCAGCTTCTTGGAATTGTTGAACACTCTTTTGGATGGATGCTTGGATTTGCTTACTCTGATGAATCAAACGAAGAAAGAAATCTCGTTCTATCTGCCTGACACGAGGATCGGCAGAATCAATCAATACCAGACCATACTTAGCAAATAAGGAATGAAGGAGACGCGCAAAAAAACGCCCCCAAGACGGCTTGTCATGGGCAAGTGCTAAACAAGCTTCTAACCACTCCGTTTTATATGGCGTATCCACGTAGTGCTCACTTATTTCCTGCAGCCAATTTTGCAGATCTTCCGGATCGATTGTAAGATGAGAGACTGCTTCCCTATTGTTTTTTTCTACCTCAACTCGGTATCGCTTTTTTAATATGCCTTCTTTCCTTTGTATCCATATATGATTTACTTCATCTAAATCATGATCTTCTCCTGCAATCCAAAAGACTGGAATAACCGGCTTACCTAGTTCCTGCTCTTGCTTTCGAGCTAGTTCAATAATGGTAAACACTTTATGTATCGTATAAAGAGGCCCTGTTAATAAACCCGCTTGTTGGCCACCGATCACAACCAATGAATCTTCTTGTCGCAAACGCTCTAAGTTGGATTCTATTTCAGGGTGGAGTAATTCAGGTTGATGATAATTGTATAAAACCTCTACCAATTTCTCGCGATCCACTCGCTGAGAAAGGCTAGCAAAGACCTCCTGTGCACGCACCGGATAAGAAGAACTTTTCAATGGATGATGTGAGAAAAAAGAATGAACTGGATGCTCTAGTTCGAGATAATCGTTCATTAGTTGGTTTTGCCAAGGATTCTTTATACACTCAATCTTCATTCGTGATTCCTTCTTTTCTGATTTCAATTTAAAAAGGTAAGTTACTAAATAAATAATACCATAAAATATGATGTGCATACAAAGATGTTCGATAGAAAAACCCGAGGAAAACACTACAATGTATTGGTATTGCGCTTATTATGTGCCTCTTTTGCCTTTACCAACGTGTAAAGCATCTCATGCCAGTAGACAGGGACGTTATGTTCCTTTGCATACTGGATGATCGCGCCGTTGATTGAATCAATCTCTGTCCGTTTTCCACCCTGAATATCTTGAAGCATAGATGAGAGATTTTGTGATGTTAAGTTGCATACTTCTCTTATTTTTTTGATCGCTCGAGAGTGATCTAGCTCCACCCCAATACGATTGGCCACCTGACATGTTTCCCCCGTTAGCTTTTCCATTATGTTCTCTAAATCTACACTTAGCAGTTCCCCATTTGGCACTTCTAGTATCGTCGTCAGTGGGTTGATGGCCGCATTTACAGCTAGCTTTTCCCACATACGCCGCAATATCATACTCTCTTTTCGAATGGGAGAAATGACGATTGGTTGTATGGCCTTCACGAAATCTTGCAGAAGTGGTTTCCACTCCCCTTGATGAGGAAAGGTTCCAATCCACGTTTCTCCTTGGCCGGTATGGACAACATAGGTATCGCTTTTTCGATAAGCACCTTCTGTAGTAAGAGCTACATAGGTATCCGGACGATAGTGTAGTTCATCGATGGCTTTCTCTTGCCCTAAACCATTTTGCCAAAAAAGGATTTGGGTAAACGGGTGCGAGCAACGTTGAATCGGTTCCATGACGTTTTGTAACTGATATTGTTTTACCGTAATGAAAATGATATCAAATGGGGAGAGTTCACTCGTTTCTTCAATTGGACAACTTGTAACGTTAGTATGTACTACTTGACCATCTAGCTCCTCGCAGGAGATACCTGCTTGTACAATCTTCTTATGTTGTGCGGCAGTATGTGTTAGGACTGTGACCTCATAGGGCAATCGAGATAATCGAGAGGCCCATAATAATCCGATTGAACCGGCTCCCACTATAGCAATTCGCATGGTTTTTGTTTCTCCCCTCTCCGTGTACATAACGAAAAGGAGCCATGATGGAAGACTCCTTTTTGTTTTCATATCACTTATTATACTGGGTACACGGGATGTTTGCGTTCACTAAATATCATTTCTTTGCTTTCGTACAACTCTAAACGCTCTTTTAGCTCATCCCGCAATCGCTCAGGGGCAATGATACCATCGATAATGAGCTCACTTGCTAAACGGTATAAATTGATATCTTCTTGATATTCTTCTCGTTTTTGCTGAATAAATTCATTACGCTCTGACTCTTCTAGCTGAGCGATTTTATTACTATATACCGCATTTACAGCGGCTTCGGGGCCCATGACGGCGATTTTCGCTGTTGGGAGAGCTAAGCAACAATCGGGCTCAAAAGCAGGACCTGCCATCGCGTAAAGCCCTGCACCATATGCTTTACGGACAATGATTGAGATTTTCGGTACGGTTGCTTCTGACATCGCTGCAATCATCTTAGCCCCGTGTCTGATAATCCCCGATCGCTCTACCTGTGTGCCAATCATGAACCCCGGGATATCGGATAAGAAAATCAACGGGATATTAAAAGCATCACATAACGTGATAAAACGGGCCGACTTATCAGCCGAGTCGACAAATAAGCTACCGGTCTTCATTTTAGACTGATTCGCAATAATCCCAACAGCCCGTCCATCTAACCGTGCAAATCCCGTTATAATCTCCTTTGCAAATAATTCCTTCATTTCAAAAAAAGAATTCTCATCAATAATGGCACGAATCAGTTCTTTCATATCAAAGGCTACGTTTTGATTATCGGGAACAATCTCTTCTATACTCCTGATTCCTGCTTGGATCGACTTGGCTTCTATTATAGATGTCTTCTGTTTGTAATTAGCTGGGAAGTAGCTTAGATAGCGACGAGCCAGCTCAATCGCTTCTTCTTCATTTTTCGCTAACACATCTCCACAACCACTTACCGAACAATGCATTCTAGCTCCACCCATCTCCTCCAACGTTACTTTTTGACCAATCACCATCTCTGCCATTCGTGGGGAAGCAAGATACATACTGGCATTCTTATCTACCATGATTACAATATCGCAAAATGCAGGAATGTATGCACCACCTGCTGCAGAAGGACCAAACAAAATACACACTTGCGGCACCATTCCAGACATTTTCACTTGGTTATAAAAGATCCTCCCTGCACCTCGGCGATTGGGAAACATCTCCAACTGATCGGTAATTCGTGCACCGGCTGAATCAACTAAGTAGAGCATCGGAACCTTTAACTTTTGGGCGGTCTCTTGAATGCGAATGATTTTCTCCACTGTACGGGAGCCCCAAGATCCTGCTTTTACCGTAGAATCATTTGCCATGACACATACCGTCTGGCCATTCATCTTCCCTGTCAACGTTACTACACCGTCCGCAGGAAGCCCCTCTTCCAAACAATTCGCAAATAATCCATCTTCCACACGAATCGTTCCCGGATCTAATAATAACTCTAAGCGATCTCGAACAAACAATTTGCTTTGCTCCGCATTTTTTTCATGATACTTGGTTGCCCCACCAGCTCGAATCTTTTGAACCCGTTCCTGTAATTCTTTTGCCCACTGATCATTCATCTTAAAACCTCCTCCTATTTCCCTTGATAGTTCGGTTTTCGTTTCTCAGCAAACGCCCGTAAACCTTCTAGACGATCCTCAGTTGGTAATAGCGTTTCATACGCCTTTGCTTCCACCCATATCCCCGTTCGCACATCTGTTTCAAGGCCACGATCAATTGCAAACTTAGCTTGAGCAAGGGCAAGTGGCGCATTCACACACATCTGGCTAGCCAGTTCTAGTGCTTTTTCCATTCCTGTCTGGCTTTGCTCCACATAGTTAGCGATTCCACAATCAAGTGCTTCGGCAGATGTCAAACGTCTCGCTGTAAAAATCAATTCTTTTGCTTTACTACTCCCGATTAGGCGTGCTAAACGCTGCGTTCCTCCTGCTCCCGGAATAATGCCTAAAGAAGTTTCGGTTAATCCTAGCTGAACATGACTTTCGACAATCCGCATATCGCATGATAATGCTAACTCCAAGCCACCACCAAAAGCGTACCCATTCATCACACCGATGACAGGTTGGGGTAACTCTGATATTTCCGTAAACGTGTCCCGAATCGTCATTAAGAATTCCCGGACCTGCCGCTCAGACATCGTTTTACGCTCTTTTAAATCGGCTCCCGCACAAAAAAATTTCTCTCCTGCTCCTGTTAACACAACCACTCGAATATCCCTACGACAAGATATTTCTCTGACCACTTCACGAAGCTTACATAATGTCGGAAAGTTAAGCGCATTCCCGGCATCCGCTCGATTTAGTGTAAGAGTAGCAATCCCTTGTTCCACCTCAACTACTACCTCTGACATGGAATGAACCCCCTATTATGCAAAATGGGCACGTAATACTTTCGAAGGTAATTTTTTTTCTAATTGTCCTTCCAACCATTGACTAGTGCGGCATAGCTCATCGAGATCCACTCCGGTGTCAACCCCAGACCCTTGGAGTAAATAGACCAAATCTTCTGTTGCTAAATTTCCAGAAGCGCCTGGTGCGTACGGACAGCCTCCAAGCCCTCCGATCGAGCTATCAAATGTTTGAATGCCCATGTCGAAGGCTTGATAGGCATTGGCCACTCCCATCCCTTTCGTATCATGAAAATGAACCGCTACTTTCTCTGCTGGGAACTGGCTCAAAAGGGATCCTAGAATCCTCTTTACACTTACTGGAGTAGCAACTCCGATCGTATCTCCCATCGATATTTCGTAAACACCTAAATCGAACAAGCGCTCACTCATTTCATGGACCTGATCAAGCGAGATTTCTCCTTCATAAGGGCAACCAAATACCGTGGAAAGATATGCTCGTACTCGTAATCCTTGTTCCAACGCCACTGGAACGAATTTCGCAAAATCAGCCAAACTCTCTTCCCTCATTCGATTCACGTTTTTTTGATTATGCGTTTCGCTCGCTGAACAAAAAATAGCAATCTCTTTTAAAATAGAGTGATTAACCCGTTCTAATCCCTTGGCATTCGGGACAAGTACACGATAATTCACATCGGAGTACGTGGGCAATCTCTCTACTAATTCATCGGCATCAGCCAATTGTGGGATCCATTTGGGATGGACAAACGAGGTAGCTTCGATCTCCTTTAATCCGGAGGCAACTAACCTCTGGATAAGTGTTTTTTTTGCTTGAGTAGATAGGAATCGTTTCTCATTTTGTAATCCATCACGAGGTCCCACTTCCACGATTCGCACATTCATCTTACATCCCTACTAACTCAAGTAAGACATCGCCTTCAGCAACAAAATCCCCTTCATTTACCATGATTTTTGATACCTTTCCATCCATTTCTGCAGAAAGAGGAATCTCCATCTTCATCGACTCTAAAATGATGACATCTTGACCACTATCGACCACGTCACCCTCACTCACTAACACTTTCCATACCGTTCCGGCCATACTTGCTTCTACCTTATTCATCTCTTCACTTTCCCTTCCGATTAGCTAGAATCGTTGTATCATATTTGCCAGAGACAAAGTCGGGATGATCCAGCAATTCTACTAGTAGTGGTAAGTTACATTTGATGCCCTCTATCTTCATTTGAGCGAAAGTCTCTCTGCTTTTTGCGAGTACTTCCTCTCTACTGGAGCCCGAAATAATGCATTTCGCAATCATCGGATCATAAAAGGGAGTAATCGTATTTCCTGCTTCTACCCCAGCATCAAAGCGGATTCCGTCCCCTTCTGGGAATGAAAACACTTCGATTTTTCCGGGTGATGGAAAAAAAGTGACTGGATCTTCTGCATATAAACGATATTCGATTGCATGACCTTGTGGTTGTAAGTCTGTTTGCTTCCATGGAAGCGCTTTCTCTTTTGCGATTGCTAACTGCCATGATACGAGATCAAGACCCGTAATCGCCTCTGTAACCGGATGTTCCACTTGTAAACGAGTGTTCATCTCAATAAAATAGCAATTCTCTTGCTGGTCGACGAGAAATTCAACCGTTCCGGCTCCGTAGTAACCAACTGCATGAACCGCTTGGAGGGCCGCCTGATACAGCCTTTCGCGCGCTTCCTGACTAATAGAGGGTGATAAACTTTCTTCGATCATTTTTTGATTACGACGTTGAACCGAACACTCTCTTTCAAATAGATGAAGTGCATTTCCATGCTGATCGGCTAATACTTGTACTTCAATATGACGGGAGCGCTCTAAAAATTTCTCCAAGAAGACAGCGGAGCTTCCAAAGTACATCTCTGCTCGTTTCTGTGTAGTTGCGAAATGTTTCTCTAAGTCGTGATCGGAATGACAAAGCACCATTCCTACCCCGCCGCCTCCTGCACTTGCTTTCAAAAGTACCGGATAGCCAATTTGGTTCGCAATATGCACGGCTTCTTCCCATGTTACGATTTCTTCCGATCCAGGCACAACTGGAACTTTCGCCTCGATCATCATCTGCCGAGCCATTACCTTGTCTCCCATCTGGGCGATTACACTTGGCTTCGGTCCAACCCAGATTAAGCCAGCATCTAGCACCTTTTGTGCAAAGGTAGCATTCTCAGAAAGGAGCCCGTAACCAGGATGGATAGCATCTGCACAAGCCTTCTTGGCAACATCTATCATCGTATCCATTTGTAGATAGCTTTTAGCCACAGGCGGCTCCCCTATTAAATATGACTCATCCGCCATTTTAACAAAAGGCATCTCTAGGTCTGCTTGCGAATAAACAGCTACTGTTTGAATCCCTTGCTCTCTACAAGTTCGAATAATTCGAGAGGCAATCTCACCACGATTCGCAATCAGTAATTTTTGAATCAAAGCTATCACCTCTTCCTCATAATAAATTTATTTAAGTTAATAAGATTCCAATTTAAAATTCTCTGTATAGACATTCAATTCCTGCTAGCAAATCAAATTCGTGTATAATAAAAGGAGTAAAAGACGATTTATGATAAGGGGGAACTCCTTGTGGCGTACAAAGTAGAGCGTCTACAAATTAATTACAAAACCTTAGAAGAATTCCAGAAATTTCGCGAGTTTGGTCTCCCAGAACTTTCTATGCTAGAAGACTTACAAGATAATCTGGTGGAGAACGACAACTACTCCTCTCCTTTCTACGGTATCTACCTGCAAGGTCAATTAGTTGCCCGTATGAGTTTATACGAAGTGGGTGCAAAGTATGACCGCTACTTCTCTCCCCCTCAAACCTTTTATGAACTATGGAAACTGGAAGTACTATCTGAATATCGTGGCCAAGGACTCGGAAAAGCACTCGTACAATTCGCTCTGAGTCTAAGCCATCCTATCAAGACCAATGCCAGACATCGCTCCGATCCATTCTGGGATAAAATCGGTTTTATTCCTTGTAAGTATAATCCCGTTCGAGATCGCGGGGAAAGCCCTTACGTCTGGCTACCAGAAGGAACTACTCTACAAGAATGAAAATAGGAAGCCCACTTTTCAGTAGGGCTTCCTCTATTATTTGTCCACTCTCTCTAAGTTCCCATTTGCCTCCATACGAAAGCGAGACTTAGCCTCTTCCTCTTCCTCCGATAAAATGGATAACTTACGAGCACGATCCATAATTTGAACCAGCATCCGATAATCATCATTTACCATGCGATAATCTCTTTCTACATGATTCAACTGGTTCTTCATCTCTTGATTTTCATGTTGCAGGCGAGCAAGATATTCCTCTCGTTCCATCAACTCTTTTTCCAACTGCTTTTGCTGACGTTTTAGCTCTGTCATCTCATTTTTATGTTGACGCAAATAGCGAATAATATGGTCCAAAGAGTACACAGGATCAGATCCCTCTTGATACTCTTCAAACTCTATTCTCGGCATAGACTGCTGACTCATATTTACACTGCTATGGGATAGAGATGAAGTGCTTGAAATTCTGACACGCTCTTGACTCCTCTTTTGCCGTTGGCTTTTCGCAATTTGAATCGCAGCATCATACTGTTTGCGTACTGCACTATTCCACCGAAAGCCACACGCTGCGGGAGTACGCCCTAATCTCTCTGCCACTTCTTCAAATGCAGATAGCTGGGTTCCTCCCTCTCGAATATGACGCAAGGTTATCTCTGCTAGAATCAAATCATCTTCCGTAGTCCAAGCATCTTGACGTTTGACAGCCATAGACTTCCTCCTACCTTTTTAGATCCATAGACATACTAGTCTTCGCTCTATTTGTATGCAAAACATAAGAATTGTAGTATCTACTCTACTCTTTTTTTATTGCCGAAAGAGAGTGCTTGTATACATGTAGCCTAGTCTGATAGGAGGAAAATGTTCATCTACCGCGACGAATCAAAAAGGAGTCCACTGCTAGGCGATGCTCTTCTGTCTCCCAAAACAATCCACACTTCTTAGCCTCTAATTCAAATAATTCAGTACTAGATGCCCCTTTTTCTACTCGTTTTGCTAGCTTCTTGTAGTGACTGATTAGATCCCGAGAAAGCTTCGTATAGGGTTGTAACCAATCATGAAATGGATCATCAAATGATTGATCTTCTTCTCCTAATAAAAAATCTATCATCCCCAACTCCATTCCTTCTCTGGCAGAATACCTTTTTCCGCTTAATAAAATTTTCATAGCAGTTGAAATCCCTACCTTTTTCATCAATCGCACTGCCCCACCCCAACCCGTCGTAATTCCAAGGCGCACTTGAATCATACCGAGTGTCGCATGATCATTTGCAACAACCCAATCACAACTCATTGCGATTTCACACCCACCCCCGACAGCAGGCCCTTCGATCCTCGCAATCGTGAGAACAGGTAACTGGTAAATACGTTCTAAAATTCCTCCCATGCGCTTCATAATCGGCTCTATCTCCGCGCAAGTGTGTAGCTGATGGAACTCTTCTAAATCCCCACCTGAAACAAAAGCGTTTGTATCTCCTCGAAAGATAATGATTTTTATCTGTGAATCTTGCTCCCACTCTAATAATAACTGCTCTAGCTCACTCATCATTTGCTGATTCACAGCATTTCGAACCGTTGGTCGATGAAATTGAACGATGGCAACATCACCCTGTTTATGATATTTTACGGTTTCCATTTCTAAGCATCCTTTCTCTTTTGCTTGCGACTCATGAATGCACTTAGTATAATGTATTTGGTTATACTAGCTAAATCAAGATTATCACGAAACAGCAAACCCATACATAGGAAGGAGTGGGGCTTGTGGATCGCATGTTTAAAGTATTAGGATTCTGGGCATTTATCATCGCTATCATGTTCTTAGCAGGTGGCCATCATTTTCAAATTCCCGCAATCCTATTCTTCGTGCAAGCACTGCTATTTTATATCTTCGGTGCTATGAAACTTACCGAAAAAACCTACATGTACTTGTTTGGCGGTTATATGTTTATCTCTTTCGTCGGCATGGTTTGGTATGCAAACTTTATGATGAAAATGCCTGCTTAACAAGTACTAAGTGGCCAACTAGGAAATTCCATAGTTGGCTTTTTTTGTTTAAAGTGTACATTTCGTTTGTACAAGCACTTGAAATGCTTCTCCCATCCACTGCGGGTGCACTAACTGCTGAATCGCTCGTCTTGCTTTTTCAGTTGAAGAAAATGGATCGGGACTTGGAGACGGCATTAACTCTAAAATCCCCTGTTCGAGTAAAAATTCAGACTGTAACTGATGTGAAATCGTCTCTAACTCGTACGTTTCTCCCCATTGTTTGAGTAAATCAAAATTTACATGCGCCGTCAGGTCCACCTCCCCCACTCGGTCTGGAAGATGGGACACAATCTGGTGCTCACAAAACCCACGAATCGTCCCTTGGTAACGAAAATCGACATAAAGTTCATCCATCGAAACTCCGTAATCAATCGTAAAAATGACTCCCGTATTCATCCATGTAGAAAGCGTTTGTAGCCACTTCTTAGCATAAAGATTCATTTCAACTCGTTGCCCTACCTTAGAGGGAGTCGGAAGCTCCTGAATAGCTTGTGACAACTCTTCCGATGAACAATCCCCTAGTTCCTCTAGCCATCTCCCATCACCCTCCCTGATGTAAACTTCTAGCCACCTCGTTCCATCCCATTCTAGAAGATGAATAGGAAATGCGTCTACTAACTCATTACTCGTTAGAATCGTATAGTCTCCCGGTTGAATCTCTTCTACTTTTTCACACCACTGGATTGAATACGGACTCATCGATTGCAAGCGTTCCTGTTGAATCTTCCTATGCATGCTACTTGTCTCAACTAAATAGATCTCCATCTCATCTGAGGAGACCCCAAATCCAGCCAAAGCTCGGATCATCTGTTCCATGAGACGACCGTCTCCTGATCCCATCTCGACTAACTGCCAGACAGAACCTTTTGACACTTGACTCGATTTCCATTTCTCCACTTCACTTACAAATGCCTTTGCCAACACAGTTCCATAAACATCGCCAACGTGCGCATTGGTATAAAAATCACCTTTTTTTCCTAATTTTATACGATTATGAGAATAATAACCCCACTTAGGATGATAAAGAGATGTATTCATAAATTGTTGATACGAAATGTGCTGATTCGGATGTTCACGGATCAAAGTTACGATCTCTTTTTTTAAACACTCCACTGTACTCACTCTTTTTAGCCTCCTCAAACACACAGAAAAGAGTGAACTTAATTGCCCACTCTCTGTCTAATCTTATTTCATTAATGACCATTACTCAACAGGGCCCATCCACTCTAACATACCGCCCTTTAGATTGTATAAATGGGTATACCCGTGATCTGCTAATACTTCTGCAGCATACACACTACGTACACCACTCCGACAAATCAGAAGGATATTTCGACCCTTAAAATCCGCTAACTCCGCTTGACGTTGCTCCAATTCATCTAAAGGAATATGAAGCGAATCAGGGATGTGCCCTTCTTCATATTCTTCTATCGTCCGAACATCCACCCATACATAATGATCTTTCTCTTCTTGATAACGATTACTTACCTCACTTGCTTCTATATGTTGATAGCCCATAAAATCCTCCTGCTACTTTTTAGGTAAAATTTCATTTACATACACTTCTAATTGTGCCAAATTCAATTCTCCCATGTTTTGTCTCACTACGATTCCTTTTTCATCAATAAAAAAAGTACTTGGAATCGGTCCAACACGGTACAGACGAGTAACATCTTTATCCGGATCTAACCAGACTGGGAAATCGAGATCATACGACTTCATAAAGGAGTGAACGGCTACGTCGCTTTCCCCTACATTTACGGCTACAATTTCAAATCCCTTGTCTCGGTATTTCTTATACACTTGCTTCATCGCTGGCATCTCTGCTTTACAAGGCTCACACCACGTACCCCAAAAGTTTAACATAACGCCTTTTCCCTTTAGATCACTCAGCGACTTTTTTTTACCATCCAGTGTCGTTAAAGTAAAGTTTGGAGCCACATCTCCTCTATCCGGCTGCTTCCCACCACTACTCATCTGATAAATTGTATAACCTACCATCACTATTAAGACTACAAAAATAAGGCGTCGTACCCAGTATCTTGTCTGTTTGTTCATCCCACTCACCTGTTAGTTAGAATCCTTGGAAGCCCGTCCACTTAATAAGATATTGAGTAATCCAAGTCAATTTATCAAAGTAAAGCAACAAACCGAATACAATCATCACATAACCGCCGATTTTCATGATTCGCTCTGAATACTTGAGAATCCAGCGAGTTTTCCCTACGAAGAAGGCCATGATGAAAAATGGAATCGCAAAGCCAACCGTATATAGAGTCGTGTAAAATAGCGCTCTCTCTGGCTCACTCGAAGCCAGACCTAAAACCCCCCCTAAAATAGGACCTAGGCAAGGAGTCCAACCAGCCGAATACCCAAATCCAATCAAAAACGAACTTAGATAGCTAACTCGTTTCGTGGAAATGGTAAGTTTCTTCTCTTTCATCAAAAATTTGGGTTGAAAGATCCCCGCCATAAAAAGCCCCATAACCACCATTAAGATCGCACTTAGCATCCGAATCGTCTCTTTATAGGATACGAATACTTCGCCAATCCAGCTCACCGTAAAACCTAGCGCATAAAAAATCAATGAAAACCCCAACAAAAAGAAGAATGTGTGAGTCATCGTCAAGCGAATCATCTCTTTACTGCGCTCTTCTCCACGAATCTGTGTCACCGAAATCCCTGTTATATACGACAGATAGGATGGATAAAGGGGTAAACAACACGGTGAGATAAATGATAAAAAACCCGCTGCAAAAGCCAACCAAGCTGTTACATTTACGGCTACGTCCACTTCTCTCTCCCCATCTCATAAATCTCTAATTAAGATACTGCTTCTTCAAACGTGCGAATTTTTGTTCGTCAATTGGACCCGGTTGATAGTAAAGAATCTTTCCTTTCGCATCAACCAACACTTGCGTCGGAACCCCGCTAATCTGATATTGTGCAGCAATTCCCTTCTCATTTTGCTTCGGTTGATCTAAATAAATGGGCATCGTAAGCTTGTAATTCATCACAAAGCCCTGTATATCTTCGATGTCATCTCCCGAAGTTAAGTTTAACAGGACGAAATTAACATCATCTCTATGCGCTTGATACATTTTTTGAATATCGGGTGCCTCACTTTTACATGGACCACACCAAGAAGCCCAGAAGTTGATATAAGTAGGCTTCCCGTTAGTTTCATACAACTCTTTCTTCTCACCTTTCAGTGACTGCGTGATGAAATTAGGAGCACAGTTTCCGGGTTTAATCCCAACTGGGCCTTCACATAATGCTTTTTTGGATGTAGTAGGTGAGCCTTGCTCCTTGGACACGGCAAAGTTATAAATCAGCGTCCCGATAATCGCTAACGCAATCAATACCACAATAAAGCGATTCCGTTTTTCCATCTTTACCACCTTTTTTCTACCATTATTCCATGAGAAAAGGGTTACTTTTTCTTTCTCTGTTGATGGTCGTCTTCGGTCCATGACCACTATACACAACCGTATTCCCAGGCAGTTCCATTAACTTCTTTTTGATTGAATCCATCAACGTTCGATGACTCCCGCCATAGAGATCAGTTCGACCAATCGAATCACGAAATAGTGCATCACCACTAAACACATGGACTCCATCGTAAAAACTAATACTTCCTGGCGAATGGCCTGGTGTATATAACACGTCAAATTGAAACCCAGCGAGCTGCAGGGTTTCGCCGCCAACTAATATATGTTCAGCTGGACGAGCCGTTAGCTTTGGCATCATAGGCCATCTCCCGGATCCATTCTTCATCGGATCTCCTAGCCAGTCCTCTTCTTCTTGATGTATGTATACAGGGGCACCCGTATGAGTGCGAACTTCCTCCACACCACCCATGTGATCAAAATGTGCATGAGTGAGCAAAATGGCCTCAATTTCCAACTGTAACTTCTCAATCCTCTGTAGCAGACGATCTGGATTCATTCCTGGATCAAAAACAATTCCTTTTTTTGTCTGCAAATCGTATACAAGATATGCGTTTGTCATAACAGGACCAAGCTCAAACATTTCTACTTTCATAATCGGATCCAACTCCCTCCCCTGACATTGTACTAAAACCATTCTATTTGGCAAAGAGGACAAGACATACTTCTTTTTAATTTGGGCAATCTAATGAACAAAGTTTGTTCGAAAGGATGATCGTTTATGAAAAGAGGAACATGTAAGCTCATTAGCAGTTTCACCATTACAGCTTTATTTATAACGATTGCAACGGGATGTAATCAGAATAACAAGCCACCTTCCAACGATGCCAGTCCGAAGGCTCAAAATATAAGCTATAAGCAAACAGCACCGGACACATCCCTACCGGCTAAACAAAATAGAGCGAAAAACGATTCTGATCACCTCGTTCAATTAGCCAAACAAGTACCTCAAGTAAAAGAAGCAAGTGCCATTGTACTGGGAAAATATGCGGTTGTCGCCATTGATGTAAATCCAAACTTAGACAGTGCCCGGGTTGGTACAGTCAAATATGCAGTGGCACAAGCTCTTCGAGATGATCCGCAAGGAAAATCAGCGCTAGTAACAGCTGATGTGGATTTATTACATCGTATTAAGAAGATGAATGAAGAAATCAGTCAAGGTCGTCCCATAGCCGGTATTATGAGTGAATTAGGAGCCATCGTCGCCCGAATCGCCCCCCAACCTTCAAATGAAGTAAAAAAGCATGAACGTGATGAAACAAAACAAGATCGTAATGATGCCAATCAATCTCCTGCAAGCGATAGAGGGCGCTAAGAGACTCTCTATTTGTTTGACGGTTCATTTGCTGTATACTAGAAGTATCTTGATATGTAAGGAAGTACCTACTATGAAAATCATTTGTATTTTATGCGAACAACGATTCGAGCCAGATCGGCGTCAAAAACATAAATTGCGAAAGCACCCTCACATGATTCAAATTTGCTTTGACTGTCACAGTCGCATTTCCGAACAGGTGGAGGAACGAGAAAAATTATTACCTCCTCCTGAACGAGCCAATACCCGTGTTTTTTCAGGTAAGCGGAATCGTTCGAGATGGAAGAGTGCTAGTAATGTTCTCGACAGCAATTTATCAGCCAAACGGGCAGATAGTATGTAGCACAAAGAAGCCTTCTCTGTTGGAAAGTATCCATGAGAGAAGGCTTTTTTGTTGCACATTTATTCGTTTGTATTATATCGTGGCTCTGCTTGGATTTGTTGGATAAGTAGCTCTGCTTGATCCAGACGGTATGACTTTGTATGTGTGGTGCCCTCTTGCTCGTATGTAACTTGATAGCAGTCCTTCGTTTTTTCAAATGAGAGGCTTTCTACTCCGTGGTCTTCTTTTAGCATGTCTGTGAAAAATTGGACCGTATCTTTAGCAGATCGGTCACTGGAACGGTTTTTGGCTACGATGCTGATTTGGAGCCAGTTGTCTAAGGCATCTTCTAGGCGCATAGTAGGTTCCTCCTTATTTTGCTTCCATTTACTTTTCTAAAGAGTGGAAATTTTGTTAAGGGCTTTTTGGTAGGCCGGATGTATCGGGGCATATATCTGACCACAGCCCAAATAGTAAGCCCACAAGGATGTGAAAAGCAAGTCCGCTTACTAACCTCGCTGTAGTCAGGTACATTGCCCTTTATACATTTTCGGTTCTATAGCTTTATATTGATCAGGAGAAGACAAGCTATCCATTTACACTCCCTACTAAACGGGATTATTGAAGCCTCGATCACTCAATAGCTTGTTTTTCCTAACTCTTTTCTAACTCGTTGTTTTCCCCAATCTAACTCTTCGACTCATTCCTCTTACTAATCGTCAAGCGAACCTTCGTCACCACAATTAACACAACCGTAATCAACAACGCTTGTATCATCGGGAACCCTAATACTTGCATCACAGTAATCACAAAACAACCGATAGCGAGAAACAGATACACCAATAGATTTTTGCGTAGTGATAATCTCGTCGCAAAAGTAGACTGATAAATAATCGCAGTCAAGACGAAGATAATCACATAGAGTGCGGGGAAATGTAAGGTCTTAATCCATTCAAACATAGGTATTCCTCCTAACTCAGTAATTCATTTCGAACGTAAACCATCTCGTCAGCATATTCGTTTTCATCGTCGGCGGGGGTTTCTAGCACAATTGGTAGATGGTCAAACGCACCTGTACGTAGGAAAGCACTCAATGCCTCTGCCCCGATTTCGCCTTTTCCAATTTTTTCGTGACGATCTTTTCTGCTGTTGTAAGGCGCTTTACTGTCATTAAAATGGATTGCGACAAGCGCGTCAAGATAACCTGTCGCTTTCATCTCTTCGATGAGCGCATCTACGGTTTCTTTTTCCCAAGTACCTGCCGCAAATGCATGACATGTATCAAAGCAAAAGCCAATTTTTTCGGGCGCATCTGTCGCATTGCGAATCGCTACTAAATCACGAATCTCAAGACCTAGTTCACTACCTTGACCAGCTGTATTTTCTAGCAATAGTTTAACAGGACCTTCATACTCGCGAAGGATTTCGTTTAAGGTTTCAACCATTCTCTCTGTTCCATACTCCACTCCCTCACCAACATGTTTCCCGCAGTGAACAACAGCTCCAAGTGCCCCATACGCCTCTGCAATAGCTAGATCCTCTCGAATCGAACGAACTGTAACTTCATGTAGGTCTTCCTTCGGAGTAGACAAATTTGTTATATAAGGGGTGTGAGCGATTACGGCGATTCCTTGCTCCGCACAGTATTCGCGGCCCTTTCTTGCATCTGCTTCATCTAATTTCTTCGGGCGTAATCCGCGTGGGTTCTTCGTAAAAACCTGAAAAGATTGTGCACCTAGTACATGTGCTTTTTGAGCCGCTTTTTCAAATCCCTTTGCAACACTTATATGGCAACCAATTTTCATGACTTGTCCTCCTCGTTACAAAAAAAAGCGCCAAAAATGAGGCGCCTTAACCTTTGAACATCATACCATTTTCATTCCTTTTCCCGCAAGGTGGATTGAACCTGCTCCCTTACACCTTGAGCCACCAAGGGATCATTGGTAATCAGAGCATCGACTCCCCATTCAAGTAGGATCTTCTGATAAACAGGATCATCCACCGTATAAGGGCGAACTGCAATTCCCGCTTCGTGGCTGCGTCTTACAATTTCCTCGTCTACAGTGGGGAAAAACGGGTGGATAGCAGAAGCACCTAATTGAATTGCATAATCCCAAGGGTCTATTAGGTTGCATTCATACAGAACTCCCAAAGGGAGATTAGGGCGTATCGAGTGCAAATAATGTAAGCTAAGATGATTAAAGGAAGAGAGAATGACTCGTTTTTGGAAACCGAAACGATCTATCTCTCTCAATACCTTCTCTTCCAAGTTCGGATATCGAATAATATTGTTTTTCAGCTCAATATTGAGCCATAACGATGTAGGTTCTAATAATTCTAGTACCTCTGCTAGCGTTGGCACACGCTCTTGAACAAAATGAGGAGAGAACCAAGATCCAGCACTATACATGCGAATCTCTCCTAGTGTCAGATCTTTAACCCAGCCTGTACCATCTGTCGTACGATCGATCGTCTCATCGTGTATGACCACGATCTCACCATCACTTGTCAGATGAACGTCCAACTCAATCCCATCAGCACCAACCTGAATCGCTTCTTGGAAAGCGGCCATTGTATTTTCGGGAGCAATCTTTGAAAACCCCCGATGAGCATAAATCTCTGTCTTCTTCACAACGTCTCCTCCCATCGATTCCCTATAATCCCATTTGCAGTGCTAGATGGATCAGTGTCCTTGTCCCTGCCCCTGTAGCTCCCTTTCGATAAATTCCAGAATCTTTCGGGGAGAAGGCAGAACCGGCTATATCGAGATGAACCCAAGGCGTATCCTCTACAAAATGCTGTAAGAACACCCCCCCTTGAATCGCTCCAGCAGCGCGCCCTCCCTCATTTTTGACATCTGCAATATCACTATGCAAGTAATGGTCATATTCTTCCTCTAATGGGAATTTCCAAACCGGTTCACCTGCAAGTCCCGCAGCTACGGACACATCTTGTAACAACGTATCATCGTTTCCCAGCATCAGTGCTTTCTCACGACCTAAACAAACCACTGCCGCTCCTGTCAACGTTGCAATATCGACTAACTTAGTCGCGCCAAGTTTCCTTACATAAGCGAGGCCATCTGCTAGGATTAACCTGCCCTCTGCATCAGTATGAGTCACTTCGATCGTCTTTCCACTCATCGCCTTAATCACATCGCCTGGGCGATAAGCGTGCGAGCCCGTCATATTTTCACACGATACAATAACTGCGACTACATTGCAATGAGGCTTTAGCGTGCCAATCGCATCCATCGCTGCCAATACCGCAGCCGCTCCACTCATATCCGACTTCATCTGCTCCATACCCTCATGTGGCTTTATTTGGAGACCACCGCAATCAAACGTAACCCCTTTGCCGACAAGCCCGAGTACCTCCTCGTCATCGGGTGCACCTTGATAACGTAACATAATGAGTTTAGGCGGCTCTGCACTTCCTTTGGCCACAGCAAGAAAGGCATGTGCATTCAATTCTTCCAAACGATCTTTATCTACTATATCAATCTCTAAGCCACAACGCTTGGCTATCTCGTCTGCATAGCTAGCCAATACCGTTGGCGTCAAATAATTAGCAGGCTCATGACACCAAGTACATGCCTTCTTACTGGCTTCTGCAAAGACTTTCCCTCGTTCCATCCCTGCTTCAATCGATGTCTTGCTAAGCGTTTGCTCGGAGAATACCACTTTTTGAATCCATGTATTACGGCCTTTTTGTTTGTAGTTAGGCAATTCATAGCACCCTAACTCCACACCTTCTACTACTGCTTGCACTAAATCTGCGGAACCAAAATATTTCTCTAAAAACTCTGGCACACTAACAGCAAGTTCCTTTACCCCACTCTGCTGTGCTTTTCGCGCACCAATTGCGATGCATTGCCGAAACCTCTGAGGACTCCACTTCTTCTCGTTGCCCATCCCCACCAAAACGATCTTCTGTGCTGCAATTTCGCCTCGTGTATGTAACAACATACATTCTTCAAAGCAACCTGTAAACTCCTCAGAATCCATCAGTTGAGAAAGGTAGTGATTTAATCGTAAATCAATCAACTTCCCTTCCTTCGATAAATGAAGAGTGTCGGTGACGAATAAGATAATAGCATCTACTGCTACTTGACTTAGGGCTTTCGAAGTACGATTCCATTCCATACACATCCCCACTCTCTCCATAAAAAAATAACGTGCACCTATACAGGCTACACGTTATTTTTCGACATCAATTACCCGAACCCTTTTATTGAAATATTCAATAAGATACCTTGTCTATAAGGCCTCTAACATAATCATCTCTCGACGTAATTCTACTAGGCGTTTTTTACTCTCTTGCATCTTCTGCGAGCAGTTTTCCATCATGGCTTCATGGAGAAGAGCCAATTCATAGTCAAGTTCTAGGCGTAAAACAGGTATGCGCTCCTCTGGCCCCTGGCACTTAAACGCTTTTAATACCTCTTCCATCATTACCTGCACCCCTTTTGTAGGTGATTTATTTATTCATTTCACAGATGTTGGAAAAGTTGAGCTTGGTTTCAGGATGCCCGCATAGCTCTGAGAATAAACATTTCCACAACTCAATTCAATTTCGATTGATTCTATCCATGAGTGGCATAGTTTGCATATTTCATGTGAAAAAGACAAGGCATATGCAATAGGAAATTCATTAAATCTCACTATTTTTTTCACAATTACAAGTAATACAACTTTCATGTATCTAAACATAATCCGGTAAAATCATTGGTACGGTCTTCAAATCAGGTTACAATAAAGAGAAAATCAAGTAGATTAAGGTGATTTCATGACAACCAAAATGCAAATACCTGTATTCACCGAATCTGATTTCTCTGTATTTCAGATCCCCGGATTAGAAAATCGCATGGAAGCATTACAAAAAACGATTCGCCCTAAGTTTGAGGCGTTTGGTCAAATCATGGCACAGAATCTCACAGCTAGGTTAGGTGATGAGGTATTTGTCCACATAGCGAAACACGCTCGTAGAACGGTAAATCCGCCTGATGAAACGTGGGTGGCATGGGCTACTAACAAACGCGGGTACAAAGCACACCCCCATTTTCAACTAGGTTTGTGCGAGACACATCTGTTTGCATGGTTCGCGTTAATTTATGAATGTGATAAAAAGCAACCTTTTGCCCGTAAGTTACAGAACCATCTACCACTCTGGAAACAAATCCCGAAGAATTTCTATGTTAGTGAGGATCATACGAAGCAGGATGTGATCCCGGTGCAAGAGATTTCGGAAACTCGAATTGTAGAGATCTTAGATCGTTTATCGAAGGTGAAAAAGGCAGAGTTTTTATGTGGGTTAGTGATTCCAGCTGAGGAAGTAGGTACGTTATCGGGGGAACAGATTTTAGGGAAATTAGAGGAGACTTTTGAGAAGCTGGTTCCGTTGTATCGATTTGCCTGTCAGGCTTAGGGATAGATTAACTTAGGCCTATTGTTATGGAGATGGCTCGGGGCAATATATCTGACCACAACTCGCTAAACATCGCAGTGGCCAGACACATTGCCCCTATTCCATTGTCATTTGCTGGTGTGTTTGTGTCGTGTGAATTTATTACGACAAGAGGTTTATCTATCTTTGCCACCTACATAGCAAAGTAGATAAGCCTCATTATTGTTGATATCAAAATACTTCCCTTCTATTACGAAACCATTTTTGTTATACTAAATCGTCACGCAAATTACAATAGAAAGTAGGTGGCGTATACGGTGAATCAGCAACAAACCCCTTTGTTTACACATTTGAAAGCGCATGCAAAGCGGAATCCGATTCAGTTTCATATTCCTGGCCATAAAAAAGGACAGGGCATGGACCCGGAGTTTCGGGAGTTTATTGGGGATAATGCCCTGTCAATCGATCTAATTAATATCGCCCCTCTTGATGATTTACATCATCCTAAAGGAGTAATTAAAGAAGCCCAGGCTTTAGCCGCAGAGGCATTTGGCGCGGATTATACATTTTTTTCTGTACAAGGAACCAGCGGTGCCATTATGACGATGGTTATGTCAGCTTGTCACCCTGGTGATAAGATAATCGTCCCGAGAAATGTACATAAGTCTGTACTCTCCGCCATTATTTTTGCTGGAGCACATCCTATTTTTGTTTATCCAGAGATGGACAAAAAAATCGGGATCGCCCACGGTATTACTATTGAACAGGTGGAAAAAACGATCGAAAAGCACCCGGATGCTAAAGCGGTATTGGTTATCAATCCAACTTATTTTGGATTTGCAAGCCATTTAAAAGAATTAGTCGAGCGCGTACATGCCCATGGAATTCCAGTATTGGTGGATGAAGCACATGGCGTTTTAACCAATTTCCATGAACGCCTCCCGATTTCCGCTATGGAAGCAGGAGCTGATCTAGCCGCTACGTCTGTCCATAAATTAGGTGGTTCCTTAACACAAAGCTCCATCTTAAACCTAAAGAGCCATATGATTTCGCCTGAACGTGTTCAATCGATTATCAGTATGCTAACAACCACTTCCACTTCATATATTTTGCTAGCATCACTTGACACAGCGCGCCGTTACCTTGCTACAAATGGACGCGCCATCGTAGAAAACACCCTTCGACTTGCTGACACAGCACGTAAGCGAATTAACGAAATTCCGGGACTCTCCTGTTTGACTCGTGAGTGCTTAATTCATGGAAACGATGCCTTATTCGATATGGATGAGACTAAATTAGTCATTCATTTAGAAAATGTCACTATCAATGGTCATGATGCAGAAGTTTGGCTACGAGAAAACTATAATATCGAAGTGGAACTAAGCGATCTTTATAATCTACTATGTCTCGTTACCCCTGGTGATAGTGACGAAACCATTCAAATCTTAACCCAAGCACTTGAGGACTTATCCCATCATTTCTACTCAGAGAATATGAGTACGAAGAAAGAAATCCATCTCCCTGAAATTCCAGATCTCGTCCTCTCGCCACGAAATGCCTTTTACTGTGAAACCATCACCATTCCTTTCGTTGAATCGGCCGGTCAGATCATGGCAGAGTTTATCATGGTATACCCACCCGGCATCCCAATCTTAATGCCCGGAGAACGAATTACCGAACAAAACATCGCATATATTCACGAACATATCGAGGCAGGCCTCCCAGTTCAAGGAACAGAAGATCCTACTATCGAACTAGTAAGAGTCATCAAAAAGCTAGAAGAAGATTAGCGTTAATAAAAGTCGATATGAAAGAAGAGGTTACCTATACCGGCAACCTCTTTTCTATGACCCTATTTATATATTTTTTATAAATCTAGCACTCACTATTACGTGCCCACTTATGATTGATCAATCCTACTATATCCCCTTCACCTGAATCACAATCGTCCGGACATGTTCCATATAAAACACCTGACTTCTCACCCTCCACAAACACAATAACCCGATCACAACGCTGACAAACGATCATCTCCATCTCGCAGCCCCCTGCCTATTTATGATTCCAGATTCATTTAATATATACTTATAATATATTATGACATACTAATTACGTCAATAAAGGAAATGAAATTCCGCTCTCTCAACATGAATGTAAGAAAAAAGCTACAAAAAACGCCCCGTATGGGGCATTTAAGGGCCATCTAAATAAGTTATACTAAATCGTCATCAAAAAAATCAGGTTCCTCTGCATCAGGATGATAATAAGCAATCATTCTATTTTCAAATGATGAACAAACCTCCGTAAATAAAGTTATATCCTCATCATGAATTTGACTTAATGGATTTGATTCGACTACAAAGATCCCGTATACGTTCTGCCCCAAGTAGAGTGGGATGCAGATGAGGATGCGATTCAAATTTCGTTCTCGATATAAGCCCCCACGAACTGCCGTAATACTTAACGGACCCTCTCCAAACTTTTGAACACGAGGTAAACCAATAGAACCCGATTCATGACGACGGACGAACTCAGGATATTCTGTTAGATAAACAGCGATTCCCTGATAATCTTCTACTCTACTTTGAATATGATTACACACTTTCTGAAACATTAAAGGAAGATCCTTTCGATGCTTATCAATCAAATCCCCTACTTCTAATCGTATTTCATCTAATAAATCAGCCTTATCCACGTATGATCCCCCTTCATTTCTCTTTCTATATTCTATACGAATCATTTGGAAAATTCGAATTCAACATGCTACTATGAAGTAGACACACGCTGGCAAACGTGAGAGGAGCAGAAATCGTGAAAAAAAGTACTTATATACGTTTAGTAAAAGGATCTACTCAACCCGATATTTCCCTTGATGAGGTACACTCCCTGCTTGATCTGTACGTTTCTCGGATGAAAAAAACAGGTGAACAACTAGATTGGGATTATGCTTCGGCTGCTTTTCCTTACAAGCCTATCGTTCGAGAGGAAAATGGAGTCTCTTATCTTACCCTAACTCCTACAGACACTGAGCTCTATTACGGATTCTGGCTAGGAGTGGGAAAAGAGGATGATAACACACCCTTTATTCAAATCGTCCTTCCTACCTCCGCCACCCATGGAGATGTAGGAAAGGCGAATGAATATGCTAAGTTCTTAGCGAAAGAATTAAAGGGTCAACTATCTTTATTCAACCAAAGTGTACTTCATAACGAATTAAAAAAATAATCACGTAAACGAATCAATCTCCTAGCCGTCAAAGGCAGGAGATTGATTCGTTTACGATCTAATTTAATGATATTGTCCAAACATCCGGAACAAGATTTTATACTTTTCATCAAGGTTTGGATACTGTTTCCAAAACCATTCTCCATATAAGAAAAGATCTAAGTGAAGGTGAACGCCTTCATTATTTCCTTTAGCACCATCGCTAGTACCTGAATTCCCTACATTTCCTATATAGTCTCCTGCCTTAATCTTCTCCCCCACACGAAGCTTGGGTTCGATTCGAGAAAGATGGATATAACGAGCTAGTAGACCATTTGAGTGCTGAATCCATACTGTTCTACCACGTACACGATCCAATAGATCCTGAGGGGTTTGTCCATTATTATGGGTGGCCTGTGCTAATATTTTTTCACGTTCTGGAGTAGTCATCTCTTTATAATCGTGATCCACACGAACAATCGTACCTTCAGCTAGTGAGTATACAGGCGTATTCTTCGTAACCGGTACACCGATCGTAGGTGTATAAAAGTCAACTCCTTCATGGATCCCTTTACGGTATGTTCGGGCTGCTCCTGGGAGCGATGAATCATTTTTTTTCATCTTCGATCCCTTGATTGGAGTCTGAACAAATGAGAGGTACTCAGCCATCTCATCTGCACTCATCTTCGAGATCTTCTCTTTATTTTTAGCATATGATTTCGCATCACTTGAATCCGACGAGGGTTGAAATACTCCTTCTAAAAATGACTCTGGGAGCCAGAAATCTTTATCCTCCCACCGCATATTCCCAGCAGTAAGCGGATGATAAATTCCATTTCGCATGTAGACGGGAACATTTCGCACCAATTGGTAGTTATCCTGGTTTACTGTCAATTCAACTATACCGTCAATTTCTCTACTTTTCGCCTGAATCAACTTTGACTGAACGAGATTCATTAATGGATAGTAACTAATTCCACTGATCTTTTTTGATGGTAGACTTTTCATCTGTTGTATGGCAGGAATCGATGTTCCCTCGTTTTTCTTTGACGAATCTCCCGAATCCTCTACCTTATCTGTAGACTTATTAGTAGTTTGGTTAGATGTTAACCCAGCATAGTTATTAGGCGGGAGTAGTACAAGTATAATCGTCAATAAAACTGCTGCTACATAAATAGATGGCCTTTTCATCCATATCTCCTTTTTACATAAATAAGTTAAAGAAACAAACAAAGCGTGCGGAAATCCTACACGCTTGTAAAAAAATCAAGTAACACTACATCACAATTATCCAAATTTCGGTAATACAATCTTATCCACTATCATAGCATAGCAACCTAATCTGCTCTAGTGTCCAATATGTAACATATCACGCAATCAAAATACCTCGTTCCACTGCTCCACAAACTCTTCTAAGACCACTTCTGTTTGTTGATAATGACGTAAGTCTACATGCTCCGACAACATGGATTCCAGCTCTTGGTAGTATTCAGTGCTTTGCTTACTTGCAATCGCTTGTATGCGCTGAAACTCCCCTTGCCAAGTTTGCTGAAAATGAGTTCTACACTTCTCCTCCATCTCGGTTATTTCTGGAATGACGATTTCCTCTAATCGTTGTTTCATCGAATCTCTCATTTGAAACCGCTCTTTCTTCTCAAAAAAAGCTTTGGCATTGCGATAATAGGCCAACTGCTTCCGAAAGTCAGATACGCTCACATTCTCCATAACTCCTGTTAATTCAGGAATAGCAAAAGAAGAAGGAATCTCTGTACTCCACTGAAACCCTGCGGGATAAGTCAACATCTTCTCTCCTAGGTCACGAACTTGTTGCTCCAGACGAATACGCATCCATTTCTCCATTCGAAGGGTAGTGGCACGATATTCTTGTAGCAAATCATGTTGTAAGAACTGGATCATTTCTAGTAAACATGTATGCAATTGTCCTTTGATATCTCCTAAGTCTTCACGCAAAGAGCCTGGATGAAAAATCGCTTGGAATTCATCCTGAAAACGTAATAACCAACGCTTCTGGACATAGTAGAAAAGTTCGTGGATCTCCTGCTGTAAGGCTTGTTGATCAGTTCCAGTCTCGTAATGAGCGATAAACTGCTGAACCTGTACTCGCTCTTTTTCTAATTCGACCTGCCGGCTTTTCTTTTCTTCCATCCCGATTTGAGTTGTTTGAATGATCTGTTTGGTCATTTGGAGTGCTCTTTTTACATCTTGATAAATGCTATGTAGAGAAAGGTTCATCAAATCATGATGAACAAACTGTGCAAATGCTTGTTCAAATGGTATAAATCCAGAATCCTTTAGAAACGCGTGTGCTGGTAATTCGGACTGCTCCTTAGACTTCTCTGATAATCCCCACAAGCTTGAAATAGCAAACATCCTAGGCTCACGAATCCCAAATTTTAATAGCTGATGCTGCAAATACGTTTGTACTTCTGTTAATTCATCCTGCGACCTTGCTAAATCAGCAGCATTGGTGATAAAAAACATCTTATCCATCGCGAAGGAGTCCTTTACCCGTCCTAGTTGAATTAAGAACTCCCGATCCGCCTTGGAAAAAGCATGGTTATAATATGTAACAAATAAAATGACATCGGCATTCCGGATATAGTCAAAAGCAACTCCGGTATGTCGTGAGTGAACAGAATCGGCTCCCGGTGTATCGACCAAAGTAATTCCTTGTCTCGTCAGTGGACCATCATAATAGAGATTTGCATACTCAATAAAACAAGATTTCTTTTCATTCGCCACGTACTCTTCCATCTGTTTGAAAGAGATTTGAATCTCGCTTCCCTGATGGAGTGTAAACCACTCAATTCCCTCTTGAAGCGCTTGTAAAAAAGGAATCACCGTTTTCTGGCTAGGAGTCATATTTTTAATCTCTAGTAACAACGGGATCATTCGGATCGCTTGGTCAAGATGTAAAGCCTCCTTGTGAAATAAACGATAGATTGCCGTCAGCTCAGCTAGTAGCGTTTCTGCTGATTTTACTTTTAATAGAACCTGACCATGTGCATTCTGATCGTCAGGAGGACAGATTTGATTAATCGTTGCGGTCATCGGCCTCGGGGAGACAGGAAGAATTTCATCCCCCATCAGAGCATTAGCAAAAGAAGATTTACCCGCACTAAATGCACCAAATAAAGCAACGGTAAACTGTTTCTTCTCAGCACGCTCGCACTTTCGATGAATTTCAGCTACAACGGTCTGTACTCCGCGAATCCCTTGCAAAGACTCTGCTATTTCGCTTACATGCTGCAAAAACAATCGATTTCGTTCACTACTATTTGTAAACGAAATCGACTTTGAAGGAATAGTACATTCTTCTTTGTGCGACTCATTCGCTACAGGTTTTGCTTCTTGGGAAATGGTAGCTACGTCTTCTTTCATTAGCTTTTGCCATAACAGGTCAATAGAAGAAGAAACATTTGACATCCCTTGTTTTTGATCCTCTTCTATCCATGAAAGGTCAAGAGTCTCCTCCAAGTCAGGCTTAAACCACAGTTCTTCAAGTAGCGCACGCTCTCTAGTAAACTCTAGGTCAATTTGATCCAGAACAACTTTAGCCTTCTCTACTCGTTGCAGGGAAATCGCTTCTTTGTTTATTTGATCCTGTTCCGTTTTAATTTGGTGTTGCAATCTAGGTCTAATCAACTCATTCTGCCAACGAAGAGACTGATTTCGCATCAATCGCTTCATTTGATTTGCTACATCCTCCGTATAAATCAATACGGCATTCCCGGTTAAGTCAGTCCCCTCCTTGTACGCATCTTCCAACAAAGACTGATTCCACTCAAGTTTCTCTGTCATAACTTGTTGACCTATCTGCTCATCAAATAAGCCCTGTTGCTTACAAAACTGAATGATGTAATTCCGTATATGTAACTCTAACTGTGTATGTACCGTCTCCTTCAACTTCATAAAAAATGTATCCGCGCGAAGTTTCTTCTCTTGTACCGTCTTCCCAACAGAAAACAAGAAACCTACTTTAAAATTCGGTTGCAGAGATTCCAGATACTTCCTCCCTAACTCACGTACCTCGGAAGGCATGAGATATGCGTTTTTACAAATCTCATCTATACCTTTAACGAAAGATAATTCCATCTCTTCTAATCGATGTGACAACTCGGACTGCCTGTCACGACACTGTTGAATCTTTGCCTCTACCTCGTCAATCGAAACTCCGCTATCTTTGATAATCCGCTGCCACTCAATACATTCCTCCTGTTTATCATCCACTAATTGGCCTAAATACTGCTCCATCAAATACATTGCCTCTGCCTCTACTACGTGGATGCCTAGCTCTGCTCGATGCTCAATCCATTTATGTAAATCCGATTTTAAAGAATCTAACTCATTATGCTCATGATCCAAGTCACGTAAGGAGGTATAGTAGATCCCCTCTACTTGAAGATCCCAGTTTTCAAACGTCTGCTTTACACTTTGTTGATAGTTTTCAAATGATAGCTCCTGATCGCGATGTTTATCAATCTGATTAATCACGATATAAATCTTCTTATTACGTTCCGCCAATCCTTTTAGAAATTGTAAATTCCCTTCCGATTGTACATGGTTGTAATCCATCATAAACAAAATGAAATCGGCCATATGTAAAGTTGATTCTGTGGCAATCCGATGGGCATCGTCCGTAGAATCCACTCCCGGTGTATCCAGAAGAGAGACCCCTTTTGGTAAAGAAATCGACTCCTTCGAAATCTCTACTGCCACAATATCTTCGCCATTTTTACATAACTCCCGTAAGTCTTCATCTATATAAGATCCAGCAAACGTATACCTTTCCCCACTCGTTAAGACAAGCGTGACTTGATTTGCCCCGTTTCGGATCTCAACTACATTGGCACTGGTCGGAATCGGGCTGGTTGGTAGTATCTGCTCTCCAAACAATTCATTCATCATGGAAGACTTTCCAGCAGAAAAATGACCGCAAAAAGCAATGCTAAACTCTTGATAAAACACTTTACGCATCAAATCTTGTAGCTTATTCGCATATTCCATTTGCTTTTTCTCTCTCATCCGACAAGATACATATTCTAGCTGGTGTAGTAAGCACTCATGTTGTTTTTTCATCATCAATTCCCAGACTCCTAGCAAGCGATTCTTTTTCTCTATCTTAAAACAACTCACGTTTTAGGCCAATAAAAAAAGAGGGAAGTTCCCCTCATTCAAGTATGTATGATTTCAAATAATGGCATACCCGTCATAACCTATGACATTTTCTCACGTTGTAACAGAAATAAAATCGTATCTAGCTTCTCTTCCATTTGACGTAGTCGTGTATAAATTGATTTTTGGGATTGTGTTTCCAAATGGATGCCGTCATTGGCAACTGCTAAAGGGATATCTTCTACTAGCATGCTCCGAATTTCGACATAACGTATCTCTTCCACTACTTCTACCAACGCATCTGTAATCAAATGGAAATATCGATTCCTTAACCATTCTGCCGCAAATGCACTCGATGTTTCCAAAACAAAGGTGTTCTCTTCGACAGTGGGATGAATGCTACAAAACCATGTTTGATAGCTGGGTTGACTCACTTTTTCTTTAATGATCATAAGAGCTTCAGCCCATATCACTCGAGCATCTAGCGAGGTTTGTAAATCTGTCATAGATATAACTGTCTGATTCATATTCATCCACCTTTCACATCTCCCAATAGCAGTTTACCACTTTTGGTAAATAATTGAACAGCAGTAATTTGGTATAATGTGAAAAAATTTGCCGAAAGGAAAAAATGCATAGGAAAAAACCTTATAATCACTGGGTTTTCATTGACAAATTTCTTGCAATAAAATGTTACCTTTCGCTATCACAACTATTTTTTTCAGAATACACAGACCTACTATAAATATTCCTTATATGATAAAATTTTCCTATTTATCTACCATCCATAAGTTTCTGGTTTCATCCCCTACTCCTAGGGGTAAAGCCGAGATAACTACTTTCCTATACATAGATTAGTAGGGACAAATTTTTATCAAATTGTAAGGGGGAACCTTCATGCGTGAACGATATACAGATCAAGAAACGATCCATTATGTACAAAATCTAGTATCACACAATCGTTTGGATCATCAGTTGCCTCTACTTGGAGAGGGCCTAAGCGGAAAAGTATACGGTCTCGAAGATTATGCAATCAAAGTATATAAAGACGACTACAGCGAAAAAAATGACTCCTATATGTTACACCATCTTCAAGATCACTCTGCCTTTCCGACACTCCACTATCACGAAGACAAATTTATGATTGTGGATCGGATTCAAGGAAACACCCTTGCAGATAGTATCAAAGCGGGAGAAAAGTTATCAGATCATCAATTTGCTCAAATTGAAGACATCGTAACAGATCTCTACGATCACGGGATCGTTGCCCAAGACCTGCATCTCCATAATATGATGATCGATCACGACGGCAAAATGAAAGTGATCGACGTGGGTCGATTCTTCCACACTGATTATCCTGAACTATATCAAGATATTTTAGAAGATCAATTGAATCTCACCCAATATCACATGGGCTTCTTCTCTTCCATTAAAGACAAATTAAAAAAGAAGAAGTACTATGGCTCTTCTTCCCATCGTCGTTATCGTAAACATTCTTCCTCTGACTATCGCCATCATCGTCATCACAGTTCATCCTCACGTCGTAAACGCCATTATTATGGGTCCTCCTCTTCTCATCATCGTAGACATAAACGTAAAAGCTTCTTTAGCTCATAAAGTGAATCAGCCTCTCAGAGTTCAAAAAAATCTGGGAGGCCATTTTTTTATAAATCATATTTTTTTATCTTCTTCAATAAGGCTGTATGGCTCATTCGCAACTGTCTAGCTGCTTGGCGAATGCTACTATGCTGTTCCAATGTACGTTTGATAATTCTTCTCTCTGTCAGCTCCAAATGAGGCTTTAATCCAACCATCTCCAACATTTCACTTCGGTCCAATCCATTTCGACCAGGTGAAATGGAAACCCGATGAATTTCCGTCTCATGATCCGGGCACAAGTAGACACTACGCTCCATTACATTTTGCAACTCTCTCACATTCCCTGGCCAGTCGTGCAGATATAACTGTTGACGGGCATACTCTGATAAACGCAATACAGGTCGTCTCACCCATTCGCATGTTTTTTTCAAAAAGTGATTCGCTAGTAGTAGAATTTCACATTCCCTCTCTCTCAATGGGGGAATCTCAATCGGAATCACATGCAATCGGTAATACAAATCCTCACGGAACTTTCCCTGTTTCACCCACTCTCCTAATTTTCGGTTCGTTGCCGTAATCAAGCGAAATTGTAACGGGATTACTTTATTACTCCCAATTCTTCTAATCGATTTTTCTTCTAATACCCTCAATAGTTTCGATTGCAAGTGAAGAGGAATCTCCCCCACCTCATCTAAAAACAAGGTACCGTTACGAGCTGTTTCAAATAATCCCTCCTTCCCCTCTTTAGATGCGCCCGTAAAAGAGCCTGCTTCATAACCAAATAACTCACTTTCAAGTAATTGCTCCGGAATCGCCGCACAGTTGATCGGGATAAAGGGACCGTTTGCTCTTAGGCTTTCATAGTGAATGGCTCTAGCAAACAGTTCCTTTCCTGTTCCACTCTCTCCAGATAAGAAGATCGTCACATCGCCTTTCGCTACACATCTGGCTGTCTGAATACAGTTTTTCATTCCTTTACTCTCATGGATAATCTCTTCAAAATGCGTCATCTCCGAGCGCTGCACAGATTGAATCCACTCATTTGCTTGTTGCAAATCACGAAACACCACAACCCAACCTTGGGAATCATTTTCCGACATGCAGATCGGATAGAAGTCAGCAACGACTCGAATTACTCGATTTCCTTCCATATATATGGTCAAAGAGGAGGTTTCTTTTTTCATCAATCTCTCACAGTCTTCCTTCGTTATCCCCCATAAAGTCGGTAATTCCATTCCTTTGTATGTCTTTTCATCTGTTTGTAGGAGGGTCTCCGCGGCTAGATTCATCGTGTTCACTAGCAGATTCGAATCGACGAGGATCACTCCATTACTAATCGTAGCAAGTGTTGTCTTCAGTTCATTCGCATGTAATTCAGAGGGCAAGAAAGGAATCACATGTACCTTTCTCACTCCCGATGTATGAGTAATATGACGACACAGTTGATCCTGTAAGGCAGAAGGAAGCGAATTGGTCTTTAGATAGATAAAATGAGGTTTCACTTCCATCTTGACGATGTCTAATTGAAATGATAGAAATGATTCCATGACATCGTGGGTAATCCCCAACCAATTCTCGGTCTCAATCTGAAAAGTCATCATCTGCATAGGAGATCATCCTTTGAGTCGAATTTTATAACTATTGTAGCAAAATTTGACCCTATTTCGCATGTTCATCTATCTTTCCATAGCTTGACGAAGATCTTCGATAATATCTTCTACCTCCTCTATTCCTACCGAAAGCCGAACGAGTCCATCGCTAATTCCCATCTTCCATCTCTCTTCTTGCGGTACAATCGAGTGGGTCATCGATGCCGGATGTTGAATCAACGTATCTACATCACCCAAGCTAACCGCTAGGCGACATAGATTCAATCGATTTAGCATATGAACAGCCGCTTCATAACCACCTGTTAACTCAAAAGCGATTATGCCACCAAATCCCTTCATCTGCTTCTTAGCTAGTTCATGCTGTGGAAAACTAGGTAAACCGGGGTAGTATACCCGACTAACAAAAGGATGAGATTCTAAAAATTCTGCCACCAACTGCGCACTACCATTGTGTTGTTCCATTCGAAGTGCTAGCGTTTTTAGCCCTCTGAGCAATAAGAAAGCATCCATAGGAGCGAGAATACCCCCCAAATCTTTTTGTGTCGTCATCTGGATTTGTTTCATCATGTCATGGGAGCCCGCAATCACACCGGCCACTACATCTCCATGACCTCCAATATATTTCGTTGCGCTATGGATGACAATATCACATCCATATTCAATAGGGCGCTGTAGGTATGGAGACAGAAAGGTATTATCCACTGCTGTATAGATCCCCGTTTCCTTGGCAACTTTTGATACCATTGCTAAGTCGATTAACTCCATAGTTGGGTTAGCTGGGGTCTCTAGGTAGATTAACGTCGTATTAGGACGGATTGCTTTACGAACCTCTTCCTCATCCGTCATCTCGATCAAGGAGACCTCGACTTGATAGCGTTCTTCCATCAACTTTAATAAACCAAAGGTACATCCATACAAACTACGCGAGCAGAGAATGTGGTCTCCGGTCCTCACTATCCCCATCAGAACAGCTGATATCGCCGCCATACCAGAACCAAAGGCTAATGCTGAATCGGCTCCTTCCAATAAGGCAATCTTCTGCTCTAATAGCTGTACCGTTGGATTCCCTAAGCGCGTATAAACATATCCCTCTTCCAAACCAGAAAAGCGATTGGCACCCTGCTCCACACTTTCAAAGACAAAGGTAGAAGTTTGGTAAATGGGAGGTACTAAGGAACCGATTCCCCCTTCTACTTTTATCCCGTCACCATGAATTGCTTGCGTAGCAAATCCCCACTCTTTTGGCATCATTTTCGTTAACAGTTTACTCATTACGATTCCCCTTTCACGGCTGATCCTTTTCAACATAGAATGATGCAAGAATCATGCCAAAGGGAAAAACGCGGATCATCACGAATATAGGTAATAATAGTGGTTTGATTTATTTCCAATGGTAAGAAAAGATACCAAATCAAAAAAAGCGAACATAAGATGGTGAATATCATGACACAATTTTTTCTAGGATTAGGCTCTTTGATTGCGGTGATCTATCTCATAGCAATCTGGTTTCAACATCAGAAAGTACACGAAATGTTAAAAGCGGTCCCCATTCTCTGTTGGAGCCTTGTAGTTGGAATGACTCTCCCAGATGGAGGAGCCTTTGGTTACTATCTATTAACAGGACTTCTATTTTCCGCTCTGGGCGACTTATTTTTACTTAATCATGATAAACATTTTCTAAAAGGGTTAGTTAGCTTTTTTATTGCTCATGTGGTGTATGTAGTAGGATTTGCCTCTATTCCAACGAGTGGGAACTCCTTTCTTTGTCTGGGGATCTTACTATTAACCGCACTTCTTTATATGAGTTTTCTTCGTCGGATCATCATGGAGGAACACTCATCGGTTGCATTTTTTCTATCTGTTTGTGCATATATCCTTATGATTACAGCGATGGTTTATACAGCTTGGCTTACATCTCAGTATTGGCTCATAGTAGGTTCTCTGCTCTTTTATATATCGGACTTTACACTCAGTTGGAATAAGTTTGTCCGTCCGTTTAAGAAAGCAGACGTAGTGATTATGATTACTTATTATGGTGCGCAGGTTAGCTTGGTTGTTGGGTATCTCTGTTATATGTAAAATAGACGATTTGTGTTCTAAATTCAACGGAAGGAGAATCTATTGATGACAAACAACAGATTTTCCTTCTTTCATTTAATCTATTATTCTGCCAATAAGTCGAGTTGCTTCTAATCGATTAGGAGGTAAACGAATGATTCAACCACATGGCGGTACACTTGTCTCAAGAGAACTATCTAGTGGAGAGAGGGAAAGGTGGCTCCAAAAAAGAGAGGAGTATCCTGTCATCACGATCTCAGAGCGTACATTCTCAGATCTTTATTGCATTGCCACAGGCGTGTTTTCACCCCTAACCGGATTTCTTACCAAAGCTGACTATCATAGTGTTCTTACGGATATGCGTTTAAGCAATGGACTGGTATGGTCGATTCCGATTACGCTACCCATCCCGCCGGAACAAAAAAATGAGATCTCCTCTTCCGAATATGCCTTTCTCCAGCGAAAAGATAAATCTATCGTGGGATTAGTCGAAATAGAGAGCATCTACCAAGTGGATCAACAAAAGGAAGCACAATTCATCTACCGTACAACGGATCCGAATCATCCTGGAGTTGGTAGTTTATTGAGACAAAGCTCTCTCTACTTAGGCGGTTCGATCTGGCTCTGGAAACGCCCTCAACTCGATCCTTTTACAAACTATCATCTCACACCTTCCTATACACGGAACTATTTTCACGAGAAGCAGTGGAATACGATCGTAGGGTTCCAGACTCGTAATCCAGTTCATCGTGCCCATGAATATATTCAAAAAGTGGCCCTGGAAACGGTGGATGCTCTATTTCTCCATCCACTGGTCGGGGAAACGAAAGCGGACGACATACCCGCAGAAGTACGAATAAAAAGTTATGAGACCATTCTGAAATATTATTACCCTACAGAACGTGTGCTTCTTGGTGTCTTCCCTGCCGCTATGCGCTATGCGGGTCCACGAGAAGCGATCTTCCATGCAATCGCGAGAAAAAACTATGGCTGTACCCACTTTATAGTTGGACGTGATCATGCTGGGGTAGGAAGCTACTATGGAACATATGATGCACAACATATTTTCCAAGAGATCTCATCTGATGACCTCGGAATCCAGCCCCTATTTTTTGAACATAGCTTCTATTGTCGACGTTGCTTGGGGATGGCTTCCTACAAAACATGTCCCCACTCTGATGAAGATCATGTGATCTTATCTGGTACCAAGGTACGGAAGATGCTAACATCTGGTGAAGTCCCACCGCCAGAATTTTCCCGCCCCGAGGTAATTCGTGTTTTAATAGATGGAATAACCAAAGGATCATCATAAAGAGCCTTGTCTGTCACGGAGCATGTATCAGCCCACAGCTCCGAGACATCGTCCCTCTTCCACACTAAAAAAGAACAGCTCTACCTTATAGGTGAAGTCTGTTCTTTTATCGTATTTCTTCTAGATCGCACAACCTCACTGCTTCATTCGCGGATCAAATATATCACGCAAACCATCGCCTAATAGGTTAAAGCCCAGTACCGTCAACGCCACAGCAACTCCTGGAAAAATCATCGTCCATGGGGCCAACTGGATATATTGGCGAGCATCTGCTAGCATCGTCCCCCACTCGGGTTCAGGAGGCTGGGCACCTAATCCGAGGAAGCCAAGTGCCGCCGCTTCAATCACAGCCGTGGCAAAACCAAGTGTTCCTTGCACCATGATCGGAGTCCAACAATTAGGCAGAATATGATGAAATAAAATCCGACGATTCTTCATCCCCATTGCCCGAGCGGCTAGAATATAATCCTCTGATTTGACACTTAGCACTTTCGATCGCATTAGACGACCAAACGTAGGAATATTAATAATCGCAATCGCTAAGAGAGCATTGCTCAAGCTTCGTCCTAGCATGGCTACAATGGCAATCGCGAGGAGAATGCTTGGAAAAGCAAGGAGAATATCAAAAAAACGTGAAATGATTGTATCTCTCCATCCTCCATAAAATCCAGCAACCAATCCGAGGAGACTCCCCACCATAATCGATCCCGAAATAGCAAAAAGTCCCACCCATAGAGAGATTCGTGTCCCATAAATCACACGAGTAAATATATCACGCCCCATTTCATCCGTTCCAAACCAATGTTCTACGGAAGGAGCTTGCAAGAGTGCCTGACTTCGAGCCGTATATTCGTAAGAAGTGATAAACGGAGCGAGAAGGGCAATAAGCAAAAAAGATAGCACGATGACACTTCCAATCACCGCAGAACGGTGTCGCAAGAAAGCTCGCACGAAATCGCGAAAGGGTGACTCTACTATTTCCTTTTCTGGAGCAATCGGGGGCTCTGGCTGTGTAAATGTTACTGGCTGTGTATGTGCGCTCATCGTTTAATCCCCCTTCCCATATTGAATCCGCGGATCAACCCATGCATATAGCAGATCAACCATTAAATTAATCAAGACGAAAATCGTAGCCAAAATTAAAATTCCCGATTGAATAACTGGATAGTTCCGTGCATTAATCGCATCAAAAATATAGCGACCTACCCCGGGCCAGCTAAAAATCGTCTCCGTAAGCACAGCTCCGCCTAATAGAAGCCCCAACTGTAAACCAACAACCGTTAACACAGGGATAAAAGCATTTTTCAAGGTGTGCTTATAAATAACCCAAAACTCGCCTAATCCTTTTGCTCGGGCCGTTCGGATATAATCGGAACGCATCACCTCAAGCATACTCGAACGAGTCATCCTCGCAATAATCGCCATGGGAATCGTCCCTAACGCTACGGCAGGCAATATTAAATGTAAGAGAACATCCTGAAAAGCATACCAATTCCCTTGAATGATGGCATCAATGGTATAAAAGTTCGTGATCGAATCAAATTCCATTCGCGGATCAAGTCGCCCATTAGAGGGAAATAAATCAAGCTCCTGAGCAAAAAACCATTGTTCCATTAACCCTAGCCAAAAAATGGGCATCGATACGCCTATCAGCGCAATTAGCATAGCCGTATAATCAAACCACGAATTTTGTTTCCAAGCAGAAAGGATTCCGAGATTTACTCCAAAGAAAACCGCAATCAGCATGGCAACCACTGCTAACTCCGTTGTCGCCGCCAAAAACGGCTTTATCTCCTTTGCAATCTCTTGCTTCGTTATTAGGGAAGTTCCCAAATCCCCCTGTAAGATATCTTTTACATAGGTAAAATATTGAATATATGCCGGCTTATCAAGTCCTAGGTTTTCACGAATCTCTTGTATCTGGGCTGGTGTCGCTTTATCACCCACGATCGTTCGTGCAGGATCGCCTGGAATCGCGTGAACCACTGCAAATGTGATAATCGACATACCGATCAACACGGGGATGAGCATAATAAGTCGCCGGATTATATAGGAGATCATGAGCGGTTCCCCTCTCTTTTCTGTATAAAAAGTGACATTGCATATCATTGCAATGCCACTTTTTATCCTTACTATTTTTCCATGGATACGTTTAATAGTTTGTCAGATCCAGTTGGATGTGGAATCCATCCCGAAATCTCTGCACGGGCAGCTTCTGGAACAGTGGCATGAACCAATGGTACCCAAGGAGCATCCTTCTTAATGATTTCTTGTGCTTTTTGATAAAAATCGGTCCGAGCTTTTTGATCCGTTGATTGCTGTGCCTTAATGAGGACATCATGCAAGGTATCATTTTTATAAAAAGCAACGTTTCCGGCATCAGGAGTACGTGTATTATCTTTATCTAGCAGGACGTATAGGAAGTTATCTGGATCCCCATTATCTCCCGTCCATCCGTAGAGAGCCATCTGATGCTCCCCTTTTCCCACACGGTCTTTATAAGTCTGCCAATCATATGTGACGATCTTAGCCGTAACGCCGATTTTCTTTAAATCCTCTTGCATGAATTCAGCCACTTTTTTCCCATTTGGCATATAAGGGCGTGGTTCTGTCATCGCATAAAATTCCACTTCAAAGCCATTTGGATAGCCTGCTTTCTCAAGGAGCGCCTTCGCTTTCTCTAAGTTATATTCATAGTCTTGGGTCTCTTTATTGAATCCCCACACTACATCGGGCATCGGATTCACTGCTGGTTTCGCATATCCCGCAAAGAAACTCTCAATGATGCCTTTTTTATTCGTAGCAAGGTTAATCGCCTGACGTACCTCTAGCTTATCAAATGGCTTCTTCGTCGTATTCAGTGCCAAATAGCCCACGTTCATCCCCGGACGCAACTTCAGCTGTAATTTCTTATCTGCTTCCACTAACTTCGCATCATCAGGATTTAAGCCATCCATCATATCGATATCACCTGATTTCAAAGCAGTAAAACGTGCCGCATTATCAGGGATCGATTTAAAGATGACTTTATCCATCTTAGGTAGGCCCTTTTCGTAATAGTCAGGATTTCTTGCCAGCGTAATGCTATCATTTTTCTTCCACTCAACAAATTTAAACGGCCCAGTCCCTACTGGTGCCTGATTAAATTTGACACCCTCTGGGTCCTTTTTAATTGCTTCAGGAGAACCGATTCCAAAACTACTCATCGCTAAGTTATTGAGAAATGGACCTTGAGGCACGGCCAGTTCAAACTTAACCGTATTCGCATCTACCGCCGTGACCGATTTCATGACATGGCCTTTATCTCCTTTAAAGCCGCCAAACATATAACCGTAGTAAGGGAAATCTCCCTTATGGTACGGATTTTTTTTATCCATCCAGCGTTCAAAGTTGAATACCACAGCTTCTGCATTAAACGGAGTTCCATCATGGAACTTGACGCCCTGCTTCAAAGTAAATGTCCACGTCAATCCATCAGGCGTTTTCTCCCATTTCTCAGCAAGTCCTGGAACTACTTCCGTACTATCATCTTTATAATCAACCAAAGTATCCAAAATCTGCTTTGTAACCTTTAATGACTCACCATCGGTTTGTTGACTTGGATCTAGGCCCACCGAATCCGCGCCACGTCCATAAATGAGTGTTTTGGACTTACCACTTCCCGCATTCGGATCTTTCCCACCACAAGCAACCAAGAAAGAAGTAGCAAGCAATGTCACAGAAAGAGAAAGAATGAGACCACGTTTTTTCATACAGAAACCCCCTTAGAATAGTGATACAGCATCATCCCAAATCTAGGCCCGTCACCTCCTTGATGAAATGCAGGTTTCCCATGTATCTACAAATGGCACGCCGAAAAATGTCCTCCACCCTGATCCGTAAACTCTGGGCGCACTTCTTTACAAATATCCATCACAAGTGGACAACGTGGATGAAAAGCACATCCTTTAGGCAGATTCGCCGGGCTTGGAACATCACCCGATAAAATAATTCTCTGCTTCTGGAAATCCGGATCCGGTACAGGAACGGCAGAAAGCAGTGCTTGCGTATATGGATGAAGCGGCTTCTCATACAAATCATCCCGATCGGCCAACTCCACCAGACGTCCCAGATACATAACGCCTACCCGATCACTAATATGCTTTACCACACTTAAATCGTGGGCGATAAACAAATATGTCAGTTCAAACTTTTCTTGTAAATCAGCCATTAAATTTAGCACTTGCGACTGAATCGACACATCTAAAGCAGATACAGGCTCATCCGCAACAATTAGCTTCGGTTTTGTCGATAAAGCTCGGGCAATCCCGATTCTCTGCCGTTGTCCCCCGCTAAATTGATGTGGATAACGCATCGCATGTGATTGATTCAGCCCGACCAGATGTAGGAGCTCCTGAACTTGTTCCTTCCGTTCTGGACCATTTCCCATTCCGTGAACGATGAGCGGCTCTTCTAAGATATCAAATACTTTTTGCCTGGGATTTAAAGAAGCAAATGGATCCTGAAAAATCATCTGCAGATCACGTCGTGCCTTCCGCATCTCTTCCTCGCCCAAAGCAAGCAATGACCTTCCCTCAAATGTAATCTCACCCGAGGTTGGCTCGTGAAGACGTAAGATTGCTCGACCTGTTGTCGACTTTCCGCACCCACTCTCTCCAACTAGGCCTAACGTCTCACCTTTTTTGACAAAAAAACTAACCTCATCAACAGCCGTAATCTCACCGGTTCTTTTTCCAAATAATCCTCCCCGAATAGGAAACGTCTTTCGCAGATTATGTACTTGTAGCAACAACTTTCTCCACCTCCTGATGCAAGAAACAACGACTTAGATGACCTTCTTCCACCGCAATCAAATCAGGAGAACTCTCTCGACAAATATCCATCACATACTCACAACGCGGGGCAAAACGACATCCTCGCGGCATCTGATGAGGATTAGGCACCTGACCCGGAATAGAATAGAGACGATCTCTTTTATCCTCTATCTTCGGAATCGAATCCATCAAACCTTGTGTATATGGATGCTTGGGATTACGAAACAATCGAAAACGGTCCGTCTGCTCTACGATTTGTCCCGCATACATCACCACAATTCGGTCACACATCTCTGCAACTACTCCTAAATCATGTGTGATGAAAAGAATGGATGTTCCAAATTCTTTGTTTAAACTCTTCATAAGATCAAGAATTTGCGCTTGAATCGTAACATCTAAAGCAGTAGTCGGCTCATCTGCAATCAGTAGCTTCGGATTTAGCATCATCGCCATCGCAATCATAACTCGCTGGCGCATTCCTCCAGATAGCTGGTGAGGATAATCATCCAAAATTCCTTCCCGGCTAATCCCTACTTGTTGGAGCATCTCTACAGCTTGCTTACGCGCTTCTGCCTTACTCATCTTCCGATGGATACGCACTACTTCCATTAACTGATTTCCCACTGTAAAGAGTGGGTTTAAAGAAGTCATGGGCTCCTGAAAAATCATCGCTACCTGATCTCCACGGATTCTACGAAGCTCTTTCTGGGAAATCTTCGTGAGATCCATCCCTTCAAACTGGATCGACCCCGCCACCATTTTTCCAGGCGGCTGAGGAATCAGGCCCATGATCGCCAAGGATGTAACACTTTTCCCACATCCAGACTCCCCAACCAATCCGACTACCTCTCCTCTTCCTACTTCAAGGCTGACACCGTCAACCGCTCTTACGATCCCTTTATCGGTAAAGAAATGTAATTGTAATTCGGCAATCTCTAATACTGTCTGGGTCACTGAATCACCTCGTTTATTCGGAAACACAAAAAACAATAAAATACAAATATAGAGATAATAGATAAAAATATGTATATAACAAATATTAAAATCATACCTATTGTTCTATATATTATCACAATAACATTCTTATTTTCGACAATTTTTTTTATGAATCTCCGTTGAAGTTGGTTAAAGTTAACCATAATAGACACAAGAACTATCTATATATCTTCCATCCCATTTCTAGAGAGGCGATCATACTTTGAAGTTACGTGTCATGACCTTTAATATACATCATGGTAAAGGAACCGATCGCAAAATCGATCTACAACGAATCGCTAACATCATCGCCGATCATCAGTGTGATGTAGTTGGTTTAAATGAAGTAGATTGCTATTTTTCAAAACGAAGTCACCATGTCAATCAAATCGATTGGCTGGCCAAGATACTCGGCATGAACTATGCTTATGGACATGCTATTTCCTCACCTGCAAAGAAAAGAGGAGAACCTAGACGATATGGAAATGCAATCTTGTCGCGTTATCCCATCTCCTTCAAGCAAAATCACCTATTCCAATTTCCAACTAGACTGATGGAAAATCGCTCCTTGCTAGAGTCACACATCCAGCTTCCCAGCCAAACGATCCATGTATGCACCTCGCACCTTAGCCTAAACCCATGGATTCATCGTAGGCAAGTTAACTATATTCTCCATCATTGCGTAGATCACTCATTGCCCACTATCGTAATGGGAGATTGGAATATGAGACCGAAATCAAAACCATGGAAAAAGGTTGCCCATCACTTTATGGACGTCTGCCAAGTAAACGATCCCACTCTGCGATACGCAACCTTTCCTTCGTTACGCCCTAGAACGCAACTAGATTATATCTTTGTCAGTCGTGATCTCTTTGTTCAAAGTGCAGAAGTGGTCCAAAGCAATCCCATTGCTTCAGACCATCTTCCCTTACTCACAACACTATCTCTCCGTTACTAGTTACATGTTGGAGCAACTGCAGTCGTTGATCCCGTCCATACATAGGCATCACTAACCCACTGTCCATTACCGATGCGATCCCATATATTCGTGGTTTTCGATCTACCTGTAAAAGTCGTACCCGTGGCCGTACATGCTATAGTTACAATCTCTCCATCATTCTTCGTTCCCACGATTGGATAGTTACTTCCTGGTCCAGATCTCACATTCAGAGTGCCTCTTCCCACTACATCCACAATCCCTTGGTTAGGGGCAAGTGCTCCATAATGATATAATCCTTGACCTGGGTAACGAACGGTACTTCCATGCATCGCATACCCTCCATAGGCGGAATTGCCCGACCAAAATACCCAACCACCGATCTCACGGCCATTGATCGAAACATATGCATTATTGTAGCGGAGTGCAAAGTGTACGTGTCTTCCTGAGGCATATCCCCCGCACGATACATCTGTACCCGTATATCCGAGAAATGTGCCCACATCGACCCACGATCCATTTGGCCGGATGTTATTCAACAAATGATAGTAATCAGTGGCAAACCCGTTTGCATGAATAATCCGAATCCAACCCTGTCCATTTCCACACATAGTGTAGGCATTACCTGAACCCGCTGCCAAAACTTGTTGATTCCCCCCTGCTAGATCTAGGGAGCTATAAGGAGTATTTTGCCCACTATAACCATGCGGTCCACCTGTTAACGTCCAAGTAGCACCTAAAGCAAAAGGCAGCCTCAATTGATCTTGATCCGCCATAATCTTGACATCACTACTACGATTGGCAAACGCCTTCTTTTCATTGCTATTCACAACCGTACTAGGTGCATCTTGTAACCAACTCTGGAATAACTGACTCCCTTCCAAAGCCACCTTCCATTCTGCCTCTTCCATCTTCGCAACATAAATCCAACCTTCTGGATACGCCCCTTTTTCCTTAGGTGCCTCAATGACAGCTGTACCAAATACCCACTTCTTGTCTGGGTCTTTTCTCTGAACATTTACCTGTGCACGACTCTCTACATCCGCGGCTGAGATAGACGCCTTTTGCTGAGTCTTTTGCTGAGTCATCTCTTTCGTAACCGCCTCTGTCAAATTCGAGAGATCGTCCTCACTAAATTGAGACGTTGTGACATTCTCCCAAACTGGAACCGCCACAGTCGGCATCAACACTAACAATAAAGCAAACCCTATGCACCAATACATCCACTTCTTCCTCATTTGTTAACCCCCCAAAAAATTAATCTTATTAATTTTAAAATTCATTATATTGCTTATATTAGTAAATGTTGTTGTTTTTAATTCGTCTATTTTTATTTATTGGTTTCAACTCGCATGTTAATAAAAGGATCAGAACATACTACGAATACCATGAAAGGGAGGTAATATCATTGGATATACAAAGAGCAAAAGAAATTATCGCTTCTCCTAAGACCATACATGTGAACTACAATGGTAATTCGATTTGGATTGACCAAGTAAATGAGGACGGCGTTACAGCTACTGTGCATATACAAGGAGCACATCAAGAAAAACAACAAGTTAGACTTTCCGATCTAAGCGAAGTAAATCATTAGATTGAAAGAAGAAGGGAGCTACCGCATAGTCAGCTCCCTTCTTCTTTCAATCTGTATCTTAGTCATTTCGGTAATCAATTTAATTTCTATATATTTAATGAAATTAGATAAATAAAATCACATAACAGAGATCTTCTTATGCTGTAAAAATCCATAGATAAACTATATTCATTCACAATATAGTATATTAATTAATAATTAATTACACATAAAATGTTTTCCTTTATGTTATCAAATAAAAACATTGAATATATATGTGAAATTTAATATGATTATTTAGTGCAACTCGCCCATAATTAAATAAATTTCTATAGGATGTTCTATTGTTCTTTACTAAATAACTATCAGAGGTGATCATATGAAAAAATTTGGCCTAGCTTGGCAAATTTTATTTGGGCTGGTTGTTGGTGTAATAGTAGGTGCCATTTTCTACGGAGACCCTACGATTGAGACATATCTAAAGCCGATTGGTGACGTCTTTATTCGACTCATTAAGATGATCGTAATTCCAATCGTCATTGCCAGTATCGTAGTAGGTGTCGCTGGAGTGGGTGATACGAAGAAGTTGGGGAAACTAGGCGGTAAAACCATTCTCTATTTTGAGATCATTACCACCATCGCCCTCGTACTCGGATTGCTACTCGCTAATATATTCCAACCAGGTGCAGGCATTAAAATGGATGTACTGCAAAAAACAGATATTCAAAAATACGTAGACACAACCCATCAAGTAGAAAGTCATGGGTTTGCAGATACATTTGTAAATATCGTTCCAAGCAACCTGTTTGAATCCTTAGCCAAAGGCGATATGCTCGCTATTATCTTTTTCTCCGTCATGTTCGGACTTGGTGTTGCAGCCATCGGGGAAAAAGGAAAGCCCGTTCTTACCTTCTTCCACGGTGTCTCAGAAGCGATGTTCTCCATGACCAATCAGATTATGAAGTTTGCTCCACTCGGTGTATTTGCACTAATTGGTGTAACCGTTTCTAAGTTTGGGATTCAGTCCCTTATCCCACTTAGTAAACTCATTATCTTGGTATATGCTGCCATGATCTTCTTCATTGTTGTTGTACTCGGGATCATGGCACGTATCGTGGGCATTAACATCTTCCACTTATTCCGTGTCTTAAAAGATGAAATTATACTTGCTTACTCTACGGCAAGTTCTGAAACCGTTTTACCAAAGCTAATCGAGAAGATGCAGAAGTTAGGATGCTCGAAGGCGGTTACATCCTTTGTTATTCCAACCGGTTACTCATTTAACCTAGATGGTTCCACACTCTATCAAGCCATTGCTGCGATATTCCTCGCTCAATTATATGGCATTCATATGCCAATCAGTGCCCAAATCACGCTTCTTCTCACACTGATGGTAACCTCTAAGGGAATTGCAGGTGTACCCGGTGTATCCTTTGTTGTATTATTAGCTACTCTCAGCGTAGTCGGAATCCCACCTGAAGGGCTCGCTTTCATCGCCGGTGTAGACAGAATCATGGATATGGCCAGAACCGTAGTAAACGTATTCGGTAACTCCTTAGCCGCCATCGTTATGTCGAAGTGGGAAAAGGAATATGATAAAGAAAAAGAAACAGCGTACTTGAAGGAATTAAATATCATTCCATCCAAGTAATGCATACTTGTTTTATCCATAAAATAAAGACGCCATTTATCCTATTTTAGGGAAAAACGGCGTCTTTATTTTTGCTTTGTTCACTCATCCATCATCATTACTTTTCTCTGAGTATGTCCTTCTACAAGACATCAAAGAGCAAATTAGTCAATTCCCCCTATCGATCGAGAGAAAATCAAACATTTATTAGCTAAATTGCCTCTCAAGTTCACTCTTCTTCTCTTTTTTTTATTTTCTTAGCTATTTTAGCACCCATTTTGATAGATGGAATTTCAATGAAATAGTAAGAAAGGCTCGCAACTAATAATGCAACCACAAAACTTAGCAATAAAATTGCACTGGTTGGTATCGAGTTAGCTAATAAATGTACCATGAATAGAATGATGGGAAGATGTACTAAATAAAGACTGTAAGATATTTTCCCTAAGTAATGAATGGGCTTCTTTTTTAAAACGTTTGTTACTCTTATAGATGCTAAACTGATACTAATAAATATGACTGAACCAATAGCTGTAAACCAATCATCTATTATAAAGTTATGAGCAAAAGAAACATTGTAAAACAGAAAACTATATGAATACAAGCAAGTTGCTAGTAATAATAGAAAGCCTTTAAATAAAACACTTTTCGCTTGTAACCAATGAACAATAGTCTGATAGTATTTAGCCAATAACGCTCCTATCATAAAGATACCAGTATAATGAATTGTATAATCCAAACTTTTTACTTCTACCATAATCGAAAGGAATAACGCCAAACAAATTATATACTTCCAATTGACTCGTAATACAATCATCATGATAAATGGAAAAATAATGGAAATTCTCATTTCATGAATAAGCGACCAAATAACAGGGTTAAATTGCCTTGTATCATAATTCCCTATGAATAAAATGTGATTCCAGATATCTTGTATTGCTACTTCCTTATTCCATCCACGTGAAACAAAATCACTACCGCCCTGTATTGCCTCACCAATGAAAGGAAGCGCTAATAAGAAAGCTAATGTTAACGTCACAATGTAAGGAACATATATTCTGAAGAAACGCTTTATCACATATGGAGAATATTGTAGTTTAAAGCCCTCGCGATAATAAGGTAAAGCTAATACAAAACCACTCAACACAAAAAATAAAATGACTGCCCCATGTCCATCAAAGAAAATATGTAATGGACTATATTTAACTATATTTAACCAAAAATAATTCGTATTTTGACTCGTGTTTGGCTCAAAATATGGATAAACATATAGCAGATGACTAAAAACCACTGTCAAAGCAGCCATACCACGCAAAGAATCTAATTGTACTAAGTGCCGTTTCATTTACTGACTCCTAACTAAATATACTATTTCGGAGTACCATCAACATTTTAATAAAATGCGCTCAAGTAAATTACGATAAAAATGGTGAGATGATATCTATTTGGGACAATCCTATTCCATTTATATATTATACTTTGCCTATATATATAAATCTATGTTTTATAATGGATATTTATATTCATACACTACCGAACATGCAACAAGACGCTGTAGATCGATTTGAAAAAATGTTATTTGATGATGAATAAACGTCCAATGTTTGCAAATTGTTTGCAATGCCCCTTCCACCACTCTTGCAATTACTTTAGAAAAACAAAAACCTTGAAACATCAAGGTTTCAGACTGCGGACAAACCTCTTCTGAACAGTAAGTTTAGAAGAGGTTTTCGTATGAATTTACCCAAATATCGTTTATGGCGATGGTTTCTCCATCGCCATGTAGCGAGTTTTTTTAAGTTCATTGCAGCAAAAACGAGCATCGCCTGCATCTGAATTTTTTGCTTCCCACGAAGCGTAGTCCATTGCATTCCATGCTTCTCTTTCATATCCGCAAATACTCGTTCAATCGTTTCTTTTCTTTGCTTGTAGATATGTTTGTTCAATTCTGTATGCCTTAAATGGTCTGCCTCCTCAAGATGATCTTGCCAAATACGCCGATGAATTTGTTTTGTATGATTTTGACTCGCGGTACATCGGGAAAGGAATGGACATTCCTTACAGACAGAGGGATTGGAAGTATATTGACGATAACCTTCTCGAGTAGTTGTACGATACTTTAATACCTGATCAGCAGGGCATATATAGCAGTTGTAGAATTCGTCAAATACGTATTCATGTTTGCGAAAGAATCCCTCTTTAGTCTTAGGTCTTGTGTATGGCATGACGGGGCGAACCCCGTCATCAAACAATAACTTGCTAATGTAAGGAGTTTTATAACCAGCATCAATTGCAACTGCTGTAGGTTTTGTAATAGCAGTTTTGATCTCATCGTATAGCTGCTTAAATACTTGATTATCATGGATATTACTCGGTTTTACAATGGCTCCTAAAACAAATCCATTCCGGTCACATCCCGCATGAAAGGAGTAAGCAAACATAGACTCTCGTTCATTTTTTATGAATAATCCACTCTCAGGATCAGTCTTATTTTCCTTTACTTCTTTCATTCCTGTTGTTTTAGGAGCTAAAGGCTTTTTTCCGTTCTGCGCTCGTTCTTGATTAATCTCTTGGTATAGCTTTTCTTGATAATCTTTGGCTTGAGCTTCTACGACTTTCTTTGAATACTTCTTTTTGTTTGCACTTGCTTTGACATGGGTTGAATCAATAAAGACAACATCTGGATCGACAAAACCTAGATTCATAGCCTCTTGCAGAATCCGATAAAAGATTTCTTCAAATAAATCTGTACCCTGAAACCGTCGGACATAATTTTTACCGAAGGTAGTAGAATGAGGGATTTTTTCTGTTAAGCCATATCCGATAAACCAACGGTAGGCTATCTACGATCGTAGCCGCTATATCACAAAGTTTTTTTTCATCACCCAAATACTTGCCAAATTCTATATTTTTATGGTAACAAATCAATGGAGAATATTCTCTCGTATGCAGCCCTGTATAAACAGGATCACACCCGTGACCATCCGAGCAAATAATTAATAAATCATCTTCTTTCATAAGTGACTTTATCTTGTCCAAATCCCTATCAAACTTTTCAAGTGCATCACTCCATCCCTGTGTATCAAAATAATGACCATATTTTGCATCAAAATCATTCAAGTTTGCAAAAATCAAACCCTTATCATCTACTTTATTCATGAAATTCATTAAACCCTCTACACTTTCATCATTACTTCTTGGACTGTCAACAGAAAGTTAGACAATTTTTTTAAGGTGTTTAAGCTTGTATTCAACAGGGGTTAAATAATCTAGAGTGCCGTGTATGCGAATGTTGTTGAACCAATGAACATAGTCGAATAACTCACGAGACAGCTCTTGCAGAGATTGAAAATAAGCATCATTCACAAACTCAGTCTTGATGACTTTAAACATGGCTTCTGCAACCGCATTATCAAGCGGTGTACCTTTCAGACTTAGTGATCGT
>NZ_FNPL01000039.1 GCF_900107305.1 Thermoactinomyces sp. DSM 45892
AAATTTATCTATTATAATATTATATAACAAAATTAGAGTTTTTTCAATATTTTTTGAGTGATAATCCATCTCTGTCCTCTTCTAAATATAGAGAAAAAGCCCCTGTATCACAGAGACTTGATCAATTTCGCCCCTCTAAAACAATGGGAATTTATATGTGAATTCATAGCAATCAGCCCGGTCGATCATATAGCATACTTGAACACATTTTCCATTAGGATCAAACGCCCTACGCTCAATGTGAACTACTGGTATGTTCGCATGTTGCGGTAAATCTAGCTTCTCCCTATCTGACTCACTAGGTAGGGATGCTATTAATTTTTCTTCACATTCAGCCGGATCAACGCCAAGTTGCTTTAAACAATCATATATCATAGCACCTTTTTCTTTTAACATCCCTCTTAGCACTTTCAAGTCCACCACATTTGGAATGTAAGAGTATGTAGTAGCTACTAGAATATCATCCCGATATTGTCGAGTTTGATAAAATAGAACAGGTGCTGTAAATTCGTCTTGCAGAGAAGTTGGTAACTCTTCATCTTCGTAAATAATCCGAATATCTACAACTTTTTCTAAGCCAAGATCTCCATGTTCCTCTAGAAAATCCCCTTTACGACTCGAACGGTATAGAATCGGACGAACCCTCCGGCGATTAGGATTCGATCCAGATGAAAAAATAAGCCCATCTCGAATTAAAGTATTTATGGCATTTTGGATGGTTCCTGAATGAGCTTCAAACTCCTTCATTAATTCTAGGTTAGTCGGTAACTCACTCCCCGGTGCGTATTCCTCATTTGTAATTCTATCTCGGATAATCTCGTAAATCTGCATCCATTTAGTTACTCTACTCATTTAAAAACTCCTTTACCGTAATAGATATTTCTAACGCGAGAGATTCTAGCAACATCTTTCCCTTAATGGAATTCCCTCTACTTGGGAACCCAATTGCGCCAGTTTCTGTATATTTTTTCATTCCGTACACAGTCAACAAATCACGTCGTGAAGATTTGATATCTATAAGCTGATCTATTTTAATTATTCCTTCATCTAATAAGTGCATTAATATAGATGTTTCTCCCTCACCAGCATGCATATCTTCTGAAACTGTGGACGATATCCCAGCTTGTTTATAGGCATTTTCCCAATGATATCGATTTGGTGTAACTAACAAGCGAGAATGATCCATATTCATTTCTTGGGCTATGTTACCAAGTAGATAATTTCCGCCATGCCCATTAATAATAACGATTTTTTTAATTCCCATTCTCTCAAGGGAACTTACAATATCTTGAACTACCGCGATAATGGTTGTGGAACGTAACGAGATGGATCCCGGAAAGTGGACATGTTCAAACGAAGCCGAAAAGGGAAGAACAGGGCATACAAATGCATGATTAAAATGTTTAGCGCATTCACTCGCCACAGCTTCTGCAATAATACTATCTGTATAAATAGGTAGATGATGGCCATGCTGTTCAGTTGAACCTATAGGGAGAAATGCTACCCCAATATTTTTTAAATCTGTCCATGTAGAAAGCGGATTCATTTCCCTATCTCCTATCATCAGTTTGCATTGTTCAATCTAGGTTTAACTTATCTCATTTTTTTTAAAAAAACAAGTTGCAAAAAGACAATACGCATTGTATAATCTAAGTATAGACTGAACAATATAAGTCTACAGCTTACAGATGAAATGAAAACGAGGTGCATTTAATGAACACATCAGACACCATGATTCAACTACTTCAAACCGTATCCGACCTAAATGAAAAAGTACTCAACCTAACCCAGCGTATGGAAAACAAGCCACAAACCGAATCCCTCACCTACAGCGTAGAACAAACTGCGAAGATGCTTGGCATTAGCCGTACCAAACTCTACGAACTCCTACACCGCCCAGACTTCCCAGTGGTCGACATCGGACACAGAAAACTCATCCCAAGAAAGAACCTTGAAGAATGGTTAAATCAGCAAGCCCAATAAATCGTAAGGGGTGAAACTCAATGAATCCGGTTCTATCTAAAATTGAATACCGCTTAGAAGTTCTCCAATTCCAGATCGAGACCCATTCCCATGGATTTCTACAAGGCATGTGGG
>NZ_FNPL01000041.1 GCF_900107305.1 Thermoactinomyces sp. DSM 45892
AAGGAGCATTCCTGTAATGAAAGAAAGTGAAGTTTGAAAAAGAAAAGTGCCTCCTGTAATATGCGGGGTATCGAAAGATCCCTAATTTAACAGAGGAGGCACTACAAATGAATTTTAACGTAAATCGACAACTGGAGCAACTTACACCTGAAACTCTCATTGTGGGAGTAGACATTGCTAAAAATAAGCATGTCGCAAGGGTAGTAGATGATCGAGGTAAAGAATTGGCGAAGCCAATCGCTTTTGCTAATTCTCAAGAAGGGTTCCAACAGCTACTGTTCTGGATGAAAAGTACACAAATCCAGCAGGCAAAGGAACAAGTCATTTTAGGAATGGAACCAACTGGACACTACTGGCTGAACTTAGCGCATTTTATGAAGTCGCGAGGTATCCAAGTCGTGATTGTCAATCCAATGCATGTGAAGAGGACGAAAGAATTAGACGATAATTCTCCTACCAAGAATGATGTGAAAGATGCTCATGTCATAGCTCGTTTGATTCAAGGTGCTCGGTACTCTGTACCTCATTTTCCAGAAGGAATACACGCAGAACTACGTGTTCTTATGAACTTACGAGATCGAGTCAACCAAGAATTCTTGCGAGTACAAGGGCGAATTACGAATTGGTTAGATCGTTATTTCCCTGAGTTTGTAACAGTATTCAAGGATTGGCAAGGAAAGGCTGCTATGCTTTCCCTCCAACATTTCCCTCTTCCCGTTGATGTTCAGTGCCTAGGAGCTGAACGGATTGTGGCGGTGTGGAAACTAGAAGTGAAGCGTGCAGTGGGGCTTGGTCGAGCCGAGAAGCTTGTTAGGGCCGCTCAGGAAACGGTTGGACTTACAATAGGAAGTGAAATGGCTCGATTTGAAATTCAAATGTTGCTGGAGCAACATCACTTATACCAAGAGCAGTTAGAGCAAGTTGGTCAAAAGGTTGAAGATCTTTTACACCAGATACCTGGAACAAAGGAAATGCAGTCGATACCTGGTGTTGGACTCCTGACAGTAGCAGGTTTTCTAGCTGAGGTTGGCGATCTTCAACGATACCAGCATCCTGACCAAATTAGGAAGCTTGCTGGTTTAAATCTCAAGGAATACAGCTCTGGCAAACACAAAGGGAAAACTCAAATCACCAAACGGGGACGTCCACGTTTACGTGCACTGCTATTCCGATGTGTCATGCCACTAGTAGTTAAAAATAGCGAGTTTAAAGCTTTTCATCGTCACTTTACCACTCGCTCTCGAAATCCATTGAGTAAGAAGCAATCTATGGTTGCTCTCTGTTGTAAATTAATTCGTTTGCTATTCGTATTAGGAAACACTCAAACTTCTTATGACCCTGCAAAGCTCCAAAGGGCTTTGCAGAGATCTACATTACAGATTGTTGCTTAAACATTACTCGCTGTATCTCTATATCTTTGAAGACAAAATGAAGCATGGATAAGCTGAGCAATTAATCAACCATACGGGCAAAAGACCCTGCAAAGGAGCAAAATTCAGCCTCCACCCCAAGGTAGGTAGAACGAAGGAATGTAGGGACAATGATCCTGTGAGACGTGGGAGGGTGAACCCCTTGGGTAGATGTGGAGATCCGTTTGTGCCCACCATATTTTTACAAATAGGCTAACATCCTTGTTCATGTGCCTTTATGTATTCCTTAAATATACAAAGTTGGTGTTTTTAGTTCTATCCGCCTATCTGTTTCATTTTGAAAAACTG
>NZ_FNPL01000043.1 GCF_900107305.1 Thermoactinomyces sp. DSM 45892
TGACTCGTACTCCGTTCGGTCTGCACGACCTCTACGATTTTTTCAAACGGAACATCTTGATACTCATGGGCCCGTAACGCTTTTTCACGCACTTGAGACAACAGCTCTTGGAAGGTCGGTTTCCCTGTCATATCAGCCCGGTATACCAGTGTATTGACAAAGAAGCCAATCAATCCTTCAATCTCTCTGTAATTCCGGTTCGCAATCGGACTTCCCACCAGAATATCTTCCTGTCCAGTATAACGAGATAAAAAGCTCTGATACGCCGTAAGCAGGGTCATGAAAAGGGTCGAACCTTCTTGACGACTCATCTCTTTTAGTTTCTCTCGTAATGGGTGTGATAAGAGAACTTGGTGCATCTTACCTCGATTGGTTTGAACCGCTGGACGAGGGCGATCTGTCGGTAATTGTAGGATTGGTAAATCACCTGACAGTTCTTCTTTCCAGTACTGAAGTTGTTGCTCCAATACGTCTTCTTTCAACCACTCTCTTTGCCACTGGGCAAAGTCTGCGTATTGTACAGGGAGAGGGTTCAGTTCTGCTGGTGTCCCACTAATATCTTCTTCATAGAGAGCCATCCATTCATCCAGAAAGACTTCCATGGACCATCCGTCAGAGATGATATGGTGCATGGTACACAGTAGCATCCATTCCTTTTCCTCTACTTGAAGGATCTGGACTCGAATCAAAGGGCCTTGTCCCAAATCAAACGGCGCTTCCGCTTCGTTTTGAATGATGCGCTTCATTTCGTTGTCTCGTACTTCCTTCGGAAGCTCCGTTACGTTCATCACTGGAATCGTTTCCGGGCTGTAAGGGCGGATTTGTTGTACGGGTTGATCATCTATCTCTTGGATTACAGTCCGTAGCGACTCATGACGTTCTAGAAGCTGATTCCATCCCTTTTCTAGGGATTCGAGTGCCCAGTCCCCTGTAAGGCGCAATACAGCGGGAATATTATAGAGAGCACTATTGGGTGTAAATCGATCGATAAACCATAAGCGCTGCTGCGCATAGGATAGCGGGATTGCTTCGCCACGCTCCACTGGTACAAGTGGGGGTAATTCTGGTTTTTGGTCCCCTTGACGCAATTGGCCGATTCGCCTTGCTAACGTCTCCACTGTCGAATGCTCGAACAGCTCACGTAATGGAAGTTCGATTTGAAACGCTTCTTGTAGGCGGGAAACCACTTGGGTTGCAAGTAGTGAGTGTCCACCCAGTTCAAAGAATGAATCTTGCGCTCCGATGTTCGAAACACCTAATACCTGACTCCAAACAGACGCAATGAGTTCTTCTACAGGAGAAAGATGATTCTCTCCACTTCCTGCTTGTTCTTCTGGAATAGGTAATGCTTTTCTATCAATCTTTCCATTGGAGGTAAGCGGTAGAGTTTCCATCTCGACAAAATGCGATGGAACCATGTAGCTCGGTAATTGAGCCTTGAGATGTTCCCGCCATTCTGGCGTGCTTCCCGCGCCCACCAC
>NZ_FNPL01000046.1 GCF_900107305.1 Thermoactinomyces sp. DSM 45892
CTCGAGATGAGCAAATCTGCTAACAGAAATATCCAGTTCCAATAGACAGACTACGGCTAGGCCGCATTCAGTTGCTTTTTTATACAACTAAGCGGAATGCCTAAACGGCATTGCGAATAAATCCATTCGATCATGCCTGACTCCCTTTGCTCTCGAACTTTTCGTAGGCTAGCAAATAGACATCTACCTGATTGATGAATTAGATAATGGCATGCGAGAAAAAGCAGTAGCCAGAAGCGTTCAATGGCTCGAGTAGAACGTACACGATACCGATCAAATGAGAGGTTTTCTTTCAGGAATCGAAAGAAAATTTCGATCATCCAACGTTGGCTATAATGAGCCAAGATTACCTCCTCATTGAGGGAAACGTCCATACCCAAAAAACATCGCAATGATGTGGCGTTCCCTAATTGGCCTTCTGGCCAACAGAAAAGGACAACACCATTTTCTATTTCTTTCAGAGCTCCTTCGAATCTGTATACATGATAGGATTTTTCTCCCACTGTCACCAAGCGGGTATCTGATTTCCTGATCATCACAGCTAGGTCTCTCGCAGGAGTATGAATACCTTTGGGAAAAAGAATTCGATTCGTCTTTAAACCGCCAATGAGGTATAAACCCTTTGATGCGCTCGCATCAATCACTTTTTTCGCATTGTACCAAGTATCTACTAACAAGTATGCAGAATGCTGGAAATTGGGTAGTGATTTAATCAAATCGCACACAAGATCAATTTTGCTTTTCCCAGCTTTATCATATCGTAGAAAAGTGTAAGGAAGACGGAGTTTTCCGCATTGGAAAAGGACAACAATAACCTGATGACCCCAGATGCAACGCCCTTCTTTATGGGAGAAGTGAAACTCAGCATTTGGAATGGACGACGTCGCCTGTGACGAAGGCTTTGTCTTCTTGCAGAGGGTATCATCAACAATTACATGGATGGGGAATTGCGTTTGTTCTGCTTCTTTGTAGATCTGACGTAACACATCACTTTGAGATTTTTTAAGAAGCCAATCTTCTTGCCATTTTCCGTGTTGAAGAAAATGCCCTAAAGTGGTGCGATGGCGCAATTCATGGCTGGAGCCATGAATATCTGTAAGTGTCCCTGAAAAACCTTTTTGCGTCACGCCATCTATGAAATGAATCATATGCTCCAAAGCAGGTTTACTGTAATATAAATTGAATTTCTTTCCCTGTAAGTACTGGTTGATTGTTTCGTGATGTGGTAGTCTGACGTTACGAGACATGTTTTATCTCCTTCACAAAGTTATTTGGCGGGAACCAATAACTTCTACACAGGGGGTACCATGTCTTTCTTTTTGATCATTTGTAAATTATTTCAAGCGAATTTGCTCATCTCGAG
>NZ_FNPL01000044.1 GCF_900107305.1 Thermoactinomyces sp. DSM 45892
TGAACTGCACCCCAATTGTTGGACACGAAATTAAAACCCAACAGTTGGAGGTGTTTTTTCTATGGCTAAGTATTCAGTAGAAACTAAATTAGAAGCTGTACGAGCCTATCTCGACGGAGTCGAGTCCTATAGAGACATTGCGGAGAAATATCAGGTAAGTATTACTCCATTGCAAGAATGGGTAGCAAAGTATCAAGAACACGGAATTAACGCTTTCCAAAAGGGATATACAAATTATTCAGCGGAGTTTAAAATGGACGTACTTAACTTTATGAGCGACACAGGAGCGTCCTTTACAAAGACGGAAGCAGTCTTTAATATCCCTACACCTAGTACGATATATCAGTGGCAGAATTTATTTAGGGAACAGGGATTGGACGCTCTCCAACCAAAGAAAAAGGGGCGTTCATCCTTGAAAAAGAAGCCACAGAAGAAGCTGGAACTGAGCACAGATGAAGTATTACGTGCAGAGAATAAGCGACTACAAATGGAGAATGCCTATCTAAAAAAGTTGAATGCCTTAATTCACGAAAGGGAAAAGTCAGCCAACAAGACAAAGCCCAAGTAATCTATGAATTAAGGCACACCTACCCTGTAAAGGCTCTATTAAAAATCGCTGGCATTGCTCGTAGCACCTATTATTACTGGCTTAAACAGATGGATCAACCAGATAAATACAGTAATGTAAAAGGAAAAATCGCTTCGATTTTTCACGAACATAAAGGTCGTTATGGCTATCGTCGAATCACATGGGAATTACGAAATCAAGGTTACACCTTGAACCACAAAACAGTTCGCCGTCTCATGAATGAGTTGGGGCTGAAATGCCTTGTACGTATGAAGAAATATCGTTCTTATCGTGGTAATGCTGGAAAGATTACTTCTAATATCTTAGCACGTAATTTCCAAGCGACTAAACCCAATCAGAAGTGGGTTACGGATATAACTGAATTTCACCTATATGGTGAAAAGCTCTACTTGTCTCCTATCCTTGATCTATACAACGGTGAAATTGTTGCTTATCAACTAGAAAAACGCCCAGTTTATTCTCTTGTTTCAAAAATGCTGGACAAAGCCTTCGATCAGCTAGGAGAGTGCGAAGCTCCTCTCCTCCACTCCGATCAGGGATGGCATTACCAGATGAGCCAATACCGATACGCGTTGAAGCAGCGCGGTATTACACAGAGCATGTCCTACAAGGGAAATTGCCTAGATAATGCCGTCATGGAAAACTTCTTTGGTTTGCTCAAAAGTGAATTGCTTTATCTCCACGAATTTGAGAGTATGGATCATTTCAAACAGGAACTAGAGGATTATATTCACTATTACAACCATAAACGCTTGAAGATAAAACTAAAGGGCATGAGTCCGGTTCAATACCGAACACATACCCTACAGGTTGCTTAAATCTTCGTGTCTAACTTTTTGGGTTCACTTCA